>JAETNR010000104.1 GCA_021772055.1 Blautia sp. | reverse complement strand
AGTCCGCTTTCTTCTGTTTCACTTTCCTTTTCCCATCTTCCGTAAAGTATTACCGTCCCATTCTCACCTGATAATGGCGTGTCGAAAGAGTCAAATTTCTGTCCGTCTCCATCTGGAGTTGTATACCATCCGCCAAAAACTTTTCCCTCTGCTGCCGGAGCTTCGGGTTTCATCAGGATTTCTCCACTTTGAATCGTCTGACTTCCATACAGATTCCCATCCAGATAAAACTGATAGGTAACTGCAGGTTCCGGCTGCGGCGTCACAGTGCCGGCCGGTTCTTCCGTTTCCGTTTTTTCTGTTTCCCCCTGTGCTGCGGAGGCATCCGTCTCCGAATCCGTTTTCCCGCCCTCACACGAAGAGTTCCCGGACTGTTCCGCTTCTCCTCCCCAGTCCTCTTCTTCGCCTAAATCCTGACTCTCTGTTTCCCAGGACATGGTATCCTCGGCCTGCAGGACCTCCGGTTCTCCGTCACTGCCCACATCTGCCGCAAAAGCAGGAATGATCATGCTGCAGATGATAAGAAAAGCAATTCCAAATGAAATCATTTTCTTTATCAATCTGCTTTTCCCTGATGATTGATTATGTATCATACCTCAAACCTCCTATTTTCATTAGCTCCCATACATTTCGCAGGTTTCTCTGCGTTTTTGGTTTTCGCAGAGTACGCTACTCCGTGAAATATGAATAGCAGCGGCTGGAAACCAGTAATCTTTCTTAACTGTGACGGCGGTTTATGACGGCGTATAATTTAACTTTTCGGATAACTTCTCCATATTTTCCCGCTTCAGTTCCATAGAAGAATGAACATAGCATTCCAGAGTAATCTTTGTGCTGGAATGGCCCAGTATTTCAGAAAGGCTTTTAAGCTCAAAACCAACTTCCACACACCTGGTTGCAAAGCTACGACGAAGCGTATGAAAATGCACCCCTTCCAAGCCACATTCTTTCGTATACCGTTTCATGCGGTTCTGCAGTGTGCGCGGTTCCAGATATTTTTCCGCTTCTCCTGTCAGAATATAGGCTTTCGGATTGGGAGACTGCCATTTTTCGCAAAGTCCTGCTGCATAATTACTCAATGGAATCACCCTCGCTGAAGTATTGCTCTTCGGTGTACTGAGTACGATCCGCGTTTTGTGCGTTCCTGTACTGTCCGCATTTTTCATCCGCTGCATGGTCTGTTTTACAAGGATCGTTCGGTTCTTTACCGAAATATTTTCCCATTTCAAGGCACATACCTCACCGATTCTGAGCCCCGTCAGCAAAGCCAGGAGAACTCCGAACCTGCATTCATCCATATCCTTAAGAAGATAATCCGTGAATCGCTTTTGCTCATCGCAGCTTAAAACACGCATTTCCCTGGGATTTTCTTTGGGATAAACAATTGTGACCGATTCCATAAAAGGATTCTGCCTTTTTGCATACTCCAGTATAGAATGAAGCGTTACCAGAATATCCCGAACTGTTTTGGCTGAAAGCATCTCTTCATGCAGCAGATCATAGCTGAATTGCTCTATCAGCATATCTGATAAGGTATCAGAAAAATATTCCCCTAATCCGGGTTTAATATGCTTCTCAAGGATTGTTTCGTACTTGTTAAAAGTAGACTTCTTTACGTTGCTGCGCTTCAGGCGAAGCCATTCATCACAATAAACTTCAAAACGCTTTCTCCGGCTTTTTTCCCACAATGGCTGATGGTTCAGAACCGCAGCCTTCGCCTGCGTGACCTTTTCCTTCGCTTCGTGGTAAGTCCGTCCATAACAATATCCGTACCGGATTCCGCCGTCAGGGCGATGTCCTTTGCTATACCGCGCTTCCCACCGTCCGTCCTTTCGCTTATAAATATTTTCTCCTTTTTTACCCATATTCTACCTCCTGTTCCGGGTGAATTGATGCATTCCTATCATAGCATTTGCCGTTTCCATAAAAAACTATGCCTCTGACGGCACTTTTGACGGCGAAAAAAAGTGCTTAACGATTTGCGGATTAAATATCCGCCGCCCTGATCAGCCTTTGATGTGGAAAAAGCCGGAAACGAAACTTCGCTACTGTTCACTCCGTTCCCAGTAACGAGCCAAAATTCATTCCAAATTGCCTTCGGCAATGGAATTTTGGCTTGTATGTCTCGGGATAGTGGCGTGTGAAAAATAACGAAACTTTTAATTAACACCAATTTCGTAAAATTACTGTTGAATTTCTGCTCAAAAAGTGCTACAGTAAGATACATGGAGTAGCGTACTCCACGAAATTTGGGGTAAAATATCGGAAAGCTGGATCAATCAACAGATGATTGATTCCAGCTTTTTTATTTCCGGACATCGCAGCTTTTAAATTTAAAAAAAATTCCTGCACAGACTCTTGACTCTCACGCAGCGTGATACGATATACTTCTCTTAAAGGAACAAAATAGATATTCGCCGGCAATCCCTGTCTTGTTTCTTCACGAATTTAAGGAGCTGATAAGAATGCACAGTATAAGCCAGGTTGCAGAATTCACAGGTGTAAGCACCCGTACATTACAATACTATGATGAGATCGGACTGTTAAAGCCAAGCGGGCTGACACCATCCGGCTATCGTTTATATGATGAGGAAGCCTTACAAAAGCTGCAGCAAATATTGTTCTTTAAGGAACTGGGATTCAAATTAAAAGAAATCAAAGAAATTCTTGAGAAACCGGACTTTGATCGAATGAAGGCTTTCAAAAAGCAAAAAGAGCTGCTTCTCCTGAAGCTTAATCGGACCAGCCGGCTTATACAGCTTCTCAGCCGTTTAGAGAAGGGAGAACCATGTATGAGTTTCAAAGAATTTGACCTGTCTGATTACATTCAGGCATTAGAGAGTTTTAAAAGCAGCAGCACAGAGGATATTATCAGGCACTGGGGAAGTGTGGAAAATTTCGATCTGTTCATCCGGAAAATAAAAGATGACGAATCCGAAGTAGCCAAACTTGCGATTAAACAATTCGGAAGCGTGGAAAAATATACGGAAGCCATGAAATATAATCTGGAGCACTTTTCCGAAATTATGGAAAAACATCAGATAAACAATCAGGACGCGATTCAAAAAAGTAACAGCCTGTATTCCAGGCTGACTTCTGACATGAAAAAAGACGTGAGTTCCGAAGAAATTCAGGCTATCGTCAAAGAAATCATCGAATTTACACAGAAAACTTCTCCCTGTCTCAGCCTGGGAGCAGACTTCTGGGAGATCCTTATGGAAAGCTACTCCCATGATTTAGTAAAGGCAGTAAATGACCAGAAATATGGGGCCGGGGCTTCGCAATATATTGCAAAAGCATTCCGGTATTATTTTCAGGAGCACGAGTCCAAATAAATAAAGCTGTAAAAAGGCATTGCTGACCGTCAAAAATCAGCAATGCCTTCACTCTTTCCCGCCAAATCAGCGGTGCCATGCCATCGTGTATTCTTCCTCCAATGTATTTTCATCTGTTCTCTGTTCCGTTATCTCAAAATCTGCCTTCTGATAAAACAGTACTGCCTTTGTATTTTTCTTATAGACACTCAGACTTAATACATCCTTTTCATCCTTCGCAGCGCAAAGAAGCTCCGTTCCTATTCCTTTCGATCGTTCCGATGACTTCACAAAAATTCCCTCAATATAGTCATCTGACAAACCGATGAACCCATTCACCTGTCCATTGTTTTCCGATACAAATACTTCCGCTTTTGGGATTATTTCTCTGACAGAGTCAAAATTACCTCTCCAATAATCTTCATCAATAAAAGAATGTGCCTCAATATTTGCGTTAAGCCATATGTCCATCACTTCATCCCAATCATTTTTTCCGGCTCTTCTTATCATCTCACTCCACCAATCCAGTTTATTTCATTGCTGCATATCGCATGTTCCTATATTCCAGAATTTCCGGTTCAGCAGCAAGTCCGATTCATCGTACTCCCTGCGTTCCAAGATAAATCTTCTTCTCCTTCATATCCACCCTTGCCGCAGCGCCATACTGCAGTGCACATCTCGGTGTGGCATGTCCGAAGTTCACATTATAAACGACCGGAAGCTTCTCATTGTCGATCACTTTTATAAGAATCGATTTATATTCCTCATAATAAGCCTCATCCTGCGGTTTTCCCACCAGGACACCGTTAATGACATCAAATACCCCTTTCTCCTTAAGTGCAGTTAATTCCTTTTGGAAAAGTTCCGGAACAGGCTTTTCTTCGCATGTTTCGATAAACAAAACTTTTCCTCTCCACTCTTCTTTGTCCGGAAACAAACTGTATTTTTCGCAGATGTCTTTTTCATCTTTATATCTGTTTATTGTCAAAATATCGCAGAGGCTTTCCAGACAGCCTCCTAACAGCTCGCCCTGAAAGGTTTCACTCCCCTGGAGAAGTTCAAATCCTCTCTCTTCCTTATGTGCGATCCGTTCTGTCCCCATTGCGGCTCTGGAGAAATCCTTTCTTTCTTCATACCATATCTCACTGGATGTAATGTCACCGGATTCATTTCCTTCGAAATAGCTTTCAAATGCTTTTTTACTGTAGGGCAGCATCTCATCGGCGATTTCTCCCAGATCACAAATAAAGCATGGGCCATAATACGTAGATAAGCCAAGTTTATAAAACATGAGATGATTGATTGTAGTATCCGAAAAACCCGTAAATAATTTCGGATGTTTTTCTACACTCTCAATGAATTCTCTGTCTTCCATCAAATAAGGCAGGAGTCTGTATGTATCATCGCCGCCGATTGCACAGATAATCCCGGCAATAGAATCATCTGCAAAAGCCTCTTTCAAATCCATTGCCCGTGCTTCGGGATGTTCCTTTAAATAGTCGATTCCTTTTAAAGCATTCGGTGTAAATACAGGCTCCAGTCCATATTCTTTCAGCCTTTTTACTCCAATTTCAATATTATGGCTGCAGAATTCTTCGCCCAGCATACCGCTTGACAGGCTGACAATCGCTACCTTGTCCCCTTTTCTTAATTTCCTGGCATATTGCATGATTCATTTTCTCCTTTTCAAAAATGCCGCCTCTCTGCTTCTGATTCCCCTTAATTTCTTTTCCATATGGCAATGCTCATATTTGCCAATCTGGCTTCCATTTCATCATAGCATTTAAGTATACCTTCCGCAACTGAAATTCCGTCGCCAAGCACCTAGTATCACCCACATTAATTAACCGTACCTTTCACGCAGGATAAATTTTCAGCCTGCAAGGCGGAGGAATGAGGCGATGCGGTGGCATCGTCGATTGACGACAACGCAGCAGATGGAAATTTAGATAATATGAAGTGACCTCACATTTGTAGCAACGTGGATTTACCTGTATACTAAAGTTTGAACAAGAACAATGGTAACAGGGATTACCGCATACAAAAGGAGGCCACTATGTA
>JAETNR010000031.1 GCA_021772055.1 Blautia sp. | reverse complement strand
CTGATGTTTCAAATGTTACTACTTTCATTGTCCATGCTCCTTTCAGTTAATTCATGAACAATGATACATCATCCCCTTTCTGTTCGGGTACTTCGGGTACTATGGGGAAAGTACACAAGTTATACTGTCCCCCAACAGTCATTTCCCTCTGTTCGGGTACTTCGGGTACACTTATTTAGGTACACGAGTTATCTATTCTTCTTCCCCATATAATGCTTCGGCACCGCCATAGAATTTTTCTTCCCAATAGCGCCTCGGCAATCTTCCAGATACCGTTACATAGCCCTTTTCTCTTAGGTTATCGTTTAAACCTTTGATAATCTTATATGCAGTTTCTTTTGCTACACCAAGAGTAGTTGCCACTTCATCTGCATATACCATTGTTTCTCTTCTTGCCATTATTCATCTCCCCTTTCTTTAGTACTCATATGTGTACTTTGTATCGTTATTATATAGTACTCATTTGTGTCCGTCAAGTAGTTCTATTGTTTTTATTTTTTTCACACAAACCAATCATTCTATGATAGAATACAAATGTGTACCTGTCATTGAAAGGAGATGCAGCCATGACTACAGGGGAAAAAATAAGATATTATAGAAATCTTCGAGGAATGTCGCAGGAAACCCTTGGGGAATTATCCGGCATTCACTATGCCACCATAAAAAAATATGAACTCGGTATCCGTAATCCAAAACCGGAACAACTCCTGAAAATATCAAATGCTCTTGGAATCAGCATCAATGTTTTTCTGGATCTGGATATATCCACTGTTTCAGATGTTCTCTCTCTACTGTTTAAAATGGATGATGAAATTGATATGAATATATCTGCAGATAAAAAGGAAGACGGATCTTATATTCCATCTTCGGTCAGAATCTCTTTTGATAATAAAGAACTAAATAAGCGATTATGCAAATATCTGGAAACAAAAGAACTCCTAAACACTGCGCTGGAAAAGTATCAATCAGGCTGTATGGATGAAAAGCAAAAAAAAGAACTGGAAGATCTGGAAAAAACGATAGATGAGATTAAACAATCTCTGATAGACAGTAACCTTGTAATCCGTAAAGGAACTTCCGGTATCACTGTGAGGATTCCTCAGATATGATTTCATAGAAGAAATAATTATATATGTAGCCATTGTGATAAAAATGTAGCCAAACTGTAGCCACTTTAGGAAACTGAAGTGGCTGTTTCTCTGTCCGTAAATAAATTTTTACACTCTGCTTATCGTAAATAATTCTCTCTATTTTCTATTCCCAGACAACAGAAAAACCCCAGAAACACAAGGTTTCTGGGGTATCTTATGCTTGGACATAGTGGTATCTAAGATACCATTTTATATTCGAATATATGATTACTCGATGATTGTAGCAACACGTCCTGATCCTACAGTACGTCCACCTTCACGGATAGCGAAAGTAAGACCCTGATCCATAGCGATTGGGTGAATCAGTTCGATTGTCATTTCGATGTTATCTCCAGGCATGCACATTTCTGTTCCTTCCGGAAGGTTGCAAACACCTGTTACGTCTGTTGTTCTGAAGTAGAACTGCGGACGATAGTTGTTGAAGAATGGTGTATGACGGCCACCCTCGTCTTTTGTCAGAACGTAAACCTGAGCTGTGAATTTGGTATGGCAGTTAAGTGTTCCCGGTTTGCAAAGAACCTGACCTCTTTCGATTTCAGTTCTCTGAACACCACGAAGAAGAGCACCGATGTTATCACCAGCCTGAGCTTCGTCAAGAAGTTTACGGAACATTTCGATACCGGTTACAACTACTTTACGTTTTTCTTCTTTAATACCAACGATTTCAACTTCTTCCTGGATATGAAGAGTACCAGCCTCTACACGGCCTGTAGCAACTGTACCACGTCCTGTGATGGAGAATACGTCCTCAACTGGCATAACGAAAGGTTTATCAGTGTCACGCTGCGGATCCGGAATATAGGAATCTACGGTATCCATCAGTTCCATGATCTTGTCGCCCCATTCGCTGTTCGGATCTTCCAGAGCTTTCAGTGCGGAACCTTTGATGATTGGGCAATCATTGAATCCGTACTCTTCCAGCTGCTCGGTAACTTCCATCTCAACCAGTTCAAGAAGCTCTTCGTCATCAACCATATCGCATTTGTTCAGGAATACAACGATATAAGGTACACCTACCTGACGGGACAGAAGGATGTGCTCTTTTGTCTGAGCCATAACACCGTCAGTAGCAGCAACAACAAGGATAGCACCATCCATCTGTGCAGCACCTGTGATCATGTTCTTTACATAGTCAGCATGTCCTGGGCAGTCAACGTGTGCGTAATGTCTGTGCTCTGTACTATACTCAACGTGTGCAGTAGAGATTGTGATACCACGCTCTCTTTCTTCCGGAGCTTTATCAATGTTCTCGAAATCTGTAGCTGAGTTACCAGCAACTCTTTCAGCAAGAACTTTAGTGATAGCTGCTGTTAAGGTTGTTTTACCATGGTCTACATGTCCAATGGTACCGATATTACAATGCGTTTTGGTTCTGTCAAACTTAGCCTTTGCCATTTTAAATGTCCTCCTTAAAACTTTGCTCTTTCCATCAGAGCGTCTTATTTTCGTTTTAAACTTGCTATCCTTGATTATATTGCAAATCAAGGATATTTGCAAGTATTTCTTATAAAATTATACTATGAAGCATCCCCGGATCAGTCTTTCTTGGAAAGAATCTTTTCCTGTACGGACTTCGGAACCGGCTCGTATTTCTCAAAGAACATAGAGTAGTTACCACGGCCCTGAGTTCTGGAACGCAGGTCTGTTGCATATCCGAACATTTCGGAAAGCGGAACAAATCCACGGATCATCTTGCCGCCGCCGATGTCATCCATACCTTCAATACGTCCACGACGGGAGTTGATGTCACCAATAACATCACCCATATAGTCTTCCGGAGTAGTAACCTCGACTCTCATGATCGGCTCAAGAAGTATCGGAGCTGCCTTACGCATAGCATCCTTAAATGCAAGAGAACCTGCAATGTGGAATGCCATTTCGGAAGAGTCGACTTCATGGTAAGAACCATCGTATACGTTAGCGTGTACGCCGACTACCGGATAACCGCCAAGAACACCGGCCTTCATAGCTTCTTCGATACCTTCGCCTACTGCCGGGATATATTCCTTCGGAATAGCACCGCCGACAACTGTGGATTCAAACTTGTACAGTTCTTCACCGTTGGCATCCATAGGCTCGAATTTAACTTTACAGTGACCATACTGTCCACGACCACCGGACTGTTTTGCGTATTTGCTGTCTACGTCAACATTCTTGGTGATTGTTTCTTTGTAAGCAACCTGAGGAGCACCAACGTTTGCCTCTACCTTGAATTCACGAAGGAGACGGTCAACGATGATTTCCAGATGGAGCTCACCCATACCGGCAATAATGGTCTGTCCTGTTTCCTGGTTTGTATGAGCACGGAAGGTCGGGTCTTCTTCTGCAAGCTTCACAAGAGCTTCACCCAATTTGCCCTGTCCGGCCTTTGTCTTAGGCTCAATTGCCAACTCGATAACCGGTTCCGGGAATTCCATGGATTCCAGGATTACCGGATGCTGTTCATCACAGATCGTATCACCTGTACCTGTAACTTTAAAGCCTACAGCAGCAGCAATATCACCAGAGTAAACTTTATCAAGCTCCTGTCTCTTGTTGGCATGCATCTGAAGGATACGTCCTACACGCTCTTTCTTGCCCTTTGTAGAATTCAGTACATAAGAACCGGAGTTCATTGTACCGGAATATACACGGAAGAATGCAAGTTTACCAACAAACGGGTCAGCCATGATCTTAAATGCAAGAGCAGAAAACGGCTCTTCATCAGAAGAATGTCTCTCCACTTCATTACCGTCAAGGTCTTCACCTTTGATAGCCGGTACATCCAATGGAGACGGCATATATTCAATAATTGCATCCAGAAGCTTCTGAACACCTTTATTTCTGTATGCAGTACCGCAGCAAACCGGAACAGCAGCACATTCACATGTTGCTTTTCTCAGAACTGCTTTTAATGCATCTACAGATGGTTCTGCACCATCAAGATATTCCATCATCAGATCGTCATCAAGTTCGCAGATTTTCTCTACAAGCTCTGTACGATACAGTTCTGCATCGTCTGCCATCTCTTCCGGAATATCAACAATTGAAATATCATCGCCCTTTTCATCATTGTAGATATAAGCTTTCATCTCAAACAGGTCAATGATACCTTTAAACTCATCTTCTTTACCAATTGGTAACTGAATGCAGATCGCATTCTTACCTAATCTGGTTTTGATCTGTTCTACTGCGCCGTAGAAATCAGCACCAAGAATATCCATCTTATTGATGAATGCCATTCTCGGTACATTGTATGTGTCAGCCTGACGCCATACATTTTCAGACTGTGGTTCAACACCACCTTTAGCGCAGAATACACCGACAGCTCCGTCTAATACGCGAAGGGAACGCTCTACCTCAACAGTAAAGTCAACGTGTCCTGGAGTATCAATGATATTGATACGATGCTCTAAAGCACCCGGTTTTGCTTTACAGTTTTCCTGCAGTGTCCAATGACATGTTGTAGCTGCTGATGTGATTGTAATACCACGTTCCTGCTCCTGTTCCATCCAGTCCATGGTAGCAGTACCTTCATGGGTATCACCAATCTTGTAGTTAACGCCGGTATAGTAAAGAATACGCTCTGTTGTTGTAGTTTTACCAGCATCGATATGCGCCATGATACCGATATTTCTGGTTCTATCTAATGGATATTCTCTTCCAGCCAATGGATATTCCTCCTCTATTAGAAGCGATAGTGAGCAAATGCCTTATTTGCTTCAGCCATCTTATGCATGTCTTCTTTTCTCTTGACAGATGCGCCTGTATTATTCATTGCATCCATAAGCTCGTTAGCCAGTCTTTCCTCCATGGTCTTCTCGCCTCTTTTACGAGAAAACATGGTGAGCCAGCGAAGAGCCAGCGCCTGACGTCTGTCAGCTCTTACCTCGATGGGAACCTGGTAAGTAGCACCGCCGATACGTCTTGCTTTTACTTCCAGAAGCGGCATGATATTGTTCATAGCCTCTTCAAATACTTCAAGTGCTGGTTTACCAGCTTTTTCTTCTACTCTGGCGAATGCACCGTATACAATCTTCTGAGCGACACCTTTCTTACCGTCTAACATAATGTTATTGATAAGTTTGGTAACCACTTTGCTGTTGTACATCGGGTCTGCCAGAACTTCTCTTTTCTGAGTATGTCCTTTACGTGGCACGTTACTTCCCTCCTTAATCAAAATGATTAAATCATCGGTACTCACTTCAAAAACTAAGGTGTTCGCACTGGCAAAGTCCTATATTTAAACCCGCAACCGACAGGGTATATGGAATACCGTACAAATTTATAGTTAATCGTGATATCTCGAATGATTCAGAATCTTAATTCTACTCTGCACAGCGAAGTTTCCGCTATGCTGCAAAATCTGCATTATTTTTTAACTTTAGGTCTCTTAGCTCCGTATTTGGAACGAGCCTGTTTTCTGTTAGCAACACCTGCGGTATCCAGTGTACCTCTGATGATGTGGTATCTGGTACCAGGTAAGTCCTTAACCCTTCCACCACGGATAAGAACAACGCTGTGCTCCTGAAGGTTATGTCCTTCTCCTGGAATATAGCTTGTTACTTCGATCCCGTTGGAAAGACGAACTCTGGCGATCTTTCTAAGAGCAGAGTTAGGCTTCTTAGGGGTAGCAGTTTTTACTGCGGTACAAACACCACGTTTCTGCGGTGCAGACTGCTCTACTGCTTTCTTTCTTAAAGAGTTGTAGGTTTTCTGCAGAGCCGGTGCTGTGGATTTCTTAACAGCTGTCTGGCGTCCTTTTCTAACTAACTGGTTGAATGTTGGCATTCCATTTCACCTCCCGATTTATTCTCCATAGTGCCCTATGGGGTTGTGCGGTTGCTATTGCTGTATTATGGCGCACAAAAAAATAGGCGTTTTCTCTGCACGCTTGCTCATTATATCCTGTAAAAATGCGGCTGTCAAGGGATTTTACCGGATTTTTTTCAGAGTTCATTTAATTTTTTATCTGACGTCTGAACAGGGTTGCTTTTTGGAAACCGCTTCATTATAATAAAAAATAACAGTCAATCATTATTTATAGAAAGGATTTTTCTATGCAAAGAAAACCAGGCCTGATTTCGTTCCTTCTGTTTTTTACAGGGCTTTTGTGCATTGGTTCCCTCTTTTTCTTCGGATATCATACTTATCAGCGGATTGTCGCTGCAGAAAAAGACCTAACGGACACTATGGCGCAAGTTGAAAAAAAGCAGCAGGAAATAAAAGAGAATGAGGAATTTTATACCACAGCAGTTCAGGAAAAGGAGTCTGCCCTGGAACGGCAGGGTTCCCAAAAGAAACCTGTTCAGGAGCGGGCGCCGGGCTCTGAAGATGCTGACATAAATAAGCCTTCTGTGTTCCAGAGTGAGGAGGTTCTCGATCATCCGGAGGATAATTCCAGCGTCTTTTCCTCTGATGAAGACACAGATTCCGGCGCTTCCAATGGGCATATCATCGGGATTGACCCGGGACACCAGAGTTATCACGTGGATATGAGCGATTTGGAACCTATTGGCCCCGGTTCTTCCGAAATGAAGGCCAGGGCAACCACAGGAACCGAAGGTACTTATTCCGGAGTTCCGGAATATCAGCTGAATCTGGATATTTCCCTGAAGCTTCGGGATGTGTTGGAGCAGCGGGGTTATCAGGTGGTTCTGACCCGGACAGATAATGACACTGCCATCAGCAATAAAGAACGGGCAGAATATGCCGCAGCAAACGGTGCAGAAATCTACGTCCGCATTCACGCCAACGGGGATGACTCCCATACGGCATCCGGTGCCCTTGCTATGGCCCCTTCTTCCAGTAACCCTTATGTTTCTCAGCTTTCTGAAGAATCCACCAGGCTTTCCCGGTGCATTCTGGACAGTTATTGTGAGGTTACAGGATTTCAGAATCTTGGTGTACAATATTATGATAACATGACAGGCATAAACTGGAGCACAGTCCCGGTAACTATTCTGGAGATGGGCTTTATGACCAATCAGCATGACGATACGCAGATGAATGATGCTGCTTTTCAGGATACAATGGTGTCAGGAATTGCAGACGGAATTGATGCTTACTTCGGATAATCCCCATATATCCTCCGGGGTTCCGGACACTTGCTGATATTTGTCTTTAAGAAAGGATTTTCTGAAATGAAAGATCACTATTTAGAACAGGAAAAAATGACCGGTATGAGTCCGGCCGACTTTGATAGCGATGACGTGGATGTGGAAACGATTGATATTGCTTCCGCACTGGAAGAATTTGATGCAGAAGACAGCAGCCCAGACATTGAGGAAGATGCAGACATTGAGAAAGACGCAGACATTAAAGAAAATACAGCTATACCAAATCCGGCGCCTGCTGACAAGCCAGCCGGTCAGAAGCGCTCCTCTTTCCCTTATATTGTCATTGCGGTTCTTGCAGTTTCTCTCGCTGCTTTAGGCGTTCTGACCTTTATGTCTCTGAACCGCCTTACAACGCTTCAGGACAGGGTAGCCCAGCTTCGTCAGACTGTGAAGGATATTTCTGATTCCGCCTCCGTTTTAGGCGAAAAAGCTGCAGAATTAAGCCGTCTCCAGGATGAGGAGATTGCAGCCGCAAAAAACTCACCTTCCGTAAAAAGCGGTGAAGTCCAGGGGCCCGCGATACCGGATATCACTGAAGAGGAACCCCAGGAGGAGGGGATGCTTTCTCCTTCCAGCGGCAGCTCGACCTTTACCAATCATACAGATGAAAGCATGGACGCTCTTCTTATACAGATTGAGCCCCTGCTTCCTCAGAATAACGGCAGCTGGTCCGTATATGTATGCAATCTGATGAAAGGTTCCGAAGGCACCATCGGCGGAGGAAGGATGCAGGCTGCCAGCCTGATCAAGCTTTTTATTATGGGAACTGTTTACGAGAATTATGATTCCCTGGCTCAGCTTCATGGAAAGGAAACGCTGGATGCGAACCTCCGCTCCATGATTACGGTCAGCGACAATGATGCCGCTAACACATTAGTCAACTGGCTTGGAAGCGGAGACAATGCCAACGGTATGACCATGGTAAACCAGTTCTGCAAAAATCATGGCTACACAGATACCTCCATGGGGCGCATGCTTCTACAGAGCAATGAAAATGGTGACAATTACACTTCTGTACAGGATTGCGGCAGATTTATGAAAGAGGTTTATGAAATTAACAAGGGAACCGCTTCCAATGCCTCCCTTTCCCATGCAGATTCCATGTATTATCTTCTGAAGCTTCAGGAGCGTACCAACAAGATTCCGGCCCAGCTTCCGGAAGGTGTGCATACTGCCAATAAAACCGGTGAATTATCCAACGTGGAAAACGATGCCGGAATTATCTTTGACACTGCCAAAGGAATCGACCTGGTTGTATGTTTTATGTCTGAAAACCTTACAGATACGGCTGCTGCCCAGTCTTCCATTGCACAAAATACTCGGCTGATTTACGGTTACTACAACGAATAGCCTGAAAAAACTGCCCCGGACAGGCTCTTATCTCATCAGGTAAGAGCACCCGTCCGGGGCAGTTTCTATATTCCCTTACATTTCTTCTTCCGGTTCCTCATAGGACATCTCCCAAATCTCCGCAAACACGGCCAGCGGACAGTCCGTCAGAAGGCACATCAACAGGAAACATTCATATGGATTTACAATATAAATCTCGCTCATTCCGCATTTTTCCAGGATTCCCTGAATTTCCTCCAGAAAGTGCCGGTACCGCAGATAAGGATCCTCATCTTCCATTTCCTGTGATACAATGAAAAATTCCAGTGTGATCAGGTCAAATCTCTCCACAGGAAACTTATGATTCATAATACTTGTGATCCTCTGACGGCTGAAACGCTTCTGGCTAAAATGTTTCGCCAAAATAGAAGCAGACATCTTTTTTAAATTTCCCATTTTATTGACAGGAATTCCACTGCAGATCACCTTTTCCAGGTCTGACGCAGAAATATCGGAAGGCTTCCAGACTTTTCCTCTCTTCTTCTCTTCTTCATCCTTCTGGTACATAGCTGCAATAATTTCCCTGGCACGCTGAAGAAGCTTTTGAAATTCCTGGAACGCCTGGCTTTTTTCAGACATCGGATCATCTATCCCTGCCTTCACATGGGCAAGATATTTAAAAAGCCGCTCCTCTGTATCCAGGCACAGTCCTCCCGCATAGATCATCGCTTCTTCCCTGCTTCCCTGATCCGGCTCAAGTGCTGCATATTTTTCCCTGCATTCCTCTGCTTTGTAGTAACCAAGGTGATTGCAGTAACAATACCAGTAGATCACCTCATCCGGATTCCGGAAGTCAAAATCCTGCTCTCTGAGCACTCTGGTCAAAAAGTCTGACACATCCTCCACACTCATACGCAATCCAAACCCCAGCAAAAAAACAGTCTCCCTCTTCACTGACGCCTGGGACAGCCAGTTATTTACCAGGGACGAAAGTTTGGCGGAGGTGGGCTTCATAGATTTAGGAGTACAGGTTTCCTGGAAGGAATCCACCACAATATCCCTGTATACTTCTTTGGGAACCTCATGAAATGGTTCTTCCAGTCCTGCTCTTTCGTAAACATAGCGTTTCAGATGATCCCCGAAGGATACCAATTCCATCTCCTTATAAAGGTAGTGAAAGATCACATCCGCATCTTCATCCTCAAAATCATCCAGGCTGACAACCTGACGAAATCGCTGGGCTGCACGCCTCGTAAATTCATAATCCTGAACAGTGTCAAATGCGACCGTCTGCTCAAAGTCCAGATCCTTCATCCGATTTTTCATTCTGCCGTCCCCCATATTGCTTTCTTTTATTCTCAAACCATTGAAACAGACGGTTCTTCTGTTCTGTTTCTTTCACTTCGCACAAAATAATAGTAACGTTATCTCTGCCGCCCTTCATCAAGGTGCGCTCCAGAAGGATTTCCACTGCTTCGCGTACCGAAATCTCCCTTGTCAAAATATCTGCGATTTCTCCGTCGGACAGCATATCTGTCATTCCGTCTGAGCAAAGTAAATACCGCATCCCGAGCCTGCATTCCAGTTGGCAGATATATGGCTCAATGCCCATATGCTCCTCAGGGACTCCCACATATTGTGTTAAAGGTGCTTTTCCAAAAGGCCCGCCTTTTAGTACATGGTCCGTAGATATCTGACGGAACCCGCTCTCATCAAACTGATAAAGCCGGCTGTCCCCTACATTACAGGCATAAACAGCATCTTCACCTACAGCCAGCATCGCCGCGGTCGTTCCCATCGTCCTGATTCGGTTTTCTGCACTGTACTTACAAACAGCATGATTCATGTTTCTGCATATTTCTTCCAGAAACTGCTCCGGCTGTCTCCGAAGTCCTGTCCGAAATTCCTGATAATGCTTTCCGCAGGCGTCTGCAGCAAGATATGCGGCAATCTCTCCGCAGCTTTCTCCCCCCATTCCGTCAAAAACAGCCAGAAGAGGAGTTTGGGATTGTGCTGCTTTTCCCACGATCACACCTGTTGTCCCCTGATTTTCAGCATCCATGGTCTCTCCGCAGCACCAGAAATTATCTTCATTATTACCGCGTACATTTCCAATATGACTGGTGTACGCATATTCAATCTGATACGGCATCTTACACCTCACCATCTGCTTTCACAAATTCTGCAGTATATTGTATTGACCGCTTTAAGTATATTACTCCAAGTTCATTGTATTTTTCATTTTCCGTTTCATAATCGTGACAGATATTTTCCTCATCTATCCACCGGATCAGTTCTCCGTCTTTGTAGTAATAATAATTGGCACTTACCTCACCATCCTTCAGATCGGAATCCACACTGCTGTCTTTCCATATATAGGCAAAAAACAGTTCTCCATCCCAGTAATAATATTCCTCATATACACCGTCTTCTGATGCATCCGGGAAAATAAGGACTTTTTTCACCTCACCCTTCGTATCCAGATAGCTGATCTTACCATCTCTTTCCGTTCCGATCCAGTTATAGGTATCCAGTTCATTCACGATCGTTGTTGCATGCTCACGGATAACAGAAAGTTCCTCTGCCAGTCCTTCCTTTTCAGATTCATCCACACTGGTTCCATACAAAACGCCGGAAACTGCCTCCGGATTCTCCGTATCTGTACCAATCTCATTGTCCTGCAAAAGCAGATTCAAAAAAATCCATGTCACCGCAACCACAGCAATTGCCATAATAATCACCGCAGCGATCAGGCCTTTCATACTGCCCTGTTTTTTCTTTTTCAGAGTATCCCTGGGATTCTGTCTTGGTTTCAAAGAGCTGCTGCCGCCTGAATTCTGTGGCTGCTGCCTTGCTCCCTGCATCTGTGCAGCAGCCTTCTGAGGTTTATTCTGCTGCAGGGCACCTGTGGTCTGGGTCTGCTTGCCTCCCTGCTTCTTTCTGGCAGCCTGGGACTGTCTGGCGGTCTTCGGCTGCCTGACTTTCTGAGCATTTGCCATTACCTGCTGCTTCACTTCATCCGGGATTTCCGTTTCCCTGGAATACTCCAGTTTCTGAACAGGTTTGGATGCCGGAGGCTCCTTTTGTACCTGTTTCTTCCCACCTTCCGGTTCTGACCACCTCTGATATTTGATGTCTTCCAGAGCCTGCCTGAATTGTGCGGCATCAGAATAACGTTCCTCACGATCATACGCACACGCCTTCAGGATTACCCTGGCCAGTTCTTCACCTGCATCAGCAGGTACAGGAATCTGCTCTCCAGACATTCTTCTGGTAAGGGCATTTTCTTTATCACGGTATGTAATCAACTGTTTCTCCAGACTTATAAACGGAAGCCTGTTTTTATTTCTTAATTTATACAGCATAATTCCAAGAGAATAAATATCCACACGGCTGTCATATTTTTCGCCTTTATACATCTCAGGTGCCATATAAGAATATGTTCCCTTCTTGGAAAGTGTACTCATCGTTCTTTCCAGTTCTCTGGCAATCCCGAAATCCCCCAGCTTAAATTCCCCGAATCTGGATACAAATATATTCTCCGGCTTAATATCCCGATGAATAATATTCAGCTTCTGGCAATACTCCAGCGCCTTGCACAGATCTATACCAAGCTGGATCACTTCCTTTTCTTCCATCTGTTTTCCCTGGCAGTACTCCAGGAAACTGGTAAGATACTCCATACGGATATAAATATCCCATCCAATGGTATCCAGGTATTCCACTACTTTATAATCTTCAACAGCAACCACATGGGAATTTCCTCTAAAGTATTCCATCGTGCTTACTTCCTGGATGCAGTCATCTACCAGATTCTGAAAGTATTCCCTTACAGACTGATCCCCAGGCATTTCCGATTGTATGCTTTTCAATTCACCCTGGTTCGCAGGAATGGTAATAATCTTGATTGCAGAATAAAATGCTTTATCCCGTTCCATCCGCTGCGCCTTATATACCTTGCCGAAGGATCCCTCTCCAATCTTCTCAACAATTTTCCAATCCGGCCATACAGATACCGGCAGATCCCTATCCATGATCGTTCACCTTTGCGCCTTTCTACGAAACTGCACCGCTCCGCTGTTCCGCATGGTTATTAACACCTACATCATAATTATATCAAATTATACCATGAAATGTTCCTTTGTCTGTATTTTTCTCTTAATTTCCTGTACTTTCCGCAACATCCGGAAAGTACAAAAGACCCTCTGCTGTCCGAAAACAGCAGAGGATCTTCTTTGTATTTATTCTTCTTCACTTTCTGCCAGTTCCAAATCCTCTTCCGGCAGCTCTTCTTCCATTGTTACAACGTCTTCTTCCTCTTCAATGACAGCAAGCTCTTCCGGTTCTTTCTGCTCTTCTCCCGTATCCAGCGTGATTTCGCTGTAGCGTTTCAGGCCGGTACCAGCAGGAATCAGCTTACCGATGATAACGTTTTCTTTCAAACCGATCAGCGGGTCAACCTTACCCTTGATAGCAGCTTCTGTAAGAACCTTCGTAGTTTCCTGGAAGGATGCAGCAGACAGGAAGGAATTTGTTGCCAGGGAAGCCTTGGTAATACCAAGCATCACCTGTTTTCCTTCTGCCGGTTCCTTGCCTTCTTCTGCAAGTTTTTCATTTACTTCTTCATATTCAAGGACATCAACCAGTGTTCCCGGAAGGAAATCCGTATCTCCATTATTTTCAATACGAATCTTTTTCAGCATCTGGCGTACGATAACCTCAATATGCTTATCATTGATCTCAACACCCTGGAGACGGTAAACACGCTGTACCTCGCGGATCATGTAGTCCTGAACTGCACGAACACCTTTGATCCTCAGGATATCATGAGGATTGATGCTACCTTCAGTCAGCGCATCACCGGCTTCCAGAACCTGTCCGTCAAGAACCCTCACACGGGAACCATAGGGGATAAGATACGTCTTGGATTCTCCTGTTTCCGGATCTGTTACAATAATCTCACGTTTCTTCTTGGTGTCATTAATGGTTGCAATACCTTTGATCTCTGTAATAATGGCAAGTCCTTTCGGCTTTCTTGCCTCAAAAAGCTCCTCAACACGAGGAAGACCCTGTGTGATATCACCGCCTGCAACGCCGCCGGTATGGAAGGTACGCATAGTCAGCTGTGTACCGGGCTCGCCGATAGACTGTGCGGCAATGATTCCGACAGATTCACCAACCTGTACCGGCTCGCCGGTTGCCATGTTGGCACCATAACATTTCGCACAGATACCAACCTTACATCTGCAGGTCAGAATCGTACGGATCTTCACTTTGTCAATCGGGCCGCCTGTCTCGCTGACGCCCTCTTTCATAATACGGGCAGCACGCTTCGGAGTGATCATATGGTTGGCTTTTACCAAAACTTCCCCATCCTTATTGGTGATGGTGTTGCAGGAATATCTTCCTGTAATACGTTCCTGTAAGCTCTCAATCTCTTCTTTTCCATCTGAAAACTCAGTTACATACATACCTGCGATCTCGTCTCTGTTTTCACAGCAGTCTGTCTCGCGGATGATCTGTTCCTGGGATACGTCTACCAGACGTCTTGTCAGGTAACCGGAGTCCGCAGTACGAAGCGCTGTATCGGACAAACCTTTACGTGCACCGTGTGCAGACATGAAGTATTCCAGTACGTCCAGACCTTCACGGAAATTGGACTTAATAGGAAGCTCGATCGTATGACCGGTTGTATCGGCCATCAAACCACGCATACCGGCAAGCTGCTTGATCTGCTTATCGGAACCACGGGCACCGGAGTCAGCCATCATAAAGATGTTGTTATATTTATCAAGACCGGACAGCAGAGCTTTGGTCAGTTCATCGTCCGTCTTCTTCCAGGTATCTACAACTTCTTTGTAACGCTCTTCCTCTGTAATGAGGCCTCGCTTATAGTTCTTTGTGATCAGGTCAACCGTATCCTGGGCATTCTTAATCATCTCAGGCTTCTGAGGCGGCACGGTCATATCGGAAATGGATACGGTCATTGCTGCCCTTGTGGAATATTTATAACCTGTAGACTTAATGGCATCCAGTACTTCCGCAGTCTTGGTTGCACCATGAGTATTAATAACTTTTTCCAGAATCTGTTTCAGCTGTTTCTTACCTACCAGGAAGTCAACTTCCAAAAGCAGTTCATTTCCCTGAATGCTTCTGTCTACAAAACCGAGGTCCTGCGGAAGGATCTCATTAAAGAGGAAACGTCCCAGGGTAGATTCTACATTTCTGGTAAGCACAGTGCCGTCAGGCATCTTCTTGGTGCAGCGAACCAAAATTCTTGTCTGGAGAGTAATTACTTTATTTTCGTATGCAAGAATGGCTTCATTCACACTCTTGAAGAACTTGCCTTCTCCCTTGTTTCCTGGTCTTTCCTGTGTCAGATAATAAATACCAAGCACCATATCCTGAGAAGGAACGGCAACAGGACCACCATCTGAAGGTTTCAGAAGGTTATTCGGGGAAAGCAGAAGGAAACGGCATTCTGCCTGTGCTTCTACGGACAGTGGAAGATGAACAGCCATCTGGTCACCGTCAAAGTCCGCGTTAAATGCTGTACAAACAAGAGGATGAAGCTTGATTGCCTTACCTTCTACAAGGATCGGTTCGAATGCCTGGATACCCAGACGATGCAGAGTAGGTGCACGGTTCAGCATAACCGGATGTTCTTTGATAACCTCTTCCAGAACATCCCATACAGCAGGCTCAAGCTTTTCTACCATCTTCTTGGCATTTTTGATATTGTGTGAGGTTCCGTTGGCAACAAGCTCTTTCATAACAAATGGCTTAAACAGCTCGATGGCCATTTCCTTCGGAAGACCGCACTGATAAATTTTAAGTTCCGGACCTACGACGATAACGGAACGTCCGGAATAGTCAACACGCTTGCCCAAAAGATTCTGACGGAAACGTCCTGATTTTCCTTTTAAAAGCTCTGACAGAGATTTCAGCGGTCTGTTGCCGGGGCCGGTAACCGGACGGCCGCGGCGTCCATTGTCGATCAGGGCATCTACTGCTTCCTGCAGCATACGTTTCTCATTGCGGACAATGATATCCGGAGCGCCCAGCTCCAACAGTCTTTTCAGACGATTGTTACGGTTAATGATTCTTCTGTACAGGTCATTTAAGTCAGAGGTTGCAAAACGGCCGCCGTCCAGCTGTACCATGGGACGAAGATCCGGAGGAATTACCGGAATTACAGTCATGATCATCCACTCAGGACGATTACCGGATTCGCGGAAGGACTCCACAACCTCCAGGCGTTTGATGATTCTCGCACGTTTCTGTCCTGTAGAATCCTTCAGCTCTTTCTTCAGCTCTGCAGCGTCTTTTTCAAGATCGATGGCCTGAAGAAGCTCCAGGATGGACTCAGCCCCCATGCCTACACGGAAGTTATTTCCATAGGACTCTCTTGCATCCTGATATTCCTTCTCAGTAAGCACCTGCTTGTACATCAGGCCGGAATCTGCAGGATCAAGAACAATATAATTCGCAAAATACAGAACCTTCTCCAAAACTCTCGGAGACAGATCCAGAATCAATCCCATACGGGACGGGATTCCTTTAAAATACCAGATGTGGGATACAGGAGCTGCAAGCTCAATGTGTCCCATACGTTCCCTGCGGACAGATGCCTTGGTAACTTCTACGCCGCATCGGTCACAGACTACGCCTTTATAACGGATTTTCTTATATTTCCCGCAATGACATTCCCAGTCCTTGCTTGGCCCGAAGATTCTTTCGCAGTAAAGACCGTCTTTTTCGGGTTTCAGGGTACGGTAGTTAATGGTCTCGGGTTTTAAAACCTCGCCTCTTGACCACTCTCTGATTTTCTCAGGGGACGCCAGTCCAAGTTTGATGGCATCGAAAGTCATTGGCTGATATGTTTCTGTTGTATTGGTTGTTTCTGCCATGTATTCTTTCCCCTTTCTATTCCTCGTCATCATCGTAGGAATCTTCAAGTTCTAAAAAGTCATCCTCGTCCTCGTCTTCGTCTTCTTCCTCATCCACATCCACAAGCTCTCCGTCGCTGAATTCCTGCTGGATATAGCCATGTTTGCTTAAGGATTCCTCGTCGCGATGACCTCTTGAATCTCCCTCGATCACGGAACGAAGGTCTGTGTCGCCGTAATCTACGGTTTCCATAATTTCCACTTCGGTCTGGTCCTCTCTGAGAACCTTCACATCCAGACCCAGAGACTGCAGTTCCTTCAAAAGTACCTTAAAGGATTCCGGAATTCCAGGTTCAGGAATATTATCGCCTTTGATGATCGCCTCATAGGTCTTCACACGGCCTACAACATCATCGGATTTTACTGTCAGGATTTCCTGCAGTGTGTAGGAAGCACCATATGCCTCCAGAGCCCAAACCTCCATCTCACCGAAACGCTGTCCGCCGAACTGGGCTTTACCACCCAGAGGCTGCTGTGTAACCAGTGCATATGGGCCTGTGGAACGTGCATGAATCTTATCATCAACCAGATGATGCAGTTTCAGATAATGCATGTGTCCGATCGTTACAGGGCTGTCAAAATATTCGCCTGTACGTCCGTCGCGCAGCCGCACTTTACCGTCTCTGGAAATGGGCACGCCTTTCCACAGTGATCTGTGATCTTTATTCTCATCCAGATATTCCATAACATCCGGACTTAAAATATCCTGATATTTCTCACGGAATTCTTCAAAATCTTCCGTGTTGACATAATCGTTCGCAAGCTCCAGGGTATCCTGGATATCGCTCTCGTTGGCACCATCGAATACAGGCGTTGCAACATTGAAGCCAAGGGCTTTTGCAGCAAGGCTTAAGTGAATCTCCAGGACCTGTCCGATATTCATACGCGACGGCACACCCAGCGGATTCAGTACGATATCCAGCGGACGGCCGTTTGGCAGAAACGGCATGTCTTCTACAGGAAGCACACGGGAAACAACACCCTTGTTTCCATGACGTCCGGCCATCTTATCACCTACGGAAATCTTACGTTTCTGGGCAATATAAATGCGGACGGACTGATTTACACCGGGAGACAGCTCATCGCCGTTCTCTCTTGTAAACACTTTGGCATCTACGATGATACCGTATTCACCGTGAGGTACTTTCAGGGAAGTGTCACGAACTTCACGCGCCTTCTCACCAAAGATTGCACGCAGAAGCCGTTCTTCTGCTGTCAGCTCGGTTTCTCCCTTGGGAGTTACCTTACCTACCAGGATGTCTCCGGCGCGTACCTCCGCACCGATACGGATAATTCCCCGCTCATCCAGGTCTTTCAAAGCATCGTCGCCCACGCCCGGGACATCTCTTGTGATTTCTTCCGGTCCCAGCTTCGTATCACGGGCTTCTGCTTCATATTCTTCAATGTGGACGGATGTGTAAACATCGTCCTGTACCAGTTTTTCACTTAAAAGGACAGCATCCTCGTAGTTGTAGCCTTCCCAGGTCATAAACCCGATCAGAGGATTCTTTCCGAGAGCAAGCTCTCCGTTTGCTGTGGACGGACCGTCTGCGATCACCTGGCCTGCTTCAACATGCTCTCCCTGGAACACGATAGGTTTCTGATTATAGCAGTTGCTCTGGTTACTTCTTAAGAATTTGGTCAGATGATAGTTATCCTTTGTTCCGTCATCATTCTGAACAGTAATGTCTGTGGATGTGGAACGGAGAACAGTACCTGACTTCTTTGCTAAAATGCAGACACCGGAGTCAACAGCCGTCTTGGTTTCCATACCTGTTCCTACAACAGGAGCTTCTGTTGTCAGAAGGGGCACAGCCTGACGCTGCATGTTGGATCCCATCAGCGCACGGTTGGCATCATCGTTCTGCAGGAACGGAATCAGGGCAGTTGCCACAGAGAATACCATCTTAGGAGATACGTCCATGTAATCAAACATTCTCTTTTCGTATTCCTGTGTTTCTTCACGGAAACGGCCGGATACGTTTTTATTTACAAAGTATCCGTTCTCATCCAGCGGTTCATTCGCCTGCGCTACATGATAGTTATCCTCTTCATCCGCAGTCATGTAAACAACTTCTTCTGTTACACGCGGATTCTTAGGATCTGTCTTATCAATCTTACGGTATGGCGCCTCAATAAATCCGTACTGATTAATTCTCGCATAAGATGCAAGAGAGTTGATCAAACCGATATTCGGACCTTCAGGGGTCTCAATGGGGCACATACGCCCGTAATGAGAATAGTGAACATCTCGAACCTCAAATCCGGCTCTGTCTCGTGACAGACCGCCGGGACCCAGGGCAGAAAGACGTCTCTTATGGGTCAGCTCACCCAACGGGTTATTCTGATCCATGAACTGTGACAGCTGAGAAGAACCGAAGAACTCCTTCACTGCTGCAGTAACCGGTTTAATATTGATCAGAGACTGTGGGGAAACGCTCTCCACGTCCTGTGTCGTCATTCTTTCACGGACAACTCTCTCCAGTCTGGAAAGACCGATGCGGTACTGGTTCTGAAGGAGCTCGCCTACAGAACGGATACGGCGGTTGCCCAGATGGTCAATATCGTCGTCATTTCCCATGCCATATTCCAGATGCATGTTATAGTTGATGGAAGCAAGAATATCTTCTTTTGTAATATGCTTCGGAATCAAATCATGGATGTCTCTGCGGATGGCAGCCTTAATCTCTTCCAGGCTGTCATTTTCTTCCAGAATTTTTTCTAATACAGGGTAATATACTAATTCTGTAACACCTAAGGATCTCGGATCACAATCCAGGTCTACATGGCTGGTAATATCAACCATTAAGCTGGAGAGAACTTTTACATTGCGCTCCTCCCCCTGCATCCAGACATAAGGAACGGCTGCATTCTGGATTCTGTCAGCCATTTCTCTTGTTACTACTGTATCTTTCTCAGCAATAATCTCACCGGTAGAAGCATCCACCACATCTTCAGCCAGCTTATGGCCTACAATACGTTTATTAAAATGAAGCTTTTTATTGAATTTATAACGTCCTACTTTGGCAAGATCATATCTTCTCGGGTCAAAAAACATAGCCATGATAAGGCTCTCAGCGCTCTCCACTGCCAACGGCTCACCCGGACGAATCTTCTTATACAATTCCAGAAGACCTTCCTGGTAATTCGTAGAAGTATCTTTGGTAAAGCTTGCCAGAATCTTGGGCTCTTCACCGAACAGCTCTACGATTTCCGCATTGGTGCCAATACCCAGGGCACGAATCAGCACTGTAATCGGAACCTTTCTGGTCCTGTCTACTCTTACATAAAATACGTCGTTGGAGTCAGTCTCATATTCCAGCCATGCACCTCTGTTAGGAATAACGGTACTGGAAAACAACCTCTTACCAACTTTATCATGTGCAATAGCATAATAGATTCCAGGGGATCGAACTAACTGGCTTACGATTACACGCTCTGCACCATTAATCACAAATGTACCTGTCGCTGTCATCAGCGGCAGATCTCCCATGAAAATCTCAGTTTCCTTAATTTCTCCTGTTTCTTTGTTAATGAGCTGTACACGAACCTTCAAAGGTGCTGCATAAGTCACGTCACGTTCTTTACATTGCTCAATAGAGTATTTCGCATCTTTCTCGTCAA
Source organism: Blautia sp. (assembly GCA_021772055.1). GTDB lineage: Bacteria > Bacillota > Clostridia > Lachnospirales > Lachnospiraceae > Blautia_A. The sequence continues at coordinate 30,185 of JAETNR010000031.1, read as the reverse complement.
ATGTAAAGTCAATAAATTTCAGACTGAGCTTACCGCTGAAATCTTCGATTGGAGAAATATCATCGAAAACTTCATTCAATCCCTCGTCAAGAAACCACTGGTAGGAATCTTTCTGGACTTCAATCAAATTCGGCATTTCCAGGACTTCTTTTTGCCGCTGGTAGCTCATACGCATGCTTTTTCCAGTTTTTACAGAACGAATTCTGTTTTTTTCCATTGACGTTTCACCCCTGTTTTTTTATTTATTACCGCATCAGACTGCCTGTCACTCCCGACAAGCAGGCATATCTTGCCATAATATAGCATTCTTCACTATAGCATAAGTACCCAAAACTGTCAACCAATTTTTATGAATACTTTATAATACATTCCGTTACATTTCACGGGGCAGGAAGGGCTCCCTCCCCCTCCTGTGAAATTATCGCACTTTAATCTGCCTGCGGACTACGTTTCCATATTTGTCCGATACTCTGATAGATAGTATGGTGCCTTTCTTCTGCGGCTTAATCGGAAGAGAATAGCTCCATTTCTTTCCGATCTTTGCAGATGCCAGCCTTTTGTTGCTTTTTGTGTATACATATGCCCGGATTCCCCCGGCACCTGTTCCGGTTATCTTTTTTGCAGTATGCCTCACTGTGTTTCCTTTCGGCTGGTGCAAATTCTGAACACAGCCCTTACACTTATAAAACTGGATGGCATATACTGATTTATTTCCTTCAAATGTATTCCTCTTTTGTTCCTTTATCGTAGAGCCGCTGCAGTAGATCCCCACTTTTCCGTTAGACACGGCTTTATTTAACTCCATAGAAGTAATTCCTGAGCGGCTGACATAAATTCCGTTCTTTTTATTGCCGGAAACCGTATTTTTCTGAAGTACGGTGCTGCTGCTGCCCATCGCAATGCAGATTCCGTCAGAGCCCCCATTCTTTACCTGATTTCCGATCAGTTTATTGCCTGTGCTTTTATGGGTGTAGTTGGAATTCGTATAAATATAAATCCCGATATTTCCGGACTTTTCTACTGTATTTCCCGTAATCTGGTTATTCCTGCTTCCGCCTGCATAGATACCGAAATTTGTATAGCCTGCAGGCTTCGAAAGCCGCAGTTTATTATTGGAAACTCTGCAGCTTATTGTTTTTTCAAGGCGGATCCCGTGTCCAGGACCCTGAATCACGTTTCTGTCTGCGCTGACCCCGCGGATAATATAATCTCCTGACGGAACTCCACAGGATGAATTTTTGATCCTCTGTCCCCCGATCCAGATCCCATAGCTGCACCATCGCATTCCTGCAATGGTTGTCGTCTGGGCAAGGGTAATATTGTTCTTGGAAACAGTCACATTCAATGACTGCTGATTTTGCTTAATGGTAGGAACCTGTCCCTCCGAAAAATGTACGTGCGTGCCTCTCATAGAAGCAATATAGACTCCGCCTCCCACATTCTGCATCACATTTCCGGAAACTACGGAATCTTTACAATTTAAAAGCCATACAGAGTGCCGCTTCACATTTCTAAATTTGTTGCCGCGTATCACAATATTGGTGTAGGGCTTATCAAACATCATACTGTGGCTGCCTGCTCCGGCAAATACATTCTGAAATATGTTATTTTCAATCACAATATCCGTACAGACCGTTCCGTCAAAGGGAGCATATCTCGGAAAAATATCAGGCATACAGGCATCGATCTGAATACATTCCTGACTTGATCTTTCATGAGGCGTCCAGTATCCTTCAAACCTGCATCCTGTCACAAGGGCATGCTTCACTCCGCCGAACTCCAGGAAATGGGATTTCAGGTTATTAAGGAAAACAGCATCCTTTACCGTAATATTGGTTGCATGGCCAAGGCGAAAGCATACGAAGCCGCCGCTTTCCTCTTTTTGGGCACAGGACTCATAGTTACAGTCCCAGGTTCCACCTTCTATAGTGATATTCCGATAACCTTCATATCCGCCTGCTGATGTTTCAGAATTACCAAGACGCATCAGAATCTGCTTCTTTGTGGAAACTTTTTTCATTACAGCCCCCACCGCATACAAGTGAATGTTGCTGTACATGGAAATCGTGCCCTTAATTTCATAATTTCCCGGAGGAATGATTACTCTATAGGGATGTCCGTCTGTGGCCAGATCCTTTGCTTTGTAGAGGAGGATGTTTAATTCTGTGATAAAATCTTCGCCTTCCTCCAGGTGCAGGGTGGCTTCCGATTCTCCAAGTTCCGTATCCTTATCGTCATCTGCGGGAGTATCAGGCTCCTCATCCGAACCGCTGTCTATGGGTGTATCAGTTTTCTCATCTGAACCGCTGTCTATGGGCATATCCGGCTTCTCGCCCGGACCGCTGCTAAAGAGTGTATCAGAATTCCCGTCATCAAAAACCGCTTCCTCACCGCTGCCGATTTTTCCATCCGATTCCTGTTCCCCTGGCAAAAAAAGGGATTCCTCCCGGAAAACTTCCATATCCTGAGATGTTTGTTCCGTTTCATCCTGATACCCATTTTCTGAACGCTCTGCGGCTCCTTCCTCAAAAAACACTGCATCCTCAGACGGTGTCAGCTTTTCCATCCAGGAATAGTCCTCCGGTTCTTCCAGATACTCACATTCCTCTTCCAGATACATCTGCTCTTCCATAATTTTTTCCGTGCGGATGCTCTCGGTCACTGCATCCGCCGTTGTCTCAGCAGCAGATACTTCCGGCATTGCATAATTTCCGCCAAAGCAAAGCGTCAATGCTAAAATAAAACTTAAGCCTTTTGCCATTCTTTTTCTTTCCATATGCCTCTCCAATCCCAAACAATCCAGAAGAAAGCCCGACGGCTTCCAAGCAAAAAATCCCCACGAAGACCCTGGAAATCAGGCCCTCGCGGGGATATCGTCTGCCGGAATTATTTAAGTGTAACCTTAGCACCTTCAGCTTCAAGTTTTGTTTTGATCTCTTCAGCTTCTGCTTTGGAAGCAGCTTCTTTAACAACCTTCGGAGCACCGTCAACTACTTCTTTAGCTTCTTTCAGTCCTAAGCCGGTAACTTCACGAACAACTTTAATAACTTTAACCTTGTTCGGGCCTACTTCTGTAAGTTCTACGTCGAACTCATCTTTCTCTTCTGCTGCTTCAGCAGGACCTGCTGCTGCAACTACAACGCCTGCTGCTGCAGATACGCCGAATTCTTCTTCACAAGCTTTTACTAATTCATTTAACTCTAATACGGATAATTCTTTAATTGCCGCAATAAATTCTTCTGTTGTTAATTTTGCCATTTTAATTTCCCTCCATATAATAGATTTATTTTTCTTCTTCCCCAGTTCTACTGTGGGATAAATTCATAAGTGGATCCGGGCTAAATTAAGCCTCAGCGCCTTTTGCAGCGATTGCTGCTTCTGCTCCGCCTGCTTCCGCAACCTGATTAAGAACACGAGCCAGGTTGGTGATCGGAGACTGAATGCTTCCAAGCAATTTGCCAAGAAGTTCTTCTCTGGACGGAATCTGGGAAAGAGCCTGGATTCCTGCCTGATCATTGTAATTGCCTTCAACAACACCGGCGATCAACTCTAATGCCGGAAACTGTTTTGCATATTTTGCAAGAATTCTTGCCGGTGCAGTTGCATCTGTAGCGGAAATCGCCAGAGCGTTGGTTCCTTCCAGATGTTTGCAGAGACTTTCGCAGTCTGTACCTGCAAATGCACGATTCATCATAGTGTTTTTGTAAACTTTATAATGAATGCCGGATTCTCTTAATTCCTTACGAAGAATAGTATCCTGTTCAACAGTAAGACCGCTGTAATTAACCAGAACTACAGCCTGCGCGTCTTTAATGCTGCTTGCGATTTCTTCTACGATTGGTTGTTTCAGTTCTACTTTTGCCATGAAATGGTACACCTCCTTATAGATTTTGATATACCGCCGTCGCAATGAGAATATGGAAATAAAAAAAGTCTGACTGCATGACAGTTAGACCTTGTGTAATCCTGTTAGAATACTTCTAGTCCTCGGTAGGCGTTTTAATCCTTATGCCTTGCGGCACCTACTGTCTTCGGCAGCGTTCTATAAAACAATAGCACATCCTCCCGGGTGTGTCAACAGTTTTTTGCTGTTTTTTTATTTTTTCCGTTACATCTGCTTACGGACAATACTGTACTCGTCTCCCATTCGGAAATAAGGGCACTGGCGGAAACTTCCGGTGATAAAATGGGCCATCTCGTCTTCATCCAGGTTCACTTCGCAGGTGTAGCACTCATAATCCTCATCATATGTATAATTCGCACAATATTCACAATTGCTGGTCTTTGCCATAAAATCTCCTCGTTTTCTATCTGATTGTTTCTGTATCCATTTTTGCCATTCCTATTATAGCATCCCTCTGTTGAAAATACAGTATCTTTTTTTATAGCTTCCCAAGCTGTATCTTTTGAGATATACTCTGATTGTAGAAAATTCGAGACAAACCACAGCACAGGAGATATTATGAAGATAAAAAAACTGATACCCCTTGTTTTTCTGGCGGTCAGTCTTGCAGGCTGCGGTATCCCACAAAAGGAGCAGCCTAAGGCAGTCTCCGATGAACAGGATTTTATCCGCTCCACAGACTTTAAGTTAAATACCGTTGTAACCGTCACCATATATGATTCCAGGGACCAGACGCTCCTGGAAGACTGCATGAAACTCTGCGATAAATATGAGGCAGTGTTCAGCAGAACCATGCCGGGCAGTGAATTATATCAGCTCAATCACCGGGAGCTGCCCCCCGTCCCGGGAACATCGACTGCTTATTCTGTGTCAGAGGAGCTTGCAGAGCTTATCTCTCTTGGGCTGGATTATAGGGAAAGTTCCGATGGTGCCTTTGACATTGCCATTGCACCATTGACAGAGCTTTGGGATTTCACAGCGGAATCTCCTAAAGTACCGGAGCCGGAAGACATTCGCAATGCGCTGAAAAAATGCGGTTTTGAAAAAGTTCAGATAGATGGTCAGAAGGTGACGTTCACATCCCCGGATACAGCTCTTGATCTTGGCGCTGTTGCCAAAGGATATATTGCAGATCAGATAAAAGAGTATCTTCTTTCAAAGGGAGTAGAAAGCGCCATCATCAGTCTTGGCGGGAATGTTGTCTGCATTGGCTCAAGACCCGATGGAACACCTTTTAAGATAGGAATACAGAAGCCTTTTGCAGACCGGAATGAAACGGCTGCTGTCATGGAAATTGAGGATAAATCCGTTGTCTCTTCCGGAATTTATGAACGTTATTTTGAGGAAGACGGAACCCTTTATCATCATATTTTAAACCCTGCAAGCGGTTATCCTTATGATAATGATCTGATTTCCGTTACTATTATTTCTGACAAATCTGTGGACGGCGATGCATTAAGCACCACCTGCTTCGCGCTTGGCTATGAAAAAGGGATGGAATATGTGCAGAAGTTAAAGGATGTACAGGCAGTCTTTATTACAGAAGATTATGAACTGCATTATACGGAAAATTTCCGCAGGACTATTCCCCTTCTCCCCCGGGAAGGGCAGGGAACCTGAACATCAGACGAAATAAGCCCCAACATATACGGTATTTCCGTATCATACGGGGCTTAAATAATCCTTTCAGGGGATTCTTTTCTCAATGATATGGGGATTCAGAAGTTTCGTCCCTTCCTCTCCCAGAATATAAAGCAGAATCTCCAGATATTCTTCAAATGTCAGTTCTCCGTCCGGAGTAAGCAGCTCAAAATCTGTCTCATACACATTGGCAAATATGCCTGTTTCTTTTAAGCCGTTTCTCAGATAAAAGGCTTTTCTTCGTTTCCGGTCTTCCGCATTCGGCGCCTTTTCATCCTGCATTTCAATTTCAAAGATATATTTTTTATCCTTAAAACGTTCCTCAAGTGCACGTACCGCACGACCTCCGCTGCCATTGCAGCGCCTGTGGGGAGCAATTGCGAAATAATCCAAAAGAGCCGTCTTCTCTGACAGCATATTTATGGCAAGTCCGGCAAATTCCTCTTCCTCTTCCACGGCCAGAATTTCCATTTTTCCAATTTTCGTAAGCTCCTCCATAAGAGGGATCGGCTTTTTCTCCTCTTCCGGAAAAGCCTCTTCATATAAATCATAAACCTGCTGACGGTATTTGCTTCCATCTGCGAAAACATCTAAAAATTTCATCTTGAATCACTCACCTCATTCAATCATGTGGAATAAATAATTATGTATTCTCCTTTACATCGCCATATCCGGCCAGGAAAGAATCTCCCTGGATATGATCGTCTCATAATCCCCTTCCACTTCCTGACTCCGTCCTGCTGCAAATACGTTTGTCTCCACTCCCCAAACACTGTCCTGGTATTCCCAGATATGAAATCCCAGGCCCCGGAACAGAAAATCCAGGCTTCCGCAGCCATCTTCTTCTGTGTACTGATATTTAATATTTTTCTTTTTCAATGCGTCCTGTATCCGTTCTAACCGCATTTCGACCCTCCCATCCGGCAAACAGCCATTTTCCCGCGCTTCACCTGCGCTCATTAAGTATTTCCAGTATACCAGATCCGTCTTTGTCTTTTGGAAAATAGAGTTTCCCCCGGATATTTCCGGTTCTCTACGGAATCGTTACCTCTCCGGAGATATCTACGGAGAAATATTCCTTAATTTCCCGCATATCCCGGGTCTGCCCAAGAACCCACATCAGCTTTGTCATAGCTGCTTCCGCAGTCATATCATACGCCTGTACCACTCCTGCCTCCAGTGCCTTCAGCCCTGTCTCGTAGACAGAAAGATTGCTGCCTTCATACCTGCACTGGCTTCCGGCCAGGATCACCATTCCATTGGATACAGCATCCCGGACTGCTGAAATAAAATCATGTTTTAAAAACGGCATTCCCCCCAGGCCAAAGCCTTCAATATAGACGCCCCGGCAGCCTTGCTCCTGCAGGTAGTCCAGGATCTTCGGAGAGATTCCCGGGTATAGTTTTAAGAGAAACACTTTATCCGAATACTCTGTCTGAGGGCGAAAAATCCCACGTTTTTTCAGGAGATTCTCCTTCCGGATGTGAAGTCCCAGAGAGCTGATTTCTCCTACATAAGGATAGTTTATGCTTTCAAATGCATCAAAACTCATTGTTCTTACCTTGGAGGTACGGCAGCCCAGCATTACCTTTCTGTTAAATGCCACAAAAATGCCGGGACACCCACTGGCAGCCATGTGGATGGCGCAGCGGCAGTTCTCCAGTGCGTCTGCCACAGGATGGGCGATGGATAACTGGCTTCCTGTCACAACCACAGGAACAGAAATATTCTGCAGCATAAAGGACAGCATCGAGGCAGTATAAGCCAGGGTATCCGTTCCGTGTATCACCACAATTCCCTGATACTCGCTGCCGGCCTGCCCGATTCTTTTGGCAAGAGCCGCCCAGTCTTCCGGAAAAATATTCGCACTGTCCACAGAACAAAAGTCCTCTGTTTCCAGTTCCAGATTTCTGGAGACCATCTGCAGTTCCTCCAACATTTCACCGCTTTTCATGCCCGGAGCCAGGCCCTTCCTGCTGTTTACGGAAGAAAGGGTACCACCCGTATTGATGATCAAAATCCTTTTTGTCATAATCATCTCCCCATTTCATTGATGCAGATTCTTTCCCGGAATCATTAATTGATCAGATAAATAAAATATACCACATATCCTGCAAGCATCAGGATTCCGCCTGTTCTTGACAGTTTGCGATCCTTAAATACACACAGCCACAAAAGCACACCCGCTGCCGCGGAAATCAAGGTATCTGCGATAAATTTTGACTCAAATATCACAGGCGTGATCAGTGCCGTTGTTCCAACAACGAACAGAATATTAAAGATATTGCTTCCCACAATATTTCCAATGGCAATGTCCGCCTCGCCCTTTCGCGCCGCAGAAACGGAGGTCACCAGTTCCGGAAGGGAGGTTCCAAGGGCCACGATGGTAAGACCGATAAAACGCTCGCTTAAGCCCAGGGTTTTTGCAATGGAGGTGGCGGCATCCACCGCAACATCACTGCCAAGCATGATCAGCCCGATCCCGGCAAGAATAAAGAGGCAAAGCTTCCATAACGGCTGATCTTCCACTTCCTCCTGCAATTCTTTGTTTTTCTTTGCCATATGGAAAAGATAGAGAAGATAGAGAATAAAAGCGATCCAGAGGACAATTCCTTCCCATAATACGATTTCATTCCCCGTATACCCAAGCGCAAGCAGCAAAAAGGTAATCAGCAGCATATAAGGAAGTTCTGCTTTTACTGTAGATTCTGCCACTGCAATGGGCGTGATCACAGATGCAATTCCAAGAATGATCAGCACATTCAAAATATTACTTCCTACAATATTACCGATGGTGATTCCCGCATTTCCTTTCAGGGCGGCCGTAATACTTACTGCTGCCTCCGGCGCGCTGGTTCCCATAGCCACGATGGTAAGCCCAACCACCAAATGCGGAATGCCGAATTTCTCCGCAACACCTGCTGCTCCATCCACAAACCAGTCAGCACCTTTCACCAGCAGAAAAAATCCTGCAGCCAGAAACAAAACCTGTAATAAAATTTCCATTTCCGATTCCTCCTTTTTTATTTTTACGTGCAGTGAAAAAGGCCTGGTACATTTTTTGCATCCCTGACAGCAAAAAACGAGACATTTACCGCACAAAAAGAATGCGATAAAAGTCTCGTTCTTATTTCAGTATATATCCCGGCCGTTACGGCGTGATGACGTGATACATAACATCCTCAATAGATGCGAACTACTCCCTAATATCAGGATAATTTTAGCAAAACGCCATACATTCGTCAAGGACTATTTCTGTCGTTTTACTCCTGAAAGGAAATCTCCTTATGATAAAGCGCCCGCTCGTCCAGAAGCTGCTTAAATGTCTTGGTTTTTTTATTTTCTTCGTAATCATCTGACCAGTAGTAGCCTTTCAATTCATCCATATATTCTATATAATCACAAATATAGATATCCACCTTTGAAACATCCCGATCCTGCAAAGGCATTGTATTTGCATCTCCGCCAAAGGTTCCGATAGGCATAATCTCCCCGTCAGCATCCAATACTACTGTAAAAGTATCAACGTTCATGGAGTCCTCAACCATCAGTTCAAATGGAGTCTTTGTTACGGATACCAAACCGATATTTTCATCATTCACATCATTGATTTCTTTCACGATCGTCTGGCTCTGATCCTTTGTTACTTCAAAGGTAAAATCCCATGGGCCATCCACCCACCAGTTTTCATAGGAATTGGGATTCTGGTTCGTTTCCGGATAGCGCTCGGCATACGCATTCCACATCTTCTGGAACAGCTCATGCTCCAGCTCCTTCTGTTCTTCCGTAAAGTTCTCATAATCCTCATCAGCCAGACTTAGGCCATTATCCGTCATGGCTTTTTCGTATTCCGCCCGGATATCCTCCGGCATTTCCGGTGTTTTAGCATCAGGCTTATAACCCACGATCTGAGGAATGTGAAGTTCCACGTGAAATGTTTCCGGAATCTCCACCTTCTTTATAAAATCATTGATATCCGGTCCGCCAGCCTCTGCGATGGTTTTATCGTCCACAATCTCCACGCCCAGTATATCCGCAAGTTTCTCATAGGCCGCCTGTGGGTCGGCTTCTATTTCTTCCCTGGAGATACCCTGCTCTTCATAAAATTCCTGTCGTTTTTCATCATAACCATCATAATCCGTATCATCAACAGAGTACTGCAGATTGTAGCGCAATACGCATGCATAGGTATGGTCATCCACCATTTTGCCGTCCAGCGGCTCGTCAAGCAGCAGCTCCCGGTCATTATAGCTGAATTTAAGAGTTCCGCGAAGAGCGTCGATCACCGGTGCTGTGTCATTCATCAGCATGGTATCCGGAAACTTCTCTTCTGTCTGAAGGATCATGCTGACATAGAGCGCCACGTCGTTACAGTATACTTCCGACAGAGTAACGGTCATACCGTTTTTCGTTTCACTATATAGTGTCTTGCCGGAAGTATCCCCATTTTCTGCTTCACTGCTGTCCGTGGAAGCCTCCTCTGCCTGTAAGTCCGTATTTTCTCCGTTTGCCGCTGCCAGCTCTTTATCTGCTGTTTTTTCCACATTCCCAGAGACTTCCGTTTCCTCCAGCGGTTTTGCATATTTGCTGAAATCACCGGAAAAACCTAAAGACTGACCGACTTCCTCAAACACATGCCCTACCAGGGGAATCTGTGCTGCAAATGCAGGATTGATAATACATACGCCCGAAAATACGGCTGCCGCTGCCGCTGCTGCTGTCCAGGTTCTGAAAAATACCTTTCTTCTTTTCCTTGCCTTTCTTGTTTTTCCGGCCACAGAATCGGCATACACCTGCTTTTCCTGGTTTGCCTTGATTTTTGCAAAGGCTTCCATCTTGGCAGTCTCTACATTCTCAGGCAACGGAAATTCTCTTTGCATCGTTTTGCATATTTTCTCATCCAGCCGTGTATCCCCTGAATCTGACAAATTTATCTGTTTTTTCACTTAAATTCCCTCCCTGTTCACTGCTAAGATCGACGTTTCTGTTCTTATAAGTATTTGACGGCCTGCTGCCGAGATAGACACTGCGGATCTGATCTTTAGCCCTGGATAATCTGGTTTTTACCGTATTCTCGTTCAGATCCAGCAGTTCTGCGATCTCGGAAAGCTTAAAGCCCTCCACATAATGAAGAACAAGAATCACCCGGTATTTTTCATCCACCATCTCCAACATTTCCTTAAATTCAAACTCCGCAAGGGAGGCATCCTGCCGCGCTGTTTCCGGCAGCTCCCCGGGCATGTTCACTCTTTGGTAATGTACCAGGATCCGTTTGCACTCATTGATCAGAATGCGGATGAGCCAGGTCTTAAAGTATTCCGGCTGGCGCAGTGTATGTATTTTTTCAAAACAGGTTAAAATCGTATCCTGCACAGCGTCCGCCACATCGTCGTCATTTTTTAATATTCCACGGGCTACCTTGTACATGGCAAGTGAGTTTTTCTCCATCAGCTCCAGAAATGCATCCACATCTCCACTGACTGCCTTTTCTACAAGCTGTATCATTTATAGCCCTCCTTTCCAAGCAGTGTCTGCTTTATTTATCATCCGGATGTTTTATGTTTCTTACATCTATTAGATAAACAAGCAGAGGAAAAGGTTTCAAAAAAATAAAAATTCCATATAATACATTATCCCCGATACATACGGCTTTCACGATTTTCTTCGTTCCATCGGATCTCAATGCATTGTCCGTTTCGTAATCTCAAGCCCTTCACATATCCTGTTTTCCATGCTCCTGGAATGGCCGGAAGCAATTTTATCTTTCCGTCCTCATCCTGCACCAGCATTTCTGCCACCCCGGCAGTAAATCCAAAACACCCGTCAATCTGCAGCGGCCGTGCAGCAAAAAGGTTTTCATAAATTCCTCCATTAGTATAGGAAATATCCCCTGCATCCGGAGAATCTGCAAGCTGCAGATATCTTACGATCTCATCGCCTGCTTTCTCCCCTTCTCCAAACCTTGCCTGCAGAGCAATCTTCCATGCGCGGCTCCAGGGGACTCCGTCATGCCCTCTGCGCTCTAAGGAAATCCTGCACGCTTCCATCAGTTTATCATCTCCGCCATAATATTTTGTAAATAAATCCGACGGATACAATCCATACAAATGGGAAAGATGGCGGTGGTTTTCTTCATGCTCCTCATAATCCTCTGCCCACTCCAAAAGCTGCCCGTATTTTCCGGCTTTTCTCTCCAGGAGCCTCGGAAGTGCAGCACGAATCTCTCTCAGACGCCCATCCTCCAAAGGCGTGATTCCCAATTTTTCTGCCATCTCCATACAATGACGGAATAATTCCTCAATAACCTCCATATCCATGGCAGTTCCATAGGTAACTCCTGTAAGCACCCCGTTTTCCATAAACATGTTTTCAGGGGAAGTAGAGGGACATGTTACAAGCCTTCCCTCCTTTTCTACCAGAAAATCCAGGTAAAAGGCTGCACAATCCATGCTAATGGGATATGCTTCCTCCTTTAAGAACCTCTCGTCCCCGGTATACAGATAATGTTCCCACAGGTGACGGCAAAGCCATCCTCCCCCTGCAAGCCAGAAAGACCAGGGCTGTACGTTCTGCCCTTTTTTCCGAGGACCCACTGCAGTTGTTTTTCTCCAAAGGTCTACATTGTGATGCACGCACCACCCCCGGCAATGATAATTTACCTCTGCGGTTTTTCTCCCTGATTCGGCGCATTCCCTGATAAATCTCAGCATCGGCTCTCCGCAGCCGGAAAGATTGCATTTCTCTGTGGGCCAATAGTTCATTTCCGTATTAATATTTACTGTATAATTGGAACTCCAGGGCGCTCGCAGCTCTCTGTTCCAGATACCCTGCAGATTTCCCGGCTGGGTGCCCTCTCTGGAGCTTGCGATAGTCAGATACCTTCCAAACTGGAAAGCCGTAGCAACCAGCTCCGGATCCTCCGAAAGGCTTTTAAAAAGCTTCAGCCGTTCCCTCATCGGAAGATTCTCCCTGTCCATATGCCCCAGCTCCAGCTCTACTTTCTCAAACAGGCTTCCATGATCCTGCACATGTCTTTGAAGCAATTCCCCGAACCTCTTTTTCCCTGCCTGTTCCAGGCAGAGATTCAGACGTTCTTCATATTCCCTGTCAGCAGCCCCGCAATATCCCCTAAAACTATTGGCGCTGCTCACCAGAAGCAGGCAGTCCCTGCATTGCGTAATCCGAATCAAACTTTCACAGGTATCCGATTTTCCATCCAAAACTACGGCTTTGACCCCTGCCATAAACCGGATTCCTCTTGTCTTTTCAAATTCCGCATACCGGATGGGGTCTTCGCATTCATAATAGGAAGGTTCTGCTTCCTCCGGACACCATCCGTGATAAAAAAGACCATCCTCTTCTGTCTCGTTCCATCCTCTGAGTTTGCTGGTAAGGCTGATTTTCAGATCCAGGGCATCCTCAGAGCAAAAGCGCACTACCAGCACCTGATCCGGATAAGAGCAAAAAACCGTCCGTGTGCACAATCCGCCGTCCAGCCGAAAGCTTGTGCTGCAAACACCCTGAGCAAGATCCAGCACTCTTTCATAGTTGGAAATCTCTGCCCCTTCTTTCTCTATTTCCAGAACAAGATCTGCCATGGGAAGGTAGGACTCTGTCCAGATTCCTGTCATATGCTTGTTCAGGATTTCCTCCGCATCCTGATATCTTTTTTCAAAAACAGCAGCCCTGGCCTTTTCCAAATACAAATATGCATTTTCATCCGTATAATCCCGGGGATATCCGGACCACAGCGTATCCTCATTCAGAGAAAGGATTTCCTTTTCGCATCCGCCGGTCACCATGGCGCCGATTCTTCCATTTCCCACAGGAAGGCCGTCTGACCAGCTTTTTGCCGGTTTATCATAATATAAAATATTTTTCATCAGCCTTTCACGGCACCTCCGATCGTCATGGCTTTTTCCACCTGTTCACTGAAAATCAGATAAATGATAATGGTTGGGATACTTGCCATTACCAGACACGCTCCCATAGCACCCCAGTCTGTAGAATGGACGCCTACAAAATTTGCAAGTCCGATAGGCAGTGTTTTTACGGAATTCTTGGAGATCAGGATGGAGGCCACTGTATATTCGTTCCATACATTTAAAAATGCAAAAATAACCGTTGTGGCAATTGCCGGCTTTACAAGAGGAAGGATAATGGAAACAAACGTCCGGAATATTCCTGCCCCGTCAATTACCGCGGATTCCTCCATCTCCTTTGGCACTCCCGCAAAAGAGGTTGACATGATCATGCTGGAAAAGGCCAGATTAAATGCCACATATGGGACAATTAAAGCAAAATAGGTATTGCTTAAATGCATGTCCCTTACCAGAATAGAAAGAGGAATGATAATTACCTGGATGGGAATAAAAAGCCCCATGGTAAGGTAATTGGTCACCACTGTTTTGCCTCTCCAGATCATTCTTGTGGTTGAGTAGGAAAAAGGCAGTACAAAAAGGAGGATTCCCACAATGGAAACCGCGGATACAATGATACTGTTCCTAAAAAATCCAAGGATATCGAATGCTTTAATCGCATTCACGTAATTCACCCACTGAACCTCTTTGGGAAATCCAAAGGGATTTGTCAGAAAGATTTCATTATTGGTTTTCAGTGAATAAAATATCAGGTAAAAAAGGGGATAAATAAATATCACGCTGCATATGATCAGGAAGATCATACTGATTACCGTAGACGGCTTTGTTGTTTTATTTTCTCGTTTCATGATTTCCCTCCTTCAAAAACAGCCCCGTCTTTATTGCGGAACAGCCAGTTGATCAGTATGGTAACAGCCAGGCACTGAATGACCAGAAGTACGGCGGAAGTACATCCATAACCGTACTTTCCTACGGTAAAAGCATTTCGGAACGTCATATAAGTCAGTGTATAGGTAGAGGTTCCCGGGCCGCCCTTTGTGAGGATATTCATATGTGCAAAGGCATTCAGTCCTCCCGTGATAGCAAAGATAAAGCTCATCTTGTAGGTATCCTTCAGAAGAGGAATCAAAATATACCTGTCAAGCTGAAGAAGGGATGCGCCGTCAATTCTTGCTGCTTCCATATATTCCTCCGGAATCGCCTTTGCACTGGAATAAATAATGCAAAGCTGATATCCTGCAAACTGCCAGACATTTACAAAAGCGACCGCCACAATGGCAAAGTCCATGCTGCTCAGCCAGCTCTGGCGATAGCTCAGTCCCAAAAGTTCAAAAATCTTATTAAACAATCCCCATTCCGGGTTATAAAGTGCACCCCAGAGCTGGCACACAACCGTTACGGACAACACTGCAGGAATGAAGAATGCAGAGCGGAAGAACCGTTTTCCGCGGATCCTGGGATTCATGAGGATCATGGTAAAAACCGTCGCCAGCCCCACCTGGAATACAACCAAAATGACAGCAAAAATGATACCGTTTTTCATGGATTCGTAAAACAGATCGTCTGTAAATAATTTTTTGTAGTTTTCCAGTCCTGTAAGGATGGGAGCAGTCAGTCCGTTCCAGTCATAAAAGCTGCGGTAAACCGTCTGGATGATGGGGTAAAAAACGATTACCGTAAACAGTATTACCGTAGGCAGTGTAAACAGCGCAATGGCCTTCCTATTACCCATTACTTTATTCATATCAATCCTATTCCTTTCTTTCCCATATGCATTTCCATGAAATTTTCCAAACAAAAACACAGGGCATATAAATCGGGATCTTCCAGCTTTACATACCCTGTGTTATTTTATTTCATTTATTTTGTCGTAGACTCAATGCATTTGTTTACATTTGAAATGAAATCTTCTGCGGATTCTCCTACCAGAAGCTTCTGCATTTCTTCTGTAAAGGAAGTCTGGAACTCTGTATTCGGCAGTGTATGTAAAAACTTGGATTCATATGTCAGGTTCGGAATCATCTCCAAAAGTTTTTGGGATGCTGCTCCCAGAGGCTCATTAGTTGTAAGTCCATCTGTCTTTACAGGTACGGTTACGGATTGGTTGATCTGGTATTCTGCAATTTCACGCCAGTAAGCATATGTTGATGCTACCTGTGCACACAGGTCAGGATCCTCTGCACTGGTTGTAATGGTAAGTCCGCAGGTATCTCCGCCGCCTGTGCATGCATACTGGTTGTTTTCTTCCTTTCCTGCATCTGCTGTAGGATAGTATTCAAAAATACCTAAATTTTCTCCAAGAGCCGGCTCTGCGTCTGCGATATACCAGCTTCCGTTAATGAACATTGCACTCTGTCCCTCAATAAACATGGCAGATGCGGTATCAAAATCTGCATTTGTGCATCCATCCTGGAACATTCCTGCATCGATCAGGGTTTTCAGTTTTTCTACAGCATGGGCATTCGCTTCATCGTCTGCTGCTGCCTCTCCAAGGGAAAGTCCGTAAATACCTGTCGGATCATCCTTTAATACAAAGCTGTCGTAAATTGCTCCTACCGGCCACGGCTCTTTCGCAAAAGTTGCCAAAGGGACGATATCATTTTCGCGGAAGGTATTTACAGCTTCCAGAAGTTCTTCATAATTTGCAGGAACCTTTACTCCGTATTCTTCAAAAATTGCTTTGTTGTAGTACCAGAGAATTGGAGATACACCGCCGATCGGGAATTCATAAATATGTCCGTCCGGGGAGGTCAGGCAGGTCTGGATCGCACCCTGTACCAGCTTGTCCGTATAGTTCATTTCTTCAATGTAGTCATCCAGAACAAGGATGCTTCCGCTTTCTGCCAAAAGTCCCAGTGTTCCCGAATCAGACTGAAGGATATCCGGAAGATCGCCTGTTGCCGCTCTTGTCTTAATGGTCTGACCGCCGTCCTGAGGCTGGGATTCAAACTCGATCGTCACGTTGGGGAAGCTCTCTTTCACTTTTTCATAAGCAAAAGTTGCAAGAGGATCCTCTTCTCCGTCATAATAGGTCATCATGGTTAAGTCCGCTTCCTTGTCAGAAATGATCTCCCCTGCATTTTCTTCTGCATAAACGGTTCCGCAAAGTCCCATGCTTAATGCCATAGAAGCTGTAAGTGCCATTCCTGCTGCTTTTTTCATAGATTTTTTCATTTCCTGTTTCCTCCGTTCATTTGATGATCAGAGTATAGCATATGGTTTCAGGTGACAATTAGAAGAAATCGGGATTGGAATGGGAAAATTCGAGATAGTTGGAGGGAGTCACTCCAAAGTGCTTCTTAAAGCATTTTGTAAAGTATCCGGGATCCATGTAGCCCACCTGCTCCGCTGCCTGGGAAACAGACAGCCTTCCCGTCTGAAGCAGCTTTTTCGCCTCCTGCATCCTGTATTCCGTAAGAAAATCCACCACAGTACAGCCTCTGTATTTGGAAAAAATCCGCCGAATATAGCTGGCGTCCAGAAATACCAGCTCTGCTATTTTCTCCACATTCAGATCCGGTTCCTGATAATTATCCCGGATGGCTTCTTCCACAGCGCGGATAATTTCCTGCGCCCGCCTGGAACTTGGCTTCTTCCGTTCCGCCTGTACTTCCGTATAAAAATACAGTTTTCCGGTTCCCTGAAATTCCTGCACCTTACATGCACTCTCCCCTTCCCGGACAGAATCATAAAGCCGCTCCAGACTTTCCTTTGCCTCCCCTACGCCGATGGTTACCAAAAGTTTCAGGTATTCCCATATGGCTTTCTGCACATCCCCGAAATACTGCTTCAAGTTCATAAGGGACAGGCTTTCCTTCGTTCCGTTCATCAGAAGGCCGATTTTCTGCGCTCCTCCGTCTGTGGCATATAAAACCGTGTCCGGAATCACCGGATATTCCTCCAGAATATTACATATACTGAATTTCCAGAGTCCCAGATCCGGTTCCTGAATATGATCCGTAAAATGAATTTCCATCCGGGCGGCCAGGAAACAGCTGTAAGGAAATCGGATCCCCACCCGTTTCATCCGTTCTTTCCAGTCAGCTATCTTGAGAAAGTCTCTGGAAGTAAGCATCTCCTTTAAAAGGCTATCCTTAAGTATCTCTCTGTCCTTTCTGGAATCACACCGCTCCTGGGCCCGCTTTTCTATTTTCAGTTTCAACCTGCGTACCGCACTCTCCAGCTCCTCCGGAGAAAAGGGCTTCAGAATATATTCCTCAGCCCCAAGCTGCAAAGCCTTTCTGGCATATTCAAACTCTGAATATCCTGTCACAAATGCCATAACCAGATCAGGCACCATTTTCAGCAAACGCTCTGTAAGCTCCAGACCGTCCATTTCCGGCATATTAATGTCCAGAAGAGCCACGTCAGGCTTTTCTTTTTCTGCAATCTCGATGGCCTCTGCGCTGTCCCTTGCACAGCCGCAAATCGTAATCCCCAGAGATTCCCAGTCAAGGACGGTTTTCATATATTCCCTTACATACGCTTCATCATCTGCAATCAACAGTTTCAGCATAATTGCCTCCTTTCCCCGGAATACGGATGATAACACTGGTTCCTTCTCCTATGCTGCTTTCAATCTCCAGTCCGTATTCTTCTCCATAATATAACTGGATCCTTCTATGGACGCTCAGCAAGCCGAAATGAGTGCTGCTTACGTTCTCCTCGCCCTTAAGGATCGACTGCCAGAGCTCTTTTGGCATTCCTGCTCCGTCATCCTCTACTGTAAGATAAATCAGTGCATTCTCCTGTTTTCCCAGGACACGGATATTTCCTTTTTGGCGGCGTGCTTTCAGTCCATGATAAATGGCATTTTCCACCAAAGGCTGCAGGGTCATTTTAGGAATTTCGCATAAATAAATATCCTGATCTACCTCTATGGAAAAATCCACCAGGTCACTGTAGCGTTCTTTTTGTATCAGGAGATAGCTGGAAATATTCTTTACCTCCTCTGCTATGGTGATAATTTCTCTTCCCTTGGAGAGGCTGACACGATAAAAGTCTGCCAAAGCTTTTGTGACTGCCGCGCCTCCCTTAGAATTCCCCATCTGGCAGAAAATGTAGATCAGATCCAGCGTGTTGTAGAGAAAATGAGGTTTGATCTGGGCCTGGATCAGGGCAAGCTCGTACTCCCGCTTCTGCCGTTGGCCTTCCCGGATATTTTCCATCTGGCACTCTATCCTCTCCAGCATTTCATTGAAAACACCTGCCAGCACTCCGATCTCGTCTGTACTATTGATCCTGCATCGAATATCCAGATTCTCATTGCGGAACTGTTTCGCTGTTTTTGTAAGTTCCTGAATAGGCTGGGTAATCCAGGCGGCAATTTTCCGGATGATAAACACGCTTACCAAGATACATACCAGGCCTGCTGCAAGAATAAATCCCACGAGCATCCGGATTTCTCTTGTCAGTTCATAGATTTCCACCCTGTTTACCAGGCTCCAGCCTTCATGCCACACATTGCAGGTGGTCACAAGATAACTGGTATTGTTCTCCCGAATGCGGAAGCCTGCATCCTGTTTGAATTTCTGCAGGAATTTGGCGCTGCCGCCTTTTTTCAGCAGGATGCTTCTATCTCCAGACGCAATGACTCTTCCCTCTTCGTCCCATAGCTGATAATCGCTGTAATATCCCGTATCATTTGTCTCCGGGAAATACTGGCTCAGTGTTTCAGAAGTCACTATGGCAAAGGCATATCCGATATTTTTGCCTGTGTTCATGCTGATCACGCGATGGCCTAAGACCCAGGCAGGGCCTTTGTTCTTTAAGAAAGAAAATTCACCCACACCAAGCTCCTTCACATTGGCAAGACCCTTTTCCGGAATCTGCACGATCAGGGGCTTCAATTCCTTAAAGGAAGGCAGATCCACATCTCTTCTCTTTCCTGAAAGGGCTACCTTTCCGCTGTTATCTGCATAAATAAGCGCCGTAATATCCGGGAAGCACAGCCGGCTGTAGTCCATGGCCGTATTGATTTCATTTATGGTCTGCAATGATTCTATATCCGTCATCCCGAATACATTCTCTCCGCTGTAGATTCGGTTGATGTCCTTTGTAATGGTTTTCAGGCACGTTTTCGCATTATTGGAAACATCCTCCAGCTGCATGGCGATCATCTCACAGCTTGTCCGAACTTCCTTCTCTGTTTTGCGGATGACAGACCAGTAAAGCACTACGTTGGATATAATAAGGATGACTGCGATAAGACCGATCATCACTGCAACTACCGGGACTGTAAATTTCTTTCCGATTGTCTGATTGCGAAGCCTGTTTTTCAAATGGATAAGCATGGGAGTCCCCCTTTTTGTTTTTCATTGCTTTTCTTCATTGTATCTGCTTCTCAAAGAAAAAACAATGCATATTTTCGCGAAAAAGAGGCAGAAACAGCAGCATATAAACCTGATAAACAAAGACAATGGGCAGAAGCCCTAAAATAAGACCTCTGCCCATTTCTACAAACTTTACCGATGTTCCAGCCGCAGGTACTTCTCCCTGGTAGCAAGTCCGCCGCGGATGTGGCGTTCCTGCTTGTTTACATCCAGCACCGCCCTGGCCTGTCTGGCAAGGGATGGATTCAACTGGGCGAGACGTTCGGTGACGTCTTTATGTACCGTACTTTTACTGATTCCAAATTTTTTCGCTGTCTGGCGCACCGTCGCTTTTGTTTCAATAATATAATTGGCAATCTCCACTGCCCGCTCTTCGATATAATCTTTCAAGGATAAGCCTCCGAAGACGCTGTTTTTACAGTGTATGCAAAGCAAATAGAAGGTATGAACGAAAGCAGCCTTCTCTTCATGTACATTCTACATAAAATTCTTCTTCTGTTTCAAGACATAGACATGCCAAGCGCCCACCAAATCCCGCTCCGCAATCAATAGCAATGTGATTATTATTTTTATAAATATATCCCGGTCGGGGATTTCCCTTAATAACCATCGCTGGTGTATGTCCCGTAATCACATATTTGTCTGGATAGTACTGCATCTCATAATCCGCTCTTTCCCATAGCACATCATCCAGTTCATACTCACACAACGGCTTATCTGGTTTAAAATTGCTAAGTCCGGCATGTACAAGTATATATACTTTATCATTGACATAAACTTCTTTGTATAGATCAAACTCTGATATAAACTCAAACACTGCTTTTCGAGTTTCATTATCCAATTTATGAAATTCATCCATTGTCGTACCAGAACCATTCTGTTGCCAGTCAAGAAGCTTTCCAACTATATTTGTATCCAATTCATTCAGACTTACATCCGTAATTTCTTTCATAAGAAATCGCATACACTCCAGTGCCATGTGTTCATGATTTCCAGCCAAACAAACCACGTTATGTCTCCGCATCAAATCAAGGATAATTCTAACCGGATGTGGACCTCTATCAAGAATATCTCCCAGCACATATAACATATCCTCATCAGAAAAATGTATCTTCCTGAGCACTTCTATGTAGGCATCATAATTACCATGTATATCTGAGATAATATATGTACTCAAATTCAATTCTCCTTTTCAATCACTATCTTATCTTCCCTTAATTTTTCCAAAGCATCAAACAATGCAGCCATAACCTGTTCTCTTGTTGGATATGTGATATTGCAAAATTGTTTATCAATAGAATACTTCCAACAGTTTTTCGTCCCGGCAATATTATAAAGCATAACAAGATGCCCATCTATTCTCAGATATTCATTTCCTTTCTTCGAGAGTCTCCATTTACGTTTAAGAAAGCGCATTCGCCTGGACTGCCTATTCTTTAATCTTGTTTCACGCCTCTTAGCACCTTCAATATTGCCTTCCATTTTTCCAGCACACATACATCCCACAGAAAGTCTCCGGTAATTCGGATGTTCCATGTAATGTACATATCGGATAATCTGATATCCACACATTTCGCAAATGCCTACCGGCGCACCAAGATCCCCATCACCTACACACCTCCAGCCAGAATGAGGGACATCATCTCTTTTCCACAGATTCGAACCTTTATTGCCTATCTGTTTTATATCTGCAGATTTTAAGCTGTCCTCAGAAACAGGTTCTACAATCACATCCTCTTTTTCCTTTTCCGCTTCCTCAAAGGTATCTTCACTCAAATAGGCTTGAAAATCTTCTTCATTTACCATTGCTGTCTTATTAGCATCTACAGAATAATCTGAAATCTGTCCCTCTTCTGAAATATTCCTGGATTCTTCATATTTCTTCAATCCAGCATCCACATGTTTTTTTTCAAAGTAACTAATGAAAAGATTACGAGGCTGCTTTACTTTTTCGAATTTCACCAAATAACTTCTTCGTTTTACATCAACTGCCTTAATGACACCCTTACCAAATATATGATGCTCCACGGTATCACCGACTCCCTTTGCTACAGGCAGATCTTCCCAATTTTCCCTGTTCAATCTCTCAGCATACCTTCTGCTCTCTTCCATTAAATTTTCTGATATATGCCCAATGCGGGTATAATTATTTTCATCTATTTCTGTCAGAAAACGAGATACCAGCTTTTTCATTCCATTTTGAGAAACACCCTCTGATTCCATCAAAAACAAATGCTTCTCTGCCCTTGTAATGGCAACATAGCAAAGTCTGCGCTCTTCCTCAAGACCGAGATTCTTCCTGTCTCCTATCGTCTTGGCAGACGTAAATATTCCCTCTGTTAATCCAAGAATAAATACAACCGGAAATTCAAGCCCTTTTGAAGAATGAATTGTCATCATCTTCACCGTATCTTTAGCATCACTCTCATCTTCTCCCGATTGTAGAGCAATCTGCTGGAGAAATTCCTCTAAGCTTATATCTTCTCCGAAATCACGTTCAAATTCATTAGAGATTCTCTTGAACTCAGCTAAGTTGTCCAGCCGTTCCTCATCCCCTAATTCTCTGATATATGCTTCGTATCCAGAATTTTTTGCTACTTCATTAACAATATCAGATATACGCATAGTCTTATATTTTTCCCGCATTTCTTCGATAAATCTTACAAATGGCTCAACATCGCTGTTTCGAAACTCGTTTTCATCCAGATATTGGGATAGAGTGCTAAACATCGTTTTCGAAACACCCAAAGCTTCCTCCATTTTTGCAGCCGAATCATTTACAGCATTTCCACTTGCCCATTCTAAAATACTGGTCGGATAGTCATCCTCCTTCTTTTTCCCATGTTCCCTCAGTTCATCCAAATGATTCATCTTCATCCGTCCGAATCTTCTTCTAGGCGTATTCACTATACGTCGAAAAGAAGTATCATCATCAAAAGCAATCAACTTCAAATATGCAAGAATATCTAAAATTTCCATACGCTGATAAAAACGGACCCCGCCTAAAATTTCATAGGGAATATTCTTTTCCACCAGTTTCTTTTCTGCAATCCGTGACAAAAAGCCAGAACGGTAAAGAATTGCAAAATCAGCGTATCGAAAGCCTTCTGTAACATGTAATTTCTCAATATTGCGGATAACCTGAGCCATCTCTTCAGAATCATTTTTAGAATGATAATGGATAACCGAAGCACCATCTGCATTTTGGGTAAACAAATCCTTCTTCAACCGCAATTTATTCTTTTCAATCAACGTATTGGCACATTGAAGAATTTGCGGTGTAGATCGATAATTTTGATTCAATACTTTCCACTGCCGGCCCCTGCAATCACCCGAACAAATCCTTCTGTCTCAAGCACGGCTTCTCTCTGTTTTTCATTCAGGTTTTCTAACAAATCAGTCACAAATAATCCTCCGCAGTTTATTTTCAATCAACAACATATACCCCTTTGATAGCACAGATTTAACTGGGGATTTTCATCAGCATTTTCATATACATCAACCCAAGCTGTTAATTAAGCTCCTTTAGCCTACTATAATCTGGCATCTCATTTTTTTCATCTACACTTACATAGGGTGAGGCAGCCTCATATGTACAATTTTGTTCATTCCAAAGCAAAAGCAGCTCCTCATATTTTGTCATTCCAATCAATGTATTTTCCTGTTGAAGAAAACAATACATTTTATCAATTTCGTTTTCGGATAAATGCCTCCCTGTAACAGCCACATAACCAGGGTAAATTAAACTAATAGCTACATGATTTCCGTTCGGAAAACGATAATGAAAATGTGGATGCTTTTCCTCGTCATCAACCACAATATAAATTATTGCCCCATTCAAGAACTTCCTATCTTTTTTCGTTACAACCGAAGCTATATCCTGCATCTGCACTAAATTCATATAAAATGGCTTATGAAGATTTCCCGGCACCTTCATTTCGTTATGCTCATTCCATACCCCCAATAACTTCGCCCATGCTTTTGCATCCAAAAACTCTTCTAAATCCCGTCTATATTTCAGTTCCAAATTATCTCTGCTGTCTAACACCTCAGCCCTTTCAATCAGCAATGTTATGGATTGATTCTGCTTATACTGATAGATAAAATGAGGTGTCCTATATGCCGCACAATGATCACAAACCCAGATTTTCGCATTTAGTTTTGTGATTCCAATAAGAATCAAATCATTCATTACTGTTATCCTTCATATCTTTTTCTAAAGCAGCACCGGTAATTCCCGGTTTTGAGGGATGCGTAATATTGATAAACTGTATTGTCTTTCTGCAATTTTCATTTTCATATTCATACTTATATTGATACGGATTCTTAACCTCTGAAGCATTTAATACGTTCATTAATGGCGGAAAATAATCTTTACTCTTTCCTGCCACAAAAACAGTTACTTTCTGGTTCTTACCTGATAACAGACAAATCTCCTTTAATATAAATTTTCTATACTTTTCTGCATAGTTAATAACTGCTTTCGTATCATATCCTGCTGTTTGTAATGTTCCGCCTCTTTTATTGACATTCATATATGCAATCGTATTCAGGAACTCCTCTTTTGACATTTCTCCTGTTTCTTCTTTCAACACTTTATTCATAGCAACATGCAAATTATTCAGCATCCTTGCGCCGCCTTTCCGCCAGTTCTGAAGCCAAACATTAACACGATCTTTATCCAACTTAAATGGTGGATAATCATCCATACAAACCTTCTTTGAATCATTCGCCTCTTTTAACAGAAATATGTACTTATACCCTTCATTATTTATATCGAACGTACCAACACATCCATCCATATTAAATGCATTTTTTAATACATGTATCCACAACCTTTCTTCTATCTTAGTCTTAGTCCTTTTCGGGCAGTCATCCGGACAACTGAAAAACTGTACAAACTGCGACGAGATGGTATTTTTATGGCCTTTCCTAGCCATTTTATAAAAATCATGCTCGAAAATATCCCTCTCGTCTCTTTTTCCATCTTGTGATAGCTCTTCAAATATCATGCTTTCTATTTCATCAATTTCAATATCCTGCGCTTTTTTCCATACCTTAAACAGTTCTTCAAGATTATCAATACTGTCTAATTCTTTTTCACATTCATTAAATTCTTCCGCAAAATTTCTCCTCACCATAATTTCCTATCCCTCTCCTGAATATTATACTGTAGTCAGTATAATTCAGTATTTCCTTTTAAACAATATAATATTTTGTTTCAATTCTAATCTTATCTGCCAGAAGAGCAATAAATTCAAAATTTGTAGGTTTTCCCTTTCCCGTATTAATAGTATAACCGAAAATTTCATCAAGAGTATCCCTCTTTCCCCGCTCCCATGCCATGTCGACTACATAACGAATGGCGGCTTTGACAGAATCAACCGTAGTTTGATGATGCTCTGCCACAATAAAATACATAACGCCAGTCATTTCCAAATCACCTACTAAAAGAGAGATTGCATCTATTAGATACTGATATCCCTTTACATGTGCCGGAACTCCGACTTCATGTAATGTTTCAATTACTTTTTTCTCCAAGTTATATCGTTTGTGCTGAATATCTTCAATTTGCTCCAAATTATAACCATTCATTCTATCCATAATAACAGTTCCTCTTTTGTCCATCAATTTCCCCTTTTCTGCCAACTCCTGTTGCTTTAACAGTACTGATGTTTTATAACCGAACTTCCACATCCAAAGTTTTCTATCATGACTTTTTAATCATCTTCTCGCCTGGCTTATTTTTGATAAAATCTTAACTCAATAAAGTAAGCCCAACATTCACAATAAACATTCAACTTGACTGATAAATAAAATACACATTTATTTTAACCTTAAATCTTTATCTGCACCTCAGTCTTTCTTGCAACCCCAAAGAATGAGCCATGATACGGAAAATACTTTTTTATACATTAACCTCAAATGTTTCCGTTATATCCACTCTGTCAAGCTCTGCCTGAATTTCAGCAATTTCATCACGGTATTGTTCGTATTTTTTCTTTGCATACTCCAGAGGATAATTCGCGTATACATATTCGATGTCTTTGTTTCTTCCGTATGAATCCTTCACCCGCGTTTTCATCTGCTTCATAGCCAGCAGCTCCCACTTTTTTAGCTCCATATTAAGAATAGGCAATTTAATCAATGCTTCCATGATCGTTATTCCAGAAGGTTTTAATACCATGCGATTGTTAGCCCGATTTCTTGCACAGTGGATTTTAATAATCTTTTTATCGATTTCTTCAATCTCTGCAACTGTCTCTTCCAAACTAAACTCTGGTCTGAGTTCCTCTTCATTCTCCGAAACCGCTGCAACATATGTTGCCAGATCATCAATCCTGTGCAAAAGAAATTCTTTATCAGACTGTAATTTCAACAACATCTTCTTAGCCTCATTTAAAGTTATTTTCATAAAAATCTCCATTCCGCCGCCTTTCAGTTGGCGGCACAAATAGTAATGAAAGTGATTCACACTTCCACATTTTTGTACTACAATAAACTTGATTTTATAAGGCATTCCCGGCATCAATATCAGATGCACCCACCCGTTTGCTGTTGATGTATAGGTGCACCTCTCTACTTAGGTGGGAATACTCTTAAATTGGTTCACTATGTGATCTTTTTGGGTGTCTATTCCACGACTTTGGCTCAATTTACTTTCTTTCACAGTATTCTCCTCTTTGGTATAATGTCCTCAGCCACAATTCCATAAGCCAAAGGAGCCAATGTCCATGGACATTATATAATACTTTTATCCCATTCCTCTTTCTTGTTTTGTGATTTTGGATGTTCCCTTTAAACAATATATCAAAAAAGATGGGACAAAAATATCGCATCGATACTTTATCCCATCTTTCCAATCACATTCTTATATTTCAGAAATGAATTACAATGCTATTATTCTTCCTCATATTTTTTTCTAACTATTTCCGCATCCTCCCTTATCATATCCACAAGCTTTTGTGGACTGATGACTTTCACATGAACCCCATACTGCAACGCCCATTTTCGCATCGCCTCTAAATTTACTACTACGCGGGCCGTTACTTCTTCTTTCGTTTCCATCAGAAATTGAACATCTGAGCCAAACCAGTCTATGATTTCGCTAATCAAATACTTTTTCGCTTTAAACCTGACAGGTACACTCTCTCCAGAAAACATATAGATATGTTCCGCCATATGTTTAGGTAAATCCAGCCCATTTTCCAGACCTTTTACCTTTTTCATAGGCTTGACCGGTATATTTAACATTCTAATTTCCGTGATTCTATCAAGTCGATAATTTGATATATTATCATATTTATCATAATTGCAAATCAGATAATAATATCCATTCACTGCAGCCATCTGATAAGGATTGACCACATATTCTCTTACTTTTCCCTCTCCATTTTTCCTCGGATGCATTTTTTTGTCAGTTCCAAATTCATTGTACTGAAAGGAAACCTGACGTCCCTTTGCGATTGCCTGATCAAGCACCTCTATCGTATAGAAAATCTGCTTATTTTCCAAATTATTATTTGAAATGGTACGAATATATTTTGTTCGTGAATGGAAATAACAACTTGATAGTTTCTCCAATTTTCCAATTAGCTCTTTACATTGATTATACGGAATATGCTTTGAAAACAACAGGCTGTCAATAAGAAACCGAAGCTCGCCATCAGAAAAATCCTTATCCAAATACCAGTCCGTATACAGGCTTTCCTCTTCCCCCGCTTTATTCGTACGAGTAGTCTCACTATATTCAATATGATAACCAAAGTCGATTAAATTCATCAGATTCCGCTTTACAGCTTTCCGATCTGCCTTCATATCATATTCCTGATCAAGTATATCTAATATTTCCCGCTGACTAAGCCTGTGATCTTCATCTGTATATCTTTTCAGAATATCCAATATATTTATAATCAGCATCTTTTTTGCCTGTTTCGTATACATATTTCTCCCTTTTAACTAATACGTTCTCGCTGTTCTCTATTGCTGTTCTTTATTTTATCCACGGCTCATATTTCAAACACCATTCTGTTGGATTTGTCTGTCTGTGGTTTGAGATACATTTTCCTTTTATTCCCTGCTCAACCTGTACCATTGCGCAGTTAAGATCTACATCTCTTACTGCACTCCATTGTGAACACGTCGCACATGCTTTCTGTCGTTTATTCCATCTGGTTCCCATACCTGTTACTCCTCCTTAGAATAATAATCCTCATCTTTCTGCTATATGTTCGAAAAAGCTTCCCAACTTTTCTATATCAATATACCAAACCCAGCGTACTAAAAAGAGAACATAATGGGACAGTAACTGGCAGTTCATTCCCAGCAGGTCAATACATAAATTTCGTCAATTTATGCAGTAATACTATTTGTCTGCTTTCCAGGCAGCATCCAGATAACATTTATAATGTTCACTGTTATCTATTCTGATGACCGGATTTTCGCTCAATCCAAATTCTGATATAATTCCTGATATAAATATCTCATCTACATTAGGATTCATATAGATAACAGGTTTACCTTTGTTTGTAAAATCAACTCTACCTCTGGGATAGTAATTGTAAGGTTTATTACAGCCTTTGGGCTTTACATGCTGCCACAATTTCTTATGGTTATAAGTTACACCAGATTTTGCTACACCTACACCGTCCTCCGTAAAAGGAAACGCAAGTAATTCATCTTCAACAATCCAAAATACTCCTCTTGACCCGTCGTCCGGCATAAGTCATTTCACTCCTTTTCAAATGTCAGGCACTTCAACATTAACAGAGTACGAAACCTAATTTGTCATGTTGAATGTTTAAACTCTGCAAATATACGAAATTGATTACGCGTAATCCTTTTTCTCCATTATAAACCATCCCCAGCAAGAACACCATAATCCCTTATCATGTTCGATAAATGCAATAAGGGAAAAATATCTTTCAAGACATCCCCCTTCTCTTATATCTTATTTAGTTTTCAAACGAACCTTTCCATTTTATTACTACCATATGTACTGTTCTTTTACTGATCACGAATTTTTTCGTTGTCTGCCATGCTGCCGTTTCTTTTCAATAATATAATTAGCAATTTCCACTGCCCACTCTTCGATATAGTCTTTCAGATAAGCTTCCGAAAACGCTGTTTCTACAGTGTATGCAGACAGATTAACAGGCATGAACACAAGTGTAACTCTTTGCTAACTATATCTTGCCCCTCTCTTCCGTTCCTGATATTACCTTAGTCACAGGACAGAATTACTCAGATTAATGCTTAGCGTCTATATTCCTTTTTCAGTCTCTCATAAATCTCAACAGCAACCGGACAGACCTCAATTACATCCAACACACTGTAAAGGCTTAACCATCTGTCCGGCTGCTCCGTACACGGATATTTTTTGCAGCTTTCCGGTCAGCAGTCGCCTAACTGACAATTACCGTCCGATTCCCCAAAATCACAGGGTACATTTTTTGTCTGATAGCTGTTTTCCCGGTTGTCTTCCACCAAGTATTTTTCAACAAACTGCTCTTTTGTAAGTCCCATATGCTCCGCACTCCTGGGAACATCGTTTTCCGGGATACTCCCATGGTTCATCTTACAACAATTTCTGCATCTGCTGCAGTCATACCCAACAAATAACTCTCTATACAGCCTGTGGAAACGCTCGTCTAACTCTTTTTGATCTGCATTCCCTTTCAGATAAATGCGATCTTGTATCATCATCCAACAAAATATCTGCATTGTCAATCACAATTAGTTTCCCTTTTTCCTGACTTAAAATCTCTTTTATATTTTTCTGATAATCAAAATAATCCAGACAGAGAATTTTCGGATTCATTGCCATACATTCTTTTATAAAGGAAAAAGCTACAGTCTTACCCGTCCCGGAATCTCCCATTAAAATCATTATATTATTTGTAAATGCAAAATCCACCACAAAGGAAGTATGCACTGTAAAGAAATGCCCCATAACCATCGGTCTACTCTTCATTTTCCCACCACTCCTTCAGTTCCTCATAATCATCAATCACTTTCTTTCCGGCTAATGTCTGAACCTCCACTCGCTCCATCTCAAAAGGAATCATAGCATACTCACTATAAACAGATCCTTTTTCAAAACTATACAACACTTCCAGTGCATTATTCCCACATTCTTTCAAACAGAACACTTTATCCGGATAATAGAACACATTCAATATTTCCCCCAAAAATGGGTATATCTCTGTTCCTCATAAAAGAATCTCAATCATTTGCATATAATGGTCGAAGTACCTTTAATGATAAACTATGCAAAGCTTCAAGGACATTTGATTTGCCACCACCATTCGGCCCGTAAATAGCTGACACCGGCAAATACAACTCGCCATCTCTATCCTTGATGATCCGATCTTCATGTTCAGAAATGGCGGCAGCTTGCATATCAAACGTTGCCTCGTCTCGTATACT
>JAETNR010000103.1 GCA_021772055.1 Blautia sp. | reverse complement strand
TCTGCCAGAGGACTGTAGGCTAAAACGGCAAAATAAAAAGTGCCTCAAACTATGATGTGTGTAGTATAGCAGGAAAACTGCTAACTTGCACTACGCCATCTTTTGAAGCACTTACAAATTATGGTATTTGGCATATCAATTACGTTAAGAAACACTCTGCTTTGGCAGATGCTGTGTTCCATGTCGATGATTTTATTGATACGCATACAGACAAAAGAGTAAAAGATTATACTGTTACGAACGGTTATGATCCTGAGGAAGCAGTTGTACCGGAGAATCCGGCTATGTTCAATCTTATATATACTGGTACGATCTACGGAAATCTACAGAGTGTTGAGGCTGTGTATAAAGCAATCAATGAGTTAATATACGAAGGAAAAATTGATAAGAACAGGATCCGAATTTTATATGCTGGGGGGAATGGACAGCTGGCACAGCTTATGGCCGAAGCACATGGGGGAGCGGAATATTTTACGAATCTGGATGTAATCCCCAGATACAAAGTCCTTGAACTTCAGAGCAAAGCAGCAATCTTGATCCAGGCAGCCTTTAATGTGGAAGGAGATCACTGTGCTTGGACGGGCAAGATGTATGAATACATGATGTCACAAAAGCCGATTGTCTACGTGGTAAACGGTAATATTCCACATTCATTTCCAAGCAAGTATATGGAACGGCTTGGGGGCGTTTGCTATGAAGCGTCAAGGCATGAGGAAACATACCCCGACCTGAAGGCGTATATTCTTTCCAAGTATAGAGAATGGGAAGAAACAGGTAATGTGACGGTGGTACAGGACAGAGAATACATTGAAAAGTATTCCTATAAAGTGATTGCGGAGCAGGTGTGGGAGATCTTGAACAATCTGTGAGTGTGTACTTCTGGAGGATTTATGAAAGGGCGCTTGCAGAGCAGGTGAGAAATACGATTAAGAAATGAGACCCCGCCCCTCCGGTAATCAAGTGTCTTGCTGAGCATATGGTTCACCATATCTTCGTCAATTAAAAACAGTTCGAGTCGTGACAGCCGTGTGGAAAATATTCGAGAATTTTCAAAAAATATCGTCCACACGGCTTACTGTAGGAGCATGAATATAGTTTGTAACGGAAATAAAATATGGCAATGTGAATATGCAAAAGGTGCAAAAAACAAAAATGCGGATACCTGCAAAATATTCTCGCCATACTATTGAATAGAAGAACTGAATATGCTATATTAGCTGTGAGATAAAAGCGCGGGTATCCGCAAAAATTTCTTGCTGTAATTACTGTGAGAAGAGAAGGAGGAAACCACATGATCATTGAAAGAAAGCGCTATTTGGACAAACTGATTGCGAAGCGAGAAAATGGTTTGATCAAAGTGATTACTGGAATTCGGCGCTGCGGGAAATCCTTTTTGCTGTTTGAGTTGTATCGGGCTTATCTGATCTCTTCGGGGGTTGCGGAGGACAACATCATTGAATTAGCATTAGATGAAATTGCAAACGCCAGATACAGAAATCCGTTGGAACTGGATCAGTATGTCCGTAGTCAGCTGGCGAATAAGGATGAGAAATATTATGTTTTCATCGACGAGATTCAGAAGGTTTCAGAAATCCAGAATCCCTATGTGGACGATCCGGGAGCAAAGCTCAGTTTTGTTGATGTGCTTCTGGGCTTGATGAAACTGAAAAATGTTGACTTGTATGTGACAGGCAGCAATTCTAAAATGCTGTCCTCCGACATTCTGACAGAGTTTAGAGGGCGGGGAGATGAGATACGTGTAAACCCATTGACATATGCCGAGTATTATACAGCTTATGCTGGTGATAAGCGCTATGCCTGGAGGGAATATTATACCTACGGCGGTATGCCTTTGATTATGTCGATGAAATCGCATGAAGAAAAAAGTAAATATCTGAAGGATTTGTTTTCAAAGACCTATCTTTCGGATGTGTTGGAGCATAACCGTATTACAAATGATCAGATGGTATTAGAGGAATTGCTCAACATCGTTTCTTCGGCAATCGGTTCTCTTACGAATCCGTCTAAGCTGTCCAACACCTTTCACACTGTAAAGCAGATCAGCATCACATCGGGGACGATCAGCAGGTATCTTGATTACTTTATTGATGCTTTTGTGCTGTATAAGGCTTATCGGTATGATATTAAGGGTAAAAAATATATCGACACGCCATTGAAGTATTATTTTACCGATGTCGGCCTCAGAAACGCCCGATTGAATTTCCGTCAGCAGGAAGAAAACCACATCATGGAAAACATAATTTATAATGAATTAGTAGCGCGGGAATTTGATGTGGATGTTGGCGTCGTAGAATATAACTATACGAATTCTGAGGGAAAAAAGATGCGCACGCAACTGGAAATTGATTTTGTCGCAAACAAGGGCAGCAAGCGGTACTATATCCAGTCTGCATTAAGCGTTGCAGAGGAAGAAAAGCGGAAACAGGAAATCAATTCGCTTGTGCGTGTTGCAGATTCGTTTAAAAAGATAGTAGTGGTTAAGGATAGCATTATGCCGTGGCACGACGATACCGGAATACTTTATATTGGTATTGAAGATTTCCTGCTCGATGAGAACGCTATGGATTTTTAAGTGAAAGTGGATGTTCTGGCAAAGAATACGCTTTTTCGGAGTGGGAGGGAACAGGAAAATGGACTTATCAAAAATACACCATATTTCTATTATCGTTTCTGATTATGAAGTGGCTAAAGATTTCTATGTTAATAAGCTGGGCTTCCCGGTAATCCGGGAGAACTACCGACCGGAACGTAGGGACTGGAAGCTGGATCTGCGCATCAATGAATACACGGAACTGGAAATTTTTGCAGAGCCAAATCCTCCGGAGCGTGTGAACCGACCAGAGGCTTGTGGGCTGCGCCATCTTGCATTCCATGTGGAGAGTGTGGAGCAGACAGTAAAAGAATTGGCAGCGGTCGGTATTGAATGTGAGTCGGTTCGTGTAGATGATTATACCGGCAAAAAGATGACTTTCTTCCACGACCTGGACGGGCTGCCTCTGTAAATGTAAATTTCCAGCCCAAGATGCCGTTAGGGCTACTTTGGGCTGGAAATTCAGGTATTAGAAAATATCTGAAAATTCAGATAATTTGCCCGTAATTTCTCTTGCAACAGGGGGAGTTTTATGGTATGGTGAGCATAATAGGGTAGTTATACGCTGCCGGAAGGCAGGCGTGTGAATGGCCCTGGAATATTAAAAAATAGACTCTAAAAGCTGTGCCGGAAGCCGGATGAAGCTGGGTAAATCAGACAGATTTAGACCGGACGGCTGGGAAAGGAGTGTGGATAGAATGGGCGTTTACTTAAATAGCCGGAGCGCATACAGCTTATTCTGCGAGGATTATGCGTCAACCTATTATGTGGACAAAACGGATATACTTGCTGAGCTGGTGCCAATTGTAGAGTTGAAAGAGAATCTATCTGAGCGTTCAGGCATCAACCGCGGTAAGGGACAAAAATATGTGGCGATCATCAGACCACGTAGATTTGGTAAGACGGTTATGGCGAATATGATTGTTTCCTACTTTGGAAAAGGCGCGGACAGCAATGCAGAATTTGAAACATTGTCGGTATCAAAATATTCATGGTACCAAAAACACCTGAACAAGCATAATGTCATCCACATTATGTTTAATGAGATGCCAAAAGGATGTAAGTCGTATGATCAGTATATTGCACGATTTGAAAAAGGGCTTCTGACAGATTTACGGAAGGCTTATCCTGACGCGGAAATAGAAAAAGAGGATGCTGTGTGGGATGCGCTGAAGAAAGTCCATGAATACTGTGATGGAGAAAAATTTATTTTTGTACTGGACGAGTGGGATTGTATTTTTCATAAAAGATTTGTGATGGATGAGGATAAGGCTGCATATATTGATTTCCTCAGCAATCTTCTGAAAGATAAAGCCTATGTGGAAATGGCTTATATGACCGGCATCTTGCCGATTGCCAAGTATTCCAGCGGTTCAGAATTAAATATGTTTTTTGAGTATTCTATGGCCACTAGGGTAAAATACAGTGAATATTTCGGTTTTACCGATGAGGAAGTAGATGTACTATATCAGAGGTATCTGGAGGCAGAAACTAATCCGGCTTTTACCCGTGAGGGCTTGGAGCTATGGTATGATGGGTATCAGACGGCAGGCGGGCAGAAGCTATATAACCCAAGGTCTGTAGTTGGTGCGCTAAGTGACAACCAGTTGGGAAGCTACTGGACAAGTTCAGGACCATATGATGAAATTTTTTATTATATCGGGGCAAATACGGACGCTGTGAAAGATGATATTGCCGCTATGGTAGCAGATAATCCGGTTCCGGCCAGAGTGCAGGAATATGCCGCCACATCAATGGAACTGAAGACAAAGGATGAGATATTCTCCGCTATGGTGGTTTATGGATTCCTGAATTATAAAGAAGGGTATGTTTCCATCCCGAACAAAGAGTTGATGGATAAGTTTACGGAAGTGGTGCAGCGGGAGCCTTCTCTTGGAAATGTGTATAAGCTGACAAAAGAATCCGGCCGGATGCTTGCTGCAACGAAAGCCGGCGATACAAAGACCATGACGGAGCTGATGGAGTACGCTCATAATACACACAGTCCATTGCAGACATACAGCAATGAGGCGGAGCTGGCGTCCATTATCCGGTGGGTATATCTAAAAGCGCTGGATTCCTACCGTATTGAACGCGAGGACAAAGCGGGCACCGGTTATGTTGACTTTATCTTCTATCCATTCTTAAAAAATGATGACTGTATCATCATTGAGCTGAAGGTAAACCACACAGCAGATGAAGCAATCCAGCAGATCAAGGATCGCCAGTATGCGCTGCGCTTTGAAGGAAAGTTTGGGGAGAATCCGGAATACACGGGGCGCATCCTTGCTGTTGGAATCGCTTATAATAAGGATGATGAGAACAAACGGCATGAGTGCAAAGTGGAGGTTCTGCGGGAGAAGCTAAAGTAAGGATGGGATGCTGTTTTCTCAAAAGGAATTGTTTGCAGCCTGAAATGTGAGAAAGGAGGCTGGGACGAGATGTGTGAAGTCAGCGAAAAATGGTATAAAGAAGGAGAAGCGGTAGGCGAGATGAAAGCAAAGCAGGAGACCGCTTTTAAGATGAAAAAGAAGGGATATCCAGTAGCACTTATGGAATTTTGCAATGTGGTTCTACCATTTCTCTCGTTTTTGGTTTGTAAACTTTCTAAAAAGTTTCCCCGGCAGCTTGAAATGCGTTAAACTCGATGATAAAATTAAATTGAAAGAATATAGGCAGGAGGTTCAGTATGCGAGCTTGCGTATTTAACCGGTATTTTACCTTTTAGAAAAGATAAGTCTCAATCGGCTGTGAATAATCTCAAACATTATTCAATGTTGAGCGCAGGGTCTCTTGCACCTTATGTTGGCTTTACAGAGGACGAAGTAAGGGCTCTCTGCGAGAAATATAATCGAGATTTTGAAGAGGTAAAGTGTTGGTACGATGGGTATGTTGTTGGGAGGTTTCATGTATATAACCCCAACCCGGATAAACCGGAAAAGTTTTGCATTTCCTCCACGTTTTTATTACAATAAAGAAAAATGTTGGAGGATGTGCTTATGTTACTTACGGACAAATACGCTGACAAAATC
>JAETNR010000030.1 GCA_021772055.1 Blautia sp. | reverse complement strand
AAGGAAAGTGAAACAGTAACTGCAAACCGCACTTATAAGGCCAGTATGTTTGAGATGATATTCAGTAAAAAGAAGGAATTGCTGGAGTTGTATAATGCGATGAACGGAACTTGCTACGAAGACCCGGAGCTGTTGGAGATCAATACACTGAAAAATGCGATCTATATGTCTATGCATAATGATGTTTCTTTTATCATTGATCTGCGGCTCTATCTGTACGAGCACCAGTCCACTTTTAACCCCAATCTTCCGCTGCGTGACCTGATGTATATCAGCGACATTTATTCCAACTATACGAAAGATGAAAATCTGTATGGAACAAAACTTGTGAAGATCCCGACTCCCGGTTTTGTGATATTTTACAATGGGCAGGAGGAGCAGCCGGACAGGCAGGAGCTGAAGCTCTCTGATATGTTTTCTGTACATACGGATGATCAGAATCTGGAATTGCGTGCTACCATGATTAACATTAATCGGGGACATAACCGGGAGCTGCTGGATGCATGCAAGACATTGCGGGATTACGCAGAGTATACCGCGAGAGTCCGGAAGTATGCGAAGACAATGCCTTTGGAAGACGCGGTAGAACGGGCCATTACAGAGTGCATCCGGGAGGGGATATTAGCAGAATTTCTAAAGAAAAACAGAGCGGAGGCGAAAAGCGTGAGTATTTATGAATACGACGAAGAAAAGCACATGCGCCAGACAAGAGAGGAAGGGTACGAGCAGGGCTTTCAGGAAGGGCAGGAAGCAGGAATCGAGGCTTTTGTTGAATTATGCTGTGAAATGGGATTAACAGAAGGAGACTGCTGTAATAAAATTATTGAGAAATACCATTTGCCTCAGACACGCGCAATGGAATATACCCGGAAGTACTGGAAGTGACCATTTTTTTAGAGGGATTAATAAGAGAAAACTTCAGGGAAGAAACGGGCAGTGAAACAACTGTCCGTTTTTTGAGCATATATGGTGCCTGGGCTTAATTGCTCAGGCATTTCCTTTTTAGCAGAGAAGATGGAACAGGCAGAGATAATCAGAGAGGAAATCGCAGATGGCAAACCAGAGATTGTGTCTTGTAGGAAGAGGAAAAAGCTTTTATAATGGATTTAGTAAGAAAAAATCCAGAGAAAGAAGGGCTGTAAATGAAATTTGCAATATTAGGAGCAGGAAACATTGCGGTACAGATGGCAAAAACAATAGCAAGGATGGAAAAGGTGGAATCATATGCTGTTGCGGCCAGAGATTTGGAGCGGGCACAGGCTTTTGCAGATGAATATGGATTTGCCAGGGCGTATGGTTCCTATGAGGAGATGCTGTCTGACGAGGCGGTGGATCTGGTTTATATTGCAACACCCCATTCCCACCATTTCAAGCATGCCAAAATGTGCCTGGAAGCAGGAAAAAATGTATTGTGTGAGAAATCTTTTACCGTGACAGCAGATCAGGCCAGAGAATTGTTTGCTCTTGCAGAGGAGAAAAAACTGTTGATCACAGAGGCAATCTGGACAAGATATATGCCATCAAGAAAAATGATCGATGATATCATTGCCAGGGGAGAGATCGGAGAGGTGACTTCTCTGAGTGCGAATCTGAGTTATTTTCTTCCGGGAAGCAAGAGAATCTGGGATCCGAAGCTGGCGGGCGGTGCGCTGCTTGATGTAGGAGTATATCCTATCAACTTTGCACGTATGATTTTCGGGGATACGCTAAAAGAGGTGACAGCAACAGCGATTTTCCGCAATGGTGTGGATATGACAGACAGCATTGTGATGAACTTTGTGGGAGATAAGGTGGCTACTCTTCAAAGCAGCGTATACGCTGTGTCAGACCGGATGGGAGGAATTTTCGGAACAAAAGGGTATATAAAAGTGCAGAATATCAATAATCCGGAAAAGATTACAGTGTATGATGCGGATCATACGGAGAAGGCTGTTTATCTGCCGCCGGAACAGATTACAGGGTATGAGTATGAGGTGGAGGCATGTGCAAAGGCTATTGCCGACGGGGCGCTGGAATGTCCGGAAATGCCTCATGAGGAAACCATCAAGGTATTGGAAATCATGGATGAAATCCGGAAGTCCTGGGGATATGAGATTCCGCTGGATGTTTAAATGTATGGTAGAAGACTATCGGATATGCTATACTAATAAAGACATACAGGCATTATAATTCTTCAAGGAATGGGTTTCCAAAACTATTGGAGGTGTAAGTGAATGGGACTTTTTGTGAATCCGGACAACATTGCTTTTCAAATGACATTGAATTCACCGATCTATGTAGATAAAACAAGATTGATAGAATACACGAATTCTGTATTGAATACAGATAACGCGTTTATCTGCAGCAGCCGCCCAAGACGATTTGGAAAATCAATAACTGCTAATATGCTTACTGCTTACTATAGCAAAGGCTGTAAGTCGGAAGATATGTTTTTACCTTTGGAAATCAGTAAAAGTGCTGACTTTGGAAGACATCTCAATCAGTATGATGTGATTCGCTTTGATGTCCAGTGGTGTATGATGGATGCAGGTTTGTTGTTATTATTGATGAATGGGATGTACTTATCCGTGACGAAGCTGCTAATGAGAAAGTGCAGAAAGAATATATTGACTTTCTCAGAGGAATGTTTAAGGGAATAATTCCTACAAGTTTTATTGCACTTGCTTATATTACAGGTATTTTACCGATAAAAAAGATCCAGACAGAGTCTGCATTAAACAATTTCGATGAGTTTACAATGCTCGATGCCAGTAATCTTGCTCCGTATATTGGTTTTACGGAAGAGGAAGTAAAAAGACTTTGCGAAAAGTACCAGGTTGATTTTGAAAAAGTAAAATGCTGGTATGATGGATATTTGCTGGATGATTATCAGGTATATAATCCAAAAGCGGTTGTTAGTGTAATGACAAAGAAAAGATTCAAAAGCTATTGGTCCGAAACGGGTACTTATGAAGCAATCGTACCGCTGATTAAAATGGATTTCGATGGATAAAAAAAGGCTATTGTTGAAATGTTGTCCGGCTCTTCGGTTGGAGTTGATGTTACATCTTTTCAGAATGATATCGTAAGTTTTGTAAATAAAGATGATGTTCTTACTTATTTGATCCATCTTGGCTATCTGGGGTATGATCAGAATACTGAGAAGGCGTTTATTCCAAATGAAGAAATCAGGCAGGAACTGATAAGGGCAACAAGAAGAACACTATAAAAACAGTAAGGAACACCATTGCCGAATTGAGAAGTATGAAAAGGATTGGTAAGGCCCGGATTTTCGTGTTTAGTTTAGGAGAATGGGTATCTTCGGTGAGAAGGTGCTCATTTTTTGTGGCAGAAAATAATTTTTTTCCACAGTATAATTATGATAGAAAGATAACTGGAATGCAAAGTACTTGTGCAGATATTTAAAGAATAACATTCAGGATTTTTATGCGGGAGGTTTGGATATGGTTTACACAGTAGAGAACAAACTCATAAGAGAATATGATGGAGAAAAGATTCAGATTGAAGCATTTGGAGAAAACAGTCTGCGGGTTCGGGTTACAAGGCTGAACTCTTTTTCAGAGAACGACTGGGCGCTGCTTCCGCAGAAGGAGCAGAATGTACAAATTTCGATTACCCAGAATAAAAGAGAGAAAGATGCACCAAAGGTAAATTCGGAAGAACGGAATGTTGGCGATGGAGCCGTTATGATTAACGGGAAAATCAAGGCCA
Organism: Blautia sp.; assembly: GCA_021772055.1. Lineage (GTDB taxonomy): Bacteria > Bacillota > Clostridia > Lachnospirales > Lachnospiraceae > Blautia_A. The sequence continues at coordinate 47,878 of JAETNR010000030.1, read as the reverse complement.
CGATTACAAAAGAAGGCAAACTGATTTTTGAGAATAATCAGGGGGATGTCCTGCTGAAAGAGCTGGAATGTGACCGCCACAGCAGTCTGGGAATTCATTCAAGGGAGCTGAAGAGCCTTTCCGGCGGAAATTTTAAAGCCAGTCTCAAGTTTGAGTCAGATCCTGAGGAAAAATTATTTGGCATGGGACAGTACCAGAATGGGATTTTTAATCTGAAAGGCAGTATTTTAGAACTTGCTCAGAGAAATTCCCAGGCTTCCGTTCCTTTTGTATATTCAAGTCTGGGTTATGGATTTTTCTGGAATAATCCTGCCATAGGAAAAGCTTCTTTCGGGATGAACATGACAGAATGGGAAGCGGAAAGCACCAAACAGATTGACTTCTGGATCACAGCGGGGGACAGTCCGGAAGAAATTGTCCAGCGCTATGCAGATGTTACCGGAAAAACACCTATGATGCCGGAGTACGGACTGGGATTCTGGCAGTGTAAGCTGCGATATCAGACGCAGGAAGAACTGCTCTCTGTTGCCAGAGAGTATTATCGCCGCGGTGTTCCGCTGGATGTGATCGTAGCGGATTTCTTTCACTGGACTTTGGAAGGTACATGGGCCTTTGATCCGGAATATTGGCCGGATCCGAAAGCGATGGTTCAGGAGCTGGAAGAGATGGGGACAAAACTGATGGTTTCTGTCTGGCCTACGGTATCCGTTCATGCACCTGATTACGATTATATGAAGGAGCGGGGATTTTTAGTCCGTTCTGAAACAGGGGTAAAGATCAACATGCTGATGATTGACCCAACCTCCTTTACGGACATGACTCATCCGGATGCCCGGAAGTTTGTGTGGGATAAAATCAAACAAAATTATTATGATGCCGGTATCAAGGCTTTCTGGCTGGATGTTGCAGAACCGGAGTACTCCAGCTATGATTTTGAAAATTACAGATATTATCAGGGATCTGTGTTGGAAGTGGGAAACCAGTATCCTATGTGGTATACCAGGATGATTTATGACGGAATGACGGAGGCGGGAGAAAAGGATGTGGTAAGCCTTGTCCGCTGCGCATGGGCAGGCAGCCAGAGATATGGTGCCCTGGTCTGGTCCGGGGACATTCCTTCCACATTTGATTCATTCAAAAAGCAGATCATCTGCGGCCTGCAGATGGGAATGGCAGGGATTCCGTGGTGGACAACGGATATAGGCGGATTCCATGATGGAGATATCCGTGATCCGAAATTCCAGGAGCTTCTGGTGAGATGGTTTCAATATGGAGCATTTTGTCCTGTTATGCGTCTGCATGGAAACAGACTGCCGTACAAGGAACCTCTTGCAGATGTGGGAGGCGGAAGGTGCGGAAGCGGTGCTGAAAATGAGATCTGGTCTTATGGGGAAGAAAACTACAGGATCATGAAGAAATATATTGAGATCCGTGAAGAAATGCGTCCTTATACAAGGCGTCTGATGAAAGAGACCAGCGAAAAGGGAACACCGGTTATGCGGCCGCTGTTCTATCATTTCCAGAAGGATGCCAGGGCATGGGAAATCAAGGATCAATTTCTTTTTGGAGATAAAGTTCTCGTAGCTCCGGTGACAGAGTATCAGCAGAGAAAACGGGATGTTTATTTGCCGGCAGGTACAGAATGGACTGAACAAAGCACCGGAAAGAAATATGCAGGCGGCCAGACAGTCTGCGCAGAGGCACCGCTGGATGTGATTCCGGTATTTATAAGAGAACAGTAAAGAGTGGGAAGCAAACCTTACCGTATACGCTGCAAAGGAGACATGACACTATTTAGGCCGTCTGCAATCTGTTCCTTGGTGGCTTTGAGATTGCTTACAAGAAGGGGAATAGAAAATGAAAAGCATAGAAACAAAAGGATATCTTTTACAATACGATACAGATACAGGAGAGGATAGCCGGACTGTGTTATGAACGGAAAGAAGCCGGGTGTGTGTGGAAGCAAAAGCAGACAGCGGGGAGCAGATTATACTGAGACTTAACTGGTGTGGCGGTGGTGTATAGAAACGGGAAATTTTAAGTCCGGTATAAGAAATTGGAAATACGTGAAAATATGCAGAAGAAGATTTTGAAAATTCGTGATATATAATAAAGGAAAACCTGATAATATTTTAATACCATTGAACGGAGAGGAATGAACCTGTATGATTTTTATAGACGGCAGATCACCAGAGCTGATAAGTGCGCTTTCCGTTGCGGTCTTTATTGACTATATATCATTGTAATGATATAATAAAAATATATCATTGCAATGATAGTCAGGAGGGACCTATGAGTAGAATTGAATTATTACATGGTTCTGATCATGTCATTGAGAAGCCGGATTTTCATCTTGGTAAAACAAACAATGATTATGGCAGAGGTTTTTATTGTACACTGGAATTGTCAATGGCTATGGAATGGGCATGCAAACAGAATACAGATGGGTTTGTAAGTAAATACTCTCTTGAGCAGGATTCTTTAAGAATCTTAAATTTACTAGATGGGGATTACAATATTTTACACTGGATGGCATTATTATTAAAAAACAGAACTTTTCGGCTTTCTAATGAAATTGCTGTGGACGCTCGTGATTATATTATTGATAATTTTTCAGTTGATTTAAAAAAGTACGATATTGTTATTGGCTACAGAGCGGATGACTCATACTTTTCTTTTGCAGAATCATTTGTTCAGAATGGATTATCGCTTCGCAGCTTAAATCGGGCGCTTCGGCTTGGCAAGCTGGGTGAACAGACAGTCTTGATTTCAGAAAAGGCCTTTGAAAATTTAACATTTGAAAGGGCAGAACTGGCAGATAAGACAGTATATTATCCTAAGTTCATAACAAGAGATCTCAGTGCAAGGGAAACATACAGAAATGAAATTCGTAAGGATCGCTCTTATAAAAGTGATATTTTCGTTTTAGACATTCTCAGAGAGGAGATGAAAAATGATGATCCGCGCATACAACGAATTCTATCTAAGTGATGCTAAACAGAATTTAGCCGAGTTTTTTGACTATGCGATCAACGCTTGTAAATTTGATGCGAATTGGTTTTCAAAAGTGTTTGTTCAATCCGGTTATGCGGATAAATTTGAACGGGGAAATCCTGCGATCGTTGCGGGGATGTCCGGGGTAGAATTGGCAAAGAGAGTGATTATGTATGCTTATCCGGATCGAAGATTTCCGGAGAAAGTACTTTCCGAAGCACGCTCAAATGTATATTGGGCCGGATGGGTATTGGCGGAATATCAATGGGCGGCAGGGAAACGTTTTAAAGATATTTTTTCGAGAATTTCATTATCAGAAATTATCTCAATGTATAGCGTATATCATGAAATGGATATTGAGTGTTTTATCGAGGATATGAATAAGAAATATTACGCTGTAGTACAGGAAACCAGATTAAAAACAATTCGTGAAAATCGTGGAATCTCCCAGGCAGAGCTGGCAAGACTCTCAGGAATAAAGATTCGTTCTATACAAATGTATGAGCAGAAGGTAAACAATATCGACAAAGCACAAGCAGGAACTGTTTATAAACTTTCCAGGGTTCTTGGCTGTACGATGGAGGATTTATTGGAGAATCCGGAATTGTGATAAAAGTAAAGAAGAATAACAGAAATTTTATGAAAAATACCACATTAGAGGGAATAGCATGCGCAGTCGAAAAAAAATGAGGTTATGGTTGTTTCTTTTTGCAATCCTGCTCCTGGCTGCTGCTATTAGCCAGGTGTTTACACGCCATGCCGCTTCAAAGAGATCTCATACGATACATATCGTATTACAGCGAAGTGCAGAAAACAGCCAGGATTTTAAGCTGGTGGAAAACGAATTAAACCGGTATCTGGCCCAGAATGAAGATTTTCAGGTACAGTTTAAGATTGTGGATGAAAAGACACGGGAAACTGATTACATGCGTCTTTTAAAATCTGCAGAACCCATTGATCTTATCTTCGGGGACATGGCCAGTTTGAAAAAAGCCGCAAACGCAGGGCTTCTGGAACCGCTTGATTCCCTTCTGCAGACATACGGAAGCGGGATCAAAGCTGTTTTAAATAAAGAATATCTGGATACGGGTTATGTTGATAAGATCAGATACGGGCTTCCCACTGTCCGGGATTATTCCTCCAGTTCATGCTTTGAATATAATATTGATCTGGCTGAAAAATGCGGACTGGAAATGGATACGGTAACGGATCTTGACAGTCTGGAAACACAGCTTTTCCGTCTGAAAGAAGCAGATCCCTCTATCATTCCGGTTGCAAATAATCATTACTACGGACTGGATGCGCTGCTCAAAATAGATCCTGTGGGTGATGATTTTCGGTACCCTCTTGCTGTCCTTCAGGATTACGGACGCAGTCCAAAGGTTGTCACGTTAAGTGAAACACCTGAATTTGCAGATTTTATTAACAGAATGTACCGTTGGCATCAGAACGGACTTTTGATGCCGGACAGCGGAACAACGATATCTGCGATCAATTATATAAAATCCGGTAAGGTACTGGGCTGTTTTTCCCATTATCACCCTGGTTTTGACATCGAAGAAACTCGGGGCTCCGGAATAAAGATCGGTTGTGTTCTCCTGAGCGAAAACTATATCAACTCATTCAGCGCCAACCGCCTGTTCTGGGAAATTCCGTCTAAAAGCGAGTCAAAAGAAATTGCCATGCGGTTTCTGGAGCTTATGTATACAGATGAAAATGTTGTACGTATTCTTTCCTATGGCTGCGAGGGAGTTCATTATGAATACAAAAACAGTGATAAAACCGTAATCGGTTATCCATCAGGAATCAACGTGGATAACAGCCGCTATTCACAGTTTTTCGGCTGGATGTACGGAAATGAAATGCTTATGCCTGTCTGGGATGGACTTCCGGACAATTTATGGGCGCAGATTACCGACTATAACGATCATTCCATCCAGTCTGCTGCAATAAATTTCTGCTTTGATCCTACGCCTGTCGAAAAAGAAATAAACAGCTGTGAAATCATTATGCAGAAATATTATTTCGGACTGATTACCGGCGAACTGAATCCGGAAAAATATCTGCCCATTTTGCAACAGGGGCTTAAAGAAGCCGGTATTGACAGTATTACTGCAGAAAAACAGAAGCAGCTGAATCAATATCTGGAAGGAGGGACCGGCGCATGAAAACACAGAACTTCTTTCTGTCCTCTTTCCGCCATACCAGAAGCCTGAAACAGATACTGGCTGTTTTGTTTCTGATCATCTTACTGGTGGAGGGCATCGTATTTTTTATTGTTGTTCATGTTACACAGAACAGTATGTATTCTGAAGCTGTAAAAAACAGTGAAAATCTTCTGGAATATTATTCCAACCAGCTTGATTCACAGATAAGCTTTGCCGAAAAACAGCTTCACATCCTGGCGAATGACAATTTCCTGCACAAGACAGAGGATGATTCTGATCCGTCTGCACAGAATTATCTTGAGAAATTCCAGTTAAAAGAAATGATGCAGAAAACACTGGATCTGAATGGAATACTGGATGGCATTTTTATGTACCGGAAAGCCTCTGCATCCGTTCCTTACTATGCCGTCAGCAGTAAATATACGAACTATAACGAAGAATTGCAGCTTAAGGAATTTATAACTACTCAGGAGCTTTCTGAATTTTCCGGCCATTGGTTTTTTACACAAATTGACCAGAAAAACTATCTGCTATATCTGGAACAGGGAATTTACGGATGGTACGGGATATGGATAAAAGCACAATCCATTCTTCAGGATTTGAGTTTGCTGAATCCCCAGTCCCAGAGTGGTCTGTATGTCTGTGATCTGAATGGCAGTATTCTGGAAAGCCAGAGCACCTTTTCCTTTAACGGCTCTTTTCTTCCGGATGACAGCGGCTCTTTTTTGCTGATTAATGGCAGGAACTATATAAAAACTGTTTCTTCTGCCAATCAGGAGGACTATGTACTGGCCGCTTTACTGCCTGAAAATGAAATATTAAAAGAAATGTCCGGACTCAGACCTGTCCTCATCGCCGCGATCGTGATCAATTTTTTTCTTCTCCTTCTGTGTATTTTAAGCGCCAGACGTTTTGTCTATGCCCCCTTAAGTACTCTGGTTACACACATGGAAACAATAAAAAACGGAGATCTGGAATCCCGGCTGCCTGCCAGTAATTGTCTTAGCGAATTTGAAGATGTTTACAGCACCTTTAACGATATGCAGAAAAGCATTCTTGATTTGAAGCTGGACAATTACGAAAAACAGATACGAGAAGAACAGACCAAACGGCAGTTCCTGCAAAGTCAGATCAAATCTCACTTTTTCCTGAACTGTCTGAATACCATTTATATGCTGGCTCAGGGAAAACAGTGCCAGCTCATTCAGAAGCTGGATCTGTGTATGGCCAATTATATGCGTTATCTGGCACGCCCTGCGGATCAGCCGGTCGCACTTGGGCTGGAACTGGAGCACATAGATAATTATATGTCGATCCAGACACTGCGCTACCGTAACCGGATTTCTTTTTCCTGTGAGCTTGAAAATGAAGAATTGCGGGGATGCCTGATCTATCCTCTGATGGTTCAGACATTTGTGGAAAATTCTATGAAATATGCCATTGATCCGGAAAAAGATAATAACACGATATTCATAAAAATCCGCTTTGATACTGATAAAAAAGAGAACTTCATTATCCGGATACAGGATTCCGGACCCGGATTTTCCGAAGAACTTCTGGAAAGACTGAACTCCCCGCAGACTATGGCTGTAAACGGCTTATCCGGAATCGGCATTGCCAACGTAAAGAACCGGATGGAACTGTTTTTTAAAGGTACCGGCGTACTTTGCTTTTTCAATATCCTGCCAGCCGGAGCCTGTGTCCAACTGCAGCTCCCTGTACATTCACTGTGGCATATATAACTTTGTTTTTTACACACAAAAAGACATTCCTGCATTTTAAAAGGAGCACTTACTATGGGAAATATTTTGATCGTAGATGATGAATATATCACGATTGAGGGATTGAAAGAATATATTGACTGGGAAAAATGCGGTGTTGACAAGATTTTTACCGCATTGTCTGCCAAGCGTGCAAAGGAGATTATTGAAAGCCAGCAGATCGACATACTGGTTACGGATATTGAAATGCCCGGCGATTCCGGAATCGATCTGCTCAGATGGCTCAACGAACAGTACAAAAATCCGGTATGCATTTTTTTGACCAGCCATGCCGATTTCTCCTACGCCAAAGAAGCTGTCCGGCAGAAAGCATTTTTATACCTTCTGAAGCCTTCTCCTCTGGAAGAAATGGAGGAAGCCATTAGGCAGGCTATGCAGGAAGCGAAGAAAAGAAAGCAGGAGCAGATGATCGTACAGGCTATGCAGCCCTCTCCTGAGACAGACGAGGGGCAGGAGGCTCTGAAAAAAGCCAGAAGATACATTTCGGAACATATCAGCGAAGAGCTTTCCCGAAAGGAAGTCGCCGATTACGTATACCTGAATCCGGATTATCTGTCAAAATTGCTGAAAAAAGAAACAGGGCTTTCCTTCAGCGAATACGTGCTTGACTGCCGAATTTCTCTGGCAAAAATGCTTCTGAAAGCTACCGCAAAGAGCATTCAGGAAATCGCCGGAATGACAGGCTTTAATTCTGCTTCCTATTTTTCAAAAACCTTTAAGCAGGAGACCGGTTTCAGTCCTGCTTTTTTTCGAAACAAAGAAAGTGACAAAAAATAGACATTACAATTGTGCAAATTGCATAATATGCATTTGCATTTCAGCTGAAAATGTCTGTATTGTAACATTGCCTTGTCTTGAATTTTATATTTTTTATGTGCATCTTTTCCTATAATACTTTTATCAGAAACAAAACAAAGACCGAAAGGAGTTCAACACATGAAAAAGAACAAGAAAAAGAGTGCCCTTGCCCTGTCCGTTGCTTTTGCTCTGACACTGGGATGCTTTCCTGTAAGCGCCATGGCCGAAGCCCCGCAGAATGATTTCGCACAGGTACTCACCGACAAATTCAAAGATCCTGACCGAAGCAAACAGTCCTATGTCCGCTGGTGGCTTCCTCAGGCATCTCTGACGGACAAGCAGCTCACAGAAGAGATACAGCAGATGTATGATGCCGGTTTTGACGGGGTGGAGCTTTGCATGCAGACCAGCGAAGCACCTACAGAAGAATATGCTTATGGCTCTGATATGTGGGCACATAAGTGGAAGCTGATGATGAACACTCTTCTTGACCATGGCATGAGTGTCAGTCTGACCTCGGGAACCAACTGGGCAACCTCCAATGTCCCGGGACTTGATCCTGACAGCCAGGAAGCCAGCCAGGTTATCACTATGGGCGAAACCGTTGTTGCCCCTGGCGAAAGCATCAGCGAGCTTCCAAAGCCGGAGACCATACAGAATAAGGGAACCTTTATCGGTGCCTATGCATATAAGATCACCGGAAATACCTCCGGACAGTACAGGTCCGGAAAACCCTGGGTTCCGGTTAACGACTATACCGGATATTCCATCGATCCGGACAGCATGATTGAGCTGACAGATACCACAGAAGGGGAAACTGCTTTTGATCAGGCCATTTCCTGGACTGCTCCGGACGGAGAAGCGGGGGACGGGGATGAAGGAAAATACTATGTTGCTGCATACTGGCAGCAGGGAAATTACAAGGCATCCGATCCATCTACAGAAACCGCCTATGCTACAAATTATTTTGATAAACGCGGCGTAGAAGCGTTAAAAACATTCTGGGAGGAGCACTACTTAAATGATCCGGAATTGAATGAAAAGATCAAAAATGGGGATGTCATGCTGTTTATGGATTCTATCGAGCTGAATCCGGACGGAGGCGTGACCTGGTGGACGGAATCTATCCGTGAGGAATTTCAGAAGAGAAAAGGCTATGATATTCTGCCTTATATGTACCTGATCAAAGGTCTCCCTCAGGTTTACTCTGTATTTGACGTTTATATGGATCCCGCATCCGGCTATAACGCTCTTGCTGATGACAAGGACCTGAACCAGAAGGTCATTAATGACTGGATTGATGTTCTTACACAGTTATATGAAGAAAATCTCCTGACTCCATTAAAGGAATGGCTTAATTCTGTGGGCATCAAAACGAGAGCGCAAATCTCCTACGGACGAAGCTTTGAGATAACAGAGCCTTCCGCTTATGTGGACTATCCGGAAGCCGAAAACCTGAACCAGTACAATCAGATTGATATCCTCCGTCTTCACACAGCTGGTGCAAAGCTGCAGAACAAGACGCTTTCCACCGAAACCGGCGGTACACTTTCCCCATATGATACTCCTATGCAGTTACGGCTTCGTTCTGTTTACGGAGAATATGCCGCTGGCTTCCAGAAGGTGATATGGCATATCTGGAGTGCAACAGACACCTATGGAACAGAACAAACTTTATGGCCGGGAGGAATGCCGGGTGCTCCAACCATGTTTGACCGTTATGATGACAGAGAACCGGCTTACGAGGATTATGACGAATTTAATGCACACATTGGACGTATCCAGACTCTGATGCAGACCGGAACCTCCCGTACCGATATCGGATTTCTGCACAACAATTGGAACCAGGGCTTAAATTCTGGCGGCGGTGTGGAAGATGACATCCATGCTATGAACAATATGCTTGCCCATATGGGTGTATACTATCGTTCCACAGAGCTTCAGGACAATGGTTATACCTACGATTATCTCAGCCCGGACCTTCTGGATATGGAAACCGTTTCCTTTAATGAAGAGACAAAGACGATCGAACCTGCGGGCTATAAAGCACTTATGATCTATCAGAAATGGCTGGATCCGGACGGGGCAAAAAAAGTTCTGGAATGGGCACAGAAGGGACTTTCGGTTGTGATCATGGAGAATGCAGCAAAAGAAACTCCGTTTAATGACGGCAGAGATGACGAGCTGGCTGCAGCCATGGAGGAACTGAAGGCTCTTGACAACGTAAAGGTTGCTGTAATCAATGATGCAGACGAAGATTTTGACTATTTTGATGCAAAGGCCGAAGGCTATGACGACACTGCATATGATTGTCTTCAGGAGCTTGGCGTAGAACCATATGTAGGTTTTGAGGAGGCAAATCATCAAATCCTTACACAGACCCGTGAGGACGAGGACGGTGTTAAATACCTTTATGCTTACAACTACTGTTCTAATGACTATCATGATAAGAGTTATGTGGAATCTGTAAAGACCGAAGATCACGGAACTGTGATCAGCACAAGGCTTGTTGTAGATGGTGAATATGTTCCGTACAAAATTGATGCATGGAGCGGAGATGCTGAAAAAATCGCCCAGTATGAGATCAAAGACGGAAAAACCTATGTTCCGGTCACTCTGGAATATGACGATCCGGCACTGTTTGCTTTTGCTCCGGAAGAGGACAGCCTCCATGCGGTTTCCACAACAGCAGATTCGGTTGTGGAGAAAGAAGGAAAGTTTTATGCCAAAGCCTTTACAAGCGGCGATTACACCGCAGTTCTCTCCGACGGAACAGAGGCTTCTGTTGCCGCACAGGTTCCGGCTTCCTATGATATTACGAACTGGAATGTGGAAATAACCTCCTGGACACAGGGCGAGGAACTTGTTGTAGATGAAGAAACGATAAATGATATAACGACCGTCAACAGCCGTTACGAAACTGCTAAAACACCGATCAATGTAACACTGGATACCATGACAACCTGGGATAATATCCCGGAAGTGGGAGATGCGGTTTCCGGAACAGGTGTATATACTGCAGCCTTTAACTGGGATGAAAATGCCGCAGACGGAGCGATCCTGGATCTCGGTGATGATCTGGTATCCACAATGAAGGTATGGATCAACGGACAGAAGGTCGGCGGGGACATCAGCACCAATCCTTCTAAAGAAAAAGCCTCCATTGCAGAAGGCCAGGAAGGAAAAGAACAGTACAGCGGCGGTATTAACTGGATGACACCAAAGACCGATATCAGTAAATATCTGGTAAATGGAGAAAATACGATTGAAATCCACTATAACTCTACAATGGGCAATGTATTACTCTCAGCCGGACAGATCGAGCCTACTGCCTCAGACTGGTGGGGATATGATACCGGAACTGCATCCTACGGTCCGCAAAAAGCAGTTATCGTACCATACGTGCTGGAAGAACTTACCAAATAATGATCTATATATAGCCTGATAATTTTACGTGGCTGCTGTATCAGAGATAAAAAGTATGATAAAGGGTATCTTCGGTGAGAAGATGCCCTTTTTAGTGTTCTCCAAAGATGATATAGAGATACCAAAATAAAAGAAATGACCCCTTTCCGGAAAACATATCTTCTAATGATACCTTTTTTAAATCAGGCATTCTTTTAAAAAAAAGAATTTTTGATAAAATACAGTTATCAAATAAAACAGGGGGGCAATTAATGAGTATGAAACGAATGAAAAAAATGGTGGCATTAGCTGTAACAGCAGCAATGACAACAGGAATTTTTGGTGTGGGTGTGGAAGCAAAAGCAGACAGTGACGAACAGATTACACTGAGATTTAACTGGTGGGGCAGTGATGGCAGACATGAAGCTACACTGGCATGCATTGAAGCTTTTGAAAAAGCAAATCCAAACATTAAGATTGAAGCAGAATATGGCGGATATGACGGATATCAGGATAAGGTATCTGCAGCTTTATCAGGAGGAACGGAGGCAGATATTCTCCAGCTTGATACGCCATGGCTGTCAACATTCACATCGCAGAATCCGGATCTTTTCTTAGATGTAAGAGATTACACAGATATCGTTAATCTGGATAATTTTTCTGAGGATTTCCTGAATGATTTCTGTGTGTATAACGACAAGCTGGTAGGCCTTCCTACAGGAATCGCTGCATTTGTTTTTTTGGCTAACAAAACTATTTTAGAGGAAGCAGGCATCGAATTTTCTGATGTGATTACCTTGGATGATATCTATGAGCAGGGGAAAAAGATTAATGCGGCGAATCCGGATAACTATTTCCTGAATATGGACAGCGGAACTTTCTATTTTGTGACCAGAACTTATCTTAGACAGATGAATGACGGGCAACTGATTAATGATGATTATACCGTTGGTGTAACGGTAGATGAACTGGAAGAGGCTTTTGAGTACACGAAGAAGCTTTATGATGATAAGGTAGTGATTCCATATGAGGAATCCATGGTCTTCAAAGGTTCATGCTCGGATAATCCAAAGTGGGATAATAATCAGTTAGCCAGCTGGCTGAGCTGGTCTTCCATGGTGGATCAGCAGAATTGGGGAGATGATGCGATTGTTCTTCCGTATCCGTGCCTTGAGGGTGCAGAAAACTCAGGAATCGTTGTAAGACCGTCTCAGGTTGTAGCGGTATCCGCAAACTGTGAGCATCCGGAAGAAGCTATGAAATTCCTTGACTTCATGTTCAAGCAGGATGAAGGTATCCTGATCTTAAAAGACTGCCGTTCCGTTCCAGCCAATGATTATGCAAGGGAGCTTCTGCAGGAGAATGGGCTGATCAGTGACCAGGCAAGCCAGAGCGTAAGTCTTGCTTTGGAAAATCCCGGAACTCCGGAGCTGGATGTTCCGAATACGACAGAAGTAACAACTGCATTTGAGACAGTAATGGAAAGACTGATTTATGGTCAGTATGAAAGCTGCAGAGAGGCAGCAGAGGATGCTTATAACCAGATGACGACAATACTGGAAACAATAAAAGCAGATATGGAATAAAAATGGATTGGGCAGGCGGTCAGCCTGCCCAATCTTTCCAAAAAAATATATATGGGAGAGAAACAGATGGCTAAAAAACTGAGAAAAAATAAAGGATTGTTTTTTATTCTTCCATGGATTATAGGACTATTATGGTTTCAGCTGTATCCATTTGTGAAGTCTTTTTACTATTCTTTTACCAATTATTCTATGTTAAATGATGCAAAATTCGTAGGACTTACGAATTATATCCGCCTGTTTACTACAGATATGGAATTTGGCCCGTCATTGAGAATTACAGCAATTTATGCGTTGATTGTCGTGCCGTGTAAGCTGGCTTTTGCATTGATGATTGCGATGCTCCTGAATATGAAGATTAAGGGAATCGGATTGTTCAGAACTCTTTATTATCTGCCGTCCATTCTGGGAGGAAGCGTAGCAATTGCGGTGGTATGGAAAATCCTGTTTATGCGGGATGGAGCAATCAACGGGCTGCTTGCTAAAATCGGTCTGAGTTCTGTGGATTGGATCGGCAGTCCCAATACTGCTCTTGGAACCATATGCGTTCTTTCTGTGTGGCAGTTTGGTTCCTCTATGGTATTGTTTCTGGCTGCTTTAAAGCAGGTTCCCCAATCGTTATATGAAGCGGCGATCATTGACGGATCGAATAAGGTGCAGAGATTTTTCAGTATCACCTTGCCGATGATTACTCCAATTCTTTTCTTCAATCTGATCATGCAGATGATCAATGCATTGCAGGAATTTACGTCTGCTTTTATCATAACGGGAGGCGGGCCGATGAAGTCCACTTATGTTTTGGGAATGAAGCTCTATACAGATGCTTTCAAATATTATAAAATGGGATATGCAAGCGCACTGTCATGGATTATGTTTGTTATTATTATTTGCCTGTCCCTCTTGGTGTTCCGGTCTTCTACGGCATGGGTTTACTATGAAGACGGAGGTGAATTTTAATGAAAAGAAAAAAAAGAATCGGAAAAATAATAAGTTATATTGTTTTGATTTTAGTTGCTGTCGTGATGCTGTATCCTTTGGTCTGGATGGTGTTTGCTTCTTTTAAAAATAATGATGAGATTTTTCTTGCATCCCTTATTCCGAAGACATGGACGCTGGATGGTTATGTAAACGGATGGAAAGGATCCGGACAGTATACATATGCTACTTTCTTTAAAAATACGTTTTTAATGGTAATTCCGATGGTGGTATTTACTGTAATTTCGGCGTCACTGGTGGCGTTTGGTTTTGCCAGATTCAAGTTTTGGGGAAAGAAGGTTTTCTTTGCACTTATGATGGGATGTATGATGCTTCCAAATGCGGTCATGATTATTCCACGGTATATTATGTTCCGGGATATGAAATGGCTTGATACATATCTTCCCTTTATTATTCCCTGTCTGTTTGGGGGCGGCTCATTCTTTATTTTTATGTTTATTCAGTTTTTCAGAGGGATTCCAAAAGAACTGGATGAATCCGCTTATGTAGACGGATGCAGTTCCTTCATGGTATATTTAAAAATTGTAATGCCTTTGGCAAAGCCTGTTGTATTCTCCGCTATGATTTTTCAATTTATGTGGAGCTGGAATGATTTTTTTGGTCCGCTTTTGTATATAAATAATGTAAAGAAATATCCTCTTGCATTAGGACTTCGGATGTCCATGGATGTAAATATGTCTATCAGTTGGAATAACATTGTAGCTATGGCTATTGTGAGCATTCTTCCTCTTGTTCTGCTTTTCTTCTGTGCACAGAAATATTTTGTGGAAGGAGTTGCAGCAACAGGAATAAAAGGATAGAAAAAAATCTGGAAAGGATGTTTGTATGTATCGTTTATTGGTTGCAGATGATGAAAAAAGGCTTTTATCGGGGCTGTGTGATTTTTATCCGTGGAGAGATCTGGGATTCCAGATTGTTGCCCGGGCAGAAAATGGCAGACAGGCCCTGGATTATATTGCCAGAAATCCGGTGGATGTGGTATTTACAGACATCTCTATGCCTGTTATGACGGGAATTGAGCTTGCAGAAGTGCTGCACAGAGAATATCCGAATATAAAAATTGTTTTTCTGAGTGGATATTCGGAATTCCAATATGCCAGACAGGCTTTAAAATATGGAGTACATGATTATATTCTGAAACCGGTAAAAACGGATGAGCTGCGAAAAACCTTTGTGGAATTGAAACGAAAACTGGATGGGGAAGATGAGGGCGCCCGTAAAACATTGGGGTACTACGAAAATATTGTAAAGCTTGTGGAAACGTATATTGTAAGTAACCTGAAAACAGCGAATCTGGATGAGGCGGCTCTTACAGTAAATCTCAGTGCAGGATATCTTTCTTCACTATATAAGAAAGAAACGGGAATCAATTTTTCAGATTATCTTTTAAAAGCACGGATGGAAAAAGCGAGAGAATTACTCTTGTGCCCGGAATATAAAACGTATGATATATCGGAAAATCTTGGCTACGAAAATCCGAAGAATTTCAGCCGGGCTTTTAAAGCATATTATGGAATCTCACCGAGAGAATTTCGAATGAATTCAGAAAAAGAGAAAGAATGGAAAAAAGAGTAAGCAAAAGACATACGATGAAATATAGATTTCTTAAGGATAAGATTTGGGTATATCTGGGGACGTTTACCCTGCCGGTTCTTATACTTGGGCTGATCTCCCTGGCAGGAATCTATGTGGGGGAACAGGGAAAGGTAAAGGAGAAGCTGGAGACATCTTTGAATCTTGCGGTGGATTATGCAGATTCCTTTTATGCCCATTTGGATGCTTTTCAAATGTATCTTGGAAGCGGACAGAGAGTAGATCAGTTTTACAAGGTATTTCAAAGTGATAAGGTGGATTATGATTCAGTGAATGCTTTGCGCTATCTGTCCGCTTATATGATATCACTGGAAAATTCGGGAACAGATATAGATTCCATTTATTTCTATCAGGATAACAAATCGAAGAGAGTCATTACTTCGGAAAAGCCTCTTGTAATAGCAGATAATATGTCTGATCAGGAATGGATAGAGACGCTTCTTTCCATGAAAAAAACGAAACACATGCGGAAGTGAGGAAAAAGCAAAACTTTTTTTCCGTTGATGAAGAAGTGTTTAGTATTTTCCGGCGCTATCAAAATTATAAAGGCGGAACGGTGATCAATTATAAACTGAAAAAACAGGAAGAGAAGCTGCAGAATATGACCTTTTATGAAGGCCAGTGTCTTTTGCTGACGGATCACATGGGAAATTTTCTCTTTTCCAATCAGGAGATGGAAGAGGAGAAGAAGGCAGAGATTGCATCATGGCTGAAATCTCATCCGAAACCGGAAGGGATTAAGATGTGGGACGACTATTATTTGATGAATACTGCGGAAAGTGCTGCAGGTTCTTTTTATGTGATCAGCCTGATTCCCAATAAGGCTGTAAATCAGGTATTTCTATCCAACATGTGGTTCCTGATTTTGCTGGTGGCGGCTACGACGATAGGGTCTGCTTATCTGGCCTATGACAGAGCGGTTCGTAATTACAGGCAGCTTTACAGGATCATAGATATTTTTGACCGTGCGGAAAAGAATCAGGAGCTTCCGAAGCAGATTACGGAAAAGGACAGTGTTTATAACCAGATACTGAACAATATTGTCCGTACATTTCTTGAAAATAGCTATCTGCAGATACAGTTGTCTGAGAGAAAGTACAGACAGATATCAGCGCAGATGCTGGCCCTGCAGTATCAGATCAATCCTCATTTTCTTTTTAATACACTTCAGGCTATCAATTATGAGATATTGACTGTAACCAAAGGAAAGACAGGAAATGCGAATAAAATGCTTGAGAATTTGTCAGATGTGCTTCGATATTCGCTGGATTCTCCTGAACAGGATGTAAGCATACGGGAAGAAGTGGAAATCTGCAAAAAATATGTGGATATTCAAAAGATGCGGGAGGACAGACATTTTTCCATGGAGTGGGAAATCGATCCGGAAATTGAAGACTGTAGGATTCCCAGAATGCTGCTTCAGCCTCTTCTTGAAAATTCTTTGTCTCACGGGCTGAAGTTTAAGACAGATGGACGAGTGAGGGTTGCGATAAGAAAGATAAATGGTGAGATTTATTTTAAAGTGATTGATAACGGAGAAGGAATTTCCGGTGAAAAAATTGCTTTTTTGCGGGAACGCCTGGAAAAGACCAAGGATGAATTTGAATCAAAACATATAGGGCTTACCAATGTGAACCAACGTCTGATCCTTGCATATGGAGAAACGGCCGGCATTCATATTTTCAGTAAAGAGGGAATAGGAACTATTCAATATTTTAAAATCAGCAGAAGTAAATTACATAGAGAACAATAGGAGCTGCGCTGGGGATAGGGAGTGGGGCTATGATAAAAAATATACTGCAAATTTATTGCGGTATATTTTTTTTGCAGGTATAATGGAACTAATTAAAGATAATGAAAACCGGTTTGAAACAGAGGTGATACAGTATGGGGATTTATTTAAATCCAGGCAGCGGCAAATTTCAGATGAGTCTTAATGCACAAATTTATATAGATAAAAGCAATTTGATTTCAAGATTAAATCCGCTTGTAGAGACAGAAGATAGATATGTATGTGTGAGCCGACCTCGCCGTTTTGGCAAAACGATGGCGGCAAATATGCTGTCTGCATACTATACCTGTGATGAAGATACAAGTCAGCTCTTTAATGGTCTGAAAATTGCATCAGATGCTTCCTATTATGATCATCTGAATAAGCATATGGTTTTACAGCTGAATATACAGAGTTTTTTGAGTGAAAACTATTCTGTAGAAGAAATGCTGCGGGATCTGCAGCAGGAAGTGATTACGGAATTAGAAGAATATTATCCAAATGTGATTGGACAGACAGGCAGTTTGCCGCGAGCATTGGAAAAAATTTATGCAAAAACAAAACAGACATTTATTATTTTGATTGATGAATGGGATTGTCTGTTCAGAGAATACAAAAATGATACAGATGCGCAGAAACAGTATCTTGATTTTCTGCGTAACTGGCTAAAAGATCGGGCGTATGTAGGGCTTGCCTATATGACCGGTATTCTTCCAATTAAAAAATATGGGTCGCATTCTGCCTTGAATATGTTTAATGAGTTTTCTATGGTAAGCTCGGGAAATCTGACAGAGTGCTTCGGATTTACGGAGAGAGAGGTTCAGGAACTTTGCAGTCAGTATCATATGGATTTTGAGGATGCAAAAAACTGGTATGATGGGTATTCCCTGATACATCGGGATAAAGGACTGGAGCAGGAAGTGTCTATGTATAGTCCGAAATCCATCGTAGAGGCAATGAAACGAAATACTTTTGCTACGTATTGGAATCAAACAGAGACATATGAAGCATTACAGATTTATATTCAAATGAATTTTGATGGATTAAAGGATGCGATTATAGTAATGCTGGCAGGGGATCAGGTGCTGGTTAATATCAGTAAATTTGCGAATGATATGACCAATCTGAATAGTAAAGATGATGTACTGACATTGTTGATTCATCTTGGCTATCTTGCATATGATGAACAGAAAGGCACGGTACGGATTCCAAACAAGGAAGTGGCAAAGGAGTATATGAATGCGATAGAGGACACAGATGAATGGTCTTCTGTTGCTGAAGCATTGGGAAATTCTAAAAAGCTGTTGGCTGCGCTCTGGAATATGGATGCGATTGCAGTTGCAGAGGGAATAGAACGGGCACACGCTGCTGAGAGGAGCGTGAAAAAATGAATGATAAGATAACGATGCCGGTTGGAGTTTCTGACTTTAGGAAAATCAGGGAGAAAGGTTCTTACTATGTTGACAAAACAGGATTGATTGAGGAAATTATAAGGACAGAAGATACGGAAGTTACGTTGTTTACCCGCCCCCGACGTTTCGGCAAAACATTGGGAATGAGTATGCTGGCTCACTTTTGGGATATCAGAGAGGACAGCAGAGAACTTTTTAAAGGATTAAAGATAAGTGAAAACCAGGAACTATGTGAAAAATGGATGAATCAGTATCCGGTGGTATTTCTGTCTTTTAAAGATATTGATGGACTGGATTATTCACTTGCTTATAAAAGGCTTTGCGGGCAGTTTTCGGATTTATTTTTGAAATATGATTATTTGCTTGACAGTGATAGGGTAAATGGGACAGATAAAAAGAATTTCCGGGAAATCAGGGACGAAAATGCTGATGAAGGACTGATTAGCAGATCGCTGAGCATTCTGATGCGTATGCTGAAAGACTACTATAATAAACAGGTAATCCTGCTTTTAGATGAGTATGATGTGCCGGTAGCCAAAGGGAATACAAACGGTTATTATGAACAGATGCTTGATATGATAAGCGGGATTTTAAGCACTGCACTGAAAGACAATACCTCTCTTAAATTTGCGATAGTAACCGGATGTCTGAGGATTACAAAAGAAAGTGTCTTTACAGGTGTAAACAATTTCACTGTGGATACGATTCTGGATAAGCGTTATGATGAATTTTTTGGTTTTTCTCAGGATGAGGTCAATAAAATTCTGGCGGACACCGGATTAGCTGTCCACACAGAAGAAATGCAGAAGTGGTACGATGGTTATCGTTTTGGTGATATGGATGTATATTGCCCGTGGGATGTAGTGAATCATGTAAATAATCTGCTGATTAATCCGACGATCAAACCGGTTGGCTACTGGAAAAACTCAAGCGGAAATGAAATAATCCGCTCTTTCATTGATTATTTCGGACCTGCAATCACACAGAAACTGGAAACACTGCTGTCAGGACAGTATATTGTAGAAAATATTCGGGAGGATATCACATATGACTATCTTCATTCTACAGAAGATAATTTTTGGAGCATCCTGTATCTTACCGGGTATCTGACACGTGTAAAAGATGATGAAGCGGCAAAAGCGCTTCCGGAGGGCAGCTATGCTGTGAAAATTCCCAATAAAGAAGTCAGGGAAATCTTTGAAACGATTATTAAAGAATGGTTTAAGGAAAGTACGCAGCGGATGGACAGAAAAGCTCTGTTTGCATCTATCTGGAACGGAGATGCAGAGAAAGCAACAGCAGAAGTTACGAGGCTGCTCCGCAGAACCATAAGCTATTATGATTACAGAGAGGACTTTTATCATGCGTTTTTTGCCGGAATCTTCGCAGGAGCGGGCTATGTGGTGGAATCCAACAGAGAGCATGGAGAAGGCAGAAGTGACATTGTGGTGCAGGATTACGCCGGAGACCGGGCAGCTGTATTTGAAGTAAAATATGCAAAGAAATTGGATGATCTAGAAGAAGAATGTGAAAAAGCAATCTCCCAGATAGATGAAAAAATGTATGCGGAAGAATTTAAGGATAATTATGCAGAGGTTATTTGTTATGGGATTGCTTTTTATAAAAAAAGATGTAAGATTTTAAGAAAATAAATTGTATTGTTTTAGGCTGTAAAGAATTAAAAACGAATCCCCTGACTGTGTTGCCGTACAGTTGGGGGATTCGTTTCTTTGTCAACATAGACTAATTATCTCTTTTTGCTTATTGGCATGATTTTATTATAAGTATATAGTATTGACAATAAATTTATTATGTATTATTATACACATATAAAGTGTATAATTAATAGGAAATATAAATAAAATACATTCAGGTTAAAGATCAGAAATAGAAATAAATTGCTTCTATTGACAGGCTAAGATGAGAAAGAGGAAAAAATGAGGATATTTTATAAAATGCTATGTTCGGACTTTAGAAGGATGTTTTTGTCATGGAAGTTTTCTATAGCAGTGTTGGGAATCGCGGGCCTTACTTTTTTGAGTATCTGGCCGGAGGTTACGGCATCCGGATATCAGTGTTCCATCTATTATTTAACAAATGCACGGGGAGGACTTGGGGCATTTTTAACAGCATTTACAGTGCTTATTGTTTTACCTTTTAGTCTGAGCTATTGGGAAGACAAGCATTATAATTATTTGTACTGTCTGAAATCCCGGGCAGGACTTAATGGATATTGCTGGTCGCATGCTTTAACAGCGGCAGCAGGGGCATTTCTGGCAATTTTTTTAGGATATGTCCTTTGTTATGGGCTGTTGGCAGTGAGGCTTCCTGTAATTCGGCCGGATGAAATTAAAATTATGATGGAGTATCTGGAAGAACACGCTTTAGGAGCCTATGATATGGTGATTCTCAGATATCCTCTAATTGTATATTTTGCTGCTGTATTTTCAACAGAGGCAATGGGTTATTCATTTTTAGCAGTCTTTGCGCTGATGATATCAGCTTGGATAGAAAATGCATTTCTGCTGCTTAGTGCGCCGGTTATGCTTTTATACGGAAGTATTCTTTTATGTAATGTATTGAGGCTGCCCGCAATTTTTCGATGGTATTATATTATGAAAACAGGAGGATTTCTCTTGGGGATTTTCACAGATATAGGAAAAATGATGGTATGCGTATGTGTTTATTTTGGGGGACTTATCTGTTTGGAGATTGCGATTTTTATTTTCAGGCTGGAGAGAGGAAGAAGAGGTGTGTGATTTGAACAGAGTGTTTCGGATCTGTATGATCGGGCTAAAAAAAATTGCAGTATCGCCCAGATTTTATCTTGCGTATTTATGGGTGCTTTGTGCCTTTTTTCCTTATATTGTATCAATCAGAAAGTTTTGCAGCTATGTAGAAGTGGATTGCTCACCCTGGATTTTTGCTATGCTGACAGACGATTCAGGTAATCAGCTATTTATTGTTTTGGGTGCTTTACTGTTGTTTTGTGATGCTCCGTTTCTGCATGTAAACAGCGGTTGGCAGATTTTGAGGTCAGGAAGGAATTGCTGGTTTTTGGGGAATATGCTCTATGTCTGGATTCTTTCCTTTATATATGCGGTGGGAATCGGTATTTTACCGATAATTACAATGCTTCCTTTGGTTGGATGGGATACCGGATGGGGAAAAATACTGGGAAGCCTGGCGCAAACCAGCGCAGCAGGGCAGTTTGGAATGGAACAGCTTAACTATGGGATTATGGCACATTATAGACCGTTGGCTGCTATGGGGCTGACACTTATTGCGGTATGGTTAAATACGGTGCTGATCGGAGTATGCAATTATGTATTAAATTTATATTTTAAGAACGGAATAGGAAATATAGCATGTGTAGTTCTTGGCCTTTCACCGCTTCTGATCGTACGGCTGGCAAAGTTCAGCATAGGATATTATCTTGCTCCTCCTTTGTGGATGAGCCTTGTTAATTATAAGTGGAAGGGGTATGGATATGGAGTGTCATTTGGCTATGCGTATGGGATTTTGGCGGGGGGAATACTGCTTTGTATGATTCTTTCGTGGAGAGGTATTAAAAAGATGAATTTGGAATTTGTAGATGAGGTATAAAGAATATGATAGAAATAAGAAATGTGACAAAAGAATTTCGGGAGTATAAAGCGTTGGATGATGTTTCATTAACCTTTGAAAAAGGAAAAATTCATGGTGTGATAGGGCGTAATGGAAGTGGAAAAACAGTGCTTTTTAAGTGTATTTGCGGATTTTTAAAGGCTGATAAAGGAGAAATTTTTATAAGTGGCCAAAAGCTTGGGAAGGATATTGAGGCTCCCCCGGATGTGGGAGTAATTATTGAGAACCCCGGCTTTTTGCCAGGATATACCGGATACCAAAACCTGAGTTTTTTAGCAGGAATCAGGAAACGGATTTCTAAGAAGGATATAGAGAATATCATGGCGAGAGTGGGATTGGATGCTGCAGGCAAAAAGCATGTGGGAAAATATTCTCTTGGAATGAAGCAGCGTCTGGGGATTGCACAGGCAATTATGGAGAATCCATCGCTGCTGCTTTTGGACGAACCAATGAATGGACTTGATAATCAGGGCGTAGAAGAAATCCGAATGCTTTTAATGAAATTGAGAGATGAAGGAAAGACGATTTTGTTGGCAAGTCATAATAAGGAAGATATTTCTGTTTTGTGTGATACGGTAGTGGAACTTGATAAAGGAAGGATTGTGAAACGAGGATAAGCGAATGCTAAGGAGGAACGTGATGAAATGTAAAATGATTCGTGCAGGTGTATTGTTAATTTGTCTTGCTTTAACAGGAACTGTACAGGTTTATGGAGTAAATTCTAAAACTGAACAGGGTAGAGTGACGATTCAACTGACGGAAGGGGTAATATTAGATGCGGTAATAGAAACATCGGACGTTATTCCAGACTCAGTTAAGCTGTATCGTGCTGCTGCTGATCGATTTGACGGTAAAAAACTGATAAATGCGTTACTGGGCGATACGCCGGAGGACATAAGCGCAGAAGAATGGGAAAATGAAGCGCCTGCGTATTATTATCGGGGAGATTTAGGATCAAACTGGAAAAACGTTCAGGGAACTGTATACGCAGGTGAAAGCGCATATATAGAAACGGAACATTGGAGCAGTATTTCAAGATGCTTTCCGGTTGTCCATGAGGGAAATGAAATTGAGGTTGTATTTGACAGTGAAACGAAGGATGATGATTTTTCTTTTGCAGTACGAAAAGATGCTTCGGATATTGTGGGGGAATATATAAAGATCATAACCGGATTTGAAGGTATCCAAATGTCCGATGCCTATTCTTTTAGCTATCAGCAAATGGAAAAAATGAAGGAGTATGTTGATAATGCTTCTGAAAATGAACAGGCAAAACCAGAGGAAAGCTCTATGATGGAGTGGGGGGAGAGAGATAACTGTTATTGGATGTTTTTTGAGCAATTAATTGATGGGATTCCAGTTCTGAGTAATTTCGTCAGCAGGCAGGATGAATTGTATGTTCCGGCAAGCATAACGGAAGCGGGATATACGCAGAATGGAATAGAATATATAAAGTTTGGCAGAAGCTTTGAGATTGTGTCTGAGAATACCGTAAAACTGATTCCTGTGGAGGAGATTTATGAAAACCTGAGAAGAAAGTATGAACTATCTATTGTGGAGGGGATTATCATTGATCAGATGAAGTTAATTTATTACCCTCTTCCCGTTGGAAATGACAGCGAGGGAAGATGGGAGTGTGATATGATTCCGGCGTGGCAGTTTCGTGTCCGTCAAGGTGATTATACAGATTATGTTTATATTAATGCAGTAGACGGTGATGAGATTATTGGATAGCGGGTAGGTTCTGTTTTTTGTATTACACGGAAGGCAATAGAGAGGTACGGAAATACAAAGGAGGAAAAGAATGAAGAGATTAATAAAGATTTTATTGACAACCATAATGGTAACTATATTATCTTCTGTCAGCGTTATGGCAGGAAACACCTATGGCAATTTCTACTTTATGAGTAATGGGGCTAAGTCTGACTCTTATGCGGAATTAAAAGAGAATGACGGAGATACTTATGCATATATAACGACCCTGTCTCAAAGTCCATCCGGAAAAAAGAGTACAGTTTTTACGCATGGCGGTACATTTTATGCAAGAACAAGATTGGACTCCAATAAATCCGGTGTGTATTCACCATTGTTTACTTTTACATCCAATTATGCTCAGAAAAAGCAGTATGGAGCAGGAATGGCGCGAGGCGGGGAGCATTATATTGTAAGGGCAGAAACCGATTATGCTAATTACTCTGGCGGGCAGCTTATGCAGGCAACCAGATGGTGCCCGTAAAGATTAGGCTGTTCTTTCGCGTATGAATTTGAAAAAAGAAATAGAATGAAGTAATCTCTATGCCTTCCGTTTGTAATAGATGCAATAAATGAATGGTAAAAGAGCTTCTATGATTTTTCTTCTATCATAGAAGCTCTTTTATCGTGAGAAGTTTGTTGGCTTTGCAAGGCAGTTCGTGAAGAACTTGCTTTAACTTACATTGATCCAATATGGATCGACCCATTTCTTTTGGGTATCATTCCAACGGCGATATTGCAATTGGCCGCTAGAAGTACGGCGGAATTTATATTGAATGATATCCGAACTATAGGGAGTTATATTATTTTGTGTAAATTCAGCAATGACTTGCTGATTTGAAGGTGAGTTATCTGATGCATAAATTGGAACACAGGAACTACCTAAGATTAATAGAAATGTCCACAGTAAAAGTTTTCTTTTCATTATTTGTTCTCCTTTTTGAATTCTATGCCAGAATCAATCATCATTCCGGCAAGTTCTGTTGAAATGGGATTTATTATTTTATTTTCAATTACCAGGAAATAGGAATTGCCTTTTATGTATATATATGAATCGCTGTCGGGAGAAATTGATTTACACCCGTCTGTTTCAATTTCTTCAATAGGAGCCTCATATGATGGCATTGGTACTGCTAAATAGGAACAGGCGATAAGCATTATGGCTGTTGTTTTCAAGAGTAAACCTTTAATGTATGTTTTTTTCTTTGGCTTTTCTGCTATAAGCCGGAAACGTTCAACCATAGAATGCGGATTTTCTCTGACGGCAAAAGCAAGGGAGTTTTGCAGTGGACTGCTATTGTGTTTAGAGGTACGCTTTACCGCGGCCATGAGCGTATCTAAATAGCTGATTTTTTCTCTTGTTGATATTTTATTTACAATTGAGTGATCACATGCCATTTCTATTATCTGTTCAACGTCTTTTCCGATAAATTTGGTAAAGGGAATCCACCAGAAAAGGGCACAGATGATATCTATCATATATTTTTTCAGCAGATCATTTTTGACCAAATGCGTATACTCATGTAAAAGTATGTAATACAATTCTGTGTCTGAGTACTCTTCGGCGGGTAGAATTATTTTTTTATGAAATATGCCAATGGCAAGAGGGGTATTGACATATTCGCATTCTAATAGCGTATAGGAAGGCAGGCTTGGGTATAGCTTTTTTATATTGTTTTCTGTAAGTTGGATCTGCTGAGAATTGAACGGCTTAAA
Organism: Blautia sp.; assembly: GCA_021772055.1. GTDB lineage: Bacteria > Bacillota > Clostridia > Lachnospirales > Lachnospiraceae > Blautia_A. The sequence goes on along the minus strand of JAETNR010000030.1, from coordinate 22,282 downwards.
TGTTCTGATTTCTTTTAATGTCCTGGCATAATTTCTGATGTATATAAAAATCTTGATGGCTGAAATTGAAAACAATATCAATAAAATAATACCCATTAATGGAAGCTGCCAGTCTAAAATTTGAATTTGTTTGATAAAAAAGATTTCAAAGAAATCCGAGTAAACACCTTCCAAAGGAATCCCGAGAGTAAAATTAAAATCCAACGGAAAAAAGAACCTGATAAAAATAAGTACATATAAAAAAATAAATGATTTTACTTCCGATACTTTTGTAAAATGATATTTGCTTCTTATAAAACATAAGCATGATAAAAATACTGTAGATATAACCACAGAACATATACAAGAATAAGATGTGACAGTCATATTCCTCCCTCATATGATAACTAATGAATGTCTTTTCTCAATGCATCTAAAATATCCTCTAATTCAGAGATGACGGTGGGACTGTCATCAGCCACTTCTTTTACAATGGCACAGGCAATTTTGGAGATAGATTCTTTTTTAAAATTTAAGGAGGATACCATTTTTGCAGCGTATTCTTCTTTTGTAAGGGTAGGCTCGTATTGTTTGGCAAATCTGCGTCCGCATTGGATAATATCTGTAACCCGGAGCATCCCTTTATCAAGCAAAGTCTTTAATAGGTTATGGAGATATCCGTTTTTCCAATCCTGACAATCGCTTGACAGATAATTGACCAGATCAATGCTGGTTAAAGGCTCGTTTACTTTCCAAAAAATTTCCATCAACAATAACTCATTGGGCGTTAATATAGAAATACTTTTTCTCACTTTTGTTTTCCTCTTTCCTTAAGAAGATTTGACCTATTTGAAGGATAACATAAAATTAACTATCAAGTCAATAGATGTTTATATAATATATTAACTAATAAATTAAATTATAGATTATAATGTATTAAAGAAAACTATTAATATATAATATTGACAATTAAGCGGATTTGTATTATTGTTTAGTTGAGAGCTTCGTTTATTTTGAAGGTATAGTTTGCAGGCGGCAGAAAAGGAAACAGATTCTGCCGCCGGAAAGGTGTCCTGAGATGAAAAAGGGAACTACATTTGTATCAGCAGTTATTGGTATAATGGCTGCAATAACTATTTGCAGTAAGGACAATGGAAATGTAATAATAGCAGCAGAGACCGAAAAGGTGAAATTTGAATGTGAACTGGAAATTCCGGAAGATTTTGATTCACTTCATTTTTATATTCCGAAAGTGAACGGTATTCAGGCTATAGATACGGGAAAAGCCTATGAGAAATATGTAAAAGATAAAGACATTCAGGAAACCTACAGCTATTCCACAAAAGATAAGTATTTTGATCCGGAGGGAAAGGCACCGGAAGAAAATGTGTACATCCTGTCTGATGGTACCGTGATCGACATTGATGCAGGCTTCTATTTGTGGAAAAATGAAAAGTCAATTTATGCGAATGCCTTACGAATGAATGAGAGGGGCGCATCACATGAAGAATTTCCATTTAAAACCCCGGGTCAGTGTATAGAAGAGGTAAAAAGCACGCTTTCAGAAATTGAATATCCGGTTGATGAATTTAAATTTTCCTGGTTTTCTATGAATGCAGAGGAATATGAGAAGCTGGAACAGGAATATGTGGACAGCGGATTTATGGAGCCGGAGAAAATAAAGGATGCATGGACAGAGGCGGATAATACATATGAGATTTATGCATGGCAGACTTACGGCGGACTGCCTGTTTTTCCGCAAATGATGACAACAAGAATGGGAAGAGCGTTTGAGGGGTATCAGAATGCTCCCTTATCCGCCACATTTACAGAAAAGGGCATGTTGTTTTTATCTGCCCAGACTTCGTATGATTTCGAAGAAACAGATGAACAGGCAGTTTTTCTGGATTTTTCTGAAATAGCGTCTAAAGTTAAGGAAAAGTATGATAATCTGTTGGATTCTGCAGTTTACAAAGTCGTACGGGCTAAGCTGGCAGTACGGGTTTTTTATGATGAAAAACAGCGGTATGGGGCAGAACCTGTCTGGTATTTTGAAGTCATGGATGATAATGGAAGTATGTCAGTGGTGCTTATGAATGCTTTAACCGGAAAAGAGATATATCTTAACTGAGACTGATAGGTATGAATATTTGATGATTAATTTTAAAAAGTATTTTTGTATGGATATGAGACGGCTGTTAAAAAGCGGGACATGGATCGTCAGTATCATCGGTGTCGCTGTATGCCTGTTTTTCTCATTAGAAACAAAGGGATTTGTAAACGAAAATGTGCTGTCGACTTATTTTGTATCCACGACTTTGTCAGGGGTACTGATTACATATGTATTCTCTGCGTTTTCCTATGCAGCTGTGTTTAGCGAAGATATAGAGCATAAATATCTGCAGTATATGCTGATCCGGGGGAATTTAAGAGATTATGTTTTTTCCAAGATATCTGTTATATACATAAGTTCTGTTTTAACAATGGTGCTTGGAACCTTTTTCTTTTTGATGCTCTGCCGTATGAGAATGCCATGGGTAAATTTGGAAATAGACAAACTTGGCATACTGGTGGAAGGGACATACGGCAGTCTGATCGAAGGGGGACATTACCTGGGGTATTGTATGCTGTATGCATTACACATGGGGATACTGGCAGGAACTCTTTCAATTGCAGCAGCGTTTTGTTCTATCTTTATTTCCAATAGGATGATGATATTTGTGATTCCTATTTTATTGATTCAGTTATTAACTTCCATCAGTATTCATGGGTACAATGTGTTTATTTTTTATGCATATGTCAAAGTGCTGAGTTCTGATTTCCTGAACCTGATCTTTATTTTGGGATTGTCCGTATTGCCATCCGCTATATTAACAGCGGGGATTTATTATAAGCTGAAAAAGCGATTATAAAAAGTCTGCTTTGTGCTGATAGAGAGGGATTGTATGAGATTCTTTAAATATGTGAGAGCATCATCTTTGATAAAAATATTTAACAGCAAAGTCGGGCTTTTTATTTTAATTCTTTTTATAACAGGGTTTAGATATAGTCAGCCCTACCTGGAATTCGTCCGGGAGAAAAATTATCCTATTTCCTGGTGTATTGCTCCTTTTTATTTTGCATCTTTTGGATTTTTAGCCATATTTTATTTTGGCATTGTTTATATTAATTCTGATGTTCCATTTATGCAGCATTCGAACATGTACCAATTAATACGTATGGGGAGAAGACGCTGGGCGCTTGGACAGATCAGCGGTATTTTTGTACGTTCCTTTCTCATTATAGTACTTACTGCATTGGCCTGTATACTGCCTTTTGCCGGAAAAATAGAGTGGTCAAATGATTGGGGAAAGGTGATCTATACATTGGCATCTCAAGGACCGATAAGTGAGTTTGCCAGAAATAATAGTCTTGATTTTACATTTAATTATGAAATTCTTGGAAGCTATACCCCACTGCAGCTTATGTTTATTACATTATTTCTGTGTACATTGATCTGTACGTTTCTTGGAACATGGATGTTTTTAATAAGTCTTTTTGCGGAAAGAGTTTTTGCCGTTTCCACAGCCTTGATGTTTGTGCTTCTGCTGTTCTTTGTTCATAATGTTCATGCGAAAATGCATCAGATTTTAGCATATTTTGTTCCTGCATATTGGGCAGAGTTTGCACTAAGTGAAACTCCCATAAGCGGATTTTACAGGATGCCGCCTATTACTTACATGTTCGCATTTTTAATAATTGCTATTGGGGTGATGTCTGTAATCATCTGTGTTCGCGTGAAATCTATAGAATTTAATTGGGAAAATGAAGATATATAAAGGTATGAATGCGGATGGAATCAAATGAGGTAAGAAATTGATGATGAATAATATATGGATAGAAGTGAATCATGCATATAAAAGCTTTAAGGATAATGAGGTTTTGAAGGATATTTCATTACGCTGTGAAGGAGGAAATATTTATGGAATCATTGGACGTAATGGATCCGGAAAAACGGTGCTTCTTAAGTGCATTTCCGGCTTTCTTAAATGTTCGAAAGGCGATATCCTGATAAATGGAAAACAGTTGGGGAAAGAAATTGATATGCTGCCAAATGCAGGTATTATTATTGAGGAACCGGGATATTTACGCAGATGGAGTGCGTATCACAATTTAGAGTTTCTGTATTCCATTAATCATAAGAAGGATAAAGGCTATCTGTATTCTGTTTTAAGAAAAGTAGGATTAGATCCCAAATTAAAAAGACCCTTAGGGAAATATTCCCTTGGAATGAAACAGAGATTTGCCATTGCCCAAGCTATAGCAGAAGAGCCGGAATTCCTTATTTTGGACGAACCGATGAATGGTTTGGACAAAAACGGAGTGGAAGAGATGAGGCAGTTATTTCTTAAAATGAAGTCGGAAGGAAAATTGATACTGCTTGCAAGCCATAGCCGTGAGGATATTGAAATCCTGTGTGATGAGGTATATGAAATGGAGGCAGGGATATTAAGGAAGATGTGAAGGAAGGAGTACGGAAAGAAAATGAAATTAAAGATAAAAGCTGTTTTGCTGGCGTTTTCTGTGGCTCTTTGCGGCGGATGCGGTTCGGAACAGCCCCGGAAGGAAGTTACGTTTACGGATGGGATGCAGAAGGATTTGACGGAAAAAATGAAGGTGGATGCGCAGTTTGTCTATCCCCAAAGCTGTAAAAATGGAATAGGACTACAGGCGGAGCTTGGGGATAAGCTGTTTTGGGACAGGCAGGATGAGATTGCAGAGTTATTATTCCAGAATAGAACGGTTGTAAATGAATATACAGATGATTACGGATCGGAAAAATATAAGACCTATGAAGCCGGGGAAGACGGTGCCATGCTTTTGATTTCCAGCAATAATTATCTGACTTATTCTACAGACCAGGCTGTTTATATCAATAATGTCCTATCCTTTGACACCAGGTTTGATGATTATAATGGAGATAAATTCCAGAAAAGAACTGATCTGGATTTTATGCCCCAAAAAGAAGCATGGGAAAAGGTTTCCATGATATTGGATGAGCTTGGCGTGGAAACCTCAGAGACGGTTACCTGTTTTGTTATGGACCATGGGACTATGGAAGAAGAGGAAGAGGCTGCGATCGCCAGGGCGATATCTGAAGATACGAAGATTCCTATGGAAAAAGCGCAGTGGACAGAGGAGGATGACTGCTACTATTTTAAGACACGTGCTGCATGGAAGGGATATACGGTGCTTCCAGTTATGATGGGAGAAGGCTATGATGAAGATAATATTTCTGTAGTTTATGATAAAAACGGAATTGTCTTATTATACATAAACGGCTATTATCCTTTGAAGGACAACAGGGAAATCATTCTGAAAACACCGGAGGAGGCAGTGAAAAGGCTTGAGGAATATCTGAAAAATATCATTTCCGATGATTTCTATGAAGTCAGAAAAATCGCCCTGTGCCAGAAGGTAATGCGGATGAATTCCGGCAGCCATACGGCGGAGATCGTACCTGTCTGGGAGTGCAGTGTGCAGGTGAAAAGCGGGGATCCTTCTGACAGAGGTTATATACAAAAGATTTATTTTCGTGCGGATACCTTAGAGGTGGCGATATAAGAGATAAGAGGTAATTATGCTGCTGAATGTGCTGAAAGCGGATTTTAACAGAGTGTTTAAGGGCTGGAGATTTCCTCTTGCCGTTGTTTTGATGTTTCTTGTCTGGGAATTAAACAGTAAAAGATTTGTCAATAGCCAGGATGTGCTGTATCTTTTTATCCATGTGTGGGGGAGATCGATCACACCGCTTCTGGCAATGATCGTAACATCCACAGCCTATGTCTATTCCTACTGTGAGGATGCAGAGAATCATTTTTTGAGATACTGTATTGAAAGGGTTGGGATAAAAAACTATATTGCTTCAAAACTAATTGCTGTATTCACCGCTTCTTTTTTGGTAGCTGTCCTGGGAAGCGTTTTGTTTGTGGTCAGGCAGGGTATGGAGCTTCCGCTCATAGCAGCAGAAAGTATTGCTGTGGAGAATTTTAAGCCGGAGAGCTGTTTTGGATTTTTATTGCCGGAACATGGAGCTTTCTATATGGGAATACAGATATTTCTGGACGGGCTGTACTGTGCAGCAATGAGCGTACTGGCTCTGGCGATATCCACTTTTGTGCGGAACTCTTATGGCGTATTTGCAATTCCGTTTTTGCAGAATTATTTTTTTCTTTACTTGTTTTCCAGGATATCGATCAATTATCCTATGCTATATATAGAGGTAATCTATAATTCCGCAGCGCCGACTTATACGGATAATCCATTCTTTTTGATTGCATATGCATTATTTGTAACATTTTTGTTTATGATCGTGAGCTGGGTTGTGATGCTGAAAAAGATAGAAGGTGATTTTTCGTGAAGATATGGGGCCGGGCTGCCGGAATCTGCAGGTATGAACTGCGCATACTAAAAGGAAATTATAAGCTTTATTTGATTCCTGTTTGTCTTTTTATTTTTATGCTGAATGAGCTTTATCCCATAAGGGAATTTTTGCTTTATACAGAGGAAAGCGCTTCTCCGTTTTTGTTGCCGTTTTTGTTTAATGATACTATGCTGACGGCTTCTGTATTTGCGGGAGCTGTATTGTTTTTTATGGACGCGCCATTTTATGAAAAACAGCAGCTTTTTGTAATCATGAGAAGCGGGGTACCCGGATGGATACTTGGGCAGGTGCTGTATATTTTTGCAGTAAGTGCCATATATATGTGCACGCTGGTTGGAATAAGTATTTTCATGCTTGTGCCAAAAGTGGGCTTAAGCTTGGAATGGGGACGGGTTTGGACGACGCTTTCCCTTACGGATGCAGGTGACATGTTTGGGCTTACTTTTGGTGTGTCGGATCTTATTCTTTTCGGGTATGTACCTTTGGAGGCTATGCTTCTTGTGGTGCTGCTGGGATTTTTTATCTGCTCTTTTTATGGATTTTGCCTTTGGTGCCTTAATATGTATGTGGGGAAAATTGTGAGTACAGTCATTACTTTTGCATCTATTCTTCTTGTAACCCGGGTGAAATATTTTCCCGGCTGGGTAATGTACCTGGTTCCCAGCGCCTGGATAGATTTAAGTAATTTATCGAAATATGCGCTTCATGGGATTTCGGTTTTAAGAGCATTTTTTCTGCTGGTCGCAGGATGTGCGATACTTGCGGCGATCGCTTTTTATAAAACGGTTCGCTCAGATATTGCAAAATGAAAGGATTGATAGGAATTTATGGGAGAAATCGTTATTGATGCAGATCATGTAATAAAAAAATTCGGGCAGGAAACCGTATTGCAGAATGTGTGCCTTAAGGTGGAAAAGGGAACTATCTGTGGGATTATCGGAAGAAATGGCTCCGGAAAGACTGTGCTGTTTAAGTGTATCTGCGGACTTCTTCAAATTGACGGGGGAACGATCCGGGCAGACAGAAGCAGGATCGGTACGATTATTGAGGAACCCGGATTTTTGAAACAGTATTCAGGCAAGAGAAACCTGGAGCTTCTTGCTGCTATGTCCGGGAGGGAACACTGCAGTATAGAGGAGATTCTGGAATTGGTTTGCCTTGGATCGGCGGGCAGGAAAAAGGTGGGAAAGTATTCCATGGGCATGAAGCAGCGTCTTGGAATTGCACAGGCGATTATGGAAAACCAGAGCATTTTAATATTGGATGAGCCTATGAATGGTTTGGATAACAAAGGTGTAGAGGAAATACGGGAATTGTTTTTGACATTAAAAGAGCAGGGCAGGACAATTCTCCTGGCAAGCCATAATAGAGATGATATTGAAATTTTGTGTGATGAGGTGTATGAGATGGATAGGGGGATATTGAAGAAGAGGTGAAAATGCTACCCAGTCCACCCAATCAGCCACCCAGTCCACCCAGTTCGCCACCCAATTCAATGGAGTGGAGATGATAATTGCAAGCCGATCAGAACCTCACCTTCCTGTATTCCCTGGGGGAAATGTGCTCGGCTTTCTTAAAAAAGCGCGAGAAATAAAAGGGATCGGAAAATCCCAGGGTTTCGGCGATTTCGGTGATCGGCATGTTGGTGTGGAGGAGCAGGTTTCTTGCTTTTTGCAGGAGGAGCAGCTCCATGTACTCTTTCAGGCCCTGGCCGGTGTCCTGGCGGAAGGAGCGGGAAAGGATGTGGCTGGGGGTGTGCAGATCCTCAGCGATATCCTGGATGCGCAGCCCTGCGTGGAGGTTTGCGGAAAGGTATTCCAGGATCTGTTTCTGGCGGTAAAAGCCTTTAAAGCGGTCCAGGTAGTCGGCACTGCTTGCAGCGTTGATAAAAAATTCATATAAAATCTGCCAGAATATGGCTTTTAAGTGCAGGAGACCGGATAAGGACTCCTTTTTTAGTTCTGCAAAGATGTTTTCCAGAAGGGAGGCTTCGCAGGGGAGCTGCCGGATGGTTTCCAACCGGCTGAACAGGTCTACGCCCGGGAGCAGTTCCATGTTAAAATGAATGTAAAATTTGCGGACTGTGCTGGGGCATCCGTAGGTGTAGCAGGAAAACGCAGGGACAAGGTATATGTGGCCGGAGCGAAGGATTTGCCTGCCCCGTTCGTTCTCCAGATAAATTTCTCCGTCCATGATAAAATAGAGCCTGTTATAGGGTGATATTATTTGGGGATAATACCAGGAGGAATCCCCTGTAAAAAGAGCATTTTCCAGGATTTCCAGATGAATGGAATTCCAGTCCGTATTTAAAAATGGGTAGGTGTCAAATTTCTGCATTCAAAAAGTCCATCTTTCTGTAATAAAATAGCATGTACATATTTCTCCTGTTAGTATACTATAAAAGCATGAAAAAGCAAGGACAATAAATACAGAATTTGAGAAAAGTACAGGAAAAGGAGAGATAAGATGTCGTATGCGGATGGTTGGGCAGCTTTGAACCTGGAAATGCCGGAAAAAGTTCCGAGAACGGAATATTCTGCGGAGTTTCACTGGGAGCTTGTCCGAAAGGTAACGGGTATGGCAGTAGATTCTAATAGCCCGGAGGAGATAAAGACAAAGGCATCAAGCCTGTTCCGGAAGGAATGGGACTACGGATTCGTCTGGAATATTTTGGTCAGCAGTGGGGCATTGGATGAATGCAGAACACGTATGGGACATGCTGTTTATGAGGCTGACGGAGCGGATTATGATGACAGGATCGAATGTCCGTTTGATGATCCGGAGGATGCATTGACATTTCAGCCTATGGAGGTCTATGGGCACAGGGAACATAGGAAGCTTGTGGAGGATTTTAACAGGGATTATCGGCTGCGGTGTGAACAGGTACCGGATGCGGTAAACACTACAGGCGTTTATGTAACTCTGGTGTCAGGACTTCTGGAGATATTCGGCTGGGATATGATGCTGATGGCTTTGGGCATTGACGCAGAGGCTTTTGGAGAGACGGCAAATCGTTATGCGCAGTGGATGCAGCAGTATTTTAATGCGCTGGCAGACTGTGAGGCGCCTGTGGTGAAGGTACATGACGATATTGTATGGACTTCCGGGGCTTTTGTACGGCCGGAATGGTACCGGAAATATGTATTTCCTAATTATAAGAAGTATTTTGCTCCGCTTTTGGAGGCAGGAAAGAAGATCATCTATACTTCAGACGGAAATTATACGCAGTTTATTGATGATATTGCGGACTGCGGGGTGAGCGGATTTGTCATGGAGCCGGTTACGGATATGAAATATATTGCAGAAAAGTATGGCAAAACCCATTCTTTTATCGGGAATGCAGATACCAGGATCCTGCTTAGCGGAACCAGGGAGGATATTTATCAGGAAGTGAAGCGCTGCATGGATATCGGGAAGGAATGCCCCGGTTTTTTCATGGCAGTGGGAAATCATATTCCTCCTAATACGCCGGTGGAAAATGCGCTGTACTATAATGAAGTTTTTGAGAAGCTTCGAAGGAGATAACTGCGGCCGTACAAGGTACGTGCTGTGAGGAAAGGAGAAAATAGAAATGGATATGAAAAAATGGTTTAAAGAGGCGCAGTATGGCATGATGGTACACTGGGGGCTGTATTCCCTGCTGGCAGGTGAATGGAACGGCAGGCGAAGCAGCAATTATGCGGAATGGATTCAGACAAACTTAAGAATTCCCCGTGCAGAATATGATAAGCTGGCATCTGCTTTTAATCCGGTTTATTTTAACGCAGAGGAATGGGTGAAATTTGCCAAGGAATGCGGCATGAAATATTTTGTAGTAACCAGCAAGCATCATGAGGGATTTGCCATGTACCACTCCAAGGTGGATAAGTTCAATGTGGTGGACGCAACACCTTTTGGACGGGATGTGATCGGGGAGATTGCGGAAGCATGTTATAAGCATGACATGAAGCTGGGACTTTACTATTCTCAGGATCTGGACTGGCATGATCCCAATGGAGGTGGATATTTATCCGGACATATTCCCTGCCAGGGAACCGGATGGTGCAATGACTGGGATTTCCCGGACAATGATAAGAAGGATTTTGGCATTTGCTTTAGAAATAAGATTTATCCACAGGTTGAGGAAATCCTCCGGAATTATGGGGAATTGTGCCTGATCTGGTTTGACGTACCTATGACTTTGAAGGAGGATCAGAGCCGTCAGATTTTTGATCTGGTGAAAAAATATCAGCCTGATTGCCTGATCAACTCCAGACTGGGCAATGGAGCGTATGACTATGTATCATTGGGAGATAACGAGATTCCGGAAACAATGCCGGAGAATATGGAATTTGACCCGTCCCTGATGAATGAGATTGATGGATTTAAGCCGTCACCTTACGGACTTTATGAAACTGCAGCGACGATGAATGATAGCTGGGGCTTCTGCGCATGGGATCAAAACTGGAAAAAAGCGGAGGAGATCGCAGCCATTAAGAAGAAACTCAATGGTATGGGCATCAACTACCTGCTGAATGTGGGCCCGGACGGCCTGGGAAGAATTCCTGTGGCAAGCCAGAATATTCTTCGGGAAGTGGCAAAGACTTTGTAATAGAATAAAATCCAGCAGTGTCTGCCTCATAGGAGCAGGCGCTGCTGGATTTTTTACAATATTTATTGAACGCTGCGGTCAACCTGGTAAACAGCCTCGATGTTTTCGATAGGAACATCGCCTTCAAAGCACTGGCTGGCCATGAGGATATAGCCGCCGTTCTGATGAAGGGTATGCATATAATGAGCAGTTTCCGCAGATACCTGTTCCGGGGTTCCATGGGGAAGGATATCCTGTGTATCAATGCCGCCGTGGAAGGTGATCTTTCCGCCGAATTCTGCCTGCAGGCTGTCCGGATCCAGACCCTCAACCTTCTGGAGGGGCTCCAGAACATCTACATTGCAGTCAATAAGGTAGGGAATGATCGGGCGGACTGCACCGCAGGAATGCTGCTGGTAAAAGGCACCGTATTTGTGTGCAAGGGCAGTAAGCTTCTTTGTATTTTCCATGAAAAATTCTTTCCACATGTCCACACTGAACAGCAGAGAGATTTGTGTGCCGTAATCGTCATGAGGACGGATAATATCAATGCGTCCTTCTCCTGCCTCCAGAATTCTCTTATAATATTCCAGCTCAAAATCTACCATTCTTTCCAAAAGCCTTTTTGCTGCTTCCGGTTCATCTACCATGAGCATAAAAAATTCATCCATTTCCATAAGAAATGTCACAATCTGGAAAGGACCTTCGTGGCCTGTGATAATGGCTTTGTCCGGATATTTGTCGCACTGTTCCTTAATGGAACTGTAATCGAACCAGTCAGGATCAGGGAAGGGGAGCCTGTCTATATCCTCCACGGTTTCTGCACCATGGAAGGGGTAGTAGGAAGTGATTCCATAAGTATCGATGGCTGTTTCGTACAGTGTTTCTTCATATCCCCAATAGCTCTGGCGTACAAGCTGGCCTTTTTCATTGCGGTATTCTTTCAGAGGCGGCCCGATGTACCTGGGAGTGACTGGCACGATATCAATCCCGAATTTTTCTATAAGCTGATCATAGCTGGTAAAACCGTAGTGGGCAAGCAGCCTTTTTCTTACGCTGTCCACAGCCTCAAAAGCGGCAGGAATGCGGTCGGGATTCTGATGGGTGATGGCAGCGCGTACACGTTCTCTGGATGTCATCATAACGTTCCTCCATAAAGTATTTTTTTATTTTTTTTTATTATACTATGAAAAAGTGCGTGGTATAATTGAGAAAACGACCCAGTTTATTGTATTTTTTCAAACCAAAATAGTTAAAAACTTGACAAGAATACACTATAAAATATAATAAGATTAGTGACACTGCGACAAAGAAGTGCAGTACAAATGATAAGGAGAGTACCGGTATGGATAGGGAACTGTGGGAGCCTTTTCTTGGATTTACCTATGTCAGGGAGACAGGGGCAGAGATAGAAAATTTTCTGTTTTCCGTTTCCAGGGCGGGGTGTGATGCGTGCGATGAAAATTTTGAGATTATCAGGGAAAATGATTATGAATTTTATACGCTTCATGTTCTTTTGGAAGGGTATGGTTTTTTCAGGATTGCAGGAAGAGAGTATTTTTTGAAAAAAGGAGACGTCTTTTTGATTACACCGGGACAGGCGCATATGTACTGCAACCGATCTTCTTCTTCCCTGGTTTTGCTGTGGGTGGAACTGCAGGGAGGAAACTGCAAAGAAATTTTCAGCCGTTTTTCCATCACGGGAACATATGTCTTGCAGAATCTGCAGGCGGATAAGATGGTCGCGCAGCTTTTGGAGATGCTGCGCCATATGAAGGAAGGGGAAAGGAATGTTTATGAGAGCGCAGGGGAGGTTTATACTTTGCTGATGTATCTTCTGGAAGCAGCAGAAAAGGTGACCGGCCAGCAGCTTCCCGGAACTTTGCTTCAGGCGCTTGTGTATATAGATCATAATTTCATGGAGCAGATGAGGGTACAGGAGCTTGCAGAGAGACTGCATGTAAGCCACACATATCTGAACCGGCTGTTTCAGAAGAGTATGGGCCTTTCACCAAATAAATATATTAATATGAAACGAATGGAATATGCCTGTTATCTCCTTCGGACTACAAAAATGAGCTGTGCTGAAATCAGTGAGAAGATCGGAATGTATGATAATGCATATTTCTATAAAGTATTTAAAAAGGCCATAGGGATGACTCCTGTGGATTATAGGGATGAAAAATGAAGGTCGCTTTTTTTCCGGAGTTTTCCTTGTGCCCGGAAATGTTCATAGTATAATGATGGGAATGGAGGTTTTAGATTATGAGTTATGGTTTTTCAGGAAAAGTACGTTATAGTGAGATCGGGGAAAACGGATGTCTGACTTTGCCGGGAATTTTAGATTATTTTCAGGACTGCAGCACTTTTCAGTCAGAGTCTGTACATCAGGGTGTGGAAGAACTGAAAAAGAGAAACAGAGTATGGGTGCTTTCTTCCTGGCAGGTGGTTGTGGAGCGTTTCCCGAAGTTTGGGGAGGAAATTGAGACAGCTACCTGGGCATACGAATTTAAAGGGTTTATTGGGAAGCGTAATTTTACGATGAAGACAGCGCAGGGGGAAAGCCTTGCCTATGCCAATACTTTTTGGACCTATCTGGATTTTGAAAGGGGAGTTCCGGCTCGCCTTACGGAAGCAGATGTGACCGGGTATCCCATTGAAGAAAAGCTTCCGGTGGAGTTTGCACCGCGGAGAATCAGACTTCCGGAAGAATGTAAGAAGGAACGGGAGTTTACTGTGCAGAAGCATCATCTGGATACGAACCATCATGTGAATAACTGCCAGTATATACGCATGGCAGAGGACTATCTGCCGGAAGGATTTGTGATTCACCAGATGCGCGCGGAGTACAAAAAACAGGCAAGATTTGGGAACATCATCTGCCCGGAAACCTGCGTGGAGGACGGCAAAGTAACGGTACTTCTGAACACGGAGCAGGGTGAGCCGTATGCGGTGGTGGAATTTATCTGAAATAGGGGTGAGAGTAGGGCGAACGGATATCTTCGGTAAGGGGACATCCGTTTTTTAAAGTGCTGATAACTCTTTTTAAAGGTAATACAAGGTCAAATCAGTGATAGAGGGAAGTCTGTTCAGTTATAGAAATCAGTGTATAAAATTGCTATGATAATTTCGTTAAATACGTGATCAAAAAGGAGGATTTTTATGTTAAGAAAGAAAACAGCGGGACTTATGGCGGCAGTGCTTGCGGTTTCTGCAGTAATGTGTACTACAAGTACGGTATTTGCGGATGACGAGATTTATACGGCAACTCTTGTACTAAAAGGGTCTCAGCAGCCGGATGAGGAGCGAATTGAGGCAAAGATCAACGAGATACTGGAAAAAGAATTAAATGCTCATCTGGACATCGTGGTACTTCCCTGGGCAAGTGCAAACCAGCAGATGCAGTTAATGCTTGCAGGTGATGAGAAGATCGATTTCTTCTATACGGACGGAACTACTGCAGTACGATATATGAACAGCGGACAGATCGTGGACATGACGGAACTGGTAGAACAGTACGGCACAAATCTTAAAGAAATCTATGGGGAAGAGGTGCTGAAGTCCAATACAGTGGATGGTTTTATGTATGGAGTTCCAAACCAGATCGAGCGCGGAAGCATTCCGGCTATCTTTATGAGAAAAGACCTGGTAGAAAAATATAATATTGATACATCCACGATTCATGAGCCAAAAGATATGGAAAAGATTTTTGAAACTGTAAAAGCCGGAGAACCAGATATGACCATGGTTTTCTCTGCAAATGAGGACGCACCTCTTACCAGATTGTTTGGCGGCGACAACTTATCTGATACAAATTACCTGGGAGTACTGATGGATCAGGAGAACAGCACAACTATTGAGAACTTTTATGCCAGCGACTGGTATAAAGAGACAACCACTATGCTTCATGACTGGTACAATAAAGGCTATATCAGCAAAGACGCAGGAACCGATACGGAAAACTGGAGAACCGTATGCAAAGCGGGAAATCTGTTTTCTATTTTCTTCTCCTATCATCCGGGAACACCTGTAGAATTTGAAAGTTCCACAGGATATGAATTTGAGATCGTAAAATTTCGTGATTATCCTATTAAGAACTGCCAGACCTACAATAATGTTATGTTTTCTATCGCACAGAATTCCGAAAATCCGGAAAAGACAATGGAGATTCTGGACTATCTGTACGGAAGTCCGGAATTGATGAATCTTCTCAACTGGGGAGAGGAAGGAACCGATTATGTAATCGAAGATGCCGAAAACGGAATTATTAATTATCCGGAAGGAGTTACTTCTGAAAATGTAGGATACAGTCTGAATCTGGGCTGGGAACTTCCAAATCAGTTTATTGCCCACAAATGGACAGGTTCTGACCCGCAGTTATGGGAGAAGATGGAAGAGTTTAATGATTCCGCGAAAAACTCCAAGGCGGTTGGCTTCTTTTTTAACAACTTTGAATATGAGAATGAAATTGCAGCCCTTACGAATGTTGTAAAGCAGTATTCCGTTGCCTTAAACAGCGGTTCAGCAGACCCGGAAGTATATATTCCGGAATTTCTGGAGGCACTGGAACAGGCAGGCATTGATGATGTGATTGCCGCAAAGCAGGAACAATTTGATGCATGGCTTGCAGGTAAATAGGAACAGATTGTAATGTAAAGCAGAAGGCTCCTCACAGATCAGGTTCAGATGTGGGAGCCTTTTTTGACAGGAAGGGAATGATTTTATGAAGAAAAAATCACGTTCAAAAACGTATAAAGAGCATCTTCCTCTGTATTTGATGATGCTTCCGGGACTTTTGTATTTATTGATCAATAACTATATTCCAATGGCAGGGATCATTATAGCATTTAAAAAACTGAACTTTGCAAAGGGCATTTTTAAAAGCCCCTGGGCAGGGCTTAAGAACTTTGAGTTCCTGTTCAAGTCACCGGACGCATGGATCATTACAAGAAATACGCTGCTGTATAATGTGGCTTTTATTATTGTAAATATGGTGGTGGGAATTGCCATTGCGATTCTGATTTGTGAGGTACGAAGCAAAAAGCTGAAAAAAATGTACCAGAGTGCGATCCTGCTTCCTTTTTTGATGTCTATGGTAATTTTGAGCTATATTGTCTATGCGCTTTTAAGCTCTGAAAACGGTCTTATAAATAATTCGATACTGGCTGCAATGGGAATAGATGCTGTACAGTGGTATCAGGAACCGAAATACTGGCCTGTGATACTGGTAATTGCAAACTGCTGGAAAGGCGTTGGATACGGATGCCTTATTTACATAGCTTCTCTTATCGGAATTGATCCTTCTTTTTATGAGGCTGCAAGGCTGGACGGAGCAAGTAAATGGCAGGAGATTACAAAAATTACCCTGCCGAGCCTTGTCCCCACAATTATTACTTTGTTGCTTTTAAGTATCGGAAGAATTTTCTACTCGGATTTCGGATTGTTTTATCAGGTTCCTATGAATTCCGGTGTACTTTTTCCAACTACCAATGTGATTGATACCTATGTATATCGTGCACTGGTTGAGCAGGGAAATATCAGCATGTCATCTGCAGCAGGAGTATATCAGTCCCTGGTAGGCTTTGTGATCGTTATGGTCAGCAATTGGGTGGTTCGCAGGGTAGATAAGGACCAGGCACTGTTTTAGGAGGAAAAGTTATGACTAATTCAAAAAAAAGCAAGCATTTTCAATTTTGGATCAATCTCATCATGATCCTGATTACCTTAATTGTGGTTCTGCCGTTTCTGCTGGTTTTTGTTTCATCTGTGACGGATGAGAATGTTTTGATCCGCAACGGATATTCCTTCTTTCCGGAAAAATTCAGCCTTTATGCGTATCAGTATATTATCCGCCAGGGAGACAAGATCCTGCGGGCTTACGGTGTGACTATTTTTGTGACCTTTGTGGGTACGGCGCTGAACCTAGCGATGTCTTCAATGCTGGCATATCCTTTGTCAGTGAAAACACTTCCGCACCGCAGGGTAATTACATTTTTTGTTTTCTTTACCATGCTGTTTAACGGGGGACTTGTGCCTACTTATCTGATGTATGTAAATTATTTTCATATTAAAAATACTCTTTGGGCATTGATTATTCCCAATTTGCTGTTAAGCGCAAATAATATACTGATGATTCGCAGTTATTTCGTCACCAGTATTCCGGGGGCTCTTTTCGAAGCGGCTAAAATTGACGGAGCAGGCCACATGAAGATTTTTTCAACCCTGGTACTGCCCCTTGGCAAACCGATTCTTGTGACTATGGGGCTTTTTTCCGGCCTTGCGTATTGGAATGATTGGACAAATGGTTTATATTATTTATCAGGAAACGACGGTCAGAAGCTATATAGTATCCAGAACCTTCTGAATCAGATGATCACAGATATCCAGTATCTGGCGAGCGGTAAAGTTACCGGAAATATCGGGGCTGAGGTGGCAAAACTTCCTGCAACCTCCATACGAATGGCCATTGCGTTTATTGCAATGCTTCCGCTGTTTATCATCTACCCATTCCTCCAGAAATATTTTGCAGAAGGAATTACTCTTGGGGCTGTAAAGGGCTGACCTTTGATGAAAAGGAGAGAACAGCTATGAAAATTCCGGAACATAGAAAGCAGAGATCCATGGCACAGCAGGTTAAAAAATTACTTTTGGGCCTTTTGCTGATCCTGGCTGTGTATATGGCAGGGACTGTGCTGGTTTTGGGAAAACTCAGGGAACAGACTCTAAAGGACATGGATGAAATGTCAACGCTTTATACCAATGAGCTTGATAACCGCTTTTTACGAATCAGCAGAAAATTATTTTCCACGATCATGGAAAGGCGGCAGGATGATTCTGTGTTCTGGAATTATGTAAATCTTATGCTGGAAGATGAAGGAAATATAGAATATCCTGTTTCAAGACTGCGGGATTTATACTTGTCCAGTATCTGGGAATATGGGCAGGAATATCAGCTATTCCTTTATCTGACAGAACAGGATCAGTACTGGCATCTGACATTGACTTCGGACGGGGGACATACGGTGTCCCGGGAAATTCAGGATGCGATGAAGGAACAGATACAGGATCTGCAGAAGTATTCCTATTCTGTAAAAAAGAAATGGAATATTGTAAATTGCTGCGGTGAGAATTATATGTGCAAAATTGCCCAGAATGGCAATGTAAGTCTAGGATGTTTTGTGCCTGTGAAAAGCATTCTGGAACCTTTTGGGCAGATCACAGTAGGGGAAAACGGCTATGTCCGTCTGGCTGATGAGTCGGGAAATACAGTAGAAATGCTTACAAACAAAGGTATCTTAAAGCCGGAAAAGGAAGAGGATATAGAGGAGTATTCTATTCGGAAAACCTTGTCCCAGGCACCGTTTGAAATCCATATACGCGTATCTACAGAACGGGTGCTGGAGGTGATGATGGGAAGTATCAGTGTTCTGTGCGGAATTGCTCTTATTTTGATCGGAGGATCTGCCTATATCCTGTTGGGAGTGCGGAGAAACCTTCTTGCCCCTGTACAGCAGTTTGTGAAGAAACTGGAGAATTACGGGGAGGAAGACTATAAGTTCGCACTTACGGAAGGGAATCTTCTGGAGTTGGAACAGATAGATGATAAATTCAAGTATATGATCCATCAGATCCGAAAGCTGAAGATTACCTTATATGAGCAGGAACTGGAAAAGCAGAAGATGGAGATGGATTACCTGAAGCTGCAGATAAGACCTCATTTTTATTTGAATTGCCTTAATTTTATATATAGTATGATTGATTTCAGGAATTACGACTGTGCAAAGCGGATGGTACGGACAACTGCAGAGTATCTGAGCTATATTTTCCGGAATGTGCATGAGTTGGTTCCTGCGGCATCGGAAATGAAGCATTGCGAGAATTATCTTGAGATTCTTCTTTTGCGGTATCCTGATAGTTTTGAGTATTATATGGAGGCCCAGGAGGAGGTCAGAGATGCGTTGATCTTTCCGTTTTTAATACAGGTTTTTGTAGAAAATTCGGCAAAACAGGCACTTACTCTGTCAGGAAAAAACCTGATATCTGTAACAGTATATCCGGAGGATAGGGAAGACGGAAAATATGTAAATATTTATATCTCGGATACAGGAAATGGATTTCCCGAAGAAATCCTTAAGAAGTTGAAACGCAGAGAATGTATATCAGAAAACGGACAGCATCTGGGGATCGAAAATTGCAGAAAGCGTTTCCACTACTATTACCAGGACAAAGGAGAAATTAATTTTGATAACAGCCCTCTCGGCGGTGCAATCGTAGATATCCATATACCATACGAAAAAGGGGAAAATTATGAATCTGCTGCTGTTAGATGATGAAGAATATATGATTGAAAGTATAAAGAAAAATCTGGATTGGAAGAAATGCTGTATTGAGGAAATTTATACAGCATTCTCTGTAAAACAGGCTCAAAAGATCATGGAGATGGCGGAGATAGACGTGATTATCAGTGATATTGTCATGCCGGGGGAGAGTGGCTTTGACTTTATCGGTTGGGTAAGAGAGAACGGTTATGAAGTATCCGTTATTTTTCTTACCAGTTATGCAGAATTTGACTTTGCCAAAAAAGCCATTGAGCTTGACAGCGTAGATTATCTGCTGAAGCCGGTAGATTTTCAAAAACTGACGGAAACGCTTTGCGAAGCAATACGTAAAAGAGAAAAAGCGAGAAAGTATGAAAACTACAGAAAGGACAGCAGCCACTGGAAAAGAAATCAGTCTATCATCCGCCGGGAGTTCTGGCGAGAGGCTCTTATGGGAGAGTTTTCCAGGGAGGAGTTTGACCTGGTGGCGGCACGCCGTAATCTGGAGGATATGGATAAGAACTTTTATCTATTGTACGTATGTTTCTGTGCAGGTATGGAAAACAAGGAAGTCTGGGACAAATGGACATTGTATTTTGTGGTGGAGAATGTGCTTTCAGAACTTTTGGGAAATAGTTCCTTTTCTGTTGAGACCGTGGTGTCTATAGAAAAAGGAAGCTGTACGGTAATCTGCCGGGAGCTTGGAGAGGTCAGGGAAGAGCTTGAATGGAAAAGAGCATTTGAGCAATTCGCCTGCTGGTTTTCGGAAAAAATGGGGATGGATATCTGGTGCGGGGCTGCTGCTGTAGAGGATTGCTCTGAGATTGCACAAATTTTGTGTCAGATTCAAAAAATGAGGGAAAACAGCTTATCTGTCCGGAATAAAGTGTTGTACCTGCAGGATTTCATACAACCTGAAAATACATACCGGAATCCCAATATGGAGCTTTGGAAAGCGCTTATGGAGGAAGGGAAAGAAGAAACGCTGAATGCTGCTATGAAGGAATATCTGGAAACAATTGAAAGAAATGAGATGGTTACCAGAAAAATTCTGGAGGCATTTCGTGTGGATGTGACTCAAATTGTATATTCCTGGCTTGCAAAAAAGGAGATTAAAGCACATCTGCTCTTTTCCGGACAGGAAAACAAGAAGAACAGCCAGAATGCATTATCCGGTATCCACGGGGCATTGAAATATGCCTCGGATTTAATTCATGAAGCAATTCAGTACGAAAAATATGTGTATAAAACAGCGTCTGTGACAGAAAAAATCTGCCAGTATATTGATTCCCATTACCGGGAGGAAATCAAGAGGGAAACTCTGGCGGAGATGGTATACTTAAATACAGACTATATGTCCCGGATTTTTAAAGAGGAATTGGGGATTTCCATTAGTTCGTATATTCTGCAAAAACGGGTGGAGGAGGCAAAGAAACTCCTGAGCCAGAGTGACCTGCCTATTAATACCGTCTCCATCTATGTAGGGTACAGTAATTTCTCTTATTTTACGAAAATGTTTAAGGAAAACACAGGGTATTCCCCGTTGGAATATCGAAGAAATTTTAGAAGGTAAATACTGCGACGAAGAAGGAGTATCAGGATGACAAAACAGGAATTACGGAATCTTCTGAAGGAGATGTCTCTGGAGGAAAAGATAGATCAGATGAACCAGATGGCAGGAGAATTTTTTGCGGAGGATGCTGTTATTACAGGGCCTATGGCTGAGATGGGATTTACAAAGGAAAATATCTCAAGGTCCGGCTCTGTATTGGGACTGTCAGGGGCTGCCCTGATTAAAAAAATTCAGAGAAAATTTATGGAGAATCATCCGCATAAAATTCCCCTCCTTTTTATGCTGGATATTATTAATGGATTTAAAACCATTTTCCCTATTCCCCTAGGGCAGGGGGCCACATTTGAGCCGGAGCTTTCTGCACGTTTGGCAAGGATGGCGGCAAAAGAGGCTTCCGTCAGCGGGCTGCATGTTACCTTTTCGCCTATGGCGGATCTGGTGCGGGATGCTCGCTGGGGACGGGTTATGGAGTCAACAGGAGAGGATCCTTATTTAAACAGCCTTTTTGCGGAAGCAATGGTAAAAGGGTACCAGGGAGCGGACTTGAAAGAAGAGGGCTCTATTGCTGCCTGTGTGAAGCATTTTGCCGGATACGGCGCGCCGGATGCAGGAAGAGATTATAATACAGTGGAATTATCTGCCCACAGCCTGCGGGAGTTTTATTTGCCTGCGTATGAAGCCGGGATCAGGGCAGGCTCTGCGCTGGTGATGACATCATTTAACACGATAGAAGGGATTCCTGCGACAGGAAATAAACGGCTGATGCGGAAGATTCTTCGGGAGGAAATGGGTTTTGATGGAGTTTTGATCTCGGATTGGGCAGCAATCGAGGAAATGCTTTGCCATGGTTACTGCCGGAACCGGAAGGATGCGGCAGCGCGTGCCGTCGGGGCGGGCGTTGATATTGACATGATGTCAGGGGTTTATTCTGAAAACCTCATGAAGCTGGTGGAAAGCGGAGAAATTTCAGAGGAACAGATCGATGAGTCTGTTATGAGGATCCTGGAGCTTAAGAATAAACTGGGACTTTTTGAGAATCCCTATAAGGATGCGGATGAGCAGAAGGAAAAGGTAGTTATCCTTTGTGGGGAACACCGCGCCCTGGCAAGAGAGGCGGCAAGAAAATCTTTTGTACTTCTGAAAAATGACGGAATTCTTCCCTTGAGTCAAAAAAAGGTAACTGCTTATATCGGGCCGTATATAGAGCGTAGGAATCTCATGGGTTCCTGGTCTTTGACAGGGGAAGAAAAGGATATTGCTACTTTAAAAGAGGCAGTAATGGACAGCGTTCTGGGAGAAAATGCAGTTTTTTGCTGTGGAAGTCCTATGATCGGATCAGAGGTGAGTTTGGAGGGATTCCAGGAATGCACCAGGGAGGATTTTTCCAGAGAAGAGCAGGAACGGATGCTTGAGGATGC
>JAETNR010000102.1 GCA_021772055.1 Blautia sp. | reverse complement strand
CCGTAGCCTTCCAGAAGGTTAATGACGCCCCATACGCCCACGCCTGCTCCGATTGCTGTTACGACTGTCTTTAATCCTGTTACTGCTGTTGTAAAAAATGCCATGTTTCTACCTCTTTCTTTCTGAAAAATTTTTTGTCTGGTTTCTGAAAGAGTTTTTCGTGTTAAAATGCCCTGCCTTATGGTAAAATAAAGACAGGGCAATCCTTTAGGAAGAACCCTGCGGGCATCCGGCATATTCAGTTTGGCGATTGGCTATGCCGGGTGCTTTGTTTTGTCCTTTCCCAAGTACATTCAAAACTCCGTTCCACTTCTGGACTTTTTGTCCAAAAGTTTTGTGGCTGGTTTACGGGTTCCATATTCAGTTTTTCAATATTCAGTTGTCATGCTTCAATCACGCCCGCATCTTCCACCTCATCAATGGTGTCATTGTCCCTGACTTTTGCTTTGCACAGGTTCTTTACATATTTTTCGATGTCTAAGGCGTTCTTGTCATCAAAATCGGACAGAAGGCGGTACTGCTTATGCTTTGTAATGTCAAACTTATTGGAGAAAAAAGGTCTTACCCCTCTAAGCTGCATGATGCACTTCCCTCCGTCCATGACTGCAATCTCATCTTGGCTCATCAATTCTTTTCCGGTCTTTTGATAATTTAAACCGTAGGACTGCGACGTACCCCTTGTGTCCGAGGTATTGTAAAGGTCTATCGTTTCTTTACCCAAAATTTCCGCCATCTCTTTTAGAGTGGTCTTTTCCTTCCCTCCAAGGAATAAGGTGGTATCACAATTCCCTTCAATGGTGTCGGCGTTATCCTTATAAATCGCTTTAAGCTGCGACTTCGACTGCAAGATTATGGAAGCTGATATTTCCCGGCTTCGGATTGTAGCGATCAGCTTCTCAAACTTTGGTATCTGTCCGATGTTTGCAAACTCATCGAGTAAGCAGCGCACATGGACGGGCAATCTCCCATGATACACATCGTCCGCCCTGTCACAGAGCAGATTGAAAAGCTGCGTGTACATGATTGACACGATAAAGTTGAACGTGTCATCGGTATCGGAGATAATGACAAACAGCGCTGTCTTTTCATCCCCAATCATATCAAGCCCTAACTCGTCATAGCTTGTCAGGTCACGCAGCTCCTTGATGTCAAAGGGGGCTAAACGTGCGCCACAGCTAATTAAGATGCTTTTCGCTGTTTTGCCCGCCGCCAGTTTGTATTTTTTATACTGCTTAACTGCAAAATGCTCCGGCTCTCTTTCCTCCAGCTCATCGAACATCAAATCTACAGGATTCTTAAATTCCTCGTCATCCTCCCTTGCTTCACTGGCATTTATCATATCAAGCAAAGTAGTGAAATTCTGTTCTTCCTCCACGCACTCATACCAGATGTACCCGATCAGTGCGGTGTAATAGAGCTTTTCGGCTTTCACCCAAAAATCCTCGCCGGATTGCTGCCCCTCCCCTTTGGTGTTTAAAATGATTGTGTTTACGAGTTTCAAAATGTCCTTCTCGCTCCGGATATAAACGAGAGGATTGTAGTGCATGGACTTTTTAAAGTTAATGGTATTCAGCACTTTTACCCGGTAATTGTTCTTTAAGAGCATTTTTCCGCACTCTACTAATACTGTACCCTTCGGATCAGTGACAACATACGATGAGTGCATCTGCATCAGGTTCGGTTTTACAAAAAACCTCGTCTTGCCCGAACCGGAACCGCCAATGACAAGGATATTTTTATTCCTCGCATACTTCGGCTGTTTTGGTCTGCCGGACATCATCAGTCTTTCCGTTTCTGTGAGTAACACGTTATTCTCAAATACCGGATCGACATAAGGTTCAATATCCTTTGCATTGCCCCACCTCGCAGAACCGTACTCCATGCCATGCCGGAACTTCTTGGCGTTCTTGGCTTTAAAATACACCACAAGGCAGAGCGCAATGCCACATCCTGCGCCTATCAGCAAATCTTTTGGGTGGAAACTTGGTAATGGGTTGGAAAATAAATCCTCCATCCCCGCCATGACCGCCATCATCTTTGCGGAAGCGTCCTGCCCCGGCGATACCCGCCACAGCCACGCTATTTTGTCGCAGAAATACCCGGCAAGCACATAGGGGAGATTCATAAGGAAAAGTTTCTTTTTATCTACGTTTCCCGTCTTTGCCTTGAGCTTTTTGGGAACGGATTTTATGTCTTTGGCAATGCCTTCTACGATTTTACTCATAATGACTGCCCCCTGTCCTTTAAGTGTTCCCTTGCCCTCTCCCGGTTTTTGTTCTTCCCCATCTGCTCCCGGAACTCTGCCAGCTTCTCCTTTACAGAGATGCGGTTATGCTTTTTCTCATTAACTTTTACAAATTCTCTGAATGCCTGTGTTATCACGTCGGCATCCTTGCCCTTGAAAAATACCATGTACTTCGGCGGTTCAACCGTCTTATCCTTTTTCACAGCAAAGTCTACATTGTATTTCCTCGCCACTCTCTCAAAGGACTTGATGTTGTTATCCGTAACCTCAATGCTCGAAGCACCCATACCCTGACCGACCAAGTCTTTCACTGACATTTTCCCATGAGATGCCTGTTTTCCCTGTTTCCGGTGTTCCAGATACATCTTCATTGCCTTTTTCAGCACGTCGGTAGTCAGCCGGGAAGATTTGAACACAAGGGCAATCGTTTTCTGTGTCACTTCCTCCTGCATGGTTTTCCTCCTTCTTTTCTTATTGCTGTACTCCCGTCAGGGTGGGACGTACAGCCTGTGAATCAGATATTTCATAATCTCTCCTTTCACTTCTGGACCAAAAGTCCAAAAGTTTTATAAACGCAAAAAGGGCAGCTACAAACCGCTGTCTACGGTCTATAACTACCTTTACGCTGTCTATCTTCAATTTAACTCATAATCTTCAGCAAAACCCTTTACTCAATAAGTCCATATTCCTCTATGTATTCTCATTGTTATCTATACGATATAATCTCCAAAATACCCCTACAGGACATAATCTCTCTTCCTCAATTTTCTTCTTTGGATCTCTTTCGCATATTTCAGAATAACAAGAAATCTTTGTATCAAAACGACATATCTTTACAAAAGGACAACTTCTCTTTTTATATTTTCCTTCATCATCAAGCAATTGATCAATTGCTATAGGTGCCAACATATCACCAATATTAATCTGCGTTCCTTTCAAATAAGCTCCTTGCACCATTTCCCCATCCCCATTAACCACAATAGGCGCTCCGAATTTGTCCATAATTTGTTGCCAAAATCCATAACGTTCTTCTATATGTTCTGCGCTTAAAATCAAACTGATAAAGCACTTACTTTTTTCACGAAATAAGCACCCTAGCTCAAACCTACTTAAAATCCACATTTTTATAGGTTTAAAATCTATTGAACATTCTGGATAAACACCATCTAATAATTCCTTTAACCTATTCCTCTCGCCTCTAAAACCTATGTCATAATGCTTTTCTATAAACTTTTCTATCTCTAATACGTTATATGGCAAAAAATTATTTTCTTTCATTAATCTTAACGCATTAATAAAAAAATCTCCTCCGGAT
This sequence comes from Blautia sp., assembly GCA_021772055.1. GTDB lineage: Bacteria > Bacillota > Clostridia > Lachnospirales > Lachnospiraceae > Blautia_A. The sequence goes on along the minus strand of JAETNR010000102.1, from coordinate 2,181 downwards.
ACTTCTAATAATGCTAACTCGCATAGTGCCATAATCCATACTTTATTCTTAGCAAAAGCTGGATATTCCTTTTCACATATTTTTTCACACATATTATATGGAAATTCATCATATTTTTCCTTGGTATTATATAATTGTCTTTCCACTAAATATGCCATACTTTCTGCTATACAAAAATTTCCAAAATGAAATTCTTTATTTCCATGGTATCTTACTATTACATAATCAAAATCATCATCCGTTCTAATTGTGACATCATTTATATAGAAAATTTTATCTTCAACACACCGATCCCCATTATATAATCCATATGTTCCCCGGTTGGCTTTCAATAGTTGTGTTTCTACATCTGTTATATCTTTATATGTCTTATACATAAGTTCTTGTAAAATAAATTTGAAATTAATAACTCCATATGTCGTAGAAACATCTTGAAGATAATGACAATATTCATGCATGAAAGTCCCTTTTATCTCATCTGAATGATTTTCAAATTCTTGGAAATCAATAGGATTGTCAATATCTATATACATAAACGCTGGCAAATAGTAACCTAATAAATACTCAAATAATTGCATAAGATTCAACTCCTTTTCAAATATCTATAAGTATACTACTAATTACTTTCTTAGTCATTCCATTTTAAATAAAATTATTTATACCTACACTTGCCATCGCACTTTGATTTCATACATTTAGTTTATTTACTTCTGGAAAAAAGTCCAAAAGTTTTATAAACGCAAAAAGGGCAGCTACAAACCGCTGTTTACGGTCTATAACTGCCCTTACGCTGTCTGCCATATTTCATTATCTGTACCGGATCACCGGACACTGCTTCGCCTTTTTCCCTATCTTCCTGCGTTCCAAAGCGAAAACCATATCCCCGGTACGCTCAAAATATCCGATGTCTTTTTTCCAGCTCATGCCGCATTTACAATGCTGCAAACCAATAAACTGCTGTTTCATCTTCCTTCCGCAGTTCGGGCATACCTTTTTACTCATGCCTTTTTTCTTGGTTTTCGGCTTGTCTACATCTTCTTCCTTTTTCTCTTTCCTTTCCGGAAGTCCATTCTCCGCAATCCTCGTTTCATAACGTGGCAGACGGTAAAGATACAGGCGGTACACTTCATCAAAAGAAGCCTTCTCTGCTATTCCTTTTACCCTCTGATAGATTTGCCCCGCAATTTTTTCACTGTCCTCTCCTTCCGGCAGCTTATCATGCTCCCTGTAATAATCACAAGTCTTTTCAAACATACAGTCTGCTATTTTTGCTTTCTGCTTCTGCTTTAAGTCTTTATATGTCCTGTTCGCCCTTTTCAGGCGCTTCCTGTTTCCCAAACACACCACTCCTGCCTTTATCCTGATACGGTCTATTTTAACAGAAAACGCCCCGGAATTGTAAAAAATATCTGCCGCCTAACCGAAAGCATCTTCACACCGGGAAATGAAATATTTCTTCTTTTCCAAGATTTCCTCCTGCCCGTCTTTGGAAAGCGTCTGGAATATCTCGTCATAGTCAAGCTCCGCAAGCGGCGTACCCAAAACAGGCGTTAAAACTTCATGTTCATACCATATCCGCCAGAGTTCCTCAAACAGCTCCAGACAATCCGAAAATGCCATTGCCGAATCAAAGCCCTCTCCCTCGCTGAACCATTGCAGACGGACAAAGCCAAATCTCCCAGCATCCGCCACCATCACATCAGTCAGCTCATACAGCTCTGCGAACGCATCCGCCACTTTCCGGCACTTCGCCCGCTGTTCTTCCGTAATAAATATTTCTGCCATAGCGCATCCTCCTGATCCACTTCTGGACAAAAAGTCCAAAAGTTATTGATTCTCTTTTAAACAGTAAATCGTGCAGAGGTCAGCATATAACACGCCCTCCCCACATTGTATCGTGTCAAACAAAAGGCACTGGAACAGCACGTCACGCACAGCCGCAAGGCTGGCAATCCCCTGTTCTTTTTCCGAAAAGCCTGTGCCGGGAATATCCATATCCGCCGATGCCGCCCGCCTTGCCAAAATGCAGTGCGTGTAAAGTCCGAGGATATATTTATCTGACATAGGGAAAGCGAATGTTTCCTGCCCGTCATATGTCACCCTGTATTTTTCCTGTTCCCCTTCCGGCAGTTCAAAAATACACCGCACTGTTTCCAGATAAGTATGCCCGTCAAAATCCGG
>JAETNR010000101.1 GCA_021772055.1 Blautia sp. | reverse complement strand
CATACATTCACGAACAAACAACAAAAAATCTTTTCCAGCTATTATAGCCCCTGCCACTAAATCCAGATAAATGATAATGTGTTTATTATGCGTAACATCAACCTTTTTAATGTGCTCCATAAGAAACTCAACTTTATTTCTCTCAAAATCTTCTGTCTTAATCCATTCATCCAACTCATAATCCAGACTATCAATTACATTCTGAATATCTTCCAGATCCTCATTTGTACCTGTAGGCTCCATGAGCTTTTCTACTTCGGCAATGCTGGCTTTAATCTCTGAATACTTTTTATCATAAATCTCCTCTGAGATCATCCCATCCACATACTTATCTACTAACCTTTTTTCCTGAGTTTTAAGGCGTTCCAATTCTTTGATATATTTTGAATTATCACTCTCAGATCTAAGTGAATATTTAACACTCTCCAGCCATGATAGGATAGATGATCTTATGGTATCTCTATGAATTACTACCAGATCCTCACTGAGATCTTTCAATATGCTTTTGAATTTTTTATCAGAAATAGATGATCCTATACAGGCTGATTTACCACGGCTCATTTTCTGAGAACAATACCAGCTATAATATCCATTAGATCTATGTCTCCACAGAGGGGATCCACATTCACAGCAAAACATTTTTCCTCCCATTGGATCCCGGCTAATCTTTTTCCCTTTATCGTTGGCTCTTTTTGCCTCAAGCCGCTCATTTACCTTTTCCCATGTTTCTTTATCTACGATAGCCTCAAAAGCATCATCTTGAGTAACCCACTCCTCACGGGGTTTTTTCTCTACCCTTTTTTCCTCAAAATTTCTGTGAAATCTGTTTACTACAAGAGTGCCTTTGTATCTGGGATTTTTAAGTACACGGGCTATGCTATCACAACAAAACTTGTTTCCTTTTTGATTTCTGTATCCCATTTCATTCAGAGCATCCGCTACTTTCCTAATACTATCATATTTTAAGTATAAATCATACATCAATTTTGCAACTTTCGCTTGTTCGTGATCTACAACCCACTCTCCGTCCTTAATATAATACCCATAACACATATTAGTACCCATAGCAGATACCTTTTCACCATTTCTTACTTTTTCAATTCTTCTCTGAGCTGAGTTATTTATCTTTTTGCTGAGATCCCGGCTGTATTCTTCTGCCAGTATTGCTTTTATCCCGGTAATAAGAGCATCATCAGCCGGGATAAAGAATTTTCTTTCCATATAAAAATACAGCTTTTTATGATTGCTCACCAGTTTATCTACAAAGATATACCAGTCTTTTGTATTTCTCTGGAGTCTGTCCTGAGATTTTACAACAATAATATCAAACTTATTCTCCTCAATATCACTCATAAGTCTTTGATATTCTTTCCTCTTACGGGACTGAGTACCACTCTTTCCCTCATCCACATACCCATCAATTAAGATCCACCCATTTTCCCGGATTGACTCTTTACATTCCTCAATCTGTTTTGGCAAGGCTTTAAGCTGAGCCTCCTCCTCTGTACTTACACGGGCATAATAGACAGCTCTCGATCCTTTACACTCCTGCGATTTCCTGTTTATCATCCTGTTTCCCCCTGTTACCTTTGATATTTTTAAAAAGGTACATAATATCTAATAATATTATACAGGTTTTAAAAAATATGTCCACCCTTAATTTTTTGCACCTCTTAATATGAGTAATAACTGAAAAACTTCCTTATTTTTAGACAAAAAAAATAAGGGTTATCAGCCCTTACACTGATAACCCTTTGCTCAAAATAATTCTTTGAATTATAAGAGTGTCAAATCCTCATTCTTTACCCAGCTCATAATACCGGATAACAGACATTTTCCAGATCCTACCTGTTTAACTGTATAGGTGGATCCCTTTACAAAGCTGGCAATCTTCTGCCCGGTTGCGTACCTTTCCGCTGTACGGTTTACTCTTACTCTGCACCCAACAAAAAATCCCGTGGATCCGGGGAGCTTAATTTTATCCCCTACATGGATCAGATCCTTATTTTTGATACCATTCAGATCTACCAAAACCTGTACTGTGGTATTATACTTTTTAGCAATCTTAGAGAGAGTGTCTCCAGCCTTTACGGTATAGGTTTTAGAGGTGCTCTGTGAGCCCGTATTTGCCCCATTCTGAGGCTTTTCTGTTGTGGTGGTAGAATTGGTAGCCTTTGCGTATTTAGGACAGGCAAAGCCACGAATATAGCCCCAGCCAATAGGTACAGTTCTGTGACCTACAATGCCGCCGGACATATTACCCTCAGATACTACAAAGTTTCCTGCTTTCTTATCTACGCTCTTTACAACACCAATATGATCCGCATACCCATCATTAGGCTGAGTACCATCATCCCAGTTATAGCAACAAATATAGCCCGGCTCCGGGGTAATGGATCCATCCTCATTCCAGATACCAGCTTTCTTAAAGAGCTTAATGTGCTCCTCAACTCCACACTCAGTACCTCCGATCAGATCAACCGCACCAGCTTTGATAAAAGCGGCTGATACTGTAGTATCACAATAGCTGTCACTGTATGTAACCGCATAGCCACGGGCTAAAGGCTTATGGCTGTTATACAGATCAATGATAGGCTTATGAGTACCGTTTGCACGGCTCATACCCATCCAGCCCTCCATAATGTCAATAATCTGCTGAGCTGTTACTCCCATTGTAGTTACCTCCTTTTCCTCTTCTACCCTCTCTTTGAGAGCGGTGTATACAAATTTCTGACGGGACTTATACGCCCCAACCTGATTACCTGTATCTGTCTTGCAAGCGGAATAAATATGATCCAGTGTGTAAGGTTTCTGAGTCTTACCCAGTACCCTTTTCATTGCACTGTATCCTCCCTGATGTCTGAAATTGGCACACATCATAAGAGCCGCCTGATCTGTTACTCCCAGCTTTTCAGCCTCAGCAACATAATCTTTCATCTGATCCTCCACAAGAGCATCCTGTACTTTCTTTCCAGAGGCAGAGGAAATAATTTTAATGATTGCCTTAGCCTTTGCTGAGGTTTTCTTAATCTGGTAATTCTGCCAGTCTTTATCCAGATCAGCTTTTACCCCGGCTGTATCTAATTTCTCAAAAGTAGCCGGATCCTTTTTGAGAATTTCACTCAGTAAGCGTTTTGCTTCATTTGCAAACCACTGTCCAGCTCCTATAGTGATCGCTGTTTCTGTTGGTGTATTATGGTACGCCTCAATAAAAGCCTTATAATCAGCCCCTCCATACACCTGACCTCCAGTTTCTACGGCATAGATGATCTTTACCAAGATCTCCATATTTTTCTTTGTGAGCATTTTGTTTTCGCTCCTTTCAGCACAATAAAAGGAGCACCTATAACAGTGCTCCTCTCCTTACATTTCAATTATTCTTTTTCCTTTGTCTGCATAATGAGCTGGTTAGTAAATACCGTTACCCCAGCTACAAGGATACCCTGAATAATGGCATCCACAATAGGAATACCAGCGGTAATACCGATACCTACAGCACCGATCAGCCCCAGTACCAGAATGATCCACGGGATCAGCCAGTCTTTAACTGCCGGAGTGCTCTTAATCATCATACCAATGATATACAGCACCGGAACCAGCACCAGCATTTTATCAATCAAATAAGATGTAAAATCCATGATACATACCTCCTTTACTTATTGCGGCATATAATCGGGGAAATCATGCCGCCTATACTCTCCCCGATAGATAAAGCGGATCACCTCCTACTTTAACCCAACCTGTACGGCTAACGCTCCCAGAACAATCGTAACAATCCCGGCTACCAGTAACCACTTGAATTTCTCCCACTTATCAATATCCTTATTTTCCAGCTTATTAAGCCTCTGGATAGTTTCATTGAGATCACTTCTCATGTACTTTGTCTCTGTAGCCAGCTCTTTAATGGCTCCAATGAGGTTACTATTTTCTTTGATAGCCTCCTCATGCTCATTAAGCCTGTGAGTGTTACTTTTACTCCTTTCTTCCACACGGGAAAGCCGCCCCTCAATATCCCTCATTACTTCCTCATCCGTCATACTGACCTCCTGACATAAAATGAGGGTGGGATAGGCTCCCACCCGTTTACTGAGTTACAATAGCATTTTCATAGCCATCAGTGATGAGGATTGTATCCACATCCTCTTTCCACTTTGCATAAATCTTTGTGCTGACAAAGTAAGCTCTGTACTTAGCCTTACCAGCATCCTCAGACTTATCATAAGCGGACTCAATCATTCTTGCAATGAAAGTACACATAGCGTTCACCTCCTTTACCTCCTTTCTATGCTCCCATCATGGACGGGATAACCTCTGTTAAAATGCTGTCCACGGTTGCCTCCAGAGTGGTATTTTTCTCAGAAATGAGCTTAATGTACTCATCCTTTTCATATACCTCCTCACTGGCAATGTTCCACCCGGTAAAGCCCGGAGTTTCTTCCGTGCCGGGATCCTCCACCCGGGTAATCCCACTACGCACAATAACAGTCTGTTCAGTGATTTCCAGCTCCTCAACCGCATCTGCACTGGAGCTTACGTTGGTATAGCGTACCATGTCCTTTTACCTCCCTTTCATAATAGGTTTTCATATATTCTATAAGGGGCTCTATATACTTTTTCGATAGGCGGTAACTATCACAGTTAAGGAGCCAGCCTTTATAGCTATTAAAAGAGCACCACTCACTATAAGTAGGTGCAATGTCATTTTCCATATTCTTTCTGTAGTATCTCATTTTTCTTTTCATGGTAAGAGCTGTACTCTTTCTGAGTAATGTATACTCACCAAAGAAACGATAGCCTACAAAATCAATTCCTCTCACTCTGGAGGGGAAAATCTGATAATTCTCTTTAATACTAAGGCGTAAATTTTTATTCAAGTAAGCCGTTACGTCCTTATGCAATTCATGTAAAAATTCTTTGCTATCACTCAGGATAACAATATCATCCATGTATCTGTAGTAATACTTAACTCCCTTTTGCTCTTTGATCCAATGATCGAAGTCACTCAGATAGAAATTACCGCAATACTGGCTCATGTAATTTCCTATAGGTATTCCTGTTTCTGGATCCACTTCCTCCTCTAAAAGAGCTATCCGGGACATATCATCAATGTTTGCTGTTGATATGCTGTCTATGATTTCATCCAGCACCCACAAAAGCTCAGGATCCTTAAAAGTTTTCCTGAATTTCTGTTTCAAAATTTCGTGATTTATTGACTGATAATAGTGGTGTAAGTCAATTTTATAACAGTACCTTGTACCCTCTTCATCAGAGACTAAAATAGACGGTATCCACACAGATTTCTTTTTACCGTCTACAATTTTGGTTTTATAGTATCCCTTAAAATCATTGACAATAGGCTGTATTCCTCTGTTCGGAATAGCACTGTATGTATCCTTTGTCATATTTGCAATGAGAAAAGGCTCTATAACCTGTAAAATAGCCCACTGAGCTATCCTGTCTGGAAAGAAAGGTAACTTGTAAATCTCCCTGCACTTTTTACCCTCAGTCAGAGTAAAGATCTCATACTCAGATGTATGATATAAATGGTTTTTGAGCATATACTGTAATCCTGCCAGATAGTAAAACGGTCTTTCCTCAATCTGTTTTACCTCTGTATACCACCCCTTACCTTTCTTTGCATTTTGAAAGGCTCTGTATAGGTTATCCATACTACAGATAGTCTCAAAGAGATCCTTTGTACCTGTCATAACTTTATCTCACATCTCATCTATTTATTTTTGTATGTACCAAAAGGGAGCCGCCCTTTATTGGATTTACGGATTAGGTTCAACGTCAATTCAGAGATCTTTCACTCCTTATCAGCACCCTTTTACATACTTTTTACCCAGCCCGGTATCACCAGACTGTTTTATGTTCTGCCAAGAGGCAAGGCTACTAATCTACAGTTATAATTTTTATTTTGTTTGAATTTCTTCAAAGGTACATATTGCAAC
>JAETNR010000100.1 GCA_021772055.1 Blautia sp. | reverse complement strand
TATCTCTCATTTCCACACTTATACAAACAGACACCCCGCTCCGGATAGCGAATCAGCTGATACTCACTTTCTGTCAGCTGCAGCATTTCCTTGAAAAAGGCTGAATCCAGATTTCCCGGATAGAATAAAAACTGATGGGTGGGAATGGCAAATAAAGGTCTGGTATATTCCCGAATCCCTTCCAGGTTAAAATCCTCCAGATTCTGACTGGCTAAAATCATGGCAGAATTCTTTTTCCGCACCCGTTTCATAAAGTTTCTCACATATTCTACCGTTGTGAGATTAGTCAGGAAAAGATAGAATTCATCCAAACTCGCCACCGTATTGCCCTTTATGAGCAGCGCATTGCTCATATAACTTAAAATATTAAAGAGCATGGCATCCTTCAATTTGCCGTTGGTCTGCAGCAGTCCTTTTACTCCAAATGTTAAAAAGGCATCATCGGTGATATTGGTATGCCCATTAAAGAATTTTGCTTCCGCGCCTCGTGACATGGAATAAAGGCCCAATAACAGATGCTGCAGCTGCTCTTTCGTATAAAGCGGCTTTGCTTCTTCGTCATATTCATCATAAGCAGTTTCCAAATAGCGGTACAGGTCTGCCAGGATAGGATAAGCACCTCTTGGAACTTTATGAAACTCTGTTTCATTATCCAATCCCCAACTTTTATACAGCCCTATGAGCATGATCTCCAGTACCTCAATTTCCGCATCAGAAAAATCCCGGGCTGTACGAAAGAAGTCTTTTAAAAACGCAATATGCTGACTTAACGCGGACTTCTGCCGGAATGCTTCCGGCGCTTCCTCCTCCGGTATATCACCGGTATCATCCCACACCTTTACTTCCAGTGGATTAATGTAAAATCTCCCTTCCATTAAGTCTACAAAGCAGCCGCCTAACTGTTCCGTCAGCTCCTGATACTCTTCTTCTGCATCTAAACAGATGACTTGCTTGCCGCTTTCCCGTAATATGGACAGCAATATTTTTAACAGATAGGATTTTCCCTGCCCCGAATTACCCAGAATCAAGATATTGGCATTGGTTTTATCCTCCTCCCGTTTTTCAAAATCTACAAATACACTGCTGCCATGCTTATCCCGCCCCAGATAAAATCCCTGGCTGTCCAATTTTCCCGAATAGTGAAAGGGATAAAAATTCGCCACGGAAGAAGCTGGCAGCACTCGTTCAAACCGCTCCTCCAGAATATGCGCACCCACCGGCATTGCGCTTAAAAACCCTTCTTTTTGCTGTAATAAGAGCTTATCCAAATTCATTCTGCCGCGAATTAACTCTGTCTGCACATCCAGCTGTAATTCTTCTAAGGCTTCCAGGCTATCTGCTACCATCTCCAGATATACCGCTGTATGCAGGAGCGGTTCCCGGTTACGATGCGTTTCACTGATCAATTTTGCCACATCGGCCAAATTATGCTCAGCCACCACCGTTTCTTTTAAATCACTGGTATTGGCACGCAGCATTCTATTTTTATTGGTTGCATTGGCAATCATCTTTTTTTCTTCTGCCGCACTGACAGGTCTGGTATAGATATGCAAGGTCACACCCTGTTTTTCCCCCAGATGCTTTAACAATGCCTGTTCTTCCGTGGCGGCCGGATAATCCCGGATTGCCCAGACAGCACGGTAGGTATTTCCGCAAATCAAATATCCGGGATAAAAACGCAGCACAGACGGCGTAATCAAGTCCAAAAAACCTTTCACCGCCCCTTCTGAATCCTGTATCTGCGTTTCCAGCTTTTTTTCCTCTTTTTGCCTAGCTCTCTTTTGTTTCTTCACAGAATGTCACCCACCGTTCTCCATCATAATCTTCCAACCCTTCCGCCGCTACAATTTGACTGAAGTATACTGACAAAATCCGTTTTAAATCCTCTGTTTCTGCCCGTCTTACCCGAATGGCCTGTTCCCTGAATGCTTTTTCTACCCTGCTTAAGATGGGACCCAATTCTCTGACTTCATTCTCATGGAAGCGAATGATCACTAGAAACTCTCTGGCACCGCATTCCTCCCGTTCCATGGCCTCTAACATCTCCAAGTCTGCACGCAGTAAGTTCTGCACTTTACTGTTTTTCTCTTCCGCCATCCGTTTTTTCAGATATCGCTTGTTCTCACTGAAATTTTCTTTGGAATTGACACAGCATAATTCCAACTCCGTCAGACCTTTTAATACCATCATCAGCCCATAAATCTTCTGTGCAACCCCCGCTTCGGATAACACCGACAGATTATCCGGTTCTAACAAAAAGATGATCAGACCATCCCCGTTTGTTCTCCAAATACCATGCTCTGTAATGCGTGCAATCCCCAACAGCTCCTGCACACTTTTCTTCTGCCGGTTTTTCTGATACTGCACGCTCTTTTCCTTTCGCTTTTTCATCTAGCCCTCCAAACAAAAAACTGCTGTGTGAAAAAATACAGGCAAGCTGCCTTTATAAAATCCAGAATGCTTTCTTCCTTCACCCGAATGGTCAAAATAGCGAACAACACGCTTCCCATCACAAAAAAGGGCTGATGAAAGGCAGAAAAAAACAACAGAGAGAACGCCAGAAAAATACCCAGCAGCACTAAATCCGGCAGACTCCAAAACCACAGCGTGGCTTTCGCCTTCAAATTTTCAGGATATAGATACATCGTTCACATCCTTTCATGAAAACAGCATCGTTGGATCCATCTCCAACGTTTTCTCCAACTCTTCCTCCGTATATAAGGTATCCTCCAATTCTGGATGCCAGAAATAAAGATAAAGCTCCGCGTCGCCAATGTCTATCTCCCGCTGCGCTACGCCTTCTCCCCAGCCGTCTGAAAACTGCCCGCTCAAATACGCTTTTAAGGCTTCCGTCTGTGTTTCGCTTAAGGCCCCATAGCTTTCTATCTTTGTTTTCGACCATAGTTCTCCTGCGATTACTACCACGCCCACTTCAATATCACAAACCTTTTCCCGAAGCAATACATTATGCAGATACTGCGCCAGGCCGCCGTTTTCTCTCCCATAGGCCTGCTCCTGCTCTATACGTGCCTGTATTTCATCTTCATAACAGGTTAACCCCTTTCCATCTAAAGACTCTACATAAGATTCTTCCATTTCATAAGACGCTTCCAGCAGTTCCCCGTACAATCTGCCATAAATCCAACTCGTCACGAGTTCTTCCGACAGCGGATGAAGCGGCACAGCGCCGTTTAAATCTAAATATCCAAAAGGCGTTTGATACTGCGCAGGCTTTGTCTGCTCCGGCAGGAGCTGATAGGACGCGCTCTTTTCCAATACTTCACAGACCTCCCTGAAATTCTCCGGCTGCTCAAGTAAAAGCGAAGCATATACCCTGTCCCAGTCTGCTCTTTGATAGTTTTCCCTTTCTTCCAGTGCCTGCGCAAACTGTTTCAGTTCCTTTACTGTACCGCTCCCTGGCAGGTACTCTGCCAGAGTTTCTTCCTTTAGTCGGAAGATCTCCGCCCTTCTCTCCTCCAGGCATTCCACGCCCAGTCGTTTTTCCATACTCTGCTTTTTTTCTTCCGTAAGCGGCAGGAAAAGCCAAGCACCGCCACGTTCTGTTTCCAGTCTGGCCATCACCTGATACCCTCCGGTCATCCCCACCGGCGGCAGCGCGTCGCCTTCCTGATAGAAATACCCATGTGCTTTTATTTGCTGTACCTCCCCTGTTCCAATCCTTTGATAACAATCCAAATTGACAGAAAGCTCCAGGGCTTCCTGAATGGTCTGCGCTTTTTCCACGATCTTTCCATAAAGCCTTGCTTCCGATTCACACAGGGAAGTCAGATGACGGTCTAAAAACCGCAGCATATTTAACCGCTTATCCTCTTTAAGCGCAATCCTTTGCGTTTCTGCTATCTCGTTCAGAGGCGGATATTCTCCATCTAAGCGTTTCAGGATTGCCCTGGGATACTGGCTTTGGTACTGCCGCAATTTTTGATAGTCCTCCAAAGGTATCCGAATATGAATGGTAACCTCGTCTGATTCATAGTGAAATTCTGCTTTGATACCCATGCACACCTTTCTCTCTGTAGTTTGTTTTCTCTGTTTCTATTTAGCGAATCATCTGCCCAATGCTGCGGCTTAAGGTCAGGGCATGCTGCACTGCATAGATGCTGCCCATCAGATTCGCCCGCGTACCGCTTTCCATCCCGAAATGCCCGGCAAGCCGCGGTATTTCTCCTGCCGATAACATCAGCCCCAGCCCCAATAACAGCTGTTCCCGAAACACCATTAACCCTGCGATTAAGATGGTGGACTGCAAAAAGGTGGTCAGGCACAATCCCACCACCTGCTTGCACCAGCCATGAAAGCCGTCCAGATAACCGCGGGGAATCCCGAACATATAAAGACTCCCTACTGCGATTAAAATCAGAAGAATTCCGCCCCGTTTCAAATTGGAGAAGAACACTTTAAACACCGCATACCCTATCATTACCAGACAAAAGACGCCCACGACAGCGGTGAACGCCAAAGACTGCATATTTTCCAACGTCCCCTGCACCGCATCGGTCAGATTCTCATATCCATCCCGATAGCCCATCCCTGCTATGGCGCCGGATAAACTTCCTTCCAAACTTACGACCTCCCGGTAAAGTCCGACGGGCACACTGGTAAACAGACTGACCGCAAAAAAACCCTTCAACACATTTAAACCTACATCTTTGATATTTCCTCGCCCTGACTGATATTCAATGGCACATTCAAATACAGCTACTATGAAACCCACGGCATATAACATCCAGCCTAGGCGGGAGAAAAATAAAATCAGCGCTGCCACCCAGGGTAATTCAAATAAATCAGCGCCCATCCCATTCATCATGGTAAAAAATTCTGACAGAAAGCCGATTAACAGGCTGTATATCCAATCCATAATCTGATCTAACACAGAACCGGCTGCAAAATCCCAGATAAACATCTCTCGCACCCGCTTTCTCTTAAACTCCGACAATCTGCCAGATATATAACGGCGCTGTCAGGGAAAAAACCAGACAGGCAAATAAGATCGCAGGTCCCGTCCACTCAAACTGCCCATGTTTGCGATAGTCAAAATACACCATGGCAAGCTTCGCAAAGAAGAACACCGCTAAGATTAAATCAATGGCCGGAAAAATAACATTATTCACCACGGTCTTGATCTGCCCGGCAGCACTTTTCCATGTACTCTCAATCACACCGGCCACATCACCGCCTTCAGCAAAAGCGCTTACATCCCCTAAAACCAGGCACAGAAAAAGCAATCCCAGTACAAGCGCCGGTTTTTTCCAACTTTTCTTCATCCCCTGCTTCCCCCTATTCACTTATCAGCTCTTCTGCCAGCGCTCTAAGTCCTTCCAGATACCCTCGGCTTTGCTTTTCCTCTAACTCCCCAAAGAGATCTCCTCTCTCCCACTGCTTCACAAGCTCTTCTGTATGCTGCAATTGAAAGGCTGTTTTCTGATACATCGCTTTTGCCAGCATCTGATCCTTGACATCAGAAATGACCCGATAAAAATACCTGTCCTCAATTGTTTCCTCATGAAGATATGCCAACTGACTTTTATAGAAGCTTAAGGATTTTAATTCGCAGCCTAACAGCCGCACCACCTCGTCAGCCTTTCTAAGCCCTGTCTCAGTCAGTACCTGTCCATGCACTTCACTTGTTAAATCCAGTATTGTTACATCATACTGTTCCTTTAAAACCTCCAAGAATTCCTCCGCCTGCCGCTTTGAGACCGGTGGATACAACGTTTCATATTCCCCTTTTAATAACCCATACAGCCCAAGCTGCTCCACGCCTTTTACCTGACAGGCATTGGCTTCCACCAAAGCCGGTACAATCCGTCTGGCCGCAAAGATACTGCCCAACGAATGCTGCTCTGAAAGTTCCCCTTCTTCCCGCATACAAGGCAGCATGGGAGTACTCCAGTCACAAAAAACCAAGGCGGTCCTGAATCCTTCTTTCTCATAGTGCCAGGCAAGCTTTGC
>JAETNR010000099.1 GCA_021772055.1 Blautia sp. | reverse complement strand
TGAGCATTTTCGGCTTCAAACAGGCCAGATTTCTTCCATCACCATTCTATATTCAGTTTTACTTATTGTGATATCTGCCTATCATCAGATGGTCTAAGCTAATTCCGAGAAGTTATTTTGTGCAATATTTATAGATTTCTTTCAGAAAAATACCACTAATCAAAATCTGGCTCTCCAAATTTCTTCAAAATTGCTCCCTGTAATCCGAAAACCTCTGATACTCTGGCACCATATATCTGTCTTTATAGCTTTCTATAAGATCCTCTGCCAATTGTTCCTCGACCGGCTCTGCACTGCTTATATCCCAGTCCCTGCTGTATGCCATATACCACGGCTGATCGGGTGACGCTGCCTCATTGTAGAGAATTGCCTGGACAACTGAAAGTTCCTTGCCATCCATGACATAATAGAACCATGCGCTGTCCGCAGCTCCCGATGATGCCTCATTTGCAATAAGATAGCCGCCTTCCTCCAGTCCGGCGATATAATAACGGTCACGCTCCTGCCCGGCAAAAATCTGTACAGGAACACCGTCTTCCAAGGTATACAATTCAAAGAGCATTTTATTCACAAATTCATCTTCGTGAATGGCTCCGATCATCAGCTCACATACTCCATCGCCATTTACGTCCAGAAAAGCATATCCGACATTTTCCAGAGCGTTTCCCTCCTGACAGTAGAGGCTTAACTGGCTTAATCCTTCACTGTATAGTTTCTGTCCATCCCATTTTTCGCTCAGAGCAGCATAGTATTTATCCAAAACCTCTCCATACTGTTGCTCATAAGAACCCAAGGCATCTGCCTCCTCTTTTTTAACAGATTCCTGCACAGTGCTTTCTGTCTGTTCTGTGGCACTTTCTTCTCCTGCTTTTGCCGGTTCCACGCTTTGCGTTTTAGTGCTGCAGGCAGTCAGGACAAAAAGCATCATGCCGATACTACAGGCTGACAACATCTTTTTCTTCATGACCATTTTTTCCTTTCCATGTGTTATTATCTTCTCCGGTCAATGCCCTCACAGATGACCTACAATTCATCCCACGATTTGAAGCGTGTCAAGGGCATAACCCAAATTCCGCTTTGGGGGATTATCTATGCCATAAAGTTTCGCCATACCCTGTTTTAAGGATAAAACGGGATTTTCATAATAAATGGAATTGTTTTACGGAACCCAGTATCGGATAATCTGTACGATCTGTTCCTGTCTGACCGTGATCACTGTATTGTTACAACCAAACGATATATCACTATTTTCAATGGCATCCGGCAGGTCTTTTAACCCTACTATCGGCTGGTCTGACTCCTGTTCAGAAGCTGCCTGATCTTCAAATGTTATATCATCCGCCAAAGGTATCGTTACTTTGCCAACAGAATAATAAACCGGAGAATCGTTAAAAGTCACGGTACGATACATGCCGTCCTCTTCCATCAATTCAATTCCATCATTTTCAATGCCACCATTAATCTGAATAAACCCTGTTTCGGAATTTTTTTCCACCTTGTCCACTGTTATTTCTTTGTTGCAAAATTGAATTTTGGAACTGCTCTCTAAATTGTCTATGGCTTCCATCTCATAACGGTCATATTCATATACTTCTACTGTCAATTCATATCCAGCATCTGTTTTCATAAGATCATCTGCTGTAAATGAAACAGAATATCCGCCATCAGCCAGAGCATCCTGCGCCGTTTCCAGAGGATATAACGGTTTTACCACAGCTTCCGATTCTTCCGTATTTGTCCCGGTTTCCGTGTTTACCATGGTTTCTGCATCCGGTGCAGAAGCTCCGCATCCGGTTGCTGCAACTACGGTCAACACTGCTCCCACTAACATAGTAACTAATAAATTCTTTTTCATAATAGTTCCTGCCCTTCCTTTTTATTTTTTCTGAATAATATGATCATAAAAGTCCGGCGTTAAAAAAGTGTTAATTTTTCCCCCGTTAAAAAGTGTTTACATAAAGTTTTGGTCGAACCCTACAACTATGTTTTTACCTGCTTTCTTTGCAGCATACATTGCTTTATCAACATCGTTTACTCGTTCTATAAATATTTCCGGGTCTGCAGCCTCGCAAAACGAAACTCCAACACTAACAGTAAACCTGAGACTTTCACCGGTTTCAAGTTGCATTTTGTTTTGTTCAACATCACAGCGAATAGTTTCCGCTATTTTCATAGGATCATGTTCACACCTCATAACTATCAAAAATTCCTCACCGCCCCACCGGCAGAACAGACAATGCTCACAAATGTTTTTCATAATAATATCTGACAGGCGGCAGATAACTTTATCACCAACATTATGACCGTATGTATCATTGATATGCTTAAAATTATCAATATCCAACATGATTGTCCCAACAACCTTGTTGGATGCATTTGATAATATTTTGCTTAATTCTTCATGAAACGCATGACGATTATATGCCCCTGTAAGTGCGTCGTGACGGTACAGCCATCGGTTTTTTCTTTCTGTTTCAATCAAGCCTTCCATTGTTTTTTGTCTAATCCATTCCACATAAAAGGAAATCAAATATATACAGACGTAAACAAAAGGAAATCGGAGCATATAGGTATCAGAATAATCATACATCAACAAGTCCCGACCAGACGGCATCCAAAAGAAAAAGATGACATCAATGAAAAGAACAATACTATAAACACTGCCAACCTTCACTCCGAAAACCGACATTGCAACGGCGGGGACCATCAAAATCCACAGAATACTAAAGCCTCCGGGAAATCCTGTTACAATAAAGAACGACAACAGTATGATTGTTTCAATAAAAAAGAAAGGCTTTGCAATATAACTTTTTCTCGATAATACTAAATTCTTCAAGCAAAGAATCGCATAAATCGCAGTTACCCAAAATAATATATTTTCTTTTGTAGCGATGTTCACAACAGTCATTGTGACTGCATCTGTAAACAAGATAAAATTCAATAATTGAAACAACAATTGCTGTCTTACTTTATCATCCTTGTAGCTGGTTAACAAAATAGTTTTTATATAATTCAACATATAAATCTATAACCCCTTCCGCATAGT
Organism: Blautia sp.; assembly: GCA_021772055.1. Lineage (GTDB taxonomy): Bacteria > Bacillota > Clostridia > Lachnospirales > Lachnospiraceae > Blautia_A. The sequence continues at coordinate 2,927 of JAETNR010000099.1, read as the reverse complement.
TTTTATTATCTATTTTTCTATATTTCTATATTTCTATATTTCTTTCAGAATAAAAAAAACTGCGTTAAAAAAGCGTTAATTTTCCCTTGTTTTGACAAAATATATTGCACAAATTCCCCATATTTTTTATGCAATATTTATAGATTTCTTTCAGAAAATCCAAAAATCCCGTCCTACCCTGTTTTAAGGGTAAGACGGGATTTCTCATCTGCCACCACTTCTTTCCTAAACCACGCTGTCCGGTTTTTGAAAAACTGCGGCTTCTTTCATGCTGTTTAACTGTCCATTTCTGGTTTCCGACCACGAATACTCTTTCAGGTAATATCCTCCGTAACTTTTCAGTCCCTCCGTCTCCCCGTCCAGTATGCGGTACAGGTCGCATTCCACCATGTCCTTCACGATATACTTGCTCTTTTCACCAGAACCTATAATATCCTCAATCCCGTTTTTCTTCAGCTCATCCATAAGCTGGTAGAAAGTGACCCGATACAAGGTCTGCGTCTTTTCATCCGCACACCTGTCCTGCCACAGACAGGCTATAGCTTCCCCGGTCGTCAGCCCTGTTTCCCCCCTGTCCACCAGCAAGGCGAGCAGCTCCTGTTTTTTTCCGCCCAGAGCCAGCCGCTTCCCGTCCACATGCACGGTAAAACTGGGTATTGTTTCGATTTCCACCCTCTTTTTGGGACGGGAGCGCATCAGAGCAGCCGTTTCCAATGCTTCGCCGATCTTCTCCTTCGTGTACGGCTTCAAGATATATCCAAGTGCCTTCACGCCAAATGCGTCCAGTGCATACTGTTCAAAAGCCGTCATAAAAAAAATCCTGATGTTGCAGTCCTTTTTCTTTAACTCCCTCGCAAGCTCAATGCCTCCCATATCCGGCATCTCTATGTCCAAAAAGGCTACGTCTATCCTGTTCTCCCCTGCATATCGGATTGCCTCCTCGCAATCCGAAAACAGACGGAGACTTTCGATTTCCGGAAACCCCTTCGCCTTTAACTGGAACGTGTCTAGTGCCGGTTGTTCATCATCCACGCATATTACTTTCATTTCTTTTTCACTCCGTCTTCTGTATTTTATGTTTTCCGGGAATCGTAATGGTTACTGTTGTACCCTGCCCCGGAGTGCTTTTTATGTCCATTGCCCCTCCCACCATATACTTCAGGCGGAAACGGACATTTTTCATTCCGACTGATTCCTGCCCCGGTGCATTTGCCATGTCAAACCCTACACCGTCATCGGAAATCTCAATGATGTTGTCATCGTTTTCCGCCCATGTGTGCAGGATGACGGTTCCTCCCTGCTTCTTATGAAGCAGCCCATGCCTGATTGCATTTTCCACCAAAGGCTGGAGAACCAGCGGAGGAATCTTGAAATTATCTGCCTCAATGTTTTTTGCAAACTGTATCTTTTCGCCGAAACGCACCTGCTCAAGAAAGACGTATTTCTCCAGATGTTCCAGTGATTTTGTAAAGGCTTCCGGTTCGTCCTCCTCCATAATATTAATGTTGCTCCTTAAATAATGGGCGAACATGACCAGCGTTTCATCCGCTTTCTGCGGGTCATATTCACACATACCACTGATCGCATTCAGGATATTGAATACAAAATGCGTCCGTATCTGGCTCATGGCAAGGACTATGCGGCTGTTTTTCAGTTCCTCCCTGAGCATTTCCGCCCTGATGGAATCCTGCTGGTTCTTCGCCACCAGCCATGCTGCTCTGACAAGATGGAACACAAACAGCACCGTAAATATTATTTTAATGCAGATACCGCCCCGCCACCAGCCCGTGCAGGAGTTAACAAGCTCAAGCAGCAGCACGGTCAGCAACACGATTGCGGAAGGCTGCATCAGTCCCCTGCGCTTTCCGCTGTCCTTTGCCTCCATAACGGTCAAAACGAGCAGAAGCAGGCTGACAGCTCCCTGCACCACTGCCCAATAAATACCCGTGTCATAGATCCCCTTTGCCCCGGCAAGGGACGCTGCCATAAGAACAAAATTGGTGAACATCAGAACATATACTGCAACTTCCGATACTTTCCTGCGTTTCCCATGCAGCAATTCAGCCACACACGCACCCATCAGCCTTGCAGCACCCATCATAGCAAGCCGTCTGGCATATGTATTGAATGCCATCTGCCCGCTCCAGAGGGAAATGTCCTTTGCGTCAAGATACATATACACCCCCATCATGAGTGACATGAGTCCGGACTTTAGCAGCAGACTGTTGCCAGGGAGACGTAAAAGCCTGTAGCCAGTCGCTGTTCCGATGAGTGCAATGGAAACCACAAGAATGAAAATACTAGTTGCCCTATAAGGCAGGCTCTGCCGCTCAAAATAGTTTTTCATTACCACATCACCACCCATATAGATGGAATCCAGAAACTGATTATATGCGTCCCTGTTCCCAAAGCCGTGGGGATTATACAATTTTATTTCAAGTACGTCCTCCGGCGATGCTGACGGAAGCACCCACGATACCCACGTGCTGCCGCACATATCCGGGAACTTTTCATGGCTTGATTCATACAGGATTTCCCCGTCCCTATATATGTCCACGCTGATGTGGTTTAGATAAAACCTTATTTCTGCCCCCTCAAACAATTCTGTATCAAATCTGCCACGGAGCGTTACAGCCCCGTTATAAGAAGACAGGTCTGTTTCAGTGTCAAGCATCTGCCATTCTCCACCACCTTGACTGTACTCGCCTGTAAAATGAACAGGTATGGGGATTGACATGACAGCCTGATGGCTTTGGCGGCTAGCTGATATTACAAGAATCCCGGCTATAAGAAACGTAGCTGTATACATGATTAAATGAAAAAGTCTTTTAATCCCCCATCTGAGATGGGGGAACAGGCAAAGCCGTAGCGTTGCGTGGAGTATAAAAAACTCCTATGCTATAATGATATTGGTTTCGCAGGCCATA
>JAETNR010000098.1 GCA_021772055.1 Blautia sp. | reverse complement strand
TTCTTTGACCCTCGATTAAGTCATGGTTATATGGTACAATAGGAATCAAAGGAGAGCGGCCTCTGTTTGTTGGCAACGTAGTCAGAGGCTTTTCATTGGAGACAAAGCCCATACCCTCCTTCGGCATTGCCTGCACCCATAATTTAAGCGATTTCCACACTTTTGTCCCCACCCCAAACCCCCGAAAGGGTAGGGTTGAAAAGAAAAAATCTGATTTTCTTGCCACCCCGAACCGAAAAATGGGTAGGGGAAACAAAAAATCAGGTTTCTTTCAAGGCTAAGACTGGAAATGCTGTAAATGAGATACCAAGGAAAATACGGTGATGAGAGTTGTATTTCGCGGGGAGGTGTCCACGCATGACTAAGCAGAATCAAAGAACGGGATTCCTGGTAGCTGTGCTGATCGTCTGTGCTATCTCTGCCCGCGTTTTGGGAAAGTTTGATGTTTTTCCCGTACCGCTGGGTTTGGTTCGCACGATCCTTTATATCAGTCTGTACATTGGCTGGGGTCTCTCTGTCAGCCATCGCATTTTACAAACACAGGTGCGCCGCTATATGGTCGGCGTTTCATGTCTGACCGTCTTCTGGTTTGTTATACGGTCAATAAAATATTTTTTTGTGGTCGCTCCTGATGCGATCCGGCATCTATGGTACTGGTACTATTGTCCTATGCTGTTCATACCTCTGCTTTCCGTGTTTGTTTCCATGTCGCTGGGTAAGCCGGAAAGCTACCATCTTCCCAAATGGACAACTCTGTTATATGTCCCCACTCTGCTTTTTCTGCTGCTGGTGCTGACAAACGATTTTCACCAGATCGTGTTTTCCTTTCCAGCCGGAAAGATTTGGAGCGATTCGGATAACGATTATGAATATGGATATTATCTTGTCATCGGCTGGGAAATTCTCTGTGCGCTGTCTGCCTTTGCGGTCATGCTTGTAAAATGTCGTTTGGCGCAAAAAAGAAAATATCTGCCGGCGTTTTTGCTGTCCTGCTCCATTGTATATGCCTTTATTTACGCCAGCGGAGTAGAATGGATGCGGTTGATCGGCGGGGACATTACAGCGGTGCAATGCCTGATGTTTACCGGTATACTTGAAAGCTGTATCCAGTGTGGACTGATCCAGGCCAACACCGGCTATGACGAGTTGTTTGAAGCCGGAACCTTTGGCGCCCAGATTACCGATAACAACTATCAGATCTGCTATGCCTCCGCAAATTCACCCTTGCTTTCCGAGCAGGTCATGCGCACGGCGGAGGATGGCACTACCAGCCTTGATAAAAACACTCTGCTGAAAAGTCATCCCATTGAGGGGGGCCATGTGTATTGGCAGGAAGATATAACAGATATTACCGCTCTTCTGGAAAAGCTGGAGGAAAATAGGGAAACACTCGCAGAAAGTGTTCATTTGGAACAAGAAAATTACCGTGTCAAGGTGGAAATCCATACCCGGCGGGAAAAGAACCGTCTGTATGATCTTTTGCAGGAAATGACCGCCCATCAAATTGATTTGCTGGACGGCCTGTTTTCTCGATATAACGATGAAAAAAATCCGGAAAAGTGCCGTATCCTGCTTGCGAAAATCACTGTGATTGGCGCTTTTATAAAACGTATGGGCAACTTGATATTTATTCGTGAAAAAACGGAAACCACTGATACCACAGAATTGTCTCTATGCGCGGAGGAATCCTTTGCGAATTTGAAACTAATGGGCGTAGAATGCGAAGCGGACATCCCCAAAGGCAGCAGAATCTTTACTGAGGATGCGATTTCAGTCTACGACTTCTTTGAGAAAGTAGTGGAAGCTGCCATAGATGATCTGAGCTTTGTTTGGCTGAAAGCGCGCTGTCTCGCCGATTCCATTGTCCTTCGCCTGGATGTGGAGTGCGAAAGCTCCCTTGCGGATTTTCAGAACGCCTGCGAAAGCTGTTCCTTTGAGGATGGCGTATGGTGTTTTGTCCTCCGCATCAGAAAGGCAGGTGGGCAACCATGATGACCTTTTATCTGGCCTCCAAAACAGAACAGGCTGCACTGCTGATATGTCTGTTCTTTTCCCTGATTCTGTGTGTGTTTTATATGTTTGCATCCCTTGAAAGAAGAGAGCGTAAGCGAAACATAACGTTGAATGCAGGGGTGTTTATCTCCCTGCTGCTCCTGTTGTGTATTACTGCCGATGCCTTTGACAAAAAGATAACGGAAGTTCCCGCAAAGCCTTTACTTCCGCTGCCCATGTGGGTGCTGTGGTGCATTGTGGGTGCGTCAGGTGTTCTGCTCCTCTGCCAAACCGCCAGCCTGATTTTTCAAAAAGGCCGGACACTCAGCCATAATTCTGTAAAGCAGGCACTCGATACGCTGCCCAGCGCAATCTGCTATTTTACTCCATCAGGCAGGCTTAAACTATGCAACCTGCAAATGCACCGTTTGTTCCGCATCCTGGCACAAAGCGATCTGCAGAGCTTTGATGAACTGCAGCAGGCGCTTATGGAATGTGACAAAAGAAGCGGTGTTTTAAGGATCCCAGATGAAAAGCAAACCTATCTGTTTCCCAATGGGAAAGTCTGGCGCTATGTGCAGTCCAAGATAGCGGTATCGGACGGAACGGTTTTTACAGAGGTGATCTTTTCTGATGTGACCGAACTTTACGAAAAGAGCCTCAAACTCAAAGAACAGACCAAGCAGCTTGAAAAGTTTGCCAGTGACTTGAAAATTCTTTCGGACAATGTTCTGACGCTGACAAAGGAAACGGAGGTCCTGTTGGCAAAAACAAAGCTGCACGATCAGATGGGTGCAGGAATTATAGCGATACGGCAGGTTTTGCGCCAAGAGCAGATATCCCAAGAAGCCGCTGAGAGTATTCAGTTGTTTCAGAAAGCGGTCAGCGCAATAAAAAGCGACAGCGAATATCCTTTGGAACGTGGCGAGTTTGCGGAATTTTTGCAAGATGCTTCCATCATTGGAGTAAAGGTTGAATTGACAGGAGAACTGCCAAAGCAGGAAGAACTATATCGTATATTCGTAATTGCCATGCGGGAAAGCTTGACCAACTGTGTCCGCCATGCGGACGCAACGGAACTTTCCGCCATCATTATACAGGGCGATAGTAACATTTCTCTTCACATTACAAATAACGGAAAGCCCTCCAAAAGCGTCATCACGCCAAAAGGCGGGTTGCTTAATGTCCATCGCCATATTATTAATTTGGGAGGCTCTATGGAAATACAGTGGTCACCGGTCTTTGTGCTGACCATCACCATGCCAACAGAAAAGGAGGCGGCAGAATGAAACAGGTGTTGATAGTAGAGGATCAGCGGATGCCCCGCAAATATATGGAGAGAATGATCTCTGACAGTAAAAAATATACCCTGGCTGCCAGTATAAGCGGTGCGGATATTGCCCTTGCCTATTGCAGACGGCAGTCCATTGACCTGATCTTGATGGATGTATGCACCGCTGGAAACAAGGATGGCATTGAAGCTGCCGCCGAGATCAAAGCAGCGTTCCCGAATATAAAAATCATCGCTGTTACGTCAATGGTAGAGGTCAGCTTTTTGGAAAGGGCAAAAGCCGCAAAGGTGGATAGCTTTTGGTACAAGGATTTCAGTCCCGAAGAATTGATCGATGTCATTGACCGCACCATGATGGGAGAACACCTTTTTCCGCATGAAACGCCAAAAGTGAAGTTAGGTCTTGCCGACAGCGCCGATCTGACGGCAAAGGAAATCCAGGTGCTGCGTCTGGTGTGCGATGGCTTGGAGTACAGCGAGATCGCCACAGCCCTTTGCATTGCGGAAAGAACCGTGAAATACCATGTTTCCAATATTCTGCAAAAAACAGGCTACGCCAATAAGACCCGCCTTGCCATAGCAGTCACGGGCAAGAAGTTTATCATTCCAAATCTACCAGAAGATTTGGAGCTCGATACAACAGAATAACGAGGTGTAAAGTCTTATTTTCCTGGCTTCATAGTAGCCGGGAAAATTTTTTTGCCAAAATTTAAAAACCTGCACTTAAGGACAGGGCGCAAAAAAGGCTTTTTCGTTATACTGGAATCATCAAAAATAATTTGTGGGAGGTTGCCTTATGCGAAGAATCGTGATTGATATGCAAAATGCCCTGTTTGCAGACGCCGTAGCCGAAGCACTACACAGCTTTGATTTCGACCTGGAACCGATCATAAGTGAAAGCCCGGACAAGACTCTGTCACTATGCGATGCTGTGCTTGCTAATGTTCTGATCATGGAGGTCACTGCGTACACATCCTGGGATCTGGATGCGCGACTAAAAATCCGCAATGCCCTGAGAATGAGCAATCCGGACTGTAAAATCGTGTTGCTGGTGGATGAAAACACAGAGAAAAAGCTGGCGAATGGGGTGCGTCAGGCCAAGAAAGACGGTCTGGTAGATAACTTTATTTATGGATCCGTTTCATCCAGCTATCTCTCCGCTGTCATTGACGCACTTTAGAAAAGAGACTAATGCAGACTAAATAGAGTTATGGGAGAATACCAAAATGAAAAAATCATGTATCTTATTTCTTGCTATCATACTGCTGGTGAGTATGACAGGCTGCGGAGATAAAGCCGCAAGCGATCCCGTCACATTGAAGATGTGGCACGTTTACGGAAGCCAGACGGAATCGCCGCTTAACGATATTATTGATGAGTTTAACCGGACACGGGGAAAAGAGGCTGGTATCGTCATCTCTGTTGTCTCCGTCACAAATTCGACCGCCATTGATGAGGCTCTGATTTCTTCTGCCCACAACGAACCGGGAGCGGTTCCTATGCCGGATTTGTTCACTGCCTACCCGCGGGTGGCGGAAGAGATTGGTCTGGAAAGGTTTCTGGATTGGAACGAATATCTTTCAGAGGACGAGCAATCCGCTTTTGTGGACGATTTTTTAGCGGAAGGCATCATGGACGGACGACTGGTGATGCTGCCTATTGCCAAATCTACGGAACTGCTGTTCTTAAATAAGACAATCTTTGACCGTTTTGCCGCAGATATGGGAGTATCAGAGGAGGGGCTTCTCCATTTTGAAACACTCTTTGATATGTGCTGCCAATACTACGATTGGTCGGGTGGTACAGAGATGTTTCAAATCAATGACTTCTACCACTACTTCTTTATCAATATAGATGGGCTGGGTGGACAATTCATTCAGGACGGAAAGCCGGATTGCAGCAGTGAGGAATTTGAGCAAGTTTATCTGCCAATGGCGCGGGCAGCAATCCACGGAGGACTATGCACGGGGGACGGTTATGCTTCTGATCGTTGGAAAACCGCCGAGGTCATCAGTAATATTGGTTCCACGGCAGGGATGTTGTATCTGCGGGACTATGTAACCTACCAGGACAATACTACTGAGGATATTGAGACAGCGACTTATCCTTATCCTACCTTCTCTGGTGCTTCTCCTGTGGTTATACAGCGGGGTACGGGACTATTTGCCATGAAAAGTGAAGACGAGCGAAAAAATGAGGCTGCCGCTGTTTTTGGCAGATGGATTACAGAAGAGAAACACAACCTGGACTTCGTTGTAGACTCCGGATACCTTCCGGTGACCGAAAATGCCTTTTCCACTCTGTTCTCTGATATGAGTATTGTTGAGAACAAAAAATTTCATATGCTCTATGGCACAATAGACCAAATGTACGATTCCTACACCTTCTGCGCTCTGCCGCTGTATGATGGCTCCGGCGAAACGCAGGCAAAATTTGAGGAAACCTTGAAAAGTGTATTATCAGCCGCCCACAAGGACTATGTTAGCCGTGTAGAACATGGTGAGGACCCGGAAACTGTCATGTCAGAGCTTCTTGTTTCCTCGCTTGCAGAAATTCGGAATGCCGTAGAATAGTGACAAATGAGGAGAATCGCTATGATACTGCATCTGAAAGAAATCAAATCCGCACTGGAATCAGCTCAAACGCAGGGGATTTCTATGCGCCGTCGCCTTATGCTTTACCTCTTTGCGTTCATGATCTTCTTTGCGCTCCTGATTACCATGCTGCTGTTTCTGTTTGGTGCAATCGACCCCATCGGCTCTGAGATGGAGCGGGCATTAAAAAATCAGCTTGAGAATTCTGCCGATTTTATTGAGGAACAAAGCAACAACCAGGCAGCCTATGCGGTTGCTTTTTCAAAGCAGCTGACGGCGGCGGTCAGGGATGAACTGACTGATTCCGGGATTACCTTTGACCAGCTGCATAATAACCCGGATGCCTTGACATCTATGCAGGACAGAATATTTGAAATTGTCTATAACAATATGCAGCTTGTACCTTGCAGCGGGGCATTCTGTTTTTTGAACACTACGGTGAATGATACACTGCCCGATGAAAGCTATCAGGGATTATACTTAAA
>JAETNR010000097.1 GCA_021772055.1 Blautia sp. | reverse complement strand
TAGATTTTGTCAGCATATTTATCCGTAAGTAACATAAACACATCCTCCAACGTTTTTCTTTATTGTACTCAAAATGTGGAAGAAATGCAAAACTTTTCCGGTTTATCCGGGTTAGGGTGCTTACCGTAGAGGAACAGACAGAATTCTTTGATTGCTGTAAGGGTACTTTTTATGACAATCTATATGTCGTTGCTGTTACCACAGGATTAAGACAGGGAGAGTTATGTGCCTTAACATGGGATGATATTGATTTAGAAAAAAAAGAAATATCTGTTACCAAAACACTCCTTTACCAGAAATTAGAGTGAGATAGTGGAAAAACCTTCCATATTAATCCACCTAAAACGAAATCAAGTAAAAGAACCATACCAATTAATAAACAGTGTGAAATTGCTTTGAAGAAACAGTTCATCCAAAGAAATAATATTATGGCTAAATCATCGGCTAAACCATTAGAGGGGTTTGAGGATTTATTATTTACTACAAAATTTGGTACTCCAATCTGTGACCAGATAATGATTGACAGTATAAAAAAGATTGTAGATGAAATTAATATCTGCCGAGATGAATTGGAAAAATTTGGATATTTTTCTCCACATTGCGACATACATTTGCTACACGGTGCTTTGAGTCAGATATATCGCCTAAGATGGTACAAAAGTTTTTGGGACATGCTACTTTACAAATGACAATGGATTTGTATACACATGTTCTGGAGGATAAAAAGCAAGAAGCCATGTCAAAGCTTGAAAGTGCATTAGATGATGTGTTTGGAGCTGGTGACTCTATTGCAGAAGAAAAATTCAACAAAGAGAAAAGCAGTAAGGTAGTACAATTTAATGTGGGGTAAAAATGGGGTAAATTCAAAATATAAGAAAATAATTACTCCAAAAAGCTTGTAAAATAGGCATTTCAGAGAGATAAATTTAGTATCTTGATACTCCTATTATGTGTATCAGCAAACTCCTTACGACATGGTAGGAACCCCGAAAAATATAGTATTATAGGTGGGGCAAAGTTTTGCCCCTCGACATCATAATAGATATCCAAGTGAAGAAAACACCGCACAGCGTTTGAATGCTGGCGGTGTGATATATATTTATAAGGGCAGAATATTGAGAATTAAAATCCATGCTAATCCATAGTATGTCACCACGGCAACCAGGTCATTAACGGTTGTGATCAGAGGACCGGACGCTATAGCAGGATCTACCTTTAATTTTTTAAACATAAGGGGGATCAGTGTACCTGACAGACTTGAAAGTATCATGGCTAACAACAATGCAATACCTGTACATAAAGATATAGAAAATGCCATCGCAGCGGATTGATTTTTTAAGATAATCAGGTAAATTCCTATTAATGCAAATGACAGTATTCCAAGTATGGAACCATTCACCAATCCTATTTTTGCTTCTTTGACAATTAATAAAAGTTTCTGTTTTCTGCTGATTTTTTCATCCATTAAGATGCGTATGGTTACAGCAAGAGACTGTGTTCCCGCATTCCCGGCCATATCAAGAATCAGAGACTGGAAGGCTATGATTAAAGGAAGCTGCGCAACTACCTTCTCAAATAACCCCACAACACCGGATACTACGATGCCCAGTCCCAGCAGAATCACAAGCCAGGGCAATCGTTTCACGATACTTTTCTTTAGTGGTTCATTCAAATCTTCTTCTGCTGATAAGCCGGCAAGTTTAGCGTAATCCTCACCCAATTCAGTATCAATAAGTTCCATAATATTTTGGGAAGTCAGAACCCCGATTAGTTTATTATCTAAATCCAAAACAGGTATGGAATCTTCAGAATAATCTTTAATATGGCTAAGACAGTCATCAATCTGTTCGTTGGCATAAACATACGGATATGAGGTCATAACAATCGTTTCAAGCTGTGTTTCTTCGCGGGCAATGATCAGGTCTTTTAAATCGATTGCCCCCGATAACATTTCATTTTCATCAAGGACATAAATCGTTGAAATGTTATCGTTATCAGCTGCCTGGTCGATCAACTGGTGCATTGCTTGTCTCACGGTAATTCCGGAGTGGATAGCAATGTAGTTTGTGGTCATTTTACTGCCTATTTCGTCTTCACCAAAAGAATTTAGCAGCATGATCTGCCTCTTCAGATCATCTCCCAGAAGATCCAGAATCGTGGTACGGTCTGCCTTATCCATATTGCGGATATATTCAGCCATTTCAGCAATTTCAAACTGAGAAAGAACAGCAATTCGCTTCTGAACGCCGATTTCGTTCATATATGCCATTTGATTTTCAGCATATTCCAGGATACCTGCCAGTGTTTCTGCATCTAAAATGTGATATAGACGATTACGCTCCTGCAGACTAAGTATTTTTAGTGCAGCAGCAATATCTCTTTCATGGTATGCAAGGAGCCGCTCCTGTTTCACTTTGGGTGTCAGATTGCTTTTGAGCATTTCTGCAATTTCCTGTGTATAATCAGGATGGTACATCATTTCAGCTACATCATTTTGAACATTGTTTGTTACATTCATTGCACTTTCCTCCTTTACTCATGTGGTTTTTCTCTTGCAAACACAGATGGAAAGGCGGGTGCAGAAGCTTTTGGGAAAAGGGCAAAAAAATCCCATTGCAGCTCACAAACCGGAACAGTTCTGCACTCGTCTTACTGATTGCAGTATAGTATTGGAGCCAAACAATGGTTTTGCATACAGACGCAATGATATGTTACAGATTACGGACATAACCGCAGTAATATATCTGGCGGTTGGATACAAAAACCTTGTTCATACTTCGACTATTACTGCCGTCCATAATCTCACCTCCGTTAATAATAATATTGGTAAAATAGAATACTAAAAATCCATATTCATTATAACAAAATCTGGTGAGACGTCAAGTAAAAACGGCCGGCAAAGAGCGTATACTGTTTTCTGTGAAAACTGTCCTTTTAAAAATAATAGAAATTGTGCATTGAATAAATGACAGTTGTTTAGTATGATAACCAGGAAATTAGTAGTCATACAAAGAATGAGAGGGGTAAAAACCATGAACAATCAAAATTCGACAATCACAAAACTTGCAGAAACAGCGCTTATGGCGGCATTATGTTATGTAGCCTTTACATTTTTGCAGATTAAGATTCCGGTGCCCGGAGGAGATGCAACATCGATCCATATCGGAAATGCTTTTTGTGTACTGGGTGCGCTGCTTCTTGGCGGATGGTACGGCGGTCTGGCAGGGGCTGTGGGAATGACAATAGCAGATATCATGGATCCGGTATATATTTTGGTAGCGCCGAAAACCTTTGTATTAAAGCTCTGCATTGGCCTGATCACAGGTCTGGTGGCACATCGTATTTCCAGGATCAATGAGAGTACGGACAAAAAATATGTGTTAAAATGGAGCATCCTTTCTGCAGTTGCCGGCCTTGCATTTAATGTAGTGGCGGATCCTATTGTAGGTTATTTCTATAAACAATATGTTCTGGGACAGACCCAGAAGCTGGCGGAAGCACTGGCAAAAATGAGTGCCATGACAACCCTCTTCAATGCGGTAATTTCCGTAATCCTGGTTGCGGTTATTTATAATGCGCTGCGCCCGGCATTGATCAAAGGTCACTTGCTGGCAGTAAAAACGGAACCAAAACAGACCGTATAAATGCAGCTTGCTCAGACAGGAGTCCTTCCTCGGCCTGCGGGGATAGTAATTAATACTGGATAAAATTCATACAGATTAATATAAATTGCCCTTGTATGCATTTTCCTGTAGTGTTATAATGAAGAAAACAAATGTGAGGAAGGGATTGTATATGAAGAAAAGAGTAATAAAGCTGTTGGCTGCAGCATTGTCTGTTTCTATGCTTACATGTGGAGTTTCCACGGTAAAGGCCGGAGAGCAGATTCGTGTCGGCTCTATGAAAGGGCCAACTTCCATGGGTCTTGTACATCTAATGGAAGAGGCGTCAGGCGAAGATGCAGATTATATATTTGAAATGGTAACTGCAGCAGATGAGCTGACTGCAAAGTTTACGTCAGGAGACCTGGATATCGCCCTGGTTCCGGCAAATATGGCCAGCATCCTTTATCATAAGACAGAAGGCAATCTTCAGGTTCTGGACATCAATACACTGGGTGTTCTTTATATGGTAACTGCGGATGATTCCATAACCGGAATCGCAGATCTGAAAGGAAGAACCGTATATTCCACAGGAAAGGGTCAGACACCGGAATACGCACTGAATTATCTTTTGGAGGCAAACGGACTTACAGGGGATGATGTAACTGTAGAGTACAAATCCGAAGCAACAGAGGTGGTCTCCACATTGGTACAGGACGAAAGCGCCATCGGGATTCTTCCCCAGCCCTTTGCTACAGTTGCATGCAAACAGAATGAAAACCTGAAAGAAGTCTGTGACCTGACTGCGGAATGGGATAAGACAGGAAAAGGAACCATGGTCACGGGTGTCACCATTGCTAAAAAAGACTATGCAGAAGCAAACCCGGATGCCATTGCCGCTTTTCTGGATGCTCATGAAGCTTCCATTGAATTTGCCAATACCAATCCTTCGGAAGCTGCACAGCTGGTAGCGGATAATGGAATCGTAGAAAAGGCACCCATTGCTGAGGCAGCGCTTCCTAAATGCAACCTGAAATTTATGACAGGGGAAGAAATGAAAACTGCGCTTAGCGGCTATCTGGATGTCCTTTTGCAGCAGAATCCGGAGTCCGTAGGAGGCAGCACTCCGGCAGATGATTTTTATTATATGGAAACATCCGGGGAATAAAGAAAAAATACGGGAGGGACAATCATTGCCCCTCTCTTTTTTACTTTCGATGGGAGATCGGACGATTATGGAAAAAAAGGATTTCTGGAAAAAAGGAGCGGCGGTGGCGTTCTGGCTTGTTGTATGGCAGATCATGGCGGCTGTGATGAAAGATTCCATTGTTTTTGTAGGCCCTTTAGAAATGCTTTACTCTTTAGGAGAACAGATGCAGGGGGCGGAATTCTGGCAGTCTGTGGGAAATTCGACCTTAAAAATAATGGGGGGATTTCTTTTGGCTTTTTTCTGTGCGGCTCTGACAGCCGGAATTGCCTTTCGCTGCCACTGGCTGAAAATACTTCTGGAACCGGTGATTCAGCTTGCAAAATCAGTTCCTGTAGCCTCTTTTGTGGTTCTCCTTCTTATTGCGGCAGGTTCTGAAAATCTGTCTGTATTTGTTGTATTTCTCATGGTGTTTCCTATGATCTATGTGAATATGGGGCAGGGCCTGGAGCATGTGGATCCTAAAATGCTGGAAATGTCCCGCGTTTTTCATATGAATCTATGGAAAAAGTTCCTTTATGTCTACCGGCCTGCATTTCTTCCATTCTTGCTCAGCGGATCCAGGGTTGCCCTTGGAATGAGCTGGAAATCCGGGGTGGCAGCAGAAATTATCGGTGTGCCGGGACATTCCATAGGAGAACGCCTTTACATGGCAAAAATCTATCTGAATACAGAGAGTCTGTTTGCCTGGACTCTGGTGGTGATCGTATTAAGTGTGGCGTTTGAACGGATATTTCTTTGGCTGTTAAAGACATTCGGCGGAAAGACCTGGAAGGGAGAAAAGGAAAAGTGAAGATACAGCATCTTACAAAAAGATATGACGGCCATACGGTTCTGAAGGATTTAAACCTCACGATCCGGGAGGGAAAGGTCTATGCACTGATGGGACCTTCCGGATGCGGTAAAACAACCCTGCTTCATATTTTAATGGGAATTCTTGCATTTGAGGAAGGAACTCTTGAAGGTTTTTCCGGGAAAAAGATTTCTGCTGTTTTTCAGGAAAACAGGCTTTTTGACTTTCTTACCGCAGGGGAAAATACTGCAGTGGTACGACCGGGAAAGCAGAACCTGGAAGTGATTAACCGGATACTTGCAGAAATTTTGCCGGAAGAATCTCTGGAAAAGAAGGTGTGCGAATATAGCGGCGGTATGAAACGAAGAGCAGCGATCGGCAGGGCGATGCTTGCGCAGTCGGATATGATTCTCATGGACGAACCACTGACAGGACTGGATGCGGCAACCAGGGAACAGGTGGCAGAGTTTATTTTGAAATATCAGGAAAACAGGACACTGATTTTTTCTACACACCAGGAAACAGAGGTGGAATTGCTCCATGCGGAGAAAATAATACTCACGTTTTCTTCAGAATCATAGATTCGTATTTTCTTCTATTTCATGACAATATTTTTATACGGTATATCTGGATATATTCAGCTTTTCCGCCACAAACAGTGCGGCGTTGCTGTTGGCAAAATAGCAACAATGGGATGCCCGGGATCCTTCATATCGTGAATCAAAGTTTCGCAGGAACTGCCAAAGGTGAGAGAGATCGCCTTGCGGGCGCACGTTCTAACGGGTGAAAGTCCCGAATCTGCCCGGCAGTGGGAAGGATATAGCCGAACAGCAAGGGTGTCACCGTGAGGTGAGGTCTGAAGGAAGCTGAAGGCAAACCGCTGACCCGACGAACAGAAATCTCATTAGGCTATGAAACGCGGATGAGGTCGCAAAGCAGACTAAAGTCCAATAACTGCACGGAGCGCAAATAGTAGATGAGGCGGGTATAAGCGGGAAAGAACGTGTGAGTACCCGGGGAGATCTCATGGACAGAAACAATACGATATAACATTCGAGTTTCTGGTCGGAAAAGGTTTATCGTGAGAAGTCAGCAGGAGCCATATTACAATACCCGACAGCTTAAGATGTTGGGAAAGGGCTCTACGCAAGGAGGTGTAGCAAATCTTGCCAACCAAAGATGGATTTAAGAACAGACAACTTCATATGGAAGACTACCTGCGTGTAATACCTGCGGAACAGGGAAGGGAAACAGGAGTGTTCGACTATCGGCGGATTGCGGAGGACGACAACACCATCACAGACTTTTGGACGGACAACCTGCTGGAACTCATCACCAGAACAGATAACCTAAACAAGGCATATCTCCAGGTGAAGAGGAACAAAGGCAAAGGCGGAATTGATGGAATGCAGGTGGATGGACTTCTGCCCTACCTGAGAGAACACCAGTCTGAACTCATCCAGCAGCTGCGGGAAGGAAAATACAAACCCAACCCAGTCCGCAGGGTAGAAATACCCAAAGAGGAGAAAGGCAAAGTAAGGAAACTGGGTATCCC
>JAETNR010000096.1 GCA_021772055.1 Blautia sp. | reverse complement strand
GATAACTATAAATTATCCTTATGCATTTACTAATCCCATTTCTATAATGAATGAATATTGTAAGATACCTAGAATCATGCTAGTATATTATTATTGTAGCTGGATGCATTGATGAATTTTAGAATGGAAGTGGCGTTGTTAGCGGCAACAGAAAATAATGCATTTAATGGTATAATAGATATGTGGCTGAGCAGTGTATCATAAAAAAGACCAGTCAATTTTTGGATTACCATGATTTTGGCAATGGTCACGAAAGGATATAAGAGAGTATTTTTTGATGAGTGATACATTATTTCTATATTAATACGACAACGGATAGGATGTATATCTCATAATTGGAAGACTTCCAGATGGGACAAATTCAGCAGATCATATATGCCATTAGAAATATCAAATGTTCTATTATAAGTGATATGATTATGAATCATCTAATCGGAAGCAATAATAGTATCATTTATGGAAATGGTATGCGGCAGTGTTGCTGAAATGTGCGTTTAACTGTGATTTTGCGCGTTATCGATACTTGGCTTGTAATACTGTGTTCAGTAATGAAAGCTTAGTAGATCTTCTTTTTGAAATGGATGAGGAAATGAGCAAGTTATACCAAACCAGACTGGCAGAATTCTGATAGGATCCTAAAGATAAGCAAAATCCATATAGCGGGGAGCATAAGGATCCGTTCTGGTATTTCGGCCGGATTGATAGATGTTGCACAGGATGTGTGCCCTATGAGGAATCAATGACTATAATCGGTATATCGAAGGACGCCTTCGGTTAAAGCCCGATTTAAAAATTGTGTAAGGAATATGATAAGAAAGTATAGAGACACAAAATAAAAGATGGAAAGGAACAAAATATATGAAAACCGGTCAAGTCATAAAGAAGATGCTGCCCGATGATATGAAGTTAAAAATAAAAAAGCTGTTGTCCGTGGGTCAGAACCGCCGGATGTTGCAATGGAAAAAGCAGACCGAGCCTTATTGCAAAGGACATTATCCGATAGGCATTAATCTGATCGGGGATATTAGCGCCGAGACCGGTCTGGGTCAGAGCGCGAGAATATTGGCTTCTATTATGGAAAAAGGAGGTATTCCTTTTTGCGTGAAACAGGTGAATGCTCACGGGCAGCTTGCGCATAATGACGGGGCATGGGAAAGAAAGGCAGAGGACGGCGTAAAATATGCTGTAAATCTTATCCATATTATACCTAAGACATGGGCAGAAGATTATTGTAGGCTGGAAAAAGAAATATTGGATAAGAGATATAATATAGCCTATTGGTTATGGGAACTGGAGGAATTCCCGGATGATTGGCTGCCCTGTATCCAGACAGTGGATGAGATATGGACTCCTTCGGAATTTATCAGCAATTCGATTCGGAAAAAGACGAAAAAGCCAGTGATGACGGTTCCTTACGCTATCGATATGGAGAACAGGGGGAGAAAAGCAAAGGGAGAGGAAAAAGAAACGGATATACAGGGGTATTTTGACAGGAAATATTTCGGCTTGCCAGAGGAAATGTTCTTATTTCTTACCATGTATGATTTTATCAGCGTGAGCGAAAGAAAAAATCCACAGGCAGCTATCGAGGCGTATATCCGTGCCTTCCCCAAGGAGGAAAAAGACGCAGGGCTGGTACTCAAAGTGAACCATGTAGAAGAAAGAAAGCTGGCGCAGTTAAAGGAGCGGCTGAAAGAATATAAAAATATATATTTTATTACGGAGAATATGACGAGAAAAGAGGTAGATTCCCTTATGAATGCCGCTGATGCATTAGTATCTCTCCATCGTTCCGAAGGATTCGGGCTGCCAGTGGCGGAGGCTATGGCTCTGGGAAAACCGGTGGTCTCCACGAACTGGTCGGCAACGGCAGAGTTTGCGGACGAAAACTGTGCTTGTCCGGTGGACTATCAACTAGTACGGATAAGGAAGACGGTGGGGCCTTATGAAAAGGGGAATCGTTGGGCGGAGGCCGACGTGAATCATGCGGCGCATTATATAAGACGGTTGTGGGAGGACAGGGAATACGCGCATAAAAAAGGCGCTAATGCGAAAGCTTATATGGACAAGCATTTAACGTATGAATATGCGGCAGATATAGTAAGAAATAGGTTAAAGGCGATCGATGGACAGGAAAAATAAGAAGAAAAAAAGAATAGCTTTTATCAATCAGCGTTACGGCAGGGAAGTAAACGGGGGTTCTGAATCCTATACGATGCAGATGGTGCAGCATTTGCGGTTCGAATATGAAGTGGAAGTGCTGACTTCCAAGGCGCTTACTTATGATAAGTGGGAAGACTATTATGAAGCGGATGTGGAGGAGATTGGCGGAGTAAAAGTACGGCGATTTGGCATTAAGTGGAAAAGGAACAGGTATGTGCAACGGTTGCTTAAAATATTGATCACTCGGTTTGGATGTAATAGCTTGCGGATGACGGCTTTATGGAATAAGGCGCTGGGACCGTATGTGCCTGATCTGGTTGATTATATCGAGGCGCACAGGAATGAGTACGATGTGTTTATTTTTGTCACTTATATGTACTATCCAGTCGTCTTTGGGATGGAAAAAGTAAAGGATAAGGCGGTTTTCGTGCCTACCGCCCATGACGAGTATAATATTTACTTTAAAATATATGAGAAAATGTTTCATATGCCGAAAAAGATTGTCTATTTGACCGAGGAGGAAAAGGCGTTTGTCGAAAGGCAGTTTCATAATGAAAAAGTGGAACATAAAGTGATCGGTATCGGCATAGACTTGCCGGAGTGCGTAGATGCTGGGCGTTTCCGTAAAAAGTATGGAATAGAAGGGGAATATATCATATATGCGGGAAGGGTGGACGAAGAGAAGGGATGTGGAGAAATGTTTGTTTTTTTCCAGCGGTATGCGGAGGAAAAGAAGCGGGCTGCGAACCATAATGACAAGATAGAAAATGGAGACGGCAATAGTGGGAAAGGTTATCAAGGGATACATCTTGTAGTGCTAGGGAAAAAATATATGGAAATACCTGATCGACCGGATATTCATTATCTAGGGTTTGTGCCAGATGAGGATAAATATGATGGAATGGCAGGAGCGGCAGTTTTATGGCTTCCGTCGCGGTTTGAAAGTCTGTCGATTTCTGTTTTGGAGGCAATGGCTTTAGGGAAGCCGGTTGTTGTGAATGGGAAGTGCAGTGTGTTAAGAGGGCATTGTAAAAGGAGCGGGGGAGGGCTTTGGTATGAGGATTATGAATCTTTTCTTGATGCTATGAAGGAATTGACAGGAGAGGGACGTGAAATGTACAGTAAGAGGGCAAAGGAATATGTAGATAAATTTTACAGATGGGATAGAATGATGAAGGAATGGCATGAAATTATAATGGATTTTGGAGAGGCAGAAGGTGAGAAATGGGAACTTGTATAAGTTTTGCAGGGGGATGGAATTATGAATCAGGTTACTGTAGTAATACCAGTGTATAAAGACTGGCCTACTTTATCTAACTGTATAGAATCTTTGAAAAAATATTTGCATGGGCAGCATAAAGTGATACTAGTTAATGATAGAGGACCTGATTGGGAGAAGATGGAAAGCAATATCCTAGCATCTATACATGGGGATCTCCGATTTTTTTATAAAAGGAATGAGTCTAATATAGGTTTTGTAAAGACATGCAATAAAGCAGTATTGGAATGGGAGAAAAGTGATAATGATATTCTGTTGCTGAATTCAGATACCGAAGTGACAGAGGGTTTTTTAGAGGAAATGCAGAGGATTCTGTATATGGATAAGAAAACAGCTGTGGTATGTCCAAGAAGTAATAATGCCACATTCCTTTCTGTTCCGATGAATAGTAATAGCCAATATGTTTCAGCAGCAAACAGTTATCAAATATATTGTAAGATTAAGGCATTTCTTCCGGAAAAGGAAGAGTGTTGGACGGGGGTAGGGTTTGCATTCATGGTGAAGCGCCAAGTGATTTATGAAGTTGGGCTGTTTGATGAGAGTTTTGGAAGGGGCTATAATGAGGAAAATGATTTTTGCATGAGAGTAAGAAAGCAAGGATATCATGTGATGAAAGCGAATTATGCGTATATTTTTCATAGTGGAAGGGTATCATTTCAAAACGAGGCAGATGAATTAGAACTGAGAAATAGTTCTTTATTACTGAAAAGATACCCAGATTATTGGGATAAAGTGGAAGAGTATAGTCACAAGGTAGATGTTGTGGATTATTTTGCAGATATTTTAACGGATGTTATTTATGACCATAAAAGAATATTGATAGCACTTCCAGAAGATATGGGGAAAGAATATCTTTTGAGGATAATTAGCCAGTGCCAAGAGAGCAAGCAGTCAAGTCGATTTGATTATTGGATTGTAACTAGCAGAAAGAATGAGAAAAGGATTAAGAGGTGCATTGGAAAGGGAATAGCATTTCGAATGAATTGGCTGGGAGAAACTTTCCATATGGCGTATTGCCTGTCGGAACCCAATAAAAAATGGAAGGCTTTTTTAGATAAGCATTGTTT
Organism: Blautia sp.; assembly: GCA_021772055.1. Classification (GTDB taxonomy): domain Bacteria; phylum Bacillota; class Clostridia; order Lachnospirales; family Lachnospiraceae; genus Blautia_A. The sequence goes on along the minus strand of JAETNR010000096.1, from coordinate 2,985 downwards.
ATTTACCGTAGTTATCAATAATTTTAGTAACTTGAATGTTGAGGAGGATATGGGACGTTGGGGGGGATTAAATAGTTTAAATGTGAACGGCCTTCGAAAGAGATGGGAAAAAGATTTGAGGGAGGATGAGTACAGAAATGAGGAGAGGGCTGGGAGCAAATATATAAAAAGAATAAAAAGATATCTGTATATACATCATATTTGGATATATGTGTTGTGGCATAGAATGAAGAGTAAATATGGTTTGTGACGCGTGGTTATTTGAAAAGCATGGCTGGTGTGTTATGTTATTGATTCGCAATAACTGCACTTAAAAGAAAGATTTTGTAAAAATTGGCATGAAAATAAAACCAGCCCATATCTGGCATGGGGGGAGCGGTAGTGTAAAATAGTTTGTGTCTTCGGAAAGAAATACCTCTTTTTTGGTAAGAATCAAGATATGACAATTCTTATCAAAAAGGATTTTTTATGCCGTAAGCGTCAAAACGCCCGCCTTTCATTAAAACCATTTTTAGTCCATACTTGAGAAAAACAATAGATTTTTTCAAGGAGGAACTAAAGACTATGGATCAGTGCACTCATGAAGTCCGTGCTGAATACTGGAAGGGAATCATTAAGGCGTGCGGACAACGTCCAGCCGGACAGCCGGCAAAGAGCTGGATGGATGAAAACGGGATCTGCGAACAAAGCTATTATCACTGGCAGCGGAAATTCCGGCAGAAGGCTTATGAAGAAATGCAGAAAAACAGCGATGCCGTTCCGGCAGTGGCAGAAAAGGCGGAGTTTTCTTTTGTTGAAGTTCCCTATTGCCCTCCGGCAAAGAAAAACGGGCAGATGATCCCAGGCAGTCCGGCTGCGGCCATCCATACTTCCGCATTAAGGATCGAGATCACCAATGATATTTCGGAGTCCCTTCTGGGCCTGATCATAAGGGAGGCGTCCCATGCTTGAAGATACTGCCGGTATCCGCCGCGCAGTCCTCGCCTGCGGCACGGTCGACCTCAGGAAAGGGATCGACGGCCTGGCAACGGTCATAGGCGATAAATATGGGCAGAATCCTTTTGAAAAAGGGACCCTTTTCCTGTTCTGCGGAAAGCGGTCTGACCGATGCAAAGGGCTTTTGTGGATGGGCACGGGTTTTCTGCTTCTATATAAAAGGTTTGAAGCCGGAAGGCTGTCATGGCCGAGAAATACACAGGAAGCTGCAGACCTGACGGAGGACCAGTTCCATTATCTGATGATGGGATTAAATCCCCTGGATCCGAAGGTCAAAGATGTGGATCCCCAAAAAATTTACTGAAATGTTTGTGCAAAACAGAGAAAATATACCGCTGTTTTATTGCATAAAAAATGTCTGTATATGCATGAAACAGGCCTGCGCATGAGAGCTCCCATCCGCCGCTGCAGGCTTTGGAAGAAGCGCCTGAACCTTGAAAGCCCTATAGTTTCACGCACTGGAATGGGGCATCTGTGCAATGCTGGCGGCATGGCAGAATGACGGTGGCCGATTGGGAGTAAAGCGGCATCTATTCCGGTTTTCTGTTATACTTATCCTATAAAGGAAGGCGGTCAGTATGTGCAGAAAATTCACACCGGATGAACTGAATACGATGGGCCATGAGGCCAAAAATGATGTCATCTATCAGATGCAGGGCCGTCTTGACAGGCTGGAGCATGATTACGAAAACCTTGTCGAACAGGTGCGCCTTGCAAACCAGCAGCGTTTCGGCCGCCATACGGAAAAACTGGATGAGATCGCCAGGAAGAGATCTTCCATGATGTCCCGGCAGAAGAACTGGATGACGCTTTTGGCAGGGGAAACTGGAAAAATATGCCGGACGAGACATTCTGGCAGCTCCGTTTTGAACCGGCCCGGTGGATTGCTGAAAAACACATCGTTAAAGTTTATGTCGGGACAGACGGGCGGCACCAGGACGAATTTCTCCGCGGCGACCATCCCGCCACCCTGTTTAAGGGGAGTATCGCAACCCCTTCGCTGGAAGCGGCAGTCATCAACGCAAAGTATGTAAACAGCAATCCTCTTGACCGCATCGCCCGGGATTTTCATGCGAACGGCCTGAACCTGTCCAAACAGACCATGTCCAACTGGACGGTATGGTCGGCAGAAAGGTATTTTCTTCCGCTGTATGAATGGATGAAAAAACGGCAGCTTGAAGCCCATGTGAACCAGTGTGATGAAACGTCCTTGGAGGTGATCCATGACGGCAGGCCTGCCGGGAGCAAAAGTTACATGTGGGTCCATCTGACCGGCGAACTCAGCCCTGTGCCGAAGATCATCATCTATGAATACCAGAAGACGAGGCACAGCGACCACCCCAAAGAGTATTATAAGGATTTTGCCGGATTTCTCATGACGGATGGCCTGGAACAGTACCATAAACTGGAACGGGATCTTGATCTGGAGGGAGCGCTGAAAGACCTGACGCCGGAAGAGCGTTTAAAAGAGCGGCAGGCCTCAATCAAACCACTGGTTGAGGAGTTCTTTGCGTGGATCCGTGAAACGCTGTCTGGCCAGAAGGTTCTGCCAAAAGGAGAAACAGCCAAAGGGCTAAACTATTGTCTGAACCAGGAAAAATATCTCAAAGTATTTCTTACGGATGGAGAAGTGCCGGTTGACGATTCAGCCAGTGAACGGACCCTGAGAAATTTTACCATTGGCTGCAATTATGCTCTGTATCGGATTATGTTCTGTAGTGCCGCATAGGCTTATAAAACTGCTTACGGCACTACAATCAGCAGAACATAATAATTACAATGTATCTAGAAATGCCAGAATCGATTTGCTGGGTTTATAATTAAAGGCATCATCTGATGTTTCTTCTAGCTTTTCCATGGCTTTTCTTTTCAATTCGTAAACGGTAGATAGTCCGTACCTATACAAAACTGGAGCAAACCTGTATGATAGAAACAGATTTGCTCCAGTCTTTATTTCACTTCACTTTTATCAGGCTTGCGGCAGTTCGC
>JAETNR010000095.1 GCA_021772055.1 Blautia sp. | reverse complement strand
GTTGGGGTAAGGGGAAGTATGCGCTCTTTATAGCTGTTCTCCTGCATGTTGATAAAAATAGAAGGGCTGTGGAAAAATGGAATTAAATCAACTCCATTTTTTCACAGCCCCTTTCCGGGGCATCAGCCATTTTGTCTGGTATTGTAAAGCAGTGTCAGATTTGTCGTAAATGTCGTAAATTTGTGGTCAAAAAATGATGAGAAATGGAGAGTGCTAATAAAATGAAATTAACGTATACAAATGTAAATGGATATCTGATTCCGAATCTCACCTATAAATCCGGTGAGCAGATGGAGCAACTTGGCAAGTATGGTTTTCTTCGCAGAGATTATCTGAAGAACCATCGAAATTCAACCTATCAGGTGATGCTTTTACAGGACACGATTGGAGAACACCTTCTGGAAGTGGACAAGGCAGCCAGAGAACGGGAAGAGGTAATTCTGAAACAGTTGGAAGAAAAAGAACCACTGCCGGATAAAGAAGCAGATCAGATGGCTTGGGTAAGAGCTGCTAATCAGCACAGAGCGATTGCGGGAGAGATTATTTTAAAGGAACTGATCTATGTTTAACAAAGTTAAAGTTTGTAACTGAGGATTGAACAGGTAATTGGACAGATTAAAAATTTATTGAAAAAAGAATAAAATGTTTAGAGAAGGCGTGAGTGATAGAGATATTACTTACGCTTTTTCTTTTGAACTGAAAAGGAGGATGGAGCATGGCACAGATTTTTCGTGTAGAGAGAACTAAGAATTTTACGGTAATGAGTAATCACCATTTCAAGAATAAGAATCTGACATTGAAAGCGAAAGGTCTATTATCGCTGATGTTAAGTTTGCCAGATGACTGGAATTACAATATGCAAGGACTGGCAACATTGAGCAGAGATGGGATTGATTCTGTTCGTTCTGCAATTAAGGAATTAGAGCATCATGGATATGTGGAACGTCATAGATTACGTAATGAGTATGGCTTTTATGGCGATACCGAATATATTATCCGGGAAGTTCCATTAGGAGAAGAAAATGATTAAGTGGAGAATAGAAGTGCCTAAGGGTGGATAGTCCAATTTTGGACAATCAGGTCATAGGAAATTTCTATCTCCGGACATCAGAAAATAGGAAAACCAGATATGGTAAATTCCTTTTTGTCATGTCACGAATTTGATATTTTAAGTTCTTATTTTGTATATTAATGTGTTCTGATTTGATATTCTTTTATCACAGTAAAGATAGAATTGCAGCTAGTAGGAATGGCTGCAATTTGTTTATAATAAGTGTGATAGGAGAATGTGAAGTATGAAATATGGTTTTTTTGACGAATCGAAAAAAGAATATGTGATCACAAGACCGGATACACCGGCACCTTGGGTGAACTATCTTGGATCTCCAGAATATGGAGCAATTATTTCTAATAATGCAGGTGGATATAGCTTTGCAAAATCAGGAGCGAACGGAAGAATTTTAAGATATATCTTCAATCAGTTTGACCAGCCGGGAAGATATATCTACTTAAGAGATCAGGAGAGTGAAGATTATTGGTCAGCTTCCTGGCAGCCGGTAGGAAAAGATCTGAATTCTTATAAGAGCGAATGTCATCATGGTACAGCATACACAAAGATGATGGCTGATTATAGCGAGATCCATTCAGAAGTAAGATACTATGTTCCGCTGGATCAGTCTTATGAAGTGTGGAATCTTGCAGTGACAAATACCTCGGATCGCATGCGCAAGATCAATGTAACAGGCTATGCAGAATTTACAAACAACAGCAATTACGAGCAGGATCAGGTAAATCTTCAGTACTCTCAGTTCATTACAAGAACAGTGTTCCGTGGAAACCGTGTGCGGCAGATGATCCATGCCAATCTGGATCAGCTGGAAGATGGAAAAGATGTGGATGACAAGATCGTTGTTGACCGTTTCTTCGGACTTGCAGGTGCAAAGGTTGATTCCTGGTGTGGAAGCAGGGAAGGTTTCCTTGGAAGATATCATGGATACAACAATCCGGTCGGAGTGGAAGATGGTATTTTAAATTGTGAAGGAAATTATAATGAAAATGGATGTGGAGCATTAGCTACAATCCTGACTTTATATCCGGGAGAGACAAAAGAAATAGCATTTCTTGTTGGTATGAAAGAAGATGTTGATGCAGAAACAATCGTGTCTCGTTATGAGGATTGTGAAACAATCTGCAGAAATGAACTGGAAGAATTAATCCAGTACTGGCATGGACATCTGTCCCATTTCCAGGTGAAGACACCAAGCGAAGAATTTAATATAATGATCAATACATGGAATGCATATAACTGCTTTATGACATTTATCTGGTCACGTGCTGCATCCTTTACATATTGTGGACTGAGAAATGGATACGGTTATCGTGACACAGTACAGGATATCCAGGGTGTGATCCATCTGGCACCGGAGATGGCAGTAGAGAAGATCCGCTTCATGCTTTCTGCACAAGTAAATAATGGTGGAGGGCTTCCACTTGTAAAATTCACACACAATCCGGGACATGAGGATACACCGGATGATGCTTCTTATGTGCAGGAGACAGGACACCCGGCTTATCGTGCAGATGATGCGCTGTGGCTGTTCCCGACAGTATACAAATACATTTCCGAGACGGGAAATCTGGAATTTATCGATGAAGTGATTCCGTTTGCAAATAAAGAAGAAGGTACCGTGTACGAGCATTTGAAACGTGCAGTAGATTTCTCCATGAATCATCTTGGAAAGCATGGTATGCCGGCAGGCCTTTATGCTGACTGGAATGACTGCTTAAGACTCGGAAAAGATGGAGAGTCAACCTTCGTTGCATTACAGTTCTACTATGCAATGACAATTTTGAAGGAATTTGCTGAGTATAAGAAAGACACAGAATATCTGAATTATCTGGAGGAAAGTCAGAAGAAGCTGGAAAAACTGATTCAGGATCTCTGTTGGAACGAAGACCGCTTTATCCGTGGCTTCACAGAGGATGGTGAAGTGATCGGACAGCGCACAGATCCGGAGGCAAATATGTGGCTGAACCCACAGAGCTGGTCTGTGATCAGTGGGCTTGCAAATGAAGCGCAGGCAGATCTTGCACTTCAGAATGTATATGACAAACTGAATACAGAATATGGTGCAATCCTGATGGATCCTCCGTATCATGCACATGCATTTGACGGTGCACTGGCTGTGATCTACAATGCCGGAACAAAGGAAAATGCAGGAATTTTCTCACAGTCTCAGGGATGGATCATTCTTGCAGAGGCGCTTCGTGGACACGGAGAGAGAGCATTTAACTATTTTATTGAAAATGCACCGGCTGCACAGAATAATCGTGCAGAGATCAGAAGACTTGAACCATACTGCTATGGACAGTTTACAGAAGGAAAACACAGCCCGAACTTCGGCCGTTCTCATGTACACTGGCTGACAGGAACAGCATCTACGGTTATGGTGGGATGTGTAGAAGGAATTCTCGGAATGCGGCCAGACTTCTATGGACTGAAGATTGCTCCGTCAGTACCGAAAGAGTGGGAGGAATTTGAAATCGAAAAAGATTTCAGAGGTTCACATTTACATATCGTTGTGAAAAATCCGGGGCATGCAGAGTCAGGATGTGAAAAACTTTTCGTAAATGGAGAACAAATGAAAGATAATTATATTCCACAGGAGAAGTTAACAAAGACAACAGAGGTAGAATTATTCCTTTCTTAAATGAAATGACGAGGGACTGGACATGAGAAAAATCAATTTTACAGATAAAAACGGAACATTTACGATTACAAATCCGGAAAATTATAGTGGACTTTACTTACCACTGGCAGGAGAAGAAGGTCTGAAATCCAGTATTACACCAACTTTGGGGGGAGATAGTAAAACGGATCAGAATCATTTCCTTCTCGAACCTGTCAGCATTGAAAACCTTCACAATAACCGTGGCACCAGAAATTTCTGGTGTCGGGTAGAAGGAAAAGGCTACTGGTCAGCATGTGGAGTTTCAGCGGAGCAGGAGTTTGATAAATATACAGACAGACAGGATGAAAGCACTCTGGAAGCAGGAATGATGTGGCAGAAGTTGACAAGAACTTCAAAAAAATATGATCTTCAGTCAGAAATCACATCCTTTGTTTCTATTGATGGCACAACAGAGATCCAACTGATCAAGATTACAAATCTTTCGGAAGAAGAACAGGAAGTAACACCGATCGTTGCCATTCCGGTTTATGGAAGAAGTGCAGATAATATCCGCGACCACAGACATGTTACATCACTTCTTCACAGAATCGACACGAAAGAATGTGGCGTAGAAGTTACACCGGTATTATCCTTTGATGAGCGTGGACATCAGAAAAATGATACGACTTATTTTGTATATGGTTTTACAGCAGAAGGAAATGCCCCGAAGGAGTTTTATCCGACTGTTGAAAGCTTTATTGGAGAGGGAGGTTCTTTCCTGATTCCGGAAGCAGTACGTGTAGAAAAAACGGGATGTACCGCAGGCTGCCATCTGGAGGGGAAAGAGGCTGTTGGGGCATTCAGGTTTGAACGCAGAAAATTAAAAGCAAATGAATCAATAGAGTATGTTGTTCTTGCCGGAGCAACGGGAGAAAAGGCTTCCATTTCAAAAATCTGTACTTTATTTGGTACGAAGGAGCAAGCGGAAAACGAGCTTGCCAAAGTGAAAAAGTATTGGACAGAAAAAGTAAATGTAGAGTTTGAAACCGGTGATGAAGCTACAGACAATTATCTGAAGTGGATTTGCTTCCAGCCAATTTTAAGAAGAATTTATGGATGTTCCTTCCTTCCATATCACGATTATGGAAAAGGAGGAAGAGGCTGGAGAGATCTCTGGCAGGATTGCCTTGCACTTCTGATTATGAATCCCTCAAACGTCCGTCAGATGATCGTGGATAATTATGGCGGAGTAAGAATTGATGGAACAAATGCGACAATCATCGGAAATAAGCAGGGTGAGTTTATTGCAGACAGAAACAATATTACACGTGTCTGGATGGATCATGCATTCTGGCCATTTGTAACGACTCGTCTGTATCTGGATCAGACAGGAGATATGGAGGTTCTGTTTGAAAAGGTTCCGTATTTTAAAGATTTGCAGTCTATGAGAGGTACTGCACATGATAAGTTTTGGAACAGCGAATATGGACAGAAGCAGAAAACAGAAAGAGACCACATTTATTTCGGAACAGTTTTGGAGCATATTCTTTTACAGAATCTGTGTGCGTTCTATGATGTAGGAGAGCATAATGAAATGCGTCTTCATGGTGCCGACTGGAATGATGCACTGGACATGGCATGGGAGAAGGGTGAAAGTGTTGCATTTACCTGTGCTTATGCCGGAAATTTGAGAAATATTGCAAAAACACTCCGTCAGTTGGAAGAAATCAGTGGAAGCAGCAAGATTGAAATTGCACATGAGATGGAAGATCTTCTTGCAGGAAGCGTGGAACTGTATGAAGATGCAGCACGTAAGCAGGCACTCCTTGCAGGATACGCAAAGAAATGTGAACATAATATCAGTGGAGACACAATTGTTGTAAGACTGGATCAACTTGCTGCTAATCTTGAGGGAAAAGCAGACTGGATGATGAAAAACATCCGTGCCAACGAATGGGTGAAGGATGGAGAAGATGGCTGGTTCAATGGCTATTATGATAACCATGGCAGAAAAGTAGAAGGCGTTATGGATGAAAGCGTGAGAATGATGCTGACCGGACAAGTATTTGCCATTATGAGTGGAACGGCAACAGAAGATCAGGTGGAATCTATCTGCAGGAGTGCAGACAAGTATCTTTATGATCAGAAAGCCGGCGGATACCGTTTGAACACAAACTTCCATGAGGAAAAATTTGATCTTGGAAGAATGTTTGGATTTGCTTATGGCGAGAAAGAGAATGGAGCAGTGTTCTCACACATGGCTGTTATGTACTCAAATGCATTGTACCAGAGAGGATTTGCAAAAGAAGGAAATAAAGTACTTCAGGCACTTTTAGATGCAGCAATGGAATTTGATAACAGTAAGATGTATCCTGGACTTCCGGAATATTTTGATAATCAGGGAAGAGGCCTCTATGCATATCTGACAGGCGCTGCAAGCTGGTATATGCTTACCATGATCACAGAAGTGTTTGGGGTGAAAGGAGATTGCGGTGACTTGAAGATCGCACCTGCACTTATGCCGGAACAGTATAATCAGGATGGAAAAGCAGTACTTAAGATGACATTTGCCGGAAGGAACTTTGAGATTATATTCTATAATAAAGAAAAGAAAGAATTTAATCAGTTGAAGATCCGGAAAGCAGCTTGCGATGGAAAAGCATTAGAAATAACAGCTGAAAGGTGTACAATACTTTCAAAGAGAGAGATTCAGATGCTTTCAGTGAAAGAGACACATAAGATTGAAATTGAATTAGTATAATCGACAGATTAAAAAAAGATAAAAAGGGGCTGTCGGTTAATACCGATTTTTAACCTCTGACAGCCAGTGAGGAGACAATCCCATAGAATCCAGGCTTTTTAAGCCGGATTTCTCTCTGGGATTGTCTCCTCCTTTTT
>JAETNR010000029.1 GCA_021772055.1 Blautia sp. | reverse complement strand
ATAGACATTATACCCCAAAAGGGAGGTCAATGCTCTTTTTATTTGAAACATCCCATAAATCAAGGTTTTTATTAAGTTTTAGAACAAAAAAATGGGTAGTATTTGACACTACCATAATCCATATGGAGGAAAAAAATATGAAAATATCATCTCTGCTGGAACGTTTGGAATATACCTGCTTACAGGGAAACCCAGAGCAGGAGGTTACCACAGTTGTTTATGATTCCCGTAAAGTGGAGGAAGGTTCCCTTTTTATCTGCATTCGAGGTGCAGCGGCTGACGGTCACAAATTTATCCCGGATGTTGTTGCAAAAGGGGCAAAAGCACTGGTTGTAGAGGAAGAAGTGCAGGTACCGGGGGACGTTACCGTAATCCTGGTACAGGACACGCGCTATGCCATGGCATTTATTTCCGCTGCTTATTTTGGCTATCCAGCCCAAAGCCTGAAGACCATTGGCATCACAGGAACCAAGGGAAAAACAACCACCACATATATGGTAAAATCCATTCTGGAAAATTCCGGCTATAAAGTTGGCCTGATCGGAACGATCGAAGCCATCATTGGAGATAAAGTCATTCCGGCTTCCAATACCACACCGGAATCCTTTGTGATCCAGCAGTACTTCCGGGAAATGGTGGATGCAGGCTGCGATTGTGTGGTTATGGAGGTATCCTCCCAGGGGCTGATGCTTCACAGAACCCAGGGCTTTGTGTTTGACTACGGTATTTTTACCAATATTGAGCCGGATCATATCGGGCCAAATGAGCATAAGGATTTTGACCACTATCTGTCCTGTAAAGCCATGCTTTTGAAGCAATGCCGCGTAGGAATCGTAAACCGCGATGACAAACACTTTGACAGGATCATAGAAGGGCACACCTGTACGCTGGAAACCTACGGATTTTCTCCGGAAGCAGATCTGAGAGCAGAAGATGCACAGCTTGTGGGCGGAAAAGGATATCTGGGAATTTCCTACCATTTAAAGGGGCTGCTGGATTTTTCGGTGGAAATCGATATTCCCGGCAAATTCAGTATTTATAACTCCCTGACTGCCATTTCCATCTGCCGTCATTTCCATGTGTCAGAGGAAAACATTATAAAAGCATTAAAAAATGCAAAAGTCAAAGGTCGCATTGAGATGGTGAAGGTTTCGGATGACTTTACGCTGATGATCGATTATGCCCATAATGCCATGGCCCTGGAAAGCCTTCTTACTACATTAAAGGAATATCATCCTCACCGCCTGGTATGCTTATTCGGATGCGGAGGCAACCGCTCGAAGCTGCGCCGCTATGAAATGGGCGAGGTTTCCGGACGCCTTGCGGATCTGACCATCATTACCTCTGATAACCCGAGATATGAGGATCCTCAGGTAATCATTGAGGATATCAAGGCCGGAATGGCAAGAACCGACGGAAGATTTGTGGAAATCGCAGACAGAAAGGAAGCCATTGCCTATGCCATCCACCATGGCGAGCCGGGCGACATCATTATCCTGGCAGGAAAAGGACATGAAGATTATCAGGAGATTCAGGGCAAAAAATATTCTATGGATGAGAGAGTCCTGATCGCGGATATCCTGGCAGGAAAATAGAACAGGAATTCGAAAACGGGTAGAGAGAAAATTCATGATATATGCAGATATAATTGTAGATATTTCCCACGAAAAAGTGGATAGAAGCTTTCAGTACAAAGTTCCCAAAGAACTGGAGGCGGATATCCGTATGGGCATGGTGGTAACGATTCCTTTTGGAAATGGGAACCACGAGCGCAAGGGATATGTCATCGGACTGTCTGACCAGGCGAAATTTGATATTCATAAGATGAAAACCATACTAAGCCTGTGCAATGATGAAGAAACCACAGAATCACGGCTGATCGCACTGGCTGCATGGATGCGGGAATACTATGGCTCCACCATGATCCAGGCGCTGAAAACAGTTTTGCCTGTACAGGATAAGGTAAAAGCAAAAGAAAAGCGTACCATATGTCTTGCCGTGGACTTTGAAAAGGCAGAGGAAATCGCTGCGGAACTGGAAAAGGGAAGATGCAAGGCCAGAGCGAGGCTCCTTCGGGTTCTTTTAAGGGAGAAGGGAAGGCTGGACTGTACAGCTGCGTCCAGGGAGTTGGGGGCAAATGCCAGTGTGCTGCGTACCCTGACTGACCAGGGGATTATCCGCATTGAGCACAGCCAGGTGTATCGGATGCCCGGGAATCTGGAGGAGATTCTGCCGGAAGAACGGCAGGAATTAAGCCCCATTCAGCAGCTTGCGGAGGAACAGATCCTGGAAGAATGGAAAAAGCCTGATGCCAGACCGGTACTTCTTTTTGGCGTTACAGGGAGCGGCAAGACCCAGGTTTATATGAGTCTTATTGAACAGGTGATTGCAGAGGGAAAACAGGTGATTGTGCTGATCCCTGAGATCGCCCTGACTTATCAGACCGTGCGCCGTTTTTACGGCCGCTTTGGGGAGAAAGTTTCCGTGCTGAATTCCCGCCTGTCCCAAGGAGAACGATACGATCAGTTCAAGCGTGCGAAACGGGGAGAAATTCAGGTGATGGTTGGTCCTAGATCTGCATTGTTCACGCCGTTTTCACATTTAGGCCTTATTATAATCGACGAAGAACATGAGCAAACCTATAAAAGCGAGAATTCTCCCAGATATCATGCCAGAGAAACAGCAGTGAAGCGCGCTTCCATGGAAGGGGCAAGGGTTCTTTTAGGATCCGCCACTCCGTCCATGGAATCGTATAGCCGCGCCATGGCAGGAGAATATGCACTGGTAAAGCTGGAGGCCCGCTATGGAGACCGGTCTTTGCCGGATGTATCGATTGTGGATTTAAGGGAAGAATTAAAAGCAGGGAATCGTTCCATTTTAAGCAGAAAACTGAAAACTTCCATAGAGGAGCGCTTAAAGCTTGGGGAACAGACCATGCTGTTTTTAAACCGCAGAGGCTATGCGGGTTTTGTATCCTGCAGATCCTGCGGCCATGTGATGAAATGCCCTCACTGTGATGTGTCCCTTTCCGAGCACAGCAACGGAAGGTTGGTCTGTCATTACTGCGGGTATGAACAGCCAAGAACAGAGCAGTGCCCTGAGTGCGGTTCGCCCTATATCGGAGGATTTAAGGCAGGAACACAGCAGGTCGAGCAGGTTCTGGAGAAAACTTTTCCCAAAGCCAGGATTTTGCGTATGGATTATGACACCACCAGAAATAAAGGAAGCTACGAACGGATCCTTTCCGCTTTTGCAGGCCATGAGGCAGATATTCTGGTGGGTACCCAGATGATCGTAAAGGGGCATGACTTCCCGAAGGTGACCCTGGTGGGGGTGATTGCAGCAGACCTTTCCCTGAATGCATCCGATTACCGCTGTGCGGAGCGGACGTTTCAGCTTCTTACACAGGCTGTGGGGCGTTCCGGCAGAGGAATCCGAAAGGGAGAGGCAGTGATACAGACCTACCATCCGGAGCATTACAGCATCCAGGCATCCAAAGCCCAGGACTATGAGGCATTTTATAAAGAAGAAAAGGGATACCGGATCATGATGGATTATCCGCCCTTTGCCCATATGCTTTCTGTGCTGGCTTTTGGGGAGGATGAAGAACTGCTGGAGCAGGGAATGTCCTATATCGCCAAATTTATCCGTCGGGTCAGCCCGGGCAGCAGTCTTCATGTGATCGGCCCGGCAGATGCGGCTGTGGGCAAGGTCAATGATGTATACCGAAAAGTAATCTATCTGAAACACGCAGATGAAAAAATACTGAATTCCATTAAGGATAAGATTGAAAAATATATTGAAATTAATTCCGGTTTCCGGAAACTTTATATACAGTTTGACTTCAGCTAATGTACCGGATATGAACGGGACAGTATACAGGGATATTTAAACAGAAAGGAAAAGAGAAAAATGGCACTTAGAACGATCAGAACAGAAGGAGATTCCGTCCTTGCCAAGAAAAGCAGGCCGGTAAAGGAAATGACCCAGAAGATCCGTGATTTGATTCTGGATATGCTGGATACCATGTACGAAGCTATGGGCGTAGGGCTTGCAGCTCCCCAGGTGGGAATCCTGAAACGGATCGTAGTAATTGATGTGGGGGAAGGACCTATTGTTTTAATCAATCCGGAGATTCTGGAAACTTCCGGAGAACAGACCGGAGAGGAAGGCTGTTTAAGCGTGCCCGGAATGTCAGGAGTGGTAACCCGCCCTAATTATGTGAAGGTAAAAGCACTGGACATTAATATGGAAGAGGTGGAATACGAAGGAACAGAGCTTCTGGCCCGTGCCTTTTGCCACGAAATTGACCATCTGGATGGAAAAATGTATACGGAGCTGGTAGAAGGAGAACTTCACCGGGTGACCTATGACGAAGATGAGGAAGAAGAGGAGTATTGATGGTGAAAGTTGTTTATATGGGAACACCTGATTTTGCCGTGCCGCCCCTTAAGGCACTGGCGGAAGAAGGATATGAGATTGATGCTGTGATTACCCAGCCGGATAAGCCAAAGGGCAGAGGCAAGACACTGATGCCTACCCCTGTGAAGGAAGAGGCGATGAAGCATGGAATCCCGGTTTATCAGCCGAAAAAGGTCCGCGATCCGGAATTTATACAGATTTTGAAAGATCTGGATCCGGATGTCATTATAGTTGCCGCCTTTGGACAGATTATCCCAAAGGAAGTCCTGAATCTGCCGAAGTTCGGATGCATTAATATTCATGCATCCCTCCTTCCGAAATACAGGGGAGCCGCACCGATTCAGCAGGCGGTGATCGACGGTGAGAAAGAATCCGGCGTTACTATTATGCGTATGGGAATGGGAATCGATACAGGAGATATGATCTCCAGGATCACTGTGCCTCTTGCTGCGGATGAAACAGGAGGAAGTTTATTTGATAAACTGGCTCTTGCCGGGGCAGAATTATTAATAAAGACGCTCCCTTCTATAGAAGACGGAACTGCAGTTTATGTAAAACAGCCGGAGGAAAGCCCCACGCCTTATGCTGCCATGATTTCCAAGCAGATGGGTTGCATGGACTTTCACAAAAGCGCTGTGGAACTGGAGCGTCTTGTGAGAGGTCTGAACCCGTGGCCGAGTGCTTATACCCGTCTGAATGGAAAGAGCCTGAAGATATGGAAGAGTGAGGCAATTGCTTCGGATACGGCGGATGCAGTGCCCGGAACAGTTCTCCGTATAGAAAAAGCAGGGATCCATGTGGCATGTTCCGACGGTGTGCTGGTACTGAAAGAGGTTCAGCTGGAGGGGAAAAAACGTATGGATGCAGATGTTTTCCTGCGGGGATACCGCCTGGAAGAGGGAACAGTCTTAGGTGTATAGCACAGGGATATCAGGAAACCTGCATGATTTTAGATATGAGGAGTGATTGCATGTACAGATACGGAATGGGATTTGGATACTGGAGATTTGACTGGACTTACCTGCTGCTGGTAATCGGAATGCTTCTTTCCCTGGCTGCATCCGGAAGGGTGAAAAGCACCTTTGCCAGATATAAGAGGGTCAGAAGTGCTTCCGGACTTACCGGAGCGATGGCGGCGCAGCGGATCCTGCGCTCTGCGGGAATCACGGATGTGCAGGTGGTTCATATTCAGGGAAGCCTGACAGATCACTATGACCCGAGGACCAAGCGCCTTGCTTTATCAGATGATGTTTTCGGAAGCAATTCCCTGGCAGCTGTGGGGGTGGCTGCACATGAGTGCGGACATGCCATTCAGCATGCCACAGGCTACGGCCCCCTGGAATTCCGAAGTGCGATCGTGCCGGCTGCCAATATCGGGGCAAATCTTTCCTGGCCACTTTTTGTGGCAGGTTTGATCTTCTCCATACAGTCTTTGATCACAGTGGGCATTGTGCTTTTTTCTCTGGCAGTTTTGTTTCAGCTTGTCACTTTGCCTGTAGAGATCAATGCTTCTTCCAGAGCGCTGCGGAATCTGGAAAGCCTTGGAATTCTGGGAGAAAATGAAATCCCGGGAGCCAGAAAGGTTCTTTCGGCAGCTGCCCTGACTTATGTTGCTGCCCTTGCATCATCCATATTGCAGCTTTTGAGACTTTTGATACTTGCCGGAGGAAGAAGACGTGACGACTAATGGGATGAACACAAGAGAGATGATCCTGGAGATTCTGCTGCAGATCGAAGAGGAAGGGGAGCACAGCCATATCGCTATCCGCAATGCCCTTTCCAAGCATCAGTTCCTGCCGAAACAGGAGCGTGCCTTTATTACGAGAGTTTGTGAAGGAACCCTGGAATACAGGATCCTTATTGATTATATTATTAATTCTTTTTCAAAAATTTCGGTAGATAAAATGAAGCCGCCTATCCGGGAAATCCTTCGAAGTGCGGTGTACCAGCTGAAGTTTATGGACAGTGTACCTGACAGTGCTGTCTGCAATGAAGCAGTAAAGCTGGCACAGAAAAAGGGCTTTTATAATCTGAAGCCTTTTGTAAACGGCGTCCTTCGTACTATTGCCAGACAGATGGGAGAACTGGAATACCCGTCCAGGGAAGAAAACCTTTTGCGTTATCTTTCCGTAAAATATTCCATGCCGGAATCTCTGGTTCTCAGATGGCTGAATGATTACGGGGAAGAAACAACGGAAAAAATACTGGAGGACTTCCTGAAAGAAAAGCCCATGACAGTCAGGTGCCGGACTTATCTGAACTCAAAAGAAAAGATCTGCCGGAGCCTGACGGAACAGGGGGTAAAGGTGGAACAGGCGCCTTATCTTCCCTATGCCCTATACATTTCCGGCTTTAATCATATTTTAACCCTGGATGCCTTTCTGGAAGGAAAGATTCAGGTACAGGATGTAAGCTCCATGCTGGTGGCAGAGGTGGCCAACCCCCAAAAGGGAGATTATGTGATTGATCTTTGTGCAGCTCCGGGAGGAAAGAGCCTTCATATGGGAGATAAAATGGAGGGATACGGAACTGTGGATGCCAGGGACTTAAGCCAGTATAAGGTGGATCTGATTGAGGAAAATATTCAGAGAACAGAATCCATCAATGTGCAGGCAAAAGTGATGGACGCTACGGTTTTTGACCTGGATTCCGAATGCAAAGCAGATATTGTTCTGGCGGATGTGCCATGCTCCGGATACGGAGTGATCGGCAAGAAGCCGGAAATCAAATACAGGGCTACTCCTCAAAAGCAGGAGGAGATCGTCATCCTGCAGCGCACGATCCTGGACCGTGCAGCAGAGTATGTAAAGCCTAGAGGAGTACTCATCTACAGTACCTGCACCATTGCGAAAGAAGAAAATGAAGAAAATATGATGTGGTTCATGAACAACCATCCCTTTAAACTGGAAAGTCTGGATCCCTGTCTTCCGGAGGAACTGCATTCGGAAACAACAGCTCTGGGCTATTTACAGCTTCTGCCCGGAGTACATAAGACAGACGGATTCTTTATTGCAAAATTCAGAAGGAAATAAGTAAGATGAATACCACAGACATTAAGTCGATGACAATAGACGAACTGAAAATACTGATGGCGGATCTGGGAGACAAGCCTTTTCGGGCAAAACAGATTTATAGCTGGCTTCATGAGCATCTGGTGACTTCCTATGAAGAGATGACCAATCTTCCGAAAGGATTGCGGGAAAAGCTGGAAGCATACCCGATCACGGCTTTGGAGGCAGTGGATGTGCAGACATCCAAAATTGACGGAACCCAAAAATATCTTTTTCGTCTGCGTGACGGAAATGTGATCGAAAGCGTTCTGATGCGCTACAAACACGGGAATTCTGTATGTATCTCCTCCCAGGTGGGATGCAGGATGGGATGCCGTTTTTGTGCGTCCACCATTGGAGGGCTGACCAGAAACCTCCTGCCTTCCGAAATGCTGGATCAGATTTACCGGATCCAGGTCCTCACAAGGGAGCGGGTTTCCAATGTGGTTGTTATGGGAACCGGAGAACCTCTGGATAATTATGAGAACCTGCTGCGTTTTATCCATATCCTGACAGAGGATGGGGGAATTCATATCAGCCAGAGAAACCTGACGGTTTCTACCTGCGGGCTGGTGCCCAGGATCTATGAGCTGGCAGAAGAAAAGTTTCAGATGACGCTGGCCATTTCCCTGCATGCGCCAAATGATGCGAAGCGCCAGGAACTGATGCCCATTGCCAGGAAATATACCATGGAGGAAGTACTTGAGGCATGCAGGCACTACTTTGCCAAAACAGGCAGGCGGATCACTTTTGAATATAGTCTGGTGGCCGGTGTGAATGACAGCGACGAAGATGCAAAAGAGCTTTGCGGACGTATCCGCGGAATGAACTGCCATGTGAACCTGATTCCCGTAAATCCCATAAAAGAGCGGAGTTTTCAGCGTTCTACACGCCAGGCGGTGGAGAATTTTAAAATAAAACTTGAAAAATGTGGAATAAATGGTACTATAAGAAGGGAAATGGGCAGCGATATTGACGGTGCCTGTGGGCAACTGAGAAAGAGTTATATTGAAAAAACAGAAAGCGAGAAGTGACATGAGGGTATATTCAGCTACAGACGTAGGGCAGAAGCGGAAGATGAACCAGGATTATGTGTTTGTCAGTGGCGGCCCGGTAGGAAATCTTCCTAATCTGTTTGTTGTTGCTGATGGAATGGGCGGTCATAATGCGGGGGATTATGCGTCTTCCCATGCTGTTCAGAGATTAGTTGACGAGATTCGGGAAGATAAGGATTTTAATCCGATTAAAGTGATCCGTCATGCCATCGAAACTGCCAATACGGAAATTATAGAACAGGCACAGAGAGATGAGCACCTCAGAGGAATGGGTACCACCATTGTTGTGACTACGATCGTAGGTCATTATGCCTATGTGGCCAATGTGGGGGACAGCCGCCTTTATGTAATCAAGGATCGGATCCACCAGGTGACGAAGGACCATTCCCTGGTACAGGAGATGGTAAGGATGGGAGAATTGAAGGCAGAGGATGCCAGAAACCATCCGGATAAAAACATTATTACAAGAGCTCTGGGAGCGGAAAAAACGGTAGATATTGATTTCTTTGATCTCAAGCTGGAACCTTTGTGTACAATTTTGATGTGTTCCGATGGTCTTAGCAACATGGTGGAAGACAGCAAGATGGAAGAGATTATTTTAAATTCTGATGCTGACATCACCGAAAAGGGTGAAGCGCTGGTTCGGGAGGCAAACCTGAACGGCGGAAAGGATAACATTGCAATTGTTTTGATAGAACCATTCACAAATGAGGTGGAGAAATGTTGAAGACGGGAATGATAATAGCAGAGCGCTATGAAATTTTAGGAAAAATAGGAACCGGCGGAATGGCCGATGTTTACAAAGCCAAAGACCATAAGCTGAACCGCTTCGTGGCTGTAAAAGTTTTGAAACCGGAATTCCGGGAGGATACGACTTTTATCCGGAAATTCAGAAGCGAGGCCCAGGCAGCTGCCGGTCTGACACATCCGAATATTGTTAATGTGTTTGATGTTGGGGATGATGAAGGCGTCTACTACATTGTGATGGAACTGATTGAGGGCATTACCCTGAAGGAATATATTTCCAAAAAGGGCAAGCTTTCCATTAAAGAGGCAACCAGTATTGCCATTCAAGTATCTATGGGGCTGGAGTCAGCACATAGCCATGGAATCGTCCATCGTGATGTGAAACCGCAGAACATTATTATTTCTACAGACGGAAAAGTGAAGGTAACAGATTTCGGGATTGCAAGGGCTGCTTCCTCCAATACCATCAGCTCGAACGTGATGGGGTCTGTACACTACAGCTCTCCGGAGCAGGTGCGGGGCGGTTACAGTGATGAGAAGAGCGACATCTATTCTCTTGGCATCACCCTGTACGAGATGGTTACCGGAAGAGTGCCTTTTGACGGAGATACTACAGTGGCCATTGCCATCAAACACCTTCAGGAGGAGATGGTTCCCCCGAGTGTTTATACGGAGGATCTGCCCTACAGCCTGGAGCAGATTATTCTGAAATGTACCCAGAAGAGTGTGGGACGCCGTTATGACCGGATGGAAGAGGTGATCGCGGATCTGAAGCATTCCCTCATTGAACCACAGGGCGATTTTGTCATGCTGACAACTGTGGATAATGAAGCAAAAACCGTGGTGATTTCCGATGCGGAGCTGGGGGAAATCAAGCATACGCCAAAGCAGAACAACCGTTCCACCCAGAAGAAGCCGGAGGTGGCACAGCTTGAGGAAGAGTCCTATGATACAGACTATGATGACTATGAAGACCGGGTTGACGACAGACGATCTTCCGAGAGAAACTCCTATCATAAGTCAGACAGAAGAAGAAGTCTCGGAAGGATCATTACCATTTTGGCCCTGGTGATAGGGGCGGCGGCACTGATCGCGGTAATCTTTGTTTTAGGGAAAGCTTCCGGCCTCATTGGAGGAGAGGGAGAGCAAAAACCGCAGCAGCAGGAACAGCCCACGGAACAGGAAGACGACAATCTGGTTGAGGTTCCAAGCCTTTTCGGAAAAACAGAAGCGGAGGCCAATGAACTGGCACGGGCGGCAAATCTGGGAATTCAGATGATGGGAGAAAAGGCATCGGATCAGGAAAAAGGCCGTATCTGTGAGCAGGATATCCCTGCCGGAACTATGGTAGAAGCCTATACCACTTTGAAATTTTATGTAAGCAAAGGCGTGCAGCAGGTTACTGTACCGGATACAGACGGCAGAACCGGCATTGAGGCACAACAGATCCTGGAAGATGCAGGATTTGTTGTAAATGTACAGAAAGTATATAGTGATCTGGATGATAACGGATATCCGCTGGTGAATCCGGGATACGCTTATTATACGACTCCGGAATCAGGAACTACTGCAAAATCAGGAGACACCATTACTTTGGTTGTGAGCCGCGGAGTGGATTACGGCGATAGTGTAGAAGTACCGGATGTGGTGGGATGGAGCAAAAACGATGCCATTACCACTCTTGGAAAATGGATCGATATTGACGTGGTAGAACAGAGAAGCACGGATGTACCGGAGGGAGAAGTTATTTCTCAGAATCCGGAGCAGTATTCCTATGCGAACCCGGATGAGACCATGACCATTACGGTAAGCTGCGGTGATAAGGATCCGGCAGCAGCGCAGACGGAGACCCAGCCGCAGGATACCGCACAGACTGCACCGGCAGAGACAACGACGGGAGCCGACGGAATCTGGAAGTGCACCCAGAGCCTGGATACTCCGGAAGGATACCAGGGAGGGGCGGTTCGTCTGGAACTGATACAAACTGTGAATGGACAGCCTACTGCTACACAGATCGTAGATAATCAGGTATTAACATTCCCGTATCAACTGAATATTACCGGGGCATCCGGTGTTGGAACGGGTGAGCTTTATCTGTACGAACAGGTAAATGGAGAATATAGGGAACTTGGGCATTATAATATTACATTTGAAAAGGCAGAGTAATGCATGCAGGGAAAAATCATGAAGGGAATTGCCGGTTTCTACTATGTGTATGGGCAGGACGGCGAAGTTTACGAATGTAAAGCAAAAGGGATTTTCCGCAAGGACAACCAGAAACCGCTGGTGGGGGATGATGTGGAAATCACAATCCTGGACAGCAGGGAGAAGGAGGGCAGCATTGTGAAGCTGCTTCCAAGGCGGAATTCGCTCATTCGCCCTGCAGTGGCCAATGTGGATCAGGCATTTGTCATTTTTGCAGCAGAAAATCCCAAACCAAACTTCATGCTGCTGGACCGTTTCCTCATTATGATGGAGCGGGAAGGCATTCCGGCAGTGATCTGCTTTAATAAAAAGGACCTGGCAGCAGAAGGAGAACTGGAGTATTTATACGAAACGTACAAAAGCTGCGGATATCAGGTAATATTATCCAGTGCCAGCACAGAAGAAGGCCTTGAGGAAATACGGGAGGTTTTAAGCGGGAAGACAACCGTAGTGGCAGGACCTTCCGGTGTGGGAAAATCCTCCCTTACCAACCTTATGCAGGGGGAGGTAAAAATGGAAACCGGCGAGATCAGCAAAAAACTGAAAAGAGGCCGCCATACCACAAGGCATTCCCAGGTGATTCCTGTGGCTGAAAATACCTATCTGGTAGATACACCGGGATTTACTTCCCTGTATCTGGAAGATATGGAGGAGCAGGAATTAAAGGACTATTTCCGGGAATTCCGGGAATATGAAGGAAAATGCCGTTTTCAGGGCTGCCGCCATATCCATGAACCGGATTGTGCTGTGAAGGAAGCATTGAAAAATAAAAAGATCAGCAGTCTCAGATATGAAGATTATCTGGGCTTATATGATGAAATAAAAGAGAAAAGGAGATATTGATGGAATATCAATTGTGCCCGTCAATTTTGTCGGCGGATTTTAACCGCCTGGGCGAACAAATCAAAACCCTGGAAAGAGCAGGAGTAAAATGGCTGCATATTGATGTAATGGATGGTGATTTTGTACCAAGCATTTCCTTTGGAATGCCTGTGATCAAGTCCATTCGGAAAGAAAGCGGACTTTTTTTTGATGTACATTTGATGGTGACTGCGCCGGAACGCTACATTAAGGATTTTGTAAACTGCGGAGCAGATTCGATCACAGTTCATGCGGAGGCATGCGATGACCTTGAGCTTGCAATCAATCTCATAAAGGATGCAGGCGTGAAGGCAGGTGTTTCCATTAAGCCTGCGACTCCGGTAAATGATATCAGCCATTTGCTGGAGGACGTGGATCTTGTTCTTGTGATGACGGTTCAGCCGGGATTTGGCGGACAGAAGTATCTGGATGAGTGTACGGAAAAAATCCGGGAGCTGAGGGAACTGATTGAGAAAGAGGAACTGGAAGTGGATATCCAGGTGGATGGCGGCATCAATGACGAGACAATTGAGACTGTGATCAATGCAGGCGCCAACCTGATAGTTGCCGGTTCTTATGTGTTCTGGGATAATTTGGAAAATAATACGAAAAAGATCATCCGCAAAATTGAAAAGCTTAGTGAGAACCTTTAGCAGTGAGGGAATCAATGATTGACACGATAATTGTAAGCGGGGGCAATATCCAAAAAGATTTTGCCCTCGATTTTTTGAGAGAAAACAGAAAAAGGGCAGGACGGGAAAATCTGCGTCTCATTGCAGCAGATAAGGGCCTGGAATTCTTTATGACTGCGGGAGAACAGGAAGGATTTCTGCCGGATATTGCAGTGGGAGATTTTGACAGCCTTTCAGAACAGGGAAGGAAATATCTGGAACAGATTCCGGGACTGGAAATCTGCCGCCTGAAACCGGAAAAGGATGACTCCGATACCCAGTCTGCCGTAATGCTGGCTATTCAAAGAGGCAGCAGAGAAATAGCAATTCTGGGGGCCACCGGAAGCAGGCTGGATCATGTACTTGCCAATATCGAACTTTTATCCCTGGGAAAAGAGCATGGAGCCGGGATCATCCTGGCAGATTCCTGCAATTACATTACTTTGATTGAGAGCGGGACAGTACTGAAGCGCAGCCGGCAGTTTGGAAAATATGTATCCTTTTTCCCTGTGGGAGGAGATGTGAAAGGCCTGACCCTTCGTGGATTCCACTATCCGTTAAACGGACACCATTTAACAATTGCAGACAGCGGCCTGACGGTCAGCAATGAGATCACGGAGGAAAGCGCCGAGGTGACATACGAATCAGGCACGCTTCTGATGATCATGTCCAGAGACTAGGCGATTAAAGAAGTATTATGAAAAAATATCTGATTAACATTGAATTTGAAGCTCCATTGTGGTAATCTTTTAATTGCTATATTGGAGCTCCTTTTTATGGAAAGGAGCCTGACGGGTAAGAGCGTATCAAAGTATAAACCCTATAAAATAAAGGAATTTTAAAGGAGATATAGAAAATGAAACTGGGGATTGTCGGTCTTCCGAATGTGGGAAAAAGTACATTATTTAATTCTTTGACAAAGGCAGGGGCAGAATCTGCCAATTATCCGTTCTGCACCATTGACCCGAATGTGGGGATCGTAACTGTGCCGGATGAAAGGCTGAAACTTCTGGGAGAATTTTATCATTCTAAAAAGGTGACTCCTGCTGTGATTGAGTTTGTGGATATTGCCGGACTGGTAAAGGGAGCGTCCAAGGGAGAGGGACTTGGAAACCAGTTCCTGGCCAATATCCGTGAAGTAGATGCTATTGTGCATGTGGTTCGCTGCTTTGAAGATGCAAATGTGGTGCATGTGGATGGAACGATCGATCCGCTTCGTGATATTGAGACAATCAATCTGGAACTGATATTCTCTGATCTGGAGATTCTGGAGAGAAGGATCTCCAAAGTAACCAAGACTGCCAGAATGGATAAGGAAGCTGCCAAAGAACTGGAGTTCCTTAAGAAAGTGAAGGAGCACCTGGAAAATGGCCAGCTTGCCATTACCCTGGAGCCGGAGTCCGAAGATGAAGAGGGCTGGATGGCTACTTACAATCTGCTCACTGCAAAACCGGTGATTTATGCTGCCAATGTAGCGGAGGATGAGCTTGCAGATGATGCTGCTTCCAATGCCCATGTAAGTGCCGTGAAAAAATATGCAGCAGAACAGAACAGTGAGGTATTTGTGATCTGTGCTCAGATCGAGGAAGAGATCGCCCAGCTGGAAGACGACGAGAAGAAAATGTTCCTGGAGGATCTGGGGCTTAATGAATCCGGTCTTGAGAAGCTGGTGCGTGCAAGCTACAGCCTTCTTGGCCTGATGAGCTTTCTGACTTCCGGTGAAGATGAGACGAGAGCATGGACCATTAAGATCGGGACAAAGGCGCCTCAGGCAGCAGGTAAGATCCACTCGGATTTTGAACGTGGCTTTATTAAAGCAGAAGTTGTCAATTATCAGGATCTTCTTGACTGTGGTTCCTATGCAGGTGCAAGAGAGAAGGGCCTGGTGCGCATGGAAGGGAAAGAATACGTTGTGCAGGATGGAGATGTGATTCTGTTCCGCTTTAATGTATGATGAAGGTGTTCTATGGAGATGTCCATTGGTTTTCCGAATATTGGCATAGAGTTTGCCCATGTGGGGAGATCGGTCAGTATTTTTGGATATGAAATTACATTTTATGGAATTTTGATTGCGATCGGCATGATTCTTGGAGTTTCCTTTGTGGTATTGGAGGCGAAAAGACGGGGACAGGATCCCAATAGTTATTTGGGAATGATTCTGGTGGGAATGATTTTCGGACTTTGGGGAGCCAGGCTGTTTTATGTGGGATTTTCCTGGCCTCTTTACAGGGGAAATATCCAGGAGATTCTCAATATCCGAAGCGGAGGACTGTCTATTTACGGCGGGATCTTCGGCGGTGTCCTGGGTGCGGTTCTGTTTTGCAGAATCAGGAAATGCTCTTTCTGGAAAATGGCAGATACTGTCAGTATAGGACTTCTGATTGCACAGATAATAGGAAGGTGGGGAGACTTTTTTAACAGAGGATCCTTTGGAGAATATACGGATGGTTATTTTGCTATGCGGCTTCCGTTATCTGCTGTGCATACCGATGAGGTCAGTGCACAGATGCGGGAAAAATTGGCGGTGATCGATGGCGTTTCCTATATTCAGGCTCATCCGGTATTCTTATATGAAAGTGTTCTTTGTTTACTGCTTCTGATGTTTCTTCTGGGAAGCCAGAGGAAAAAGAAGTTCCAGGGAGAAATCTTTATGAGGTATCTGGCTCTGTACGGGCTGATCCGGTGCTTTACGGAATGGCTGAGAACGGATAAGATTCTCATACCCGGAACCAGAATGTCAGTCTCTCTGATCGTGTCAGTATTTTTGTTCCTGTTTTTCGGAGCAGAAGCTTTGATACGAAGATCCATGGAGAAAAAACGGGCTGCTGCCCGGAAACGTAGAAGAGAGGCGTTTTATGCAGCAGAGGAAGAAGCGGAAGCTGAGCTTGACAGGCAGGAGAAGAAGAGAGCTGCTGCCGGAACTGCAGCGTCAGATTCCGGAGAACAGGCGGAAGCTTTTGAGAAGTCGGAAGGTGTACAGGAAGAGGAAGACGAGTGGGATGGAACACTCCCATCCGCTAAAAGACAGCAGGAAGAGGCTTTCAGGGAACAGCAGACGGAGAGAGATGCCGATACTGGCTATGGAGACGAACCTGAGGAAAATACAGAAGAAGATCCTGAGAGGAACGGCGTATCTGAAGGTTTGGATTCTTCGGAAGATGCTGAATCAAAGGATACAGTCCAGGGGGGATCTGGAGAGAAACCTTTGGCTGAGCCGGAAGGTGGATCTGGCGATGGAGGATTATCTGAGGCTGAAAGAATAGAATAGTGGGGAGTGCCCTTGCAGCGTGCATTTTTTGCGGCTGTGGGGGTGCTTTTTTGGTTTTGGGGGACGCCCCCACCCCCGCCTCCCTCCCGCGTCAAGTTTTTACCTCCCCACAAAAAAATTACAAATTTATAAAATCTTAGATTCACTCTTGTATTTTTAAGATAAATGGTTTAGAATGGACTCATAAGTGGTAGAAAGTGGAGAATAGTGGTGGCTAATGGGGCACATGTGGCAGAAGAAACCATCACACCCCGGAAATGTGAAGGGGAGAATCACATTTCCTGAGAGTAGGTGAGTTACATGTTCATGGGAGAGTACAACCATACAATCGATATGAAGGGTCGTTTGATCATCCCGTCTAAGTTCAGGGAGCTCTTAGGGGAAGAGTTCGTCCTGACGAAGGGACTTGATGGCTGTCTTTTTATTTTCCCGATGAATGAATGGGAAGCCTTTGAAAAAAAACTCAGAGCATTACCACTTACAAACAAAAATGCAAGAACCTTCTCACGTTTCTTTGTAGCCGGAGCCACTGTCTGTGAGCTGGATAAGCAGGGGAGAATTCTCGTGCCTCAGACGCTGCGGGAGTTTGCCGGTCTGGATAAGGATGTGGTTTTGACCGGAAATCTGGAGAGGATTGAGGTCTGGAGCAAAGAAAAGTGGAGCGAGAACAGCAGTTATGATGATATGGATGCCATTGCAGAAGGTATGCAGGACATGGGAATCATCATATAAGCGGTTTGCTTGAAAGAAATCCAACAGGAGACGGATATGGAATTTAAACACAAATCTGTATTGCTGGAAGAAACCATTGAAGGCTTAAGGGTAAAGCCGGATGGAATCTACGTGGATGGAACTTTAGGAGGAGCAGGACATGCCCTGGAGGTATGTAAGAAACTTTCTGCCAAGGGGAGATTTATTGGCATAGATCAGGACCAAGATGCAATAATTGCTGCGAGTGAGAGGATGGCTGCGTTTTCAGACAGAGCGACGATCATTCGCAGCAATTATTGTTACATGGCAAATGAGCTGAAAGCCCGCGGAATTGATCAGGTGGATGGAATCTTACTGGATCTTGGAGTTTCTTCCTATCAGCTTGATAATGAAGAGAGAGGCTTTTCCTACCGTTACGATGCCCCGCTGGATATGCGTATGGATAGGCGGCAGAGCCAGACAGCAAGTGACATTGTCAATGGTTATGAGGAAAGAGAATTATACCGTATCATCCGTGATTACGGAGAAGATAAATTTGCAAAAAATATTGCGAAGCACATTGTTGCCGAAAGGCAAAAGGCACCGATTGAGACCACAGGAGAACTGACGGAGGTGATCCGTCATGCGATTCCCATGAAGATTCAGGCGGCCGGAGGGCATCCTGCGAAGAGAACCTTCCAGGCGATCCGAATCGAGCTGAACAGAGAACTGGATGTTCTTCGGGAGTCTCTGGACGGAATGATCGACATGCTGGGGGATGAAGGAAGGATCTGTATTATTACCTTCCACTCCCTGGAGGACCGGATCGTAAAGACGATTTTCAGGAAGAATGAGAATCCCTGTATCTGTCCGGCTGATTTCCCGGTTTGTGTCTGCGGACAGAAGTCCAAGGGCAGGATGATCACCAGGAAACCCATTCTCCCAAGTGAAAGGGAGATGGAGGAAAACCCCCGTTCCAAAAGTGCGAAGCTGAGAATTTTTGAGCGCAGCAGGTAAATGTATCAGGTAAGTTAGTAGTAGGAGTCAGGTGAGGCATAAAATGACAAACACAGGCAGACCGACAGCCACAAGAAGAAAGCAGAATAGTGCAGGGAACAGCCGGGGAGTGTATGTGGAGGGAAACGCTGTCAGAAGGCTTCAGGAGGTTCCGGAGAGGCGCCGGAAGCCGCCTCAGGCAGACCGTGCCAGGGCAGCAAGAAAGGCGGAGGCAGACAGAAGGACCAAGAGTGCGAATCCCAACCGCCAGTTAAGCCGTCAGGCACAGCGAAACAGAGAGAAGGCCCTGAATATGAACAGGGGCTTTGTTGTTTTTCTTGCTGTGGTTTCTGTGGCTGTACTGTTTTTTTGTGTACATTATCTTCAGTTAAAAGCAGAAGTGACAGCCCAGATCAAGGAAGTAGCAGCGCTGGAATCAGAACTGACACAATTGCGGGAGGATAACGATGCATATGAAAGCCAGGTAACCTCCAATGTTGACCTGAATGAGATTAAAAAGATTGCCATCGGGCGTCTGGGAATGAAATACCCCTCCGATGAGCAGAAGAAGACATATGAAACATCAAAAAACAGTTACGTGAGACAGTATCAGGATGTTCCTGAAACCAAGTAGGTGATTATTTGAGCAGAAAAAAGAATACGAGGATTCCTCAAAGAAAAATTAATAAGAGCATGAGAAAGAAGCTGATAGTACTTTTTGGAGGAGTACTATTGGCTTTATTCGGATTAATGGCACGGATTACCTATATTAACGCTACCAGCGGAAATAAGTATAAAAAGCAGGTACTGAGCCAGGCACAGCAGAAGTATGAAAACCGTACCCTTCCCGCAAAGCGGGGGGATATTTTTGACAGAAACGGAAATCTTCTGGCTACCAGCAATAAGGTGTACAGCGTGATTCTGGACTGTAAAGCTGTAAACTCAGATGAAGCGTATGCGGAACCCACCATCCGTGCCCTGACGGAGGTTCTGGGACTGGATGAGAATGACATCCGAGCCAGACTTACCGGTGCTTCTACCGCAAACAGCCAGTATCAGATCCTGAAAAAAGAATTGTCCATGGATGAGAAAAAGGCGTTTGAGGAATACGCTTCCGCCACAGAGCTGACGGGGATCACAAAGGAACAGGAAAAAGAACGCCAGAATATCAAGGGTGTCTGGTTCGAAGAGGATTATCTGCGTTCCTATCCCTTTCACAGCCTGGCCTGTGATACCATCGGCTTTACTCTGGCCAGGGATACGGCAGATATCGGACTGGAGGGATATTACAACAGTACCCTGACCGGTGCGGACGGCCGTCAGTATGGTTATTTCAACAACAGCTCTGATGTGGAACAGACCATTATTGAGCCCAGTAATGGAAAAAGTATTGTCACTACCCTGGATGTGGGCGTACAGCAGATCGTGGAGAAATATGTAAATGGCTTCAATGAGCTGATGGGAGCCAAGAATGTAGGCGTGATCGTGGAAAATCCCAAAACAGGTGAGATCCTGGCTATGGATGGGGGAGACCGGTATGATCTCAATGAACCCAGGGATATGTCAATGGTGCATACGGAAGAAGAGATTAAGCAGATGAACGATGCCCAGACAGTGGAAGCCTTGAATGCCATGTGGAGCAACTATTGTGTTACAGATGCCTATGAGCCCGGTTCTACGGTGAAACCCATCGTCATGGCTTCTGCTCTGGAAAAGGGCAGCATCAATTTTAATGATACATTCCTTTGTGACAGCGGGCAGAGCTTTGGTACGGATACATTTATCAAGTGTGCAGTTTACCCGGATGCCCATGGAACAGAGACTCTGGCTGAGGTAATCGCAAACTCCTGCAATGACGGCATGATGCAGATTGCGGCAAGAATGGGGAGCGAACAGTTTATTAAAGCCCAGAGCCAGTTTAACTTCGGATCCAGAACAGGAATTGATCTTCCAAATGAAGGCAGCGGTATTATTCATACCATTGACACTATGGGAGAAACAGAGCTTGCGTGTTCCGCCTTCGGACAGGGATTTACCTGTACGATGATCCAGGAAATCAACGCCATGTGTGCAACCATCAACGGAGGCTATTATTATCAGCCCCATGTAGTTTCTGCCATCAAGGATTCCAGCGGAGGGACCATTAAAACCATTACCCCCACGCTGCTGAAGCAGACGATTTCCGAAAATATTTCCGCAAATATCCGAAGCTATATGCAGTCCAGTGTGGAAATGGGAACCAGCCGCTATTCCAAGGTGCAGGGATACAGCTCCGGAGGAAAAACCGGTACTGCAGAGAAATTCCCCAGAGGTAATGAAAAATATGTGGTATCGTTTATCGGATTTGCTCCTGTAGATGATCCTCAGGTGGTGATCTATGTGGTGGTAGACGAGCCCAATGCGGAAAATCAGGCAACCAGTACCTATCCCCAGTATATTGCACAGGGAATCCTGGTAGATCTGCTTCCTTACCTGAATATTGCGCCGGATGAGGTCTCTTCGGACGGTTATATTCCGGAAACAGAGCTGTGGGAAGAATTTAACGGACATCTGAAAAGTGTATCCGGTGTGGATCTTGATATGGAAGGCAATATGGTAGACGGAGCAGGCAACCGAATTGATATGGATGGAAACCGCATTGATGAGAGCGGATATCTTCTGGACGAAAACGGAGAATATGTTTATGATGAAAACGGAAATACCGTGAAGTCCCAGAATCTTGCAGGTGTTGCCGGGACTTTGCCAGAAGCAATTTCTGACACCAGTGTTCCGGCACCTCTGGAGGATGATTCAGATCCCATTGTGGGAAATGATATGGAAAGCGAAGGTCTGACAAACGAGGAAGCCGGCCTGGAATAGAATGTGAATTTTGAGGGAATCCTTTTGGAAGAAAGCATAGCCCCGCCAGTGGACGTCATATATTAAAATGATGAGCTTTGGCGGGGGTTTTTTATGAAAAAAAATAAGACATTTCATAAAAAAAAGGTGTGGGTGGTCTGGCTTTGCTGCATCCTTATGATGCTGGGGCTGATTGGCAGGCTGGTATACCTTATGGGATTTCGCTCTGATTATTATTATGAAAAAGCAAAAGACCTTCATGAGAGGGAACGTGATATTAAAGCTGCCCGGGGAGAAATCCTGGATGCAGGCGGAAAGGTTCTGGCAGCAAATAAAACGGTCTGTACCATTTCGGTAATCCACAGCCAGGTGAAGGAGCCGGAGAAAGTTATCCGCATTCTTGCGGCGGAATTGGGGATAAGTGAGGAAATTGTAAGAAAAAGAGTGGAAAAAGTATCCTCCATTGAGCGGATCAGGACCAATGTGGAAAAAACGGTGGGGGATACCATCCGGGAATACAATCTTGCAGGGGTAAAAGTGGATGAAGATTATAAACGCTATTATCCCTACGGGAATCTGGCATCCAAGGTTCTGGGCTTTACCGGAGGGGATAATCAGGGAATCATCGGCCTTGAGGTAAAGTATGAAGAGGTTTTAAGCGGTACACCGGGAAAAATCCTCACTACCACAGATGCCAGGGGTGTAGAGATCGATGAAATCGGAGAGAGCCGTATAGATCCTGTTCCGGGGGACAATCTTCAGATAAGTCTGGATGCCAACATTCAGGAGTTTGCCCAGCAGGCAGCTTTGAAGGTGATGGAGGAAAAACAGGCGGAGCGGGTTTCCGTGCTTCTTATGAATCCTCAGAACGGAGAAATCTATGCCTGCGTGAATGTGCCGGAGTTTGACTTAAATGATCCCTTTACTTTAAATACAGAAGCGGATACGTCAAAGATGGATGCAGGGCAAAAGCAGGATCTCCTGAATCAGATGTGGAGGAATCCCTGCCTGAATGATACCTATGAGCCTGGTTCTACCTTTAAGATCATCACCATGTCTGCAGGGCTGGAGGAGGGGGTCGTCTCCTTAAATGACAGATTCTACTGTCCGGGATATAAGGTGGTGGATGACCGGAGAATTCACTGTGCAAACAGAAACGGCCATGGTTCTCAGAACTTTGTGGAGGGGGCACAGAATTCCTGCAACCCTGTGTTTATTGAAGTAGGGCTTAGGCTTGGGGTGGACAATTACTACAAATATTTTCAGCAGTTTGGCCTTTTGAAGAAAACAGGAGTGGATCTGCCCGGGGAGGCAGGTACGATCATGCACAAAAAAGAAAATATGGGAAATGTGGAGCTTGCGACAGTTGCTTTTGGCCAGTCCTTTCAGATTACCCCAATTCAGCTAGCCACTACGGTGAGCAGCCTGATCAACGGCGGAAGAAGGATCACGCCCCATTTTGGCGTGACAGTGCGAAGCCCGGATGATACCTATGCCAAAAAGCTGGAATACCCGGCAGAGGAAGGCATTGTTTCGGAAAAAACTTCAGAAACGGTGCGGTATATTCTGGAGCATGTGGTATCGCAGGGCTCCGGAAGAAATGCAAAAATAGAAGGCTATACCATCGGGGGAAAGACTGCCACATCCCAGACCCTTCCAAGAAGCGCCAACCGGTATATCTCCTCATTTTTGGGATTTGCGCCTGCGGAGGATCCCAGGGTTCTTGGAATCTGTATTATTCATAATCCCCAGGGAGTTTATTATGGGGGAACCATTGCGGCACCGGTGATGCGCAGTATTTTTGCCAATGTACTGCCGTATCTGGGAATTGGGCAAAATACTGTAAAACCAGAGGATGAGGGTTGATAATTGGAGAAAAAAGCCTTATACTAAAAGATGCATCGCAGGTGCCCGGAAGGCCCCTGCCTGCTATGAAAAACAAAAGAATGATATGAGGTGTGAGGATGAATTTTAAATTTGTAATTCCGGTACTGATTTCTTTTATTATCAGTGTGGCGTTAGGCCCCATTGTGATTCCTTTTTTACGGAAGCTGAAAATGGGACAGACAGAGAGAACCGAGGGGGTACAATCTCATTTGAAAAAAGCAGGAACTCCCACAATGGGCGGCGTTATTTTCCTGATTGCTGTTGTGGTAACTTCGCTCTTTTTTATGAAGGATTACCCGAAGATCATTCCTGTGCTGTTTCTGACACTGGGATTTGGCATCATCGGGTTTCTGGATGATTATCTGAAGGTGGTATTGAAACGCTCAGACGGGCTTCTTCCCTGGCAGAAGTTTTTGCTCCAGGTGGTTTTAACCGGTATTTTTGTGTTTTATCTGATGAATTATACAGATGTTTCCCTGAACATGAGGATCCCCTTCTGGCCGGGACATTATCTGAATATGGGCTGGCTTGCCATTCCGGTACTGTTTTTTGCTGTAATCGGTACAGTAAACGGTGTAAACTTTACGGACGGACTTGACGGTCTGGCTTCCAGTGTGACCCTCATTGTAGCGGTATTTTTTACGGTGGTTTCCATTGGCACCCAGTCCGGGATTGAGCCCATTACCTGTGCAGTGGTGGGCGGTCTGATGGGATTCCTTCTGTTTAATGTATATCCGGCAAAGGTCTTTATGGGGGATACAGGCTCTCTGGCTCTTGGAGGATTTGTTGCCGGTGCGGCTTATATGATGCAGATGCCTCTTTTTATCCTGCTGGTGGGACTGATCTACCTGGCAGAGGTTTTGTCTGTGATCATGCAGGTAACCTATTTTAAGGCTACCCACGGCAAAAGGATCTTTAAGATGGCTCCTATTCACCATCATTTTGAGCTTTGCGGATGGTCTGAGACGAGAGTGGTTGCAGTATTTTCCGTAGTGACTGCAATCATGTGCCTGATCGCACTGCTGGCATTATAGAAGGGAGAGAAAACAGAAATGGATTTTAAAGAGAAAAAGGTTCTCGTATTCGGATCCGGAAAGAGCGGAATCGGTGCTGCCGATCTTTTGGGCAGGGCAGGTGCTCATCCGATCATCTATGACGGGAATGAAAAGATTGATAAAGAGGCAGTGATACATAAGACTTCAGGGGATTATTCCCTGGAGATTTATGCAGGGGAACTGCCGAAAGAGGTGCAGGACAAGCTGGATTTGGTGGTATTGAGTCCCGGCGTCCCTACGGACATTCCTCTTGTAAAAAGCTTCTATGAGCAGGGCCTTCCGGTCTGGGGGGAGGTAGAACTGGCTTACCGCACCGGTAAGGGAGAAGTTTTTGCCATTACGGGAACCAATGGAAAAACCACTACCACTGCGCTTTTAGGCAAGATCATGGGGGATTTTAAGGAGTCGGTTTTTGTGGTGGGAAATATCGGAACCCCCTATACTTCCAAGGCTGCGGAGATGACGGAAAACAGCACGACAGTTGCAGAGATCAGCAGCTTTCAGCTGGAGACCATTGAGAAGTTTGCACCGAAGGTCAGTGCTATATTAAATATTACGGAAGATCATCTGAATCGTCACCATACCATGGAAGAGTACATACGCGTGAAGGAACTGATCGTGAAAAACCAGGGGCCGGAGGAGGTCTGTGTCCTGAATTATGAGGATGAGGTGCTGCGCAGGTTTGGAGAGACGATCACCCCTAAGGTTGTTTATTTTTCCAGTGTTCGTAAGCTTGAGGAGGGAATCTTCCTGGACGGGGATCTCATTGTGCTGAAGACAAAGGAAAAAGAGATTCCCATTGTAAAAACTTCGGAGCTTAAGATCCTGGGACAGCATAATTACGAGAATGCTATGGCTGCGGCTGCAATGGCGTATTATGCAGGCGTGCCTGCAGAAAGTATTCGAAAAAGTGTCCGGGAGTTTACTGCCGTGCCTCACAGAATCGAGTACGTGACAGAGAAAAACGGAGTAGTTTACTACAATGACTCCAAGGGAACCAATCCGGATGCGGCTATAAAAGGAATTCAGGCAATGAACAGGCCTACTTTGCTCATTGGCGGAGGATACGATAAGGGCTCCGGTTATGAGGAATGGATTCAGGCCTTTGACGGAAAAGTGAAATGTCTTGTGCTGATCGGGCAGACGAAGGAAAAGATTAAAGAAACAGCCGAAAAGCTTGGCTTTTTTGATATTATTTTGTGTGAGGACCTTAAGGAAGCTGTAGAGGTTTGCCGGGAAAAGGCATCTCCCGGGGACGCAGTGCTTCTTTCCCCTGCCTGCGCAAGCTGGGGACAGTTTGACAATTATGAGCAGCGCGGGGATATGTTTAAAGAGTATGTGAGAGCGCTTTAGAAAATGTTCTATCAGGTAAATCCGGCACCCGGCTGCATCCCGCAGCCGGGTGTCAGCAATTATTCCCAGCAGAAGGAAACTTTGATTTTCATGGATTTTTGCATATCTGCCCCATCCCATGTCATATTTATAAATAACACCCATACTCCGGAGGCCGTGTCATGTCTGAAAAAGAAAAGAAGCAGCAGTGCAGGCCGGATATGACTCTTCTTGTTCTCGTACTTGTGCTGGCGGCTTTCGGGCTTGTGATCATGTTCAGCGCCAGCTCCTATAATGGACGGGTGCGGTTTCATGATACTGCCTATTACTTTAAAAAGCAGTTTTTTGCAACTGCACTGGGGCTCGGGGCAATGTATGCCGTGACAAAGATTCATTATCGCTTTTTTACAGCCCTTGCACCCCTGGCGTATATTTTATCCATGATTTTGTCAACGCTGGTACTGATGGTAGGGCAGGAAATCAATGGCTCTAAACGCTGGCTGAACCTGGGGCCTCTGTCTTTTCAGCCATCGGAGTTCGCAAAAGTGGCGGTGATCCTGTTTCTGGCCTGGCAGATCGACCGCACGGAAAAGAGTACTGCAGGATTCTGGTTTATGTGCAGGACCATGCTTACCCTGCTTCCTATTGTGGGGCTGGTAGGATCCAATAATTTAAGTACAGCGATTATTATCCTGGGAATCGGTGTGATCCTGATTTTTGTTTCTAATCCCAAATACATACAGTTTATCGGACTTGGCGGGACGGGGATTGCATTTGTGGCTGTTTTTCTTGCTGCAGAGAGCTATCGCCTGGAGCGCCTTGCTATTTGGAGAAATCCGGAAAAGTACGAAAAAGGTTTCCAGACGATTCAGGGGCTTTATGCCATTGGAAGCGGCGGATTGTTTGGCAGAGGACTTGGAAGCAGCCTTCAGAAGCTGGGATTTGTGCCGGAAGCACAAAATGATATGATTTTTTCCATCATCTGTGAGGAACTGGGGCTTGTTGGAGCGGCAGGCCTCATGATCCTTTTTATGCTTCTTCTCTGGCGCCTTTGCGTGATCGCCACGCACAGCCGGGATCTCCAGGGAACCCTGATCTGCGGCGGGATTATGGGGCACATGGCCATACAGGTGATCCTGAACATTGCGGTTGTGACCAATACCATTCCCAATACGGGAATTACCCTGCCCTTTGTCAGTTACGGAGGAACTTCGGTGGTGTTTTTGCTGGCGGAAATGGGGCTGGCTTTAAGCGTAAGCAGTCACAGGAAAGACCCGGGCGCATATAATGAGAGTAAGAGGCCCTTTTAGGAGTGAAAGGCTTGGATGAGATTCGTATTGCAGGGGGAAAACCCCTTTCTGGGACAGTATCCGTACAGGGCTCCAAAAACGCTGCATTGCCTATGATGGCAGCTTCTCTGCTTCACCGGGGAGTCAGTGTGCTTAAGGGCTGTCCGAAAATTGCAGACGTATTTTGCATGGAGTCGATTTTGAAGGAACTGGGGGCAGTGACCTGGTGGGAAGGCCATGATCTGTATATGGATTGCACCCATGGGGATGGAAAGTCGATTCCCTGTGTATTTACGGGAAAAATGCGTTCTTCTGTGATCCTTCTGGGCGCTCTTCTGGGACGGTGCGGCAGTGGGTGCCTGGGATACCCGGGCGGATGTGTCATCGGGCAGCGGCCTATTGACCTTCATTTGTATGCTCTTCGAAAATTAGGAGCGGAAATTGCGGAGGAGCCTTTTTTTATTTCCGCATCCTGCAGCGGGCTTACCGGAGCGGAGATCACCTTTCCT
The DNA here is from genome assembly GCA_021772055.1 of Blautia sp. GTDB lineage: Bacteria > Bacillota > Clostridia > Lachnospirales > Lachnospiraceae > Blautia_A. The sequence continues at coordinate 29,593 of JAETNR010000029.1, read as the reverse complement.
CACAAAAGCGTGGGAGCTACGGAACAGGGGATACTGGGGGCTGTTCTTGCAAAGGGGGAAACCTGCCTGGAAAATTGTGCCAGGGAGCCGGAGATTCAATGGCTTTGCCGGTATCTCCGGGGAATGGGAGCAGATATCCGGGGAGACGGAGGGGACTGTATTTATATTAAGGGCGTAAAGGAACTTCGGGGCGGGGAGATGGAAGTGCCGCCGGATCGGATCGTAGCAGGAACCTACCTCTGTGCCTGTGCCGCAACCAGGGGAAAAATTGTTCTTGAAAACTATCCGGATGGAGAACTGGATGCTTTCCTGAAAGTATATGGGAAAATGGGTGGACAATACAAAGCAAAGAGTGGTAAACTAATAGCTGACGGAAGCGGGGTTGGATATCCCATTCCTTTTTTGGAGACAGAAGTGTATCCGGGATTTCCCACAGACCTGCAGTCTCCCTTACTGGCAGTCCTTGCAACGATTCCGGGAAAGAGCTGTATCCGTGAGACGATTTTTGAAGCCCGTTTTAAGGCGGCAGCAGAAATAAACCGCATGGGTGCCGGGATTACCGTGGAAGGAAACGATGCCTGGATTCAGGGAGGTTCGTCTCTTCATGGAAGTACGGTTTATGCAGAAGAGCTTCGGGGCGGGGCAGCCCTTGTGATCGCAGCCCTTGCAGCCCGGGGAGAAACGGTGGTGCGGGGATATTCCTACATCTGCCGGGGATATGAGCATATATGCGAAGATTTGACCGCTCTTGGCGGCGTGATTATGAAAGATACAGGAACGAATTTCAATGAAAAAAAACAATCTACGAACTCAATTGCGCAATAAGATTACAAAAAAGACCTGGCAATTTATTGGAATAGGTCTGGCGGCTTTGATACTGGTCGGACTTATTTTCTTTTTTACCTACTTTAGAGTACAATATGTAGAAGTGATGGACAGCAGCCATTATTCTGAGAGCGAACTAAAGGAGATGATCCTTCAGGGACCCGCAGCCGGAAACTCTGTGCTTGCCCCGATTTTTTGTTCTACGGATGAGGCAGGAGATATTCCCTTTGTGGAAGGTTTTCGCGTAAAGCAGCTGAGCCGAAACACCATTGTGATCAGCGTGAAGGAAAAGCAGCCTGTGGGCTGTATTCCCTATCTGGACAGCTATGTGTATTTTGACAGGAACGGGATCTTTGTGGAAAGTTCCCGTGAGCGCGCGGAGAAGATCCCGTATTTTGACGGTATTCATGTGGAGAATGTGATCCTGAATGAAAAGCTTCCCATCAAGGGGAAGACCATTTTGAATACCGCAGTTGCGCTCTCTATTATATTCCAGAAGAATGATATGCTTCCGGATCATATCTCCTTTGATGAGAATAACCAGATCAGCCTGATATACGGAGATATTACCGTTCAGGTGGGGAGCGACCAGAATCTGGAGAATAAGATGTCCAGGGCATTTGCCATTCTGCCGCTGATTACAGGCAAAAAAGGAATCCTTCACCTGGAGAGCGATACGGACAGTGCAAAGCCTACATTTGAAGAAGAAGTGGAAGAGATCACGGCTGAAAACTGGACAGGGGGCTATGACGAAAACGGCGAATATACCGGAGACGGGGAATATGATGAAGAGGGAAATTACATAGGTCCAAAACCGGAGTCATTAAATACCCCGGATTCCCTGGAAGATTCTTCCTCGTGGGATACAGAGGAGGATGACTGGGATTCGGAATCTTACGATGATTCTTATGAGGAGACCTATACAGAAGACGATTACGAATGATACCGCTAAGACAAGCATTGCGGCGGGAATTGTGAAACGGGATTGGCGAAAATTCTTGAAAAAAGTATAAAAAAACAAAAATAGTGGTTGATTAATTCGAAAAAAAAATATATGATATATCTATATGTAGCTTGATATTAATATTAGAATAAATTTTCGATATCAGGAGAAATAAAGGAGGAAGTACATTGTTAGAGATTATGACAAATGAGGCTGAGTCATCTGCGAAAATTATTGTCATTGGCGTAGGTGGAGCCGGAAATAATGCAGTAAACAGAATGGTGGAAGAAACCATCGGCGGAGTAGAGTTTGTAGGTGTCAATACTGATAAACAGGCTTTAACTCTGTGTAAAGCTCCGACAGTACTTCAGATTGGAGAAAAGATAACAAAGGGCCTTGGTGCCGGAGCACAGCCGGAAGTTGGCCAGAAGGCTGCGGAGGAGAGCATAGAAGAAGTGAAACAGTTGATGGAAGGTGCAGACATGGTTTTCGTTACCTGCGGTATGGGCGGCGGAACCGGAACAGGTGCAGCACCTGTAATTGCCAATGCAGCAAAAGAAATGGGGATCCTGACGGTAGGCGTTGTTACCAAGCCATTCCGTTTTGAAGCAAAAACCCGTATGAACAATGCCCTCGCCGGAATCGAAAATCTGAAGAAATCGGTAGATACCTTGATCGTTATTCCGAATGATAAATTACTGGAGATCGTTGACCGCCGTACAACGATGCCTGAAGCACTTCGTAAGGCTGACGAAGTCCTTCAGCAGGCTGTACAGGGAATCACAGACCTGATCAACCTGCCTGCACTGATCAACCTTGACTTTGCAGACGTACAGACGGTAATGACAGATAAAGGAATTGCACATATCGGTATCGGAGAAGCACGCGGCGATGATAAGGCTATGGAGGCTGTTCAGCAGGCAGTATCTTCTCCGCTTCTGGAGACTACCATCAAAGGTGCTACCCATGTCATTATCAATATTTCCGGAGATATCTCTCTTATGGATGCCAATGATGCTGCAAGCTATGTTCAGGAGCTTACAGGAGAGGATGCAAACATCATCTTTGGTGCTATGTATGATGATTCTGTTGCTGATTATGCAAGAATTACGGTTATCGCAACCGGCCTGACAGATGCAGCAGCTCAGACGAACAACAACAGCTTTGGAGGAAGAACCTCTTCTTCTCCTTTTGGTATGAAGAAGCCGGGTACAGGCGCAGGACAGACCAGCAGTATGAATATGCCAAGCTTCAGCCTGCCTAATATGAATTCTTCTTTTAATAGCCCGAAGGTTCCGTCCAGTACGGTGCAGAAGAAAGACATTCAGATTCCGGATTTTCTGAGAAACAGATAAGAATTGAATATTTTCTGACGAACAGCGAAAGCTGCTGTGCCGGGGATCGTGAGATCCTGGTATAGCAGCTTTTTTGTGTGGTGAAAGCGGAATGAACATTTATTGGGGAGATTTACATAATCATTGTGGAATCTCATATGGCTTCGGCAGCCTGGAGAATGCGATAAAAAGAGCGAAGAGCCAGCTGGATTTCGCTGCTTTTACCGGGCATGCCATGTGGCCGGATATGTATAAGAAGACTCCGGAAACAGAGTATGTGGTTCATTTTCACGAGATAGAGCATCCCCGGCTAAAAGCACATGAGATTGCACTTCGCGCTGCTGTTAAGAATAATTCCTGAAAAAGTGATGTCGTGCTGATGATTTCGGAATCATCAGCACGGCATTGCTGCGCTGCTATTTGGTGCTGCCGGACATACCTGAAAGAAGATCCTTTACAGAGTTTCTGGAATGAAAGGTTACGTCAATGACAGCGGCTCTGGGAAAGTCTGAATAATCTCCTTCAATCCTTTGCATAAGAATTTCCGAAGCTTTTGTCCCGATGCCGCTTAAATCCTGTGCTACGCAGGTCAGAGGGGAATGCATGACTTTGAAAAGCGTATCGTCATCAAAACATACCAGGGAAACATCCTCCGGAATGGAACAGCAGTCGGAGTTTGTCGCGGAAAGCCCTCCGCTTGCAATCAGGTAATTGGTAAAAAAGATGGCAGTCGGGGGATTGGGCCGGCGCATGATCTGCCGAAAACGCTCTTTTCCCTGGGAGATGACACTCTGCGTTTCTACAAAAGGAACAGGCGGTAAATCTGACCGGAAGGCAGAGATATCATATCCCTGTTCTGCAAATACATCGGTAAATCCCCGGATTCTCTGCTCTATTGTATACGAATGTACGGAACGTTCCATGATATAAATATTGCTGTGCCCTTTTTCAAGCAGATGCGTGGCAAGCATGGCTCCGCCTTTGTAATTATCAGAAATGACACAGTCTACAGGAATTTCTTTCAAGCTGTCCACGAGCTGATCCAAGATTACAACGGGAATTCCGGCGTCCTGAAAAAGCTTGTACATATTATCCTGCCGATTGTGGGGAAGCATGATCACGCCGTCAACATTCTGGGAGATCAGATCCTGAATGATATCGGATTCTTTCTGAAAATTAAAATAATAGGCGCAAGTAATAACCGTATAATGATATTTTAAAAAAAAATGCGTGACCGAATAAATGATGGGACTCCAGAAATAGTTGCCCAGATCCGAAAGGAGGATCCCGATGGTTTTGGTCTTTTTGGAACGCAGAAGCTGTGCAGTACGGTTCGGTGTATAATCCAGGCGTTTGATTGTCTCTTCGATAAGAATACGGTTTTCTTCTAGGATTCTTTTATGGTTTAAATACTTGGATATGGTTGCAGTAGAAAGCCCGGTTTCTCTTGCAATATCTTTGATCGTAATATTCATAAGCACCTCTGATGTTGAATAAAAGCGTTTTTACCATAATACCATGATTTGGGAGATTTCACAAGAGATCATGTCAGGGCGAGGTTGATTTTACGGCAGAGATTCGATATAATTGACATAAGAAAAGTATTCCGGATATCGGGAAGAGAGCAGGAAGAGAAATGGGAGTAACGATCAAGGATGTTGCAAGAGAGACAAATCTTGCGATTTCTACAATTTCCAAATATATGAACGGCGGAAAAGTCCGCAAAAAGAACCAGGAAGTGATTGAGGCTGCGATCCGTAAGCTGAATTATAACCCAAACGGTATGGCCAGGGGTCTCAGGAACTCCAGAACTTACAGGGTAGGGCTTATTATGGGAAATAATTCGAATTCCCATGCCTCAATGCTTTTGAAGGAAATCGAAAGCCGGATGAGGGAGAAAGGCTATTTCCTGATATTTTTAGATAATGAATACTGCATTCCTGAGGTTACAGAAGAATATGTGAAATTTCTGGTGGAAAACGGGGTGGACGGAATGATCGTTACCACCATCGGGGAGCAGATAGACTATATCCGAAGGGCAAGGGAAGCGCACATTCCGGTGGTGATCATGGAAGAATGCTATACAACCGTGGATACAGACTGTGTACAGGTAAACTGCACAGGCGGAACGTATGAAATCATAGAACATTTAATTAAAGCGGGCCATAGGAAAATTGCCGCAATCAACGGTATGAGCGAGTCTCATACCGCTCTGGAACGGAAAACAGGTTATCTTCGCGCAATGGAGGATTACGGCTTTCCGATAAATAAAAATTATCTGATCGAAGGAGATTACAGAAGCGGGAGCGGTTATCTGGGAATAAAAAAATTGTGGCAGCTTAAGGATCGGCCTACGGCTGTTTTTGTGGCAAATTATAATATGTGCATAGGGGTTATGGAAGCAATCTATGAATTGGGGATTAAAGTGCCGGAGGAATTATCTATCGTATCTTTTGATGATTTTGAACTTTCCGTTATGGTACGCCCCAAGCTTACCGCTGTACGTCAGCCTTTGATTGAGATGGCAGAGACTGTCTGTGACCTTCTGATCCGCAGAATGAATGGAGATTATGAAGACTATCCCCAGAGAATCCGTCTGAAACCGGAATGTATCTATCGTGATTCCGTTCTTCAGATACATACGCCCTGAAGGCAGAAGAAAGTCCTGGAAGTGTTAATTCCAGGCTTTTTTTCTCTCTCTCTTTTGATTGAATTCGACAGAATATATAAAATGAAGAAACGATTTAATTAAATTATAATGGCAAAATGCATAAAAATATTTAAATAGATTTGTACAAAATATGAAAATATGATAAAAGCGAATAAAAAAGCTTGAAAAATGCTTTCGTATATACTATTATAATAATATCAAAAAAACGAAACGTTTTACACAAAACGATATTCGGTTTGAGAAACCGGATATGAAAACCAAGGAGGTAGATGAAATGAAGAAAAAATTACTTGCAGCGATGATGTCTCTCGCAATGATCGCATCCATGGGGACTGTGTGCTATGCAGAAGAGGCCGTGGATTATGACATTGAGAATCATGAGTTCAATGATGTGACGATCACAGTTCATACACGTTGGGATACTACCAGTCCTTCTGGTCCATTGTATATGAAAATGGTAGATACATTTATGGAAAAATATCCGGGAATCAAAGTAGAAACCATTTGTATCCCTACAGAAGAGGACTGGGAAAACTCTCAGGCTGTATTAATGGCAGACGAAAAAACAATGCCAAACGTAATCCAGGAATACGGCGGATCCCGAGTGATTGACTTTGTCGAACAGAATCTGATCGTAGATATGACACCATATTTTGCACAGTATCCGGAATGGGAAGAAAGATTTAACCCGTTAGGCGATAGCCTTGTTAATTTCTCTACCTATGGATATGAAGGCACCTATGGTATCCCATACACTGCTTACCAGGTTATGCTGTTCTACAATGAAGATATTTTAAACGAAAATGGGATTGACCCTGCTTCTATCGAAAGCTGGGATGACCTGATGGCTGCATGTGAAACCTTGAAGAACAATGGCGTTCAGCCGTTTGATATGGGTGAAAAGAGTGATTATCGTTTTGGACATCTTCACTCCGCACTGAACTACAAGATGTATGGATGCGATATGGCTGAAAAACTTGGTACACGTGAAGTAGCTTATGACGGGGAAGAGCAGAAAGCTATCTATACAATGATTAAAGACGCAGTAGACAAAGGTTATCTGGGAACCAACCTTCTTGGCAATGCAGATGCAGAGGAAAGATCTATTTTCAATACTGGCGGTGCTGCATTCCTGTTTATGGGAACTTGGTTCTGTGCAGAGGATCATGCAGGTCTTGAACTGTTTGATAACGAAAAGATCCATGTTATGCGTATGCCGTATGTAAACGAGGAATTTAAGTATCATGATATGGGCGGTGGAAACGAAGCTTTTTATGCAATTGATACAGGTGATCCGGAAGAAGTTGCCGCTTCCGTATTGTTCCTAAAACATATGTGCAGCGAAGAAATGGTTGATATGATGATGGAAGGTTATCCGGCACCTATGTGTGTAAACACAGAAGTTGAAGGTGGAAACTACCTGAGCCAGGAAGCTGCAGCCATTATAGCAGAAACACAGGAAGTTCGCGGTGATATTGAAAACTACGATACAGCATCTCATATGATGACAACTGTACGTCAGTCTCTTCAGGGTCTTGCAATGGGCAATTCTGTAGATGACGTTGCACAGAATATCGTTGATATGATTGCTGAATACGAATAAGAAACTGTAAACGCAAAAAAGTGACTTGATGATGCAGGGCGGGCATACAGAATAAAGAGTTCTGCTATGCCTGCCCTTTTAATGATGTTAGGAGGGATGTTTGTGTTTTTTAAATCAAGCAAATATCGGAAAGCGTTTTTGAAATCTTTGCTGTTTGTACTTCCAGGCGTACTGCTTACAGTGCTATTTGTAATTTATCCTGTAGTTAACACGTTCTGGCTGTCTTTAAATAGCTGGAATGGTCTTGGCGGTGCGCCTGTAACCTGGGTGGGGCTTGAAAATTATATAAAAACCCTTACCAGTGACAAATTCTGGAACAGTATGCTGAATGCTTTCTTTTTCATGGTTGGCGGTTTTGTGATCTTAATGCCCCTGGCTTTTGGTATGGCTCTTCTGGTTACTTCCAAGATCAGAGGAACGAAATTTTTTAAAGCTTCTTATCTGATGCCTGTTATGCTGGGTACTACTGCTGTTGGTCTGATGTGGAGCTTCATGCTGAATGCGAACTTCGGTGTATTTGCTCAGTTCCTTGAATTTATCGGAAAGCAGGAATGGATTATCAACTGGCTGGGCACGCCAACGGTTAATATCTGGTGTATTGTTTTGGTAAATGAGTGGATGTATGCAGGGTATAATATGCTGATCTTTGCTGCCGGTATTGTAGCGATTCCGGATGAAGTTCACGATGCAGCCCTTCTGGATGGCTGTATGGGACTGAAGAAGATTATTTATATTACCGTCCCTCTTTGTAAAAACATGTTTATGGTATACTCTGTTCTTTGTATTACCGGATGCCTTAAGGCATTTGACCTTGTATGGGCTATGACCGGAGGCGGCTCTATGGACAGCAGTGCAACACCGGCAGTTCTTCTTTATACCCAGGGCTTTAAGTTTAAGCTGATGGGCCGAAGCGGAGCAATCAGTATGATTTTGCTGATATTAGGGCTTGTTCTGTCAATTCTGCTTAATAATGTAATCTTTAAGCAGGAAGATATGTAAAGGGCTGCAAGGAAAGGAGAACAAAATGAACAAATATGAAGTTAAAAGAGGTATAAAAATAGGAGCGCAATATTTTATAGCAATCTTATTAGCAATAATGACGTTCTTTCCGTTGATCATCACTTTTCTTTCTTCTTTGAAAACAAATGATGAAATTATGCTAGGTATGTTTTCCCTGCCAAAAGTATGGAACTTTGGAAATTATCCGAAAGCTATCGAAGTTGCACATGCGCTGCAGTCTATTACAAACTCCCTGTTTGTGGCATTTGCTACCTTGGTCGTTACGGTTTTAATTGCAATGCCTGCAGCTTATGTCATTGCAAGAAAAAGTTATGGATATTTAAAAGCTGTTTACATTCTGTTTATGGCAGGCGTTATGGTTCCGGTTCACTGTACATTGGTTTCCGTAACAAAGATTTCCAGTTCTTTAGGAACAAAAAACAGCTATATATTCCTGATTCTGATCTATACGGCGTTCAACTTATCTCAGGCGATCTTCCTGTTTACCGGATATATTGCCAGCCTGGATCGAGGTTTAGACGAAGCAGCGAAGATTGACGGATGTGGAGACTTGCATCTTCTGATGCGTATCTTAATGCCAATTTGTAAACCGATCATTGCAACAGAAGCAATTTTAGTATTTATTTATGGATACAGCGAATTGATCTTCTCTTTGATCCTGATTACAGACACTTCAAAATATACTGTTTCCAGAGCAATGCTGAATTTCACATCAAACTATGTTACAGAATACGGCCCGCAGTTTGCATTCGTGATCATGTCTATGATACCGATGCTCATCATTTATCTGATCCTGCACGAGAAAGTAGAAGCAGGTATTCTTGCAGGCGCAGTGAAAGGCTGATATAATCAAAAAAATGAAATATATGGAGGAATAAAACAATGGCAGATACAAAACAGCAGTGGTATAAGGATGCAAAATATGGTTTGTTTATTCACTGGGGACTTTACTCGATCCTTGCAGGAGAATGGAAAGATCCCAAGACAGGAGTCGTTACCAAGACAGACCGTATTGCAGAGTGGATTGAAAATAATCTGAATATTGATAAGGAAGATTACAGAAAGCTGAAAGATGAATTTCATCCGGATAAATTTGATGCGGATGCATTTGTGGAACGCGCAAAAAACCAGTGGGGTGTGAAATATATCGTTCTGACTTCAAAACATCACGAAGGCTTTGCTATGTATGATTCGAAAGTCAGCGATTTTAACGTGGTAAAAGCAACCGGAAGAGACCTTTTAAGAGAACTGTCCGATGCATGTAAGAAGCATGGCGTGACAATGGGAATTTACTATTCTCAGGCCCAGGACTGGGATGATGACAATGCCTACAAGAAAGATCACAACGATAAGAATGAATGGAAGAAAGAGTTCCGTACATACTTTGAAGAAAAGTGCAAACCGCAGGTAAAAGAGCTTCTTGAAAATTATGATAATATTTCTCTGATCTGGTTTGATACACCGATGGGAATGACAGCAGAAGAAGCAAAAGAACTGCGTGATCTTGTAAAGAGCATTAAACCGGAGTGCGTAATCAGCGGACGTATCGGCCATCAGATGGGCGATTATATGACTACCGGCGATAATTTTATTCCAAGACTTCCGTATGACGGTGACTGGGAAGTTCCGGCTACTGTCAATGATACCTGGGGCTATAATAAATATGATAAAAACTGGAAAACACCGGATCAGATTCTGCACCTGCTGCTGAAGATCATAAGCAAAGGCGGAAATTATCTTCTGAATGTCGGCCCTATGGCTGATGGTACCGTACCGGAAGCATGTGTAGAAGTAATGAATCAGGTGGGCAAATACGTTACCGAAAATGCAGAAGCTATCTACGGAACAAAAACAGTGGGAATTTATCCATACGAAATTCCGGGAATTGAATTTACAAGAAGAGAACATAAACTTTATGTACATGTACTTTCCCCGAGAATCCGTGTAGAGCTTCTGAATGTAGGAAATCAGATCAAAGGTGCATATCTTGTAAGTACAGGCGAAAAACTGGAATGCCATACACTGACAGTATGTGAAGGTGATTCTATGATCGAAGTAATCGTTCCGGAAAAACTTCATGAAGAAAAGAACTATTGTATCTGCCTGGAGCTTGAAGAAGAGGAGCCTATTTTTGAGCCGATTAAAGACTGATTGATGATAAAAAGGAGACTGCCATATGGACAAAAAAGAATATCTTTCGCAGATTGATGCAGTGATCGCTGAGGGGCCGTATTCTGATACCTGGGATTCTCTTTGTGAGCATTCCACACCTAAGTGGTATGAAAAGGGAAAATTCGGTATTTTTATTCACTGGGGAGTTTACAGTGTGCCTGCTTTTGGAGATGAATGGTATCCTCGCAATATGTACAAAAAAGGGTCTGTGGTGAACCTGCATCATGTAAATACCTATGGTACGCTGGATAAATTTGGCTATAAGGACTTTATCCCTATGTTCCGTGCGGAAAAATTTGACCCGAAAGAGTGGGCGGATTTATTTACGGAGGCAGGAGCAAAATTTGTTGTTCCGGTTGCTGAGCATCATGATGGCTTTCAGATGTATGCAAGTGATCTAAGCCCCTGGAATGCGGCAAATATGGGACCGAAGCGGGATGTTCTCGGAGAACTGAAAACAGAAGTGGAAAAAGGCGGCATGGTGCTGGGGGCTTCCTCCCACAGAGCAGAGCATTACTGGTTCTTTAACGGCGGACGGGAGATTCCGGAATCCGACGTAAATGATCCGGAATTTGACTCCCTGTACGGGCCTGCGGCGGGAATTACCAGAGACCACAGCAGCATTTATGATAATCCTCCTACCAGGGAGCATATGGAGGACTGGCTGGTGCGCACCTGTGAAATCGTGGACAAATACCAGCCGAAACTGATCTTCTTTGACTGGTGGATTCAGCAGTATGCATGGAAGCCCTATCTGCGGAAATTTGCAGCGTATTATTATAACAGGGCTGCCCAGTGGGGTGAAGAGGTTGCCATTGATGCGAAATTTGATGCCTATGTGCACGGAAGTGCTGTAAAAGACTTGGAAAGAGGACAGTTAGACCATATTACGCCGGATCTCTGGCAGAATGACACGTCCGTTGCGAAAAATTCCTGGGGCTACACAGTAGGAAATGATTACAAAAAGCCGTCGGATGTGGTTCTGGATCTGGTAGATGTGGTAAGCAAAAACGGTGCCTTGCTTTTGAACATCGGACCAAAGGCAGACGGAACTATTCCGGAGGAAGATGCCCATATTTTAAGAGAAGTGGGAAAATGGCTGAAAGTCAACGGAGAGGCTATTTACGATACAAGATACTGGAAGGTATTCGGAGAAGGCCCCACCGTAGTTCCGGAAGGTCATTTTACAGATACCTACAGTAAGAATTTTACTTCGGAGGACATTCGTTTTACCAGCAAGGGAAATCATATTTACGCCATTGTGCTGCACTGGCCGGAAAACGGAGCGATTCACATTAAGTCCCTGGGAAATAACATGAAACTTTTAAAATCCTCCATACTTGACGTGGAACTGTTGGGAACGGATCTTCACCCAAGTTTCTACAGGTCGGAAACGCTGGATATCAACTGTGGGGATAAAATCGAAGCCGGAGATATGCCGGTGGTGCTGAAAATTACAGTGGACTGAATAATCTGAGCAAGGAGGAAAAGGAAAAATGAGCGAGATGAGATTTGCAGGAACCTGGGAATCCGTGAAGCAGCATCAAGTACCAAAATGGTATGAAGACTGTAAATTCGGAATCTTTATCCACTGGGGGATTTATTCCGTACCTGCCTTTGCACCCCATACCTGGGAACTTGGAGAAGTGGATTCTAAAGAATGGTTTGCAGATAACCCTTATGCAGAATGGTATTATAATTCTCTGAATATCGGAAAAGGGCCTACCTACGAGCACCATATCAAAACTTATGGAAAAGACTTCCGGTATGAAGATTTTATTCCCATGTGGAAAGCGGAGAACTGGAATCCGGAGCAATGGGCGGAAATTTTTAAAGAAGCAGGAGCGCAGTATGTGGTGCTGACAACCAAGCATCATGACGGATTCTGCCTGTTCCCCAGCAAATATACCCATTTCAATTCCGTGGAAATGGGACCAAAACGGAATATCACGGGAGAACTTACCAAAGCTGTCCGGGATGCGGGAATCCGTATGGGATTGTATTATTCCGGCCTGATCGACTGGCAGTTTGCCAATGATCCTATTTTTGAGGATCCGGATCTTTTTGGTACGGCAAGTCCTACCTTTGCCTATGCAGATTACTCTTATAATCAGATGATGGAGCTTGTGGATGATTATGAGCCAAGTGTGTTCTGGAATGATATCGGCTGGCCGAAGCAGAGTGAGGAAGCAATGCCTTATTTCCTGTCCCATTATTACAATAAGGTAAAGGAAGGCGTAGTGAATGACCGTTTCAATGGACGGTACCACGATTTCTTGACAAAGGAATACAAATCAGGCAGTGCCAACCGCGCAGAGAAGTGGGAAATGTGCCGTGGAATGGGGCTTTCCTTCGGATACAATGCCAATGAAGGAGACGACCAGCTTATTTCTGTGCCGGATTTGATCTCTCTTTTGGTAGAAACCGTTTCCAACAACGGAAACCTGCTTTTGAACATCGGACCCAAGGCTGACGGAACTATTCCGGAAGAACAGGTAAGAAGACTGAAGATTTTGGGCGCATGGCTGAAAATAAACGGGGACGGAATCTACGGTACCCGGGTAAGCGACAGAACGTCTGAAAAACTGGAGAACGGAACAGAACTTTTCTATACACAGAAAGATGGAAATCTGAATGTGTTTGCAAAAGGCTTAAAAGAAGGGGAAAATGAATTTCTGCTGAAAGGCTTCCATGGAAGCTTAAGACCTTTTGATAAGAGTGTCCGGATGGAAACAGAAAATTGCGAAGAGGGCCTTAGAGTGACCATCCGCAATTACAGGGAAGATCTGTATCTTCTTGGAATGACTTCCGCAATGTAGAAAATGATATGGAAAGGGCGCCGGAACCGGCGCCCTTTTTGCGGAATTGCCGCAGTTTAACGGCAGGTTTTCTAGTGCTTACATACAAAGGTACCGCATTGGGTATCCTCATATTTGTTGGCATTTGGACCATCAATGTCAATGGCGGCTGCAGTACACTTGCAATGTTCGTTGTAGGTGCATTCCTGTGCTTTGCAGTCGATCTGGATCCTTTCGCATCCGCAGTGCTTTTTTTCTGCCATATTTTTGGCAGCCTGGGAATTGCGGTCACGGAAGCTGCTGCAGCAGGTTTCTGCAGAGCGGTGTGCCTGATCGCCGCGGACTTCGATTTCACCTCTGGAGCAGAGTGAATTTTCATTATAAATACAGGTTGTAGCGGAACAATTAAGAACTGTCATAATTTTGCCTCCTTTTTTACAGTATGAGAAAAGTATGCCCGAAAAAAAAGAAAATATGTATATACGAGCCATCGTTTTAGTGATATAATAAAAAAATACTCTGTCGAAAACAGAGATTTAATGGATGAGAATTTTGAAGGGAGAGAATTTCATGGAGAAACAGAGAGGCAGCTTTACGAACAAGCTGGGATTTGTCCTGGCAGCGGCCGGATCTGCGGTAGGACTTGGAAACTTATGGAGATTTCCGTATCTGGCTGCGAAATACGGCGGAGGAATCTTTTTGCTGGTATATATTGTGCTGGCAGTCACTTTTGGCTTTGCTTTGATGGTGACGGAAATTGCAATTGGCAGGAAAACACATTTAAGTGCTGTAGGTGCATATGCAGCCCTGGATAAGCGCTTTGGATTTATCGGATATTTGTCAAGTATTGTGCCGTTTATCATCACGCCTTATTACTGTGTGATCGGAGGATGGGTATTAAAGTATTTTACGGTATTTCTGACGAATCAGGTAGCAGAAGCTGCAGGTGACGAGTTCTTTACCGGGTTTATTACGCAGCCTGCCGCACCGGTTATTTTCTTTGTGATCTATGCAGGCGCCACTGCTCTGGTGGTTATGATGGGTGTAGAAAAAGGAATCGAGAAGGCAAGCCGTGTAATGATGCCCCTTTTGATCGTGCTGACCGTGGTTATTGCCGTGTTTTCTGTGGCTCAGCCTGGGGCAATGGAAGGGCTTATTTATTACTTGAAACCGGATTTTGGCAGATTCAGTGCCACAACAGTCCTTGCTGCCATGGGACAGCTTTTTTATTCGATGTCCCTTGCTATGGGAATCATGATCACCTATGGATCTTATATGAAGAAAGAAACCCATCTGGAAAAATCAGTGCGCCAGATTGAATTGTTTGATACGGGCATTGCATTTATGGCAGGCCTGATGATTATTCCTGCAGTGTTTGCTTTTTCCGGAGGAAGCGAGGAGGCTCTTGGAAAGGGCCCGAGCCTGATGTTCGTCACATTGCCGAAGGTATTTAACAGCATGAAATTCGGCACGGTGATCGGCGCGGTATTTTTCCTGCTGGTACTGTTTGCAGCGCTTACTTCCTCTATTTCCCTGATGGAAACGCTGGTTTCCATTCTGATGGATAAGCTTGGATGGAAACGCCGCAAAGCAAGTATTGTAACAGCCGTGTATCTGCTTGCAGTGGGAATTCCTGTATCCTTAGGTTTTGGCGTATGGGATTTTATTGCTCCTATGGGAATGAGCCTTCTGGATTTTTTTGATTTCCTCAGCAATAGTGTGCTGATGCCCATCGTGGCATTTTTGACCTGCATCTTCATCGGATTCGTGGTGAAGCCGGAGACGATTATCGAAGAAGCGGAAGTAAACGGAGAACTGAAATCGAAGAAGTTTTATAAGGTCATGATCAAATACATTGCCCCTGTGTGCTTGGTGGCGATTCTGATCTTTGCTGTCATGGAAGCGATGGGAGCGATTGCTGTATAAAACGGTATTTTTTTGTACCAGAACAGACTTGAATATCATAACCCGATGGTTTAAACTGAATTTAGTTGAAACCATCGGGTTTTTTATAAGGGAGATTTTATGTGGGAGTATGGGGAGAAGGAGAATAAGATGAAAATCCTGATTGTAGAAGACGACTTTGTGGTTCGTCAGGGAATCCGCTATTCTTTTGAGTGGGAAAAATATGACCTTACTATTTGCGGTGATGCGGCAAATGGAAAACAGGGCCTTGAACTGGTAAAAACAATGGATCCGGATATTATCCTTACGGATATCCGCATGCCGATCATGGACGGACTGGCATTTGCAGAAAATGTTTTCCTGGAAAAGCCGGATGCGAAAATCATTATATTAAGCGGATATGACGATTTTACTTATGCAAAAAAAGCAATTCATCTTGGCGTTTATGATTATCTTCTGAAGCCTATTGATGCAGATGAATTGCTGAAATGCATCTGCAAGCTTCGGGATGAAATTTACGAAGAGGAAAAGAAAAAGAACCGCCTGGAAAAACAGGGAATGTTCATGAAAACATATGAGACGGAGCGTTTTGGCAGTATCATGGAGAAAGTGATAAAGCCATCGTTCCCTGAACAAAAAGAGCAGGTTCTTAAGGAACTTTCGGCAATTGGTTTTACTTTTTCGAATTCTGCTTATAAAGTGCTGATCCTGGCATTGGAAAATTTTCTTCTTCTTACCAGAAACCACACCAGAGAGGAAAAAGAGTGGCTGACCAGCCTGATAAAAGGAGTGGTGAAAGAAACTTTTGGGAATGGCTGCAGAACCCAGTGCTTTATAAATGGCAGAAGTCATTTTGTAATATTGCTTGGATATGATGTGGTTTCAAAGTTGTATCTGGAGGATTGCTATCAGAGGCTGATCAATCGGATTACAGAGGAGGCCGGCTTTCTATGTACGATATCCTGCGGGATGGAAAAAGAACATATTGAAGAAATCTATCTTTCTTACCAGGAGGCCGTCTCCGCCCTGCGGCTCCATACCAGCCGGATTGATAACAATGTATTTCAATATTCAGATGAGAATATACGGGATAACTATGGCTTTTTGGACATTCAGGAAGAAGAGAAGCAACTTATGAATGATATTCTGAAATACGATACGAAAAGCGTACAAATGTATATGAATGCAATTTTTCAAAAAGCAGTGGAAGAGCAGGAACCATTTGAAAAGGTAAATGCAACCTGTGTCCGCCTTGCTTCAGCAGTATTTTCGGTATTGGATGAAATGGGAGTGTATTTTCGGGAAGAGTCATATTCCTATCAGGATACGCTGATGGCGATCCAGCAGTATCATTCTGTGAAACATTTGAAACAATTTATGATGGGCTTTATGAAAAAGGTTTCCGAATGTCTGGAAAAAGTAGAAAAGAAAAAATTCAGTTCTGTTGTGGATCAGGCTGTAGAATATGTGAAGAAAAATTTTAAGGAGGAAATATCCGTAAAAAGTATTTCGGCGGAACTCTTTATTACGCCGAATTATTTCAGCCAGATATTCAAATCCCAGATGGGAATGAACTTCATTGATTATCTGAATGAGGTTCGTATCGCGTATGCGAAAGAACTTTTGAAGGACAGCCGCCTGAAAGCGTATGAAGTTGCGGAAATGTCCGGATACCAGAATTATAAATATTTTAATACGGTATTTAAAAAGTATACAGGGTATTCCCCGAAAGAGTATCGGAATGGAGCAGTATGAAAAAGAAATTTGTCAGTCTAAAAGTAAAGTTTTTCTTTCTGGCCTTGATTGCCGCAGTTGTTCCTTCGGTGTTTGTGGGCACAGCGATGTATCAAAAGACGATTCAGGTAGCGGAGCAAAAACAGGAAGCAGCAGTGCAGAGTTCCCTGCAGAATATTTCCAATACAATTATGGTAAATGTGAAATATGCAAGAAGCACTTCTTTGAATTTTATTTCCAATGATAATGTAAGAAAAGCACTTTTTCTGAAAAATCCCGGTTCCGATGTGGCACTTAAGTGGCGGAATCAGATTACGAATGATTTTTATTTTTATACAAGTCTCAGTTCTTACATAGACGGGATTTATCTGATGGGGTGCAATGGGGTGGATATTTCCATCGGTACGGTTGATAAGTCTTTACTGACAGATAATATTCAGGAAATGGAAGAGGCCCGGGGTGGGGTTGTGTGGAAATGGCTGAGGAACGGAGAACATGCCAATTTTGTTCTTCTTCGAGAAATCCGGGATATTGATAAGCCCTATACCAGCCTGGGATATCTCCAGATCGTACTGCGGAACAATGAAATTAAAGAACAATTTGAGAGTTTTCTGGATGCTTTTTCCGGGTATATTGGTTTGTGGGATATAAACGGAGGCGCTGAGCAGGCATTTGGTATTGGAGAATGCCCAAAGGACAGGAAATTCCTGGAGGATCTGCTTAAAGAGGACAGCAGCTTTCACTGGACGAATAATGATGGAATTCTGACTTATTGTTATAAGATAAAAGACAGTCATTGGGCTCTTTACAGCAGCATGGAGGCTTCTGAGCTTTTTACGGAAAATGCGATGATCCGGGACATGTTTGTGGAAATTATTCTTGCAGCATTGTGTATTTGCCTGGTTGTGGTATTTATTTTTGCCAGAATGATTACAAAGCCCCTGAAAGAACTTACGGAGCAAACGAAAGAGATATCAAAAGGAAACTATGATATTCATCTGAATATTGTAAGCAATGATGAAATCGGGATATTGAGTGATAATTTTAATGAGATGGCGAAAAGGCTGGACGAATTGGTAAATGAGGTACTGCGGGGAAAGGTACTCCAGCAGGAGGCTCAGTTTAACGCGCTTCAGACACAGATCAACCCTCATTTTCTCTATAATAATCTGGATACGGCATATTGGATGAGCCGGATGGAAAAGGCGGAAAAAACCGGAAAGATCCTGCTTGCCCTGTCCTCTCTCTATCGTTCGGCTGCCAACACAAATGCAAAGATTATTTCTGTAGAGGATGAAATAAAGTATACAAAAGAGTATATTATGCTGCAGGAACTAAGGCTTGGAAATCAGATCACATTTGAATTTCATGTGGAGGAATTGACACGGCAGCAGTCGACTTTGCGGTTTATACTTCAGCCTTTGATTGAAAACAGCATTGAGCATGGAATTCTCCCCACAGGAGAACCGGGGCAGATCAACATCTGGATCTATCAGGATGAACAGTTTTTGTATTTTACCATTGAGGATTCAGGGATTGGTGCGTCAGCGGAAGAGATTATGAAAATCCTGGAAGCGGATGAGACGGAGGGACGAAGGGGCATGGCAATCCGTAATATTCACCAGCGGCTTCGGATTCAGTATGGGCCGGAATATGGACTCATTTTCCGTCAGGCGGATTCAGGAGGAATCCTGACTGTCGTTCGGCAGCCCATTGTCGCATATATAAAAACGGATTCGTAAACATATGAAAAAACATGATAAACGGCATAGATTTGTACATTTTTTTGTAGAATATAACAATTTTATGTTTTGCCATGCTGGATAAATATGATAGATTTGTATATTTTTTTATAGAAAAGATGGTATATTTCGTACCATCTTTTTTTTATAATAAATTCATCAAATAACAGAGAAAACATAATTCACAAGGAGGAAACAAAGATGAAAAAAAGAACTATCGCAACTGCATTAACCGCATCCATGATTATCGGGACAATGGCAGGCAGCACAGCAGTACATGCTGAGGAAAAAGAGAAATTTACCATTATGCATTACTGGACAGATGAAGTTGTGGAACAGGGCAATGCAGAGGGAATTGCGATTACTCGTGCGATTGAAAATTTCCAGGCAAATCATCCGGAGCTTAATGTGGTAGTAGAGACGATCACACAGGATGCAGGATATGAATCCAAGATCAAAACACTTGCAGCAGCAGATGAACTTCCGGATGTATTTGTTGCTTTGCCATCTCTTATGAGCACACTTTATGACAATGGCCAGATTATTGATCTTGCCCCGGTTTTGGAGGAAGACGCAGAATGGGCTGACACATTTGCAGACGGCGCATTTGGCGATTTTACCTTTGGAGATGTAATCCTTGGTTCCCCAAGATGTGCGATTGCCAATTCCATACTTTTTTATAACACGGCTATTTTTGAAGAATGTGGAATCACAGAGTTCCCTACAAATACCGATGAATTTATGGAAGCAGTGGGAACACTGAAAGAGCATGGATATATTCCCATCGCTGACGGAAATAAATCCCAGTATGCTCTTGCTTCTCAGGTAATGCCGGGAATCCTTTTTGCATACTGCTCCAATGACTGGTATGAGAGTACAAGAAATTATGAGGGCGGAAGCTTTGAAGATGAAGAACCGGTTGAGGCAATTACCTATTTAAAATCTCTGATCGATGCCGGTGCTTTTAACGAAGATATGAACAGTATTGATGTAGAACAGGCAAGAGAACTTTATTATTCAGGAAAAGCTGCAATGTATATTGAAGGTTCCTGGGTTGTATCTTCTTTTATCACAGACTGTGACGAAGCTGTAAAAGAAACGACAGAAATCACTGTATTCCCGACAGCTGCCGGACATGAAGATTTAAAAGGCCAGATTGTAAGCGGACAGGGCTGGGGATTCTCCGTAAATGCAGGAATCAGCGAAGAAAAACAGGATATTGCCATTGACTTCCTGAAAGAAATGACCTCACCTGAGATTCAGAAAGAAAGCGTGGAAATGGGACTTGTATCTGTTTTGAAAGAGGTTGCTTATGATGAAAGCAAGGTGGATCCTCTGTATACAAAATTCCTGGATACATATTCTGCGTATGAAACCAAAGTGGGATGTCCGGAAGTTCAGCTCAGCTCTGATTATATGGAAGCAAGTTATGTAGGATATCAGGAACTGTCTGTAGACGCAACAACTCCGGAAGAATTGGCGGCTACATTACAGGAAACTCACGAATTGGCAGAATGATGGGAAGAGATTAAGAACTTATGAAAAGAGGGAGGGACAAAGCCGAGTAGTAAGCTCGGCCCTTCCATTTAAATTCTGGAAAGGGTGATATCGTGAAGAAGAAAAAGGTAAGATACAGAGATCCTCTAATGCCTTCAACACGAAAAATATATGGGTTTATCGGAATTCCCATGGCAATTTATATCTTTATTATGATTGTCCCGATTTTTGTGGCATTGTATTATAGCTTTTTTAAATGGAGCGGCGGGCCGAAAAAATCATTTCTCGGTCTTGATAATTATATCAGAGTTTTTCATGACAGAATTTTCTGGGATTCTTTCAAAAATTCGATTTTGTTTACTCTGATGATGGTTTTGGGGCAGATTGGAATTGCTTTTGTTTTGACACTTTTTTTCACTATGAAGTGGCTTAAGTGGGTTGAGTTCCACAGAAGAGTGATGTATCTGCCAAGTATCATAGCGCCGGTTGTGATTGGTCTGATCTGGCAGATGATCTATAATCATGAGTATGGCTTATTGAATCAGATTTTGAGAGCAGTTGGGTTGACGAACTGGATAAAGCCATGGCTGGATGATCCTAAAATTGCGATGTATGCGGTGGCAGTCCCTGTCATCTGGCAGTATGTGGGATATTATCTGGTAATTTTAATGGGGGCAGTGGCAACCATTCCGAAAGACGTTCTGGAAGTAGCGGAAATTGATGGTGCATCAGGGTTTCAGCGAACGTGCTATATCACCATTCCTCTGATATGGGATACTGTAAAAATATGTCTGATGATGTGTATCGCAGGTTCTCTGAAAGCATTTGATCATATTGTGGCGATGACCGGAGGCGGACCTGGAAGGGCAACAACAGTGGTATCGCTTTATAATTATGATGTGGCATTTACCCATATGAAACTGGGGTATGCAAATGCAATGGCTGTTGTAATTCTGGTGATTTCCCTGATTATTACGGTTGGCTCCAGAAAATTGATGGGAGGAAAAAAGAATGACTAAAAAAATCGGCAATAGTGCATTCAAAGTAATTATAAATGTACTGATCTCATTTTTTTCACTGACATGTATTTTCCCTCTTTTGTGGATGTTCGTTTCCTCACTGAAAACCAATAGTGAATTTATGAGCGGCAGCCTTTCTCTGCCGGCGCATCCTGATCTTGGAAATTTTGTAAAAGCAATTCAGGCCGGAGGGTTTCTCAGGAGTTTTACAAACAGTGCGGCTCTTGCAGTAATCAATGTAATTCTGACAGTTGTCTGCTCTTTTGTGGTGGCGTATTTCTTATCCAGATATCAGTTTTTTCTGAGAGATGTCATTTATATGCTGTTTGTAGTGGGTATGGTCATCCCTACTTTGTCATTGCTGATTCCAATCTTTATGGAATTCAAGATGCTTAATCTGTTAAACAGATCCTATACACTTGTAATGCCGTATCTGGCATTTGCGATGCCCTTCTCGGTGATCGTGGTGGAAAATTATATTTCAACGATCCCAAGAGAAATGGATGAAGCAGCTTATATGGAAGGCTGCATCACCGGACAGCTGCTTTCAAAAATTATTTTCCCTATGTGCAGACCTGCACTTGCGATTGTGGTAATCACTTCTTTTATTAATGCATGGAATGAATTTCCGTTTTCACTGGTACTGGTAAATGACGAAAACAGGCGGACGATTTCTCTTGCCATTCGTATGTTTAATTCGGAACATACGACAAACTATCCGCTTTACATAGGCGCGATGCTGATATCAATCTTCCCGATTCTGATCATTTATGCGATTTTTTCCAAACAGGTAATGGAAGGGATGACCATGGGTGCTGTGAAAGGCTGACAGGAACGTGGATAAAGTATAACTATGGAGGTAATGATATGTGGACAAAAGGGAATTATAGAAGAATTTTTTTGGATATGCATATTGATGACAGTAATCCGGAGTACCTTTCAAAAATCAATCCGGAACATATTGTCAGTGTTGTAAAAGATGCAGGAGCTCAGATGCTGGTGGTAAAGAGCCGTCCGCACACAGGACTGGCTTTGTTTCCGACAAAATATGGACGTATGCATCGCGGACTTAAGGGACGCGACTATGTAGGGGAGATGATTGAGCTCTGTCATAAAAACGGAATTGCTGTGCAATGTTACTTTTCTCAGATTTTTGACAACTATGCTTATGAGCATCATCCGGACTGGAGAATGATTAATGGGGAAGGGAAAAGCTCCCGTGAGTATGAAGATTATACAAATCAGTCTATGTTCCGCAAAGGAAGATATGGACTGGTATGTCCAAATAACGAGGATTATCAGAAGTATGCAATTGATTGCCTGACAGAAATGACAGAGAAATATCAGTATGAAAGTATCTTTATGGATATGCCTTTCTTTCCGGAGGTGTGCTATTGTCCAAGCTGCCGCAAAAAATATTATGAGGCAACCGGACGTGAGATGCCCACAAGGATTGAACTGGATTCTGCTGAATTTAAAGAATGGCAGCTTCTGCGTGAAAAGTGGATGGGAGATTTTACGAAGAAGACATCCGATGCAGTGCATGCGGTTCGTCCGGAAGTAACGATTGAGCAGAACCTTTCTATGATTGTGGATCCATGGGTATACTGTACCACAGAAGATGTATATAATAACTGTGATTATGCAGGCGGCGATCTGTATGGAGGATATCTGGAGGAAAGCTTTATCAGTAAGTTTTTCCGCCATATCACAAAGACTCTTCCTTTTGAATTTATTACTTCCAGATGCGAGCCATCGCTTTCTCATCATACAACGACAAAATCAAAGGATGAGCTTCTTCAGCATACCATGATTGCTCTTGCTCATGATGGGGCAGTGTCTGTATGCGACGGAATGAATCCGGATGGAACGATTACGGACAAATTTTACCAGACAGTTATGAAAGAGGTGTTTGCGGAAGCAGCCAGGTATCCGGAGTACATCGGAGGAGAATTGATCTCAGATGTGGCAATTTGGTATCCCACCAAAATCAAAGCAAGTATGTGTGAAGACGGCGGGCCAATTGTCAGCGATAAGGTTTGTAAAGCGCACATTGATACAAAATTGAATATGGCACGTATCCTGAAGCAGGAACATATCCCCTTTGACGTGGTTCCCTCCGGCAAAGTGGCGGATTGTAAGAGCCCCGTACTGATTATTGACGATGTGGTAAATATCCTGGATAAAGAGATGGAGGAAATTGAGAAATATGTAGAAAAAGGCGGCCGTTTGTATGTGAGCGGTCACGTAGGGCATCCCAGGCTCCTGGAAATGATGGAAGCGGAAGATCTTGGCATGACAGAGCATAATGTGACTTATATGAGTCCCACTGCAGCCGGAGAAGAACTTTTTGAGGGATTTGACGTAAATGCACCGCTGAATATCCAGACAAGAATGGAACAGCTTAAGTTTTCCGGGGAATATGAAATTCTTGCAAAATTGATCCTGCCATATACCATGACAGGAAGAAAAGAATTTGCATCAATTCATTCCAACCCACCCGGAATCAGGACAGAACAGCCGGTAGTGGTACTGAAAAAGATTGGCAGCAGCAAAATCCTCTGGACCGGTTCCCCCATGGAAAATCAAAGTCCCTATCTGACGAAAAAGGTAGTGGGAAGGCTTGTGAAGAGTTTGATAGACAACCCGTCCATCCAGGTGGAGGCGCCTGCCTGCGTGGAAGTTGTTCAGTGGGTAAAGCCTGACAGTACACTGCTTACAATTTTTAATGAGCAGGAGCAGTATCCTTTTATTCCTGTAAGTGAATTGTCAGTAACACTTCCAAAAACGATCCGTAAGGCAGTAAATATTGCAACCGGAGAAGAACTGAAAGTGGAGCGCAAAGATCATGGCTGGACAACTGTTTATTTGCCGAAGCTGGAACTTTTCCACTTAGTGGAGTGTACAGAATAAAAGAGGTAACGTTACATTTTCACGGGAGCCCTTCCCCACCCCGTGAAACGTAACCGATCCGGCAAATTTTCCCCGGAGAAAGTGAAGTTGATACTTGACTTTCTCCGGGGAGTGTGCTATTCTATAACAGTACGTGAAGAAAACAAAGCAGAGTTCCACTCTCACCTTAGCGCATAAGATTTCAGGAAGCGACTCGGGTTTATATTGCACAGAGACGTAAGGCGAAAGTCTGCGGTTATCAGTGGGTATAAGGGAGTGTGGCTTGTCCGCACTTTTTTTAGTGGATAAGTCTGGAAGAACAGCATTGTTTTTCGGTGTTTTGAGGGTGACGATAAGTCATAGGTTAATCATTTATCAGGTATGGAGGTGCACTACAATTAGCAATTTAATGATCAATGAACAAATCAGGGACAAAGAGGTACGCTTAATCGGACCGGACGGAGCACAGCTTGGAATCATGTCCGCCAGAGAGGCGATGCAGAAGGCTCAGGAAGCAGGCCTGGATCTGGTAAAGATCGCACCGCAGGCAAAGCCGCCGGTATGCAAGATCATCGACTACGGGAAATACCGTTACGAACTTGCCAGAAAAGAAAAAGAAGCAAAGAAGAAACAGAAGACCATCGAAATCAAAGAAGTGCGTCTTTCTCCGAATATTGATACCAATGACTTGAATACCAAGATAAACGCAGCAAGGAAGTTCCTTTCCAAGGGAGACAGAGTGAAGGTTACCCTGCGTTTCCGGGGAAGAGAAATGGCACATATGGCAAGCAGTAAGCATGTGCTGGATGATTTTGCCGAACAGCTGAAGGATGTTGCAACTGTGGAAAAGGCACCGAAGGTAGAAGGCAGAAGCATGACAATGTTTTTAACGGAAAAACGTTAAAAGGCGATTGCCTGATGTGAGAGATTCCGTCTGGCAGACAGCTAAATAAAGATACGAAGATCAAGGAGGAAATTACAATGCCAAAAATTAAAACATGTAGAGCAGCAGCAAAGCGTTTCAAAAAGACAGGAACCGGTAAATTAGTTAGAAATAAAGCTTACAAAAGCCACATCTTAACAAAGAAATCTCAGAAGAGAAAGAGAAATCTGAGAAAATCTACTGTTGTTGATTCTACAAACGTTAAGAACATGAAGAAAGCATTACCTTATTTATAAGATAGAGAAGAAGACGAACAGGAGGAAATTAAGAAATGGCAAGAATTAAAGGCGGCTTAAACGCAAAGAAAAAACATAATCGTACATTAAAACTGGCAAAAGGCTACAGAGGAGCCCGTTCCAAACAGTATAGAGTGGCAAAACAGTCTGTAATGAGAGCACTCACCAGCGCTTACGCAGGAAGAAAACAGAAAAAACGTCAGTTCAGACAGCTCTGGATCGCACGTATCAATGCTGCTGCAAGAATGAATGGACTTTCCTACAGTAAAATGATGCACGGTCTGAAGGTTGCAAACGTTGATATCAACAGAAAGATGCTTGCAGACCTTGCAGTAAATGATGCAGAAGGATTTGCAGCACTTGCTGAGATCGCTAAGAAAGCAGCTGCTTAATTTAGAAGAAAATAAGGTATAAAAATAAGGGGCTGTGCACGAAGAAATTTGTGCGCAGCCCTTGTTTTTATGAAAATCAGATCAGTCCTATTTCCAATAAAGCGCGAATGCCCTTTCTGCGGCCTGCTCATCTAAATGATATTCTTTTATAATGCGCTTTTTGGCCTTATCCCGATCAGGAATGAATTCCTGAAGGAGGTTTATATAGGATTTCAGCATTTGCTCTTTGGCGTTTTTGGCATCTGCTCTGGCAGCTTCGGCATCCGCCAGGACATCCTGGAGCTTCTTTTCTGCTTCGGCTCTTTTTTGGCTCTCCAGGTCTTTTTGCTGCCTTTCCCACTGAATGTCCATTTTTTCCATATTCTCAAATAGATATCCCATTTTCTTTTCACTCCTTATCTGACTGACGTAAGCGTCTGATTCTTTTTCCGGTACATTTAGCCTTCGGCAAAGACTTTGGGTAATTTCAGCGATAACATCAATGGCACTCTGAGGGGTGTCTGCCAGAATGGAATCATCAAAAGAGACATGCCGTCGCCTTTTTCCAGAAGGTCCTGGTTAGGGTAATCCCGGATGCGGACAACCTGATAGGAAAAATCAGGGATGTACTTCTTAAGTGATTCTCCCATATCCGGCAAACGGCTGCTCAGGTGAAAATCTGCGGTCCAGGTGCCTTTCCCCTCGTAATAGACCAGCGGAAGGATAAATGGATACCGGAAGTCTTTGTTGTGGCAGTTCATCCCATATTTGTTTTTCATTTCTTTTTCCCAGTCTTTCCAGATACACACCATATAAAGGAGAAGCTGCATAGCCACGTTATGGTCTACCCTGCTCTTGTGGTCGATCAGAGGAACGATATAAATGGGCAGCTCGTCTTTTTCCGGATTCTGGCGGATGCGCACTACTGTGTCGGAATTCAGTTCTACTTCATCAAAAATGTGGTAGCGCAGAGAAACATTTTCAATATCCTCCGGCTGTACATTCCGAAGCTGCGGCAGGCCGGAATAATTCCGAAGAAACTGTGCGCAGAGTACCGGGTTTTGGAAGATACATTTGCTGTTTACGTCTTCGTTCTGAAAAGTGCTGCTGTCTGTTTTGGCTTTTGTTTTGGTACAGTATTCAGTTTTGCTGTTATTCATAGATCCTCCTCCTACATTGGTGATACAGGAGGAAAAATGCTTTCCGCCTGTATTTTGGGTTATTATGGAATAATTTGGCGAAAAGCCTGAAATAATCATCTCCGGCAGGAGGAAACCTGCACGAAAGAGATGAGGTTCTCTTATGTAAGAGACATCTTGTAAAGGGATGTCTGTACATAGTGTACTACATGTTTTTTATGAGTGCAACCTTTTTATAAAGAAATTACATTATTAGTGCGGTTTCGTGGTTATATTTCACGGGAGGGGGGAGAGTGGGGGAAGTGCGCCCACGGATTCCTAAGTGAAAAAATTATAAAATATAATATTTCAATGTGGAAATATAATTTCTTCAATAGATTTTTCTTCTTTTTTTCACTAAAATACAGGCATGGACAGTTAACAGACATTGATTCCTGCGCAGGTGTGATGCATGTTACAGGTCAGAATCGACAATTTCAGTTAATTTAGGAGGTTAAAGTAATGAAGAGAAAGATTTGTTCCGTTTTATTATCAACAGCGATGGTTTGCAGTATGTTTGCGGGAATGAGTGCTAATGTATGTGCAGAGGAAAGTGAGCTGGAGCATGTTGACCTTACATGGTATTATCGTGCGGATTCTCTGCCGGATCAGGATGCAGTATTTGAAAAAGCAAACGAAATTTTTGAAAAAGAAATCAACGCAACCGTAGAGTTTGTTCCTATTGCTGTTTCTGATTATGAACAGAAAATGCAGACTAAGTATGCAGCAGGAGACGCAGGAGACATTAATTTTACTTCCTCCTGGTGTAATAATTATGCACAGAATGTTGCAAAAGGTGCTTTTTATGAAATGGATGAGCTTCTGGAAGAATATGCACCGGGTGTCAACGCCTTCTTTACAGAAGACCAGTGGAACGCAGTAAAAATTAATGGAAAGATTTATGGAATTCCCAATGCGCAGATTTTTGCAAAGTCTTCAAATCTGTCCGTCCGCAAGGATCTGGCAGAAAAATATAACCTGGACATCACTTCCATACACAGCCTGGCAGAGCTGACACCATTTCTGGAAGAGGTATGCGAAGCAGAAGGGGTAGAATTTGAACGCTACGGAGTTGCATCAGGATGGTCTTCCCTGATCTATGCATATGGTTTTGATGATATTTCCAAATATGTCTATGTAAAGGCAGATGACGAGAACATCCAGGCAGTAAATCCCTATGCAACAGAGGAATTTGCTTCCTATTGTACAGAATCCAAGGAATGGGCAGATAAAGGCATTATTCCAAACGATGCAATGGTAAAAACAGATATGAATGCAGAACTGAAATCCAACCGGGTGATAGCCCGTGCAAGAGGCGTGTATAAACCTGGCGTTGAGGTTCAGGAAGTAGTACAGTGGGGACCTGGTGTTGAGCTGGTATCCACGATGCTTGGGGAGGAAGCACTCCTTACAACCTCCGGGCTGACCGCGTCCATCAACGCGATTCCTGCAACCTCTAAGAATCCGGAACGTGCAATGATGGCCCTGGAACTGGTAAATAACAATGCAGAGCTGTTTAACCTGCTTGCGTACGGTATTGAAGGCCAGCACTACGAAAAGATTGATGACAATACGATCAGACAAACAGCAACCGATAAATATGCAGGTATTCCGTGGATGATGGGAAATACATTTAATGCATATGTGATGGAAGGTTCCCCGGCAGATATCAATGAGGCAACCATTGAATTCAATAATACAGCTATGCCTTCGAAGGCTCTTGGATTTACCTTTGATATAGAGCCGGTAAAAACACAGGCTGCACAGGTACAGACAGTGGTTGACGAATATCTTCCGGCACTTAACTGCGGTGCTGTAGAAAATGTAGAAGAATCTCTTGCAGAATTCAACAGCAAGCTGGAAGCAGCAGGTATCAATGATATGGTTGTAGAAGCGCAGACCCAGATTGATGCGTGGAAAGCAGCCAAATAACAAAGAGGCTTTGGAGAGCCGGCTGTCAATGGATAGCTGGCTCATTTTAAATAAATAGGTAACCGATGATGTGTATAGAAAATGGAGGATAGATATTGTGGCAAAATCACAAAAGGCGATAAAGCGGGGCAGCAGCCAAAGCAGAAAAAACAGGAAACTCCTGATAATGTGTATTCCTGCGCTGGCTTTTCTCCTGCTGTTTAATTATATTCCTATGGGCGGGCTTATCCTGGCATTTAAGAATTTCCGCTATGATAAAGGAATCTTCGGCAGTGACTGGGCAGGGCTTAACAATTTTAAGTTTTTCCTTTCTTCGGATAATGCATGGAGAATCACACGAAATACCCTGGGCTTCAATCTTCTGTTTTTGTTTCTGGGAACTGTATTTGCGGTAATTATCGCATTGCTGATCAATGAGGTTGCCAGCAAAAACGGCAGGAAATTTTATCAGACAACCATGTTTCTGCCATACTTTTTGTCCTGGGTAGTGGTCGGATATATGCTGATGGCCTTTTTAGATCAGAATAACGGCATTATGAATTCGTTATTAGAAAAAATGGGCAGGGATCCTGTGATGTGGTATATGAAACCGAAAATCTGGGTTTTCCTCCTTCCGTTTATTTATATCTGGAAATCCGTGGGATATAACTCTGTCATTTATTATCCTGGATTATTCACGGCAGTATGAAAGTGCATGACATCTGCCGTAGTTGCACTTACAGCCACTGACAATACCTCACCCTGCCAGAAAATAGACTAAAAAAGGGCAGACTACCCC
>JAETNR010000094.1 GCA_021772055.1 Blautia sp. | reverse complement strand
CCTTTCCCGGCCGGCTTTCGTAGGTAATCCCATAATTCTTTCCATAATAAAGCTGCAAACGCTGCTGTACATTATAAACGCCTACGCCATTGGAATGATAATTTACCTTATGCTGCTCAAAAATATGATCCAGCCGTTCCTTGTCCATGCCCACACCATTGTCGATAATTTCCAGAACCGCATTCCCGCCTTCTGCATAACCGTGCAGCTTTAAAAGCCCTTTGCTCTCTTTATATTTCAGGCCATGGTAAATTGCATTTTCGATGATAGGCTGAAGCACCAGTTTGATAATATGCACCCTGCTGATTTCCGGGGCCACAGTGATCTGAAATTCCAGCTTATCTTTGTACCGCATTTTCTGAATGGTAAGATAGCTTCTGGCATACTCTACCTCCTGTCCCACAGAGACCACTTCATCCTCGTTGCTGATACTTTGCCGCAGAAGCCGTGCCAAAGATGCAGTCATCAGTACCACCTCTTCGTTCTTTTTCCCCTCTGCCATCCAGATAATAGAATCCAGCGTATTGTATAGAAAGTGAGGGTTGATCTGCGACTGAAGGGCCTTTAGTTCAC
Source organism: Blautia sp. (assembly GCA_021772055.1). GTDB lineage: Bacteria > Bacillota > Clostridia > Lachnospirales > Lachnospiraceae > Blautia_A. The sequence continues at coordinate 6,025 of JAETNR010000094.1, read as the reverse complement.
TCTTTCTCTTTTCTTTCTGTTCATAAATATTCTGCTCCATCAATTCCTGAATCCGATGGGTCATCACATTAAAAGAGGTTGTCAGGCTGCCGATTTCATTTTCGGAAACCACCTCCACATCAGCGGCTTCAAAATCCCCGGTCTGCACTCTTGCCATGGAATCCCTAAGGCGCTGAATAGGAAGCGTAATATTTTTTGCGATCACGCTGGAAATAAGAAGAGCCACTACCACAAGGATCACTGCCATCACAAGGTAAATACTCTGGGCCTGTCTGCTGCCTTTCAAAAGCTCGCCCACATTCACACAGCCCACAACCGTCCACCCGGTCTTTTCTGAGCGGGAAATGGTATACAGCTTTCCATTATCCCCGTTATCCGTGAGAACCGTATCGGAATCCGCGTTCATTACAATCTCAATATTCTCTGTCTGCAGTTCATTATAAAGCTGCTGCTGTTGAGGATGGTAAACAATGTTACCCTCCTCATCCAAAATAAACACATATCCCTTTTCTCCGATACTGTTCTGGTCGCACAGCTCACTGATGGCACTGTAGTTCAGGTCAATGAAAAAAACACCGTCGCTGCTTTTCTCTCCCTTCAGGGTATTGGGAATCCTGCGGCTCAGGGTAATTACCCAGGGGCGCTCCCCTTCCACAATATGCTGTACATGGGACGACGTAAGACCGTATTCTTCACACTCCATAGCCTTCTGATACCATTCCTGGGACTGGATATCCAGATTAGGATTGATTTCCTGTGTACCTTCATTGATCAAATATTTTCCTCCGATACGCAGGATCCCCAGATTCTTAATATCGTCACGTCCTTTCAAAATCGCAGCATACTGGCTTAGAAGGCGGCTTTTGTTGTCTTCACTTCCCGAATAGAACAGATAATACTGGGCATCCTCACTTTCTGCCAGCATGGACGCAATATTATCCATATAGTTGATATAGGAATCTATATTCTGGGTCATTTGCTGGATGATCGTCCTGGTATACATAACAGAATTTTCAAAAATAGAGGAACGGGTGTATTTCATGGATACCGCAGTAACAATCAGAACTGCACTTAACACCAGTATGGAAACCGCAGCAAAAATCGCACTTTGAATGCTTTTCATCTTTCCTAAAATGCGCCCGTAGCTTTTCTTTTTTTTCATTTACGATACTCCCTGGCATATTCCGTTGGGGTTTTTCCTGTCATTTTTTTGAAAGAAATTCCAAAATAATGGGGATCGGAAAAACCAACTTTTTCTGCTATTTCATAGTTCTTAAGCGTGGTATTTTCCAGAAGCTCCCTGGCCTTATCCATACGGGTACGAATCAGTGCTTCCATAAAAGTGCCGCCTGTAACCTCTTTAAAAATGGTGCTGAAATAGCTGGTACTGATACTGAGATAAGTACAAATATCATTTAAGCTTAAATCCGGATCCATATAATTATTCTGTATGTAATCCAAAGCCAGCAGTGCCTGGCGCTGTCCCGCGGAGCTGTTAAGGCTTGAGAGCTCCTCAAAAACTGCCTCCCCATATTCCTTGACCAGACCGATAGCCTGCTGGAAGGTACACTGCTTGGGAACTTTGCTCAAAAGCTCTTCGCTTCGTTTCACTGCCTGATCCCTGTCCGTCTGTACGGAGGTGCATGCATTTCCTATGGCACGGATCATCTGCTGCAGATACATGCAGGCGCGGCTTTTATCCACAAGGGCTCCTTTAATTTCCTGTTCCATACGGGCAAAGCATAACTCCATGGTTTCTTTTTTGCCTGCCTTCAGGCTGTCTGTGAGCTGTTCCAGGGTTTCATATAAGGAAACTTCTCCGTTTTTCTTAATTTCTTCCATATCAAGAAGCAGACATCCGCCAAGAAGATAACGATACTGAATAGCGTCCGCCGCTGTGTCGTAGGAAAAAAGAAGCTTCTCCGGATGTCTTACCCAGATCCCGATTCCGATGGAAAGGTCAATTCCGATGACCTCCTTTACTTTTTGCCGGATTTCCTGACAGATACTTTTGACCTTATAAGAAAATTCTTTTGTGCGGGGTCCCTGAAAGAGGACACAAGTGCGGTTGCTGCCATCCTGATAGGCAATTCCTGCTGACTCCCGCTCCACGATCTCATTGCTGATATTAAAAACCACAAATGCCATAAGTGCACTTTCCTGCTGCTTTTCCACGTCAATCTGATACATATCGGAATACAGGTCAATGTCAAAAACCGCAACTCTATAGTTGGAAGCTTCCAGTTCAATCCCCATGGACTGGAGCTGTTCCAGGCTTTCCTTCACATCTCTTGAGCAGGTCACCAGCGCTTCAATTGCTTTGGAGCGAATCATCTGGGCATTTTTATGATAGTTTTCCGAGGCTCTGGTGAGGCTTTCAATCCTACGCTTCTCTTCCTTACGCTGGTCTACTTTTTCTTTCATTTTATTGATAACGCCTGTCAGCTCCATAGCTGTAATGGGCTTTAAAAGATATTCGCTTACATTATATTGAATCGCTTTTTTGGCATATTCAAATTCACCGAATCCGCTGAAGATCACAATGACAATGTCCGGATAATTGTCATGAAGAAAATGGCTTAATTCCATTCCGTCCATATAAGGCATACAGATATCGGTCAGTACAATATCTACAGGATGTTTTTTTACAAATTCAGCAGCTTCCTGGCCGTTCTGGCAGTCTCCGACCAGTTCACAGTCCATTCCTGCCCAGTCAATATTTTCCCTGATGGCATCCCGCACCAGGATTTCGTCGTCTACAAGTAATATTCTGTACATGAAAAATAAAAAGTCCCCCTGATTTTGAATTATGAAAATATGTTATCATGTTTTTGTCCTTTTTACAATATCATGAATAAAGCAAACACTATATAACACTTGACAACAGTTTTACTCTGTTATATACTGATATACATGGAAGGGGGGGAATATAGGAATGAAAGTGATTCTTAACACATCCTCAATGATTCCCATATATGAGCAGATCGTAGATCAGGTCAAAACACTCATACGCAATGGAGAACTAAAGGAAAACGATAATCTTCCGTCTGTCCGCACACTATCAAAGGAATTAAGAATAAGCGCTTTGACAGTGAAAAAAGCTTATGACTATCTGGAAAGTGAGGGTTTTACTGTCACTGTACACGGAAAGGGAACGTATGTGGCAGCCACAAATAAGGAACTTTTGCTGGAAGAACAGAAAAAAGAGCTGGAAGCAGATTTGGAACAGGCGATTCAGAAAGGCAGGCGCTGCGGAATCAGTGACGAAGATATCAGAAGTTTATTTGAATTGCTCTTGGAGGGATGACAGTTATGTTGAAAATTGAACATCAAAAAAAAGATTATGGCAACTTCAGGCTGGATTGCTCTTTAGAAGTCATGCCGGGCTGTGTAACCGGGCTGATCGGGCAAAACGGAGCGGGGAAAAGTACTACTTTTAAAGCAGTGTTAGGGCTGATTTCCATTGACAGCGGAAGCATTACGCTCCTTGGAAAAAATCTGCAGAATTTTACCGCAGAAGATAGAGAAGCTTTAGGCGTTGTTCTTTCAGACTCCGGTTTCAGCGGATATTTAACAATCAAGGACATTATTCCAGTTTTGAAAAACCTGTACAGGAACTTTGACTATCCGTTTTTTCTGGAACAAGCGCAGAAATTCCGGCTGCCCCTTGATAAAAAAATCAAAGATTTTTCAACAGGCATGAAGGCAAAGCTGAAAGTGCTTACCGCAGTCTCACACAATGCAAAGCTCCTGATACTGGACGAACCCACATCAGGACTGGATGTGATTGCCAGAGATGAATTGCTGGAAATGCTCCGGGTGTTTATGGAAGGGGATGAGGAACGCTCTATCCTTATCAGCTCTCATATTTCCAGTGATCTGGAAACTTTATGTGATGATATTTATATGATTCATGAAGGAAAGGTGATCCTGCACGAGGATACCGACGTTTTGCTAAGCGACTATGCTTTATTGAAGGTTGATGAAGAGCAGTTTCAGAAACTGGATAAACAGTATATACTGCGCTATAAAAAAGAAAGTTTCGGATACAGCTGTTTAACCAATCAGAAGCAGTTCTACATGGATAATTATCCGAAGATTGTGATAGAAAAGGGAACCATCGATGAAGTAATTACCATGATGATAAGGGGGCAGGCATGATGAAAGGTTTATTGATCAAAGATTTCCAATTAATGAAAGGACAGAAAAATTTCTTCTTCCTTATTTTCATCATAGAAATCGCCATGGCTGCTTTCTCTGATGATTTCTCCTTTATACTGGGCTTTCTGCCCTTTGTCCTGTCACTGTTTACCTTAAGCACCATAAGCTATGATGAATTTGATAACGGCAATGCCTTTCTATTTACACTGCCGATCAGCCGCACATGCTACACTGCAGAAAAATACTGTCTTGCGCTCCTGCTCGGGGGCGGTGCCTGGATTTTTGCAGTAATTACAGCCATTGTTTTCAGCCTGTCCAAAAAGACTGCCGACGTTTCCGAAATCCTTATGGTCGCTGTGATGATTTTACCGTCATTGCTTCTCATACAGGCAGTCATGATTCCCTTTCACCTGAAATTCGGCGGTGAAAAAGGACGGATCGCCCTGATCGGCGCTTTAGGAGTGTTATCGATCATAGTGGCTGTGATTGTAAAAGCGGCAGAAATGCTTGGGATTGATATCATAAATACCATTAACAATCTTCAGATGTCCAGCATGGGACTGATGGCCGCCGTCATCCTCATTGCTGCGGTCATTGTTTTATTGGTATCCATGAAGATCAGCAGTAAAATTATGAGCAGAAAAGAATTTTAAAAGAGGACGAAATGGAAAACAGACACGCCGGAGACCCCAGGCTTCCGGCGTGTTTGTACTTCTTTATTTTACAATAACTCCATCCTCATCCCACAGGTCATGCCAGTCATTTGCTCCCGGCCACAGAAATACTTGTCCTTTGATCAGGCGGTTATTTTTATCCAGAGATTTGATGATCTCCATCTCTTCCTCTGTCAGCGGATCTTCTGTCACACACTGCAGATTCTTGGTGTAGTTTCTCTCCTTCAGGGAGAATGGAATAGGCGTCTGGCCTCTCTGCACTGCCCATTTGATGCAGACAACTGCCGGATGAATTCCATGTGCCTCTGCAATTTTCTTCAGTTCCGGAAGCTCAATATCTGCGATATCCTCCGGTGTTTTGTCACGTTCCGGACGTTCCGGGGACCCGATGGGGCAAAAGCCTACAACTTCAATCTTATGGGCACGGCAGTACTCAAACAGCTCTGTCTGCTGGAAACATGGATGAAGTTCCATCTCAATGGCTGCAGGCTGAATTCTGCAAAGAGGAAGAACTGCCTCCAGTTTCGGGATGGTCATATTGGACATACCGATATGTTTGGTAAGTCCCATATCCACCAGGCGTTCCATCTGTCTCCAGGTCTTCATAAACCGCTCTGCAGTAAAAGGCTTGGAATCCGGGTTGCGGGAATCCACATCGCAGTGAGGTGCATGATAGTTGGGGAATGGCCAATGTACATAGTACATATCCAGATAGTCCAGCTTTAAGTCTTTTAAGGTTTTGGCACATGCAAGAAGAACATCCCCGTCTCCATGCATATCATTCCATACCTTAGATGCAATAAAAAGCTCCTCTCTTTTTACCACACCTTCTGCAAAAGCATCCGCGAAAACCTGTCCGATCTGATCTTCGTTTCCATAGCATGCAGCACAGTCAAAAGAACGATATCCCACACGGATAGCTCCTGCAACGGAAGCAGATACCGCATCGGGATCAGCATGATCGCTTCCGAAGGTTCCCATGCCAACTGCAGGCATTTTTGCACCTGTATAAAGAGTTCTCTGGGGCACTGTAGATGGATCAATAAATGTCATAATCATTTCCTCCTTCATAGATATGGTAGTGTCAAATACTACCCATTTTTTTGTTCTAAAACTTAATAAAAACCTTGATTTATGGGATGTTTCAAATAAAAAGAGCATTGACCTCCCTTTTGGGGTATAATGTCTAT
>JAETNR010000028.1 GCA_021772055.1 Blautia sp. | reverse complement strand
TTCTTTAGGAGGCAACCAGTAAAAATGGTACTGCGAAACCCCGCCTCTGGCGGAACCAGAGAAATACCCCGGAGGGGTTAAAGTTAGACCCCCATTTGAAATGGGGGTTGCTAATTAAAGAGCAAACTATAGAAAAAAAAGAGCAGGAACAGAATTTATAAAAAGTTCATGAATTTTATTTGAAATACATTGATATTTTCGGCTAAAGGTGTTAAAGTACTCTAAATCATACTATAGAAAATGAGGAAAATATATGAATTTAGGAAACAAGAAACCTGGGAAAAGACCGCTGTATGTGTACTATATCATAGCGGCCGTTGTGATTTTCCTGCTGAACTTCCTGGTGCTTCCTTCTATTCAGGAGGGCAGTATCATCACAACAGATTACAGCACATTTTTAAGCAATGTGGAAAGAGGAAATGTATCGGAGGCCACGGTTGACGGAGATTACATTTACTATCAGGCGAGCCAGGATGGCAGAGAGGTCCAGTGCAAGACGGTAGCTATGGACGATCCTAACCTGGTTGAACGCCTGAGACAGGCAGGAGTGAAGATGAGTGAGACCGCTCCTGAGAGACAGTCTATTATACTCACTCTCATCCTCAGCTATCTGATCCCCATCGCTATTTTTATCCTGTTGGGACGCTGGCTTAGCAAGAAGATGATGAGCTCTATGGGAGACGCTCCCGGGGGAATGATGTCCTTTGGAAAAAGTAATGCCAAGGTCTATGTAAAATCCACCAGCGGAATTAAATTCAGTGATGTTGCCGGTGAGGATGAGGCGAAGGAATTGCTGACAGAGATCGTGGACTATCTTCACAATCCCCATAAATATGCGGAAATCGGTGCTTCTATGCCAAAGGGGGCACTTCTTGTAGGCCCTCCCGGAACAGGAAAGACCCTTCTTGCAAAAGCTGTGGCTGGTGAGGCGGAGGTTCCGTTTTTCTCTATCTCCGGTTCTGAATTTGTGGAGATGTTTGTAGGTATGGGCGCTGCGAAGGTGCGTGACCTGTTTAAGCAGGCGAATGACAAAGCACCGTGTATTGTATTTATTGATGAGATCGATACCATCGGTAAAAAGCGTGACGGTGCCGGCTTTACAGGCGGAAACGACGAGCGTGAGCAGACTTTGAACCAGCTTCTGACAGAGATGGATGGTTTTGACGGTTCGAAAGGAGTAGTAATCCTGGCAGCAACCAACCGCCCGGATTCCCTTGATCCGGCCCTCCTTCGTCCGGGACGCTTTGACAGGCGGATTCCTGTGGAACTTCCGGATCTCCAGGGAAGGGAAGAAATTCTGAAAGTTCACGCAAAGAAAATTAAAATTGCGGATAGCGTACGCTTTGATGAAATTGCAAAAGCGGCGGCCGGAGCTTCCGGGGCGGAACTGGCCAATATTGTAAATGAGGCAGCTCTGCGTGCAGTACGTGACGGAAGAAAATTCGCTACTCAGGCGGATTTTGAAGAGAGTATCGAGGTAGTTATCGCAGGATATCAGAAGAAGAACCGGGTACTTTCCAATAAGGAAAAGCTGATTGTTTCTTATCATGAGATCGGCCATGCCCTTGTTGCTGCAAAGCAGACGGATTCCGCTCCGGTACACAAGATTACCATCATTCCCCGTACGTCCGGTGCACTGGGCTATACCATGCAGGTAGATGAGAAAGAACATTTCCTGATGTCCAAGGAGGAACTGGAGAATAAGATCGCCACATTTACAGGAGGACGTGCAGCAGAGGAACTGATCTTCCATACCATTACCACAGGTGCATCCAATGATATCGAGCAGGCGACAAAAATCGCAAGAGCGATGATCTCCCGTTATGGTATGAGCGACGAATTTGATATGGTAGCCATGGAAAACGTAACCAATCAGTATCTGGGAGGTGACGCCAGCCTGGCCTGCTCCTTTGAAACCCAGACAATTCTGGATAAGAAGGTTGTGGATCTGGTAAGCACACAGCATCAGAAAGCCCTGAAGATTCTTCAGGACAATATCGGTAAGCTCCATGAGCTTGCCAAATATCTGTATGAACATGAAACGATCACAGGAGAGGAATTTATGAGGATTCTGGAAACTCCTGAAGGGGAGATCGGCTAAAATACAGAAACGGCGGCCCGGCCTTTTCAGGCGGAGATTTTATACAATAAGAAAGCGAAAGGTGGTTCCAAAGACATGAGTTGTCCCGGGCCACCTTTTTTACAGATGATACGGTTAAAAAACATACAAAGGAGGTCCGTAAAATGGACGGAATGCTATTGATCAAACAGGGCATGATTTATGATGCAGTACATGAAAAACCATATGTGGCAGATATCCTGGCAGAAGGAGGAATAATCAGGCAGATCGCTCCGGTAATCGAAGGAGCGAGCATAAACGGAGCTAAGATACTGGATGCAGCAGGCCTTAACGTATATCCCGGATTTGTAGAGGCACACTGCCATCTGGGGCTGGATGGCTACGGAATGGGATTTGAAGGGGAAGATTACAACGAGATGACGGATTCTCTGACTCCGCAGTTATCTGCCATTGACGGCCTGAATCCGCAGGATGAAAGCATACGTCTGGCAATGGAAGGGGGAGTCACCTGTGTAGCGGCAGGGCCGGGAAGTTCGAATGTATTGGGAGGAACCTTTGCAGTCTATAAAACAACCGGAAAACGGATCGATGATATGGTGATCAAAAAGAAGGCGGCAATGAAATGTGCATTTGGTGAGAATCCCAAGAGGTGCTATAAGGACAAGGATAATTACTCCAGAATGAGCACAGCATCCAAGCTTCGCATTATGTTAGAAAAAACCATAGAGTATAAAAAGAAAAAGGAAGCAGCAGGAGAGGATGTGCTGAAACAGCCGGCTTATGATCCGAAGCTGGAAGCACTGCTTCCGGTAATCGACGGAGAGATGCCTTTAAAAGCACATGCCCATCAGGCAAACGATATTTATACCGCTATCCGGATCGCCAGAGAATATCATGTAGGACTTACCATAGAACATTGTACAGAGGGTGCGCTGATCGCAGATGATCTGGCAAAGGAAGGATTTCCTGTTGCAGTCGGTCCGTCTCTTGGACATGCCACGAAGTTCGAATTGAAGAATAAGAGTTTTACCACACCGGGAATTCTGGCAAAGGCGGGCTGTCAGGTTTCCATCATTACCGATTCCCCGGTAATCCCCCAGCAATATCTGCCGCTGTGTGCAGGACTTGCAGTAAAAGACGGAATGAGGGAATTTGATGCATTAAAGGCGATCACCATTCATGCGGCAAAGCATATCGGTGTTTCGGACAGGGTAGGCTCCATTGAAGTCGGCAAGGATGCAGACTTTGTCATTGCAGACGGCAATCCCATGGTTTCCGATACAAGGCTGAAAGCGGTTATTATTGACGGAGCAGTTCGATATACGGAAAAATAGCCTGGAATACGCCCCTTGTATTTTGTCCTTTATTCCGCTATAATCATGTGGAAGATATTGCTTTATGTGGAAAGAAAGGCCTGGTGATGGATATGAACTGCCGTGCAGCAGAAGGAATGGTAACAAGATATATTAACCATACACTGTCAATCAAAGAACTGGAAGAATTTCTGGAGCACGTGCAGTCCTGCAGCTCCTGCTACGAAGAACTGGAAACATACTTTATTGTGCATGAGGCTATCCTGCAGCTGAATGAAGAGGAGGAAAGTGCTGTTTTAGACCTGCAGCATCTTCTGGAGCAGGATTTGAAAAAGAGCAGGAGATACATCCGCAAGAAAAAGCTGGAGCATGTTTTAACGGCTGTACTTTTTTTGATCCTGATCGCAGTGCTGATGGCACTTCTGACATTGGTAATTCAGGAACTGGGCCGGTTCCTATAAAAAGATACGGGATTTAGGAGGAAAAAATGAGCGAAAAAATATTACTGATCGATGGACACAGCATACTGAACAGAGCTTTTTACGGACTTCCTGATCTGACTAATTCGGAAGGAAAGCATACAGGTGCTGTGTATGGATTTCTGAATATCCTGTTTCGCATTCTGGAAGAGGAAAAGCCGGACTATCTGACCGTGGCGTTTGACCTGCATGCGCCTACCTTCCGGCATAAAATTTATGATGCCTATAAAGGTACCCGCAAAGGCATGCCGGAGGAACTTCTGGAACAGGTTCCTTTGATAAAAGAGATGCTGGCTGCTATGGGAGTAAAGATGGTTTCCATGGAGGGCTATGAGGCAGATGATATTTTGGGAACGATCGCCCGCAGAAGCGAGGAGCGTGGGATGGATGTAACGATCCTGTCCGGAGACAGGGATCTTTTGCAGCTTGCAACAGAAAAGGTAATGATCCGCCTGCCCAGAACCTCCAAGGGAAAGACTGTGGTGGAGGATTATCATGCTGCCCAGGTGCTGGAAAAATATCAGATAACCCCACCGCAGATCATTGAGCTGAAGGCGCTTATGGGAGACAGCTCAGACAATATTCCCGGTATTCCGGGGGTTGGGGAGAAAACAGCGACGAAAATGATCGTTGAATTCGGCAGCATTGAGAACGCTTACGCGCATCTGGAAGAAGTGAAGCCTAATAAAGCAAAAGAGTCTCTGCGTATGCACTACGATATGGCTTCTTTAAGCAAAACTCTTGCAACCATTCATACAGAAAGTCCCATTGACTATGCATATGAGGATGCAAAGATAGGGGAGCTTTATACAAAAGAGGCATATGAACTTTGTAAACAGCTGGAGTTTAAAAATCTCCTGGGAAGATTTCATAAGGAAACTGTTACAGAATCAACAATGGAGCAGGAGTTTTTTACCTGCAGTGATTTTTCCGGCGCAGAGGCTCTTTTTGAAAAAGCAGGATCCAAAGATGCGGCAGGCGCTGCCCTTATGGCGGACAAAGATAAGGTTTACGGTCTTGGACTTGCATTGGAGGAAAAGGAAGTTTATTACGTTCCTGTGGAGGGGTTGATCACAGGGGAATACCTGTGCGGAAAACTTCAGGCTTTATCCGCAAAAACCATGATCAGTGCACTGGATATTAAGGCGCTTCTTAAGCATGTAGATATTCAGAAACCAGCCAGGGTTTTTGACGCCGGGGTTGGCGTTTATCTTCTGAATCCTTTGAAATCCGCGTATACCTTTGACGACATTGCGAAGGAATATATGGGAGGCGTGCTTCTTCCTTCCAGAGAGAACCTTCTTGGAAAAACCACCCTGGCAAAGGCATGGGAAGAGGGAATGGAAGGACTTGCGAACCTGGCCTGTTATATGGCTTATACGGCACTTGGCTGTATGGCTCCTGTAAAAAAGGCTTTGCAGGAAACCGATATGTGGAGTGTTTATGAGGAGATTGAGCTTCCCCTGGTCTTCACTCTGGATTCTATGGAAAAATGGGGGATCCGTGTAAAAGGAGAAGAACTGAAGGCTTACGGAGAAAAACTTAACGTCAGGATCCTGGAGCTGGAGAAGCTGATCTATGAGCAGGCAGGAGAGGAGTTTAATATTAATTCTCCGAAACAGCTTGGAGTGATTCTTTTTGAGAAAATGGGAATTCCGGGAGGAAAGAAAACAAAAACCGGATATTCCACTGCTGCAGATATTCTGGAAAAGCTGGCACCGGAACAGCCGATCGTGAACGATATCCTGGAGTACCGCCAGCTTACCAAGCTGAAATCCACTTATGCGGACGGCCTGGGGAATGTGATCGAAGAGGATGGAAGGATTCATTCCACCTTTAACCAGACCATTACGGCTACCGGAAGAATCAGCAGTACGGAGCCGAATCTGCAGAATATTCCTGTCCGTATGGAACTGGGGAGACTCATCCGGAAAGTATTTGTGCCGGAAGATGGATTTGTGTTTGTAGATGCGGACTATTCCCAGATCGAGCTGCGCGTGCTTGCCCATATGTCCGGAGATGAAAAGCTGGTTCAGGCCTATAAGGAAGCGCAGGATATTCACCGCCTGACTGCTTCTCAGGTATTCCATGTGCCTTTTGAGGAGGTAACTTCTCTTCAGAGACGGAATGCAAAGGCTGTGAATTTTGGAATCGTATACGGAATCAGTTCCTTCGGGCTGAGCCAGGACTTAAGCATTACCAGAAAAGAAGCAGCAGAATATATTGAGAGCTATTTTGATACGTATCCCAAGATCAAGGGATTTTTAGACGGGCTGGTTCTGGAAGGAAAAGAAAAGGGCTATGTGACCACCATGTTTGGCAGGAGGCGCCCTGTTCCGGAGCTGAAATCCAGCAATTTCATGCAGCGCTCCTTTGGGGAACGGGTAGCCATGAATTCGCCCATTCAGGGAACGGCAGCGGATATTATCAAGATTGCCATGAACCGGGTTTACGGAAGGATGATTCAGGAAGGACTTCAGTCCAGACTGGTACTGCAGGTACATGATGAACTGCTGATCGAGACAAAAAAAGAGGAGCTGGCTGCTGTTTCCAGGATTCTGGAGGAAGAGATGAAAGGAGCTGCACGTCTGGCTGTGGAGCTTGAGGTTGATATGCACGAGGGTGACAGCTGGTATGAGGCAAAATAAATGAAAACGATCGGAATAACCGGCGGAGTGGGAGCCGGAAAAAGTACAGTTTTGGAATATATGGCATCAAATCTGGATGCATGTGTTCTGGAGGCAGATAAAATCGGGCATCTTGTGATGGAACCGGGAGGTGCCTGTTATGATAAAATCATAGAGTTATTTGGAAAAGATGTGATAAAAAGTGATAAAACCATTGACCGGAAGCGAGTTTCGGATGTAGTATTCTGTAATGGGGAGATGCTTGCGCGTTTAAACGGGATCATTCATCCTGCTGTGAAAGAATTTATCTGCAGGCGTCTTGAGGAAGAGCGAAAGAGCGGGCGTAAGCTGTCTGTTGTGGAAGCTGCCCTTCTTTTGGAAGATCATTATGAAGCATTTTGCGATGAGACCTGGTATATTCATACAGATGTGGAGATTCGCATTTCCAGGCTGATGGAAAGCCGGGGCTATACCAGAGAGAAGGCACAGAGCATCATCCGTAACCAGGCATCTGAGGAGTTTTTCCGTGCCCATGCGGATTATGTGATTGAGAATAATGGTGATCTTAAGAAGACCTACGAGCAAATCGAAAAAGGGGTAAAGCGAAATGAGATTTTGTAGTATAGCCAGCGGAAGCAGCGGAAACTGTATTTATGTTGGCTCAGAGAACACGCACGTCCTGGTGGATGTGGGAATCAGCGGCAAAAAGATCGAAGCCGGTCTGAATAATGTGGAATTAACGGGCAGAGATATTGACGCGATTTTTATTACCCACGAGCATTCTGACCATATCAAAAGCCTTGGCGTGATGGCGAGAAAGTATCAGATTCCTGTTTACGCCACAGGAGGTACCGTAGATGCCATAGAGCGGGCCGGGGGCCTTGGAAAAATGCCGGAGGGGATTTTCCATGAAATCCGGGAGGACGAGCCGTTTACGCTAAAAGACCTTACGGTAAATCCCTTTACCATTCCCCATGATGCAGCACAGCCGGTGGGATATCGGTTTGCATGCGGGGAGCAATCTGTGGGAATTGCCACAGACCTTGGGAAATATAACGAATATATTGTGGAGAACCTTCAGAATCTGGATGCGGTTCTTCTGGAAGCGAACCACGATATCCGAATGCTTCAGGTGGGAAGATATCCCTATTATCTGAAACAGAGAATCCTTGGGGATAGAGGGCATCTTTCCAATGAAAATGCGGGAAGGCTTTTATGCCGTCTCCTTCATGACAACATGAAAGCAATTTTTCTTGGCCATTTAAGCCAGGAAAATAATTATGAAGAGCTGGCGTATGAGACCGTTTGCTCAGAAGTAACTCTTGGCGACAATCCCTACAGATCCCGGGATTTTAAGATCCAGGTTGCCCGGAGGGACTGCATATCAGAACTGATTACAATTTAGAGAGGAAAAAATTATGAAAAAAACAATTATTACAGTAGTAGGAAATGATACCGTAGGAATTATCGCAAAAGTATGTACATATCTTGCTGAGAACAAAGTAAATATCCTGGATATTTCCCAGACCATCGTGCAGGGATATTTCAATATGATGATGGTTGCAGATACAAGCGGCTCTGACAAAGATACAGGAACCATATCCAAAGAGCTTTCCGCCCTTGGTGAGGAAATCGGCGTGATCATCCGCTGCCAGCATGAAGATATTTTTAACAAAATGCACAGAATCTAAAATCCGGGAGAGAGACTTATGATCAATATTTTCGAAGTAAATGAAACGAATAAAATGATAGAGCAGGAAAATCTGGATGTGCGCACCATTACCATGGGCATCAGTCTTCTGGACTGCATTGACAGTGACCTGGAAACAATGAATCAAAAGATTTACAATAAGATCACCACACTGGCAAAAGATCTGGTATCCACAGGGGATAAGATTTCTATGGAATACGGAATTCCCATTGTAAATAAAAGGATTTCCGTGACTCCGATCGCCCTGATCGGCGGAGCCGCATGCAAAAGTATTGAGGATTTCGTATCCATTGCAAAAACACTGGATCGTGCAGCCAAGGAAGTGGGGGTAAATTTCCTTGGGGGATATAGCGCACTGGTAAGCAAAGGAATGACTCCTGCAGAAGAACTTCTTATCCAATCCATTCCCCAGGCATTAGCGTGCACAGAGCGTGTCTGCAGCTCTGTGAATGTGGGCTCCACAAAAACAGGCATTGATATGGATGCGGTAAAGCTTATGGGCGAGATCGTCCTGGAAACTGCAAAAGCAACAAAAGAGCAGGATTCCCTTGGATGTGCCAAGTTGGTGGTATTCTGCAATGCGCCGGATGACAATCCCTTTATGGCAGGCGCTTTTCACGGAGTAACAGAGGCAGACTGCATTATAAACGTAGGGGTAAGCGGCCCCGGCGTGGTAAAAAATGCCCTTCAGAAAGTAAAAGGAAAAGATTTTGAGACACTTTGTGAAATGATCAAGCGTACAGCTTTTAAAGTAACCCGTGTGGGACAGCTTGTTGCCCAGGAGGCATCCAAACGCCTTGGCGTTCCTTTTGGAATTGTGGATCTTTCTCTTGCCCCTACCCCTGCCATTGGAGACAGCGTTGCGGAGATTCTGGAAGAGATCGGACTGGAGCGGGTAGGTGCTCCGGGAACTACGGCAGCCCTTGCACTTCTGAACGACCAGGTGAAAAAAGGCGGTGTTATGGCAGCCACGGCAGTAGGCGGATTGAGCGGTGCTTTTATCCCGGTCAGTGAGGATCAGGGAATGATCGATGCAGTCAATGTGGGAGCGCTGACCATCGAAAAGCTGGAAGCCATGACCTGTGTATGTTCCGTGGGACTGGACATGATTGCGATTCCGGGAGATACCAAGGCATCTACCATTGCCGGTCTGATTGCAGATGAGGCAGCAATCGGCATGATCAACCAGAAAACAACAGCTGTGCGTGTGATCCCGGTAATCGGAAAGGGTGTAGGGGAGACTGTGGAATTCGGCGGACTTCTGGGCTATGCTCCGATCATGCCTGTCAACCAGTTTTCCTGTGAGGCATTTGTTGAGAGAGGCGGCAGGATCCCGGCGCCTATTCACAGCTTTAAAAATTAAAAAAAGGGTTGACAAATCTCTGTTTTGATGTTACACTCTACAACAATAAAGGATAAAACCGATGAGAAAGAGAAGTAAGCATTTATGTGAGATCACAGAGAGCTGCAGGCGGTGGAATTGCAGTATGGAGCGGAGTGCTGAATGGACTTTTGAGGGTGAATCTGAAACAACTGCTTATATTTTATATTAGATGTGACAGCTGAAGTAGGAGACGCCGGGAACCGAACCCGTTATCAATCAGGAGCGTATGATAGTACGTGAGAAAGAGGGCGATACGCCAAATTGAGTGGTACCGCGATAATAAGAAATTATTACCGTCTCAGATGATGATCTGAGACGGTTTTTTTTGTATCATATTGGTCCAACCCAACGAATCATCAGTTATCCTTTGAAATAAAATGCAGAATTTGCAGAGAGAAAAGGAGAAAAAAATTATGAAGACAAAACTTATGGCATGTGGGACAGCAGCAGTGATCGCATCTATGATGATGGCAAGTACCGTTATGGCTGAGGATTTTAAGGTTGGAATCTGCAACTATGTGGATGACGCATCCCTGAATCAGATTGTAGAAAATATTCAGAAGCGTCTGGAAGAGATTGGAGAAGAAAAGGGAGTGAACTTTGAAATTTCCTATGACAACTGTAATGCAGATGCAAACGTAATGGATCAGATTATTACGGATTTCCAGGCTGACGGTGTGGATCTGATGGTGGGTGTTGCCACTCCCGTTGCAATGCGTATGCAGGCGGCGACAGAAGGAACCGATACGCCGGTTGTATTCTCCGCAGTTTCTGACCCGGTGGGAACAGGTCTTGTGGAATCAAACGAGGCTCCCGGAGCAAATCTTACAGGAACTTCGGATTATCTGGATACGGTATCCATCATGAGCCTGATCTTTGCACAGAATCCGGAAGCAGAAAAAATCGGACTTCTGTATGATATCGGACAGGATTCCTCCACAACTGCCATTGAATCGGCAAAGGCGTATCTGGAAGAAAACAATATAGAATATGTAGAACGCACCGGAACGACCACGGATGAAGTGCAGCTTGCGGCACAGGCTCTTGTGGCAGATGGCGTGGATGCTGTGTTTACCCCTACGGACAACACCATCATGACAGCGGAGCTTTCTATTTACGAAACTTTTGTTGAGGCAGGAATTCCTCACTATACAGGTGCTGACTCCTTTGCATTAAACGGAGCATTTGTGGGATATGGTGTTGATTATGCAAATCTTGGCGTGGAAACTGCTGAGATGATCGCAGATATTTTAATGAACGATGCAGACCCGGCGGTGACTCCTGTAAAGACCTTTGACAATGGCACAGCAACAGTGAATACGGAGACCTGTGAAGGCCTTGGTCTGGATCTTGTGACTGTAAAAGCAGCGTTTGAGCCTCTCTGCACACAGGTAAACGAGATTGTGACTGCAGAAAGCTTCGGCGATCTGGAAAATTAATGGAATGACCTGGAGGAAAATATCGTGACTTTAACCACTGTGCTTACTCTCGGACAAACCGCCCTGAAACTGGGGCTGATCTGTTCACTCACTGTACTTGCTTTGTTTTTAAGTTATTCCATGCTGAATGTCTGCGACCTTTCTACAGACGGCTGCTTCACACTTGGAGCGGCCGTAGGCGCTGCAGTAGCCATCAGCGGACATCCGTTTCTGTCTATTTTTGCCGCAATGTTTGCCGGCGTCAGCTCCGGATTTGTTACGGCAATTTTGCAGACAAAGCTGGGAGTGGACAGCCTGCTTGCAGGAATTATTGTAAATACAGGACTCTATTCCATTAATATTGCCGTGATGGGCGGTTCGTCCCTGCTGAATATGAATAAAACCACAACGGTTTTTACTATGGCAAAGGATGTTTTTAAAGAAACGCCGCTGGCAGGGCAGACAGAACTTCTGGTTGCGCTTATTGCTGTAATCCTGGTGATTGCCTTTCTGGTGTTTTTCCTGAAAACACGCCTCGGGCTGGCAATCCGTGCAACAGGAAATAATGCGGATATGGTAAAATCCTCTTCCATCAATCCGGTGTTTACAACTGTAGTGGGGCTTTGTGTAGCGAATGCTTTTACCGGACTTTCCGGCTGCCTGCTTGCACAGTCTCAGAAATCCGTAGATATTAATATCGGACAGGGAATGGTGACCATTGCCCTTGCTTCTTTGCTGATCGGCGGTACGGTAATGGGACGTGGCAGTATTTTCAAAAGGGCTGTGGGCATGGTGCTTGGTTCTTTTATTTTCCGTCTGGTTTATACCGTTGCGCTGCGGTTTAACATGCCGGCGTTTATGCTGAAGCTGGTGTCCTCGGTGATCGTCATTCTTGCTATTTCAGGACCTTATCTGAGAACACAGTGGCCGCAGATGAAACGCAGGCTGACTCATAAGAAGGGAGGGATTTGAAGATGCTGAAACTGAATCATATTTCAAAAACATTTAATCCCGGAACCGTCAATGAAAAAACAGCCATCAAGGATCTTTCCCTTCATCTTAAAAAAGGAGATTTTGCAACCATTATAGGCTCCAACGGGGCCGGAAAATCCACATTATTTAATGCTATCTGCGGAGATTTTCTTACAGATTCCGGTTCCGTTGTGCTGGACGGAAAAGATATTACATTTCTGCCCCAGCATGCACGGGCAAAAAATATCGGACGGCTTTATCAGGATCCTATGCGTGGAAGCGCGCCGGGCATGAGCATTTTGGAAAATCTGGCCCTTGCAGCAGGATCAGGGGGATGGCTTTCCCATGTATCCAAAGGGGATAAGGAGCGATTCCGTGAAAAGCTTGCACTTTTGGATATCGGGCTGGAGGACCGCATGAGCCAGCCTGTGGGGCTTTTGTCAGGAGGACAGAGACAGGCACTGACGCTTTTGATGTCAACCATGGTGCCGCCGAAACTTCTTCTTCTGGATGAGCATACAGCAGCCCTTGACCCTGCCACAGCAGAAAAGGTGCTGAATCTGACAAAACGGATCGTGGAAGAAAATCATCTGACCTGTCTTATGATCACCCACAATATGCAGTCTGCCCTGGAACTTGGAAATCGTACTTTGATGATGGATTCCGGCAGGATTGTGCTTGATATCAGCGGCAAAGAGCGAGAGGGGCTGACTGTGGACAGCCTTCTGGAGAAGTTTCATGCAGGCGCAGGCAGGAAACTGGATAATGACAGAATCCTGCTTTCCAAAGAAAAATAACGAAAAAAGTACAAGTCCCGGGGAAGTGGCGGGGAGCTTGTACTTTTTTTCTGCTTATCAGATGATTATCACGTTTTTCTGCATTTCATGGAGAAAATGCCCTTTTGTTTTTTGGGAGATCAGGCCCTCGTAAAGATTTGAGGCAAATACGGTTTCCTGAAATTCCTTCAGGGAGGGTTCCTCCAGAATGGCCGATGCATCCGCCGCCTTGGTCAGAAGAGGCAGGGCACCGTTCTTTTTGATGGCAGACAGCAGCGGTGCGGCACTTTTTCGGAAACCCAGTACCCTGGCATAGCCCACAGGAGCGGGAGGGTTTTTCTGCTTCAGAATAATGTGAAGCAGGGAGCGCTGAATTCTGGTTCGGGTAAGCTCTTTGGTCTTCAACAATTCTGCAAATTGCAGAAAGCCCTGATATTGATTTCGCATACGTTCTATTCTGGATGCCAGCTCCCCGGAAACATCCAGATACTGTGAAAAGCTTTGGGCATCCCCGGAAAGCAGGCAGTAGAAAAGCAGCATGTCCAGATCCTCTTCAAAAACAAAGCGCTTTTCCCTGAATGCAGTATCCAGAATATTCCGAGATCCCAAAGGGAGCATCCGGGAAAGAGGAGAAGAGCCGGAGGAATCCATGAATAAAGCGTCGTTTCCCTGAGTGAGCTGCTCTTTTAAATATTTTCGTATTCCGGAAGCAGAGGGAGTCATTCCGAGAGAAAGATCCTGGTCATGATATCCTGCACCGCTTCTTTGTAAAGTCAGGGGCTGCATAGGGCTTTTTTGACGGAGGAGTGCCTTGCAGTATTCAATTCCCAGGATGTTATTGGGCTTCGAAAGGAATTGCTGATATTCTTCTTTACAGAGATTTCTTTCATTGCCGGATGCGTATTCCCCTAATGCCTTGGAGCGTGCAGCAGGAAAGGAGAGTCCTGCTTTTAAGGCTGCTTTCAGGAGCGCCCGGTATTCTTCCGGCTCCCCGGACAGGATTTCAGCAGTTTTCAGAAAAAGAGGAAGACTGCCCTTTTCACTTCCGAAGCAAAGGACATCCGTTACGCCGATTCCGGAAAGAAGCTCTACGCCTCCTTTGGCAAATAGCTCTGCACTGGCACAGGATACGGAGACCGGCAGTTCCAGAACAAGATCCGCGCCGCAGCGAAGCGCCGCTTCTGCCCGGAGATGCTTGGGAAGGAGGGCCGGGGCACCGCGCTGGACAAAATCACCGCTCATGGCAATAATGATATAATCCGCTTTTGTATTTTCCCGGAGAAACGAAATCTGTCTTAAGTGACCCTGGTGAAAAGGATTGTATTCTGCAATGATTCCTGCTGTTTTCATGAAATTGCACCTCAAAAAATACGATTCTGTGTCATATTCTACCATGGAAATGCTTGAAATACAAGGATTCAGGGGTTATAATAAAACTAGCTATGAAAATTGAAAGGAGCCATTAAATCATGGGATTTATTGATGTACTGAAAGAAAGAGCAAGAGCTAGTGTAAAAACAATCGTTCTTCCAGAGACAGAAGATATGAGAACTCTGGATGCAACCGAAAAAATTTTAAAAGAAGGCATTGCAAAGGTAGTGCTTATTGGCAACGAGGAAACTGTTAAGAAGAGCGCTGCAGAAGGCGGCTTTGATATCACCGGAGCACAGATCGTAGATCCTGCCACCAGTGAGAAAACTCAGAGCTACATTGACAAATTAGTAGAATTACGTCAGAAAAAAGGCATGACACCGGAGCAGGCAAAGGATATCCTTCTGAACCAGTATTTATACTACGGTGTTATGATGGTAAAAATGGGCGATGCTGACGGTATGGTTTCCGGCGCATGCCATTCTACTGCCGACACCTTAAGACCCTGCCTGCAGATCCTGAAAACCAAACCGGGTACCAAGCTTGTATCCGCATTCTTCCTGATCGTTGTTCCGGATTGCGAATATGGCGCAAACGGTGCATTTGTATTTGGTGATTCCGGTCTTGTACAGAACCCGAATCCGGAAGAACTGGCAGCAATCGCAGCATCCTCTGCAGAATCCTTTGAACTTCTTGTTCAGGAAGAGCCGGTGGTTGCAATGCTTTCCCATTCTACCAAGGGCAGCGCAAAACATGCAGATGTAGATAAAGTTCTGGAAGCTACCAGAATCGCAAAAGAAGAGCATCCGGAACTGAAGCTTGACGGCGAATTCCAGCTGGATGCAGCAATCGTACCAAGCGTAGGTGCTTCAAAAGCTCCCGGAAGTCCTGTGGCAGGAAAAGCAAACGTTCTTATTTTCCCGGATCTGGATGCAGGAAATATCGGCTATAAGCTTGCTCAGCGTCTTGCAAAGGCAGAAGCTTACGGACCAGTTACCCAGGGTATTGCAAAACCTGTAAACGATCTATCCCGCGGATGCTCTGCAGATGATATTGTGGGTGTTGTTGCAATCACAGCAGTACAGTGCCAGGCACAGGATAAATAAAAATCTACTTATAAATCAAAATGATCAGATATGATCTGAGAAATAACAGGAGAGTAAAAATCATGAATGTATTGGTAATTAACTGTGGAAGTTCTTCCTTAAAATATCAGCTTATTAACTCTGACACAGAGGCAGTTCTCGCAAAAGGTCTCTGCGAGAGAATCGGTATTGACGGCAGACTGGTATATCAGAAAACCGGATGTGATAAAGAAATCACAGAAGCAGCAATGCCTACACATAAAGAAGCGATCCAGATGGTTCTGGATGCTCTGACCAACGAAAAAACAGGTGCTATCGCAAGTCTTCAGGAAGTAAACGCGATTGGCCACCGCGTCGTACATGGCGGTGAGAAATTTGCTTCCTCAGCCGTGATTACAGATGAGATGATCGCAGCAGTAGAAGAGTGTAATGACCTTGCGCCGCTGCATAATCCTGCAAACCTGATCGGTATCCGTGTCTGCGCAGAACTGATGCCGGGCGTACCGCAGGTTGGCGTATTTGATACTGCTTTCCACCAGACAATGCCTGCAAAAGCATATCTTTACGGTCTGCCTATCGAATATTACAAGAACTATAAAGTAAGAAGATACGGCTTCCACGGAACCTCTCACAGCTTCGTATCCAAACGCGCAATTGAGTTCCTTGGCCTTGACAAGGACAACTCCAAAGTAATCGTATGCCACCTGGGCAACGGTTCCTCCATCAGTGCAGTTGTAAACGGCAAATGTGTAGATACCACCATGGGCCTTACTCCGTTGGAAGGTGTTGTGATGGGTACCCGTTCCGGTAATATTGACCCGGCAATCATGGAATACATCGGTAAGAAAGAGAATCTGGATCTTGCAGGTATCATGAATGTTTTGAATAAGAAATCCGGCCTTCAGGGTATGTCCGGCGTTTCCAGCGATATGCGTGATATTGACGCTGCCATCGAAGCAGGAAACCAGGATGCCAAGAATGCATACGACGTTCTTTGCTACGGAATCGCAAAATTTGTTGGCGGTTATGTAGCAGCTATGAATGGTGTAGATGCCATTGTATTTACTGCAGGTATCGGTGAGAATGCAGGCAATGTTCGTGAAACCGTCTGCTCTTATCTGGGATATCTGGGAATCACCATTGATGCCGA
Source organism: Blautia sp. (assembly GCA_021772055.1). Lineage (GTDB taxonomy): Bacteria > Bacillota > Clostridia > Lachnospirales > Lachnospiraceae > Blautia_A. The sequence continues at coordinate 40,113 of JAETNR010000028.1, read as the reverse complement.
AGCAAACAAAATTCGCGGCGAAGAGAAAGTGATCTCCACAGCAGATTCTAAAGTAAAGGTTGCTGTGATTCCTACAAATGAGGAACTTGCAATCTGCAGAGAAACAGTAGCACTTGTATAACGAGCGCAGTTTTTTGCGGTGCGTCAGAGTTCTGGCGCACCTTTTCAGACTTTTTAGATAATAAAGAAAATATTCGTTGACAAATACTGGCGGGATATGTATAATTTATTAGGTGTGGATAGGAGATAATTATGCAGATACATTTATCAGAAATTTCATCCTGTGACGGGAAATGTATCCAGTATTCCCCGGAATTTACAATGGATACAATTGACTTTCAGTCGGGAAGCTTTCCGATTCTTCATAAGAATCCGATAGAGTTGACCATTACGAATACAGGCAATAAAGTTCTGGAAATCCAGGGAGGGGGAGAACTTACTGTGGGAATCCCCTGTGACCGCTGTCTTTCAGAAGTGTCTGTCTCCATTCCTTTTTCTTTTCAGAGAAAGCTGGATATGAAGATTACGGATGAAGATCGGATTCATGATTTGGATGAGAAGAGCTATCTCACTGGTATGGACCTGGATGTGGACCGGCTGGTCTATCTTGAGGTACTGATGAGCTGGCCTTTGAAGGTCTTGTGTAAAGAAGACTGCAAAGGATTATGCAGCCAGTGCGGGAAGAATCTGAATGAAGGCTCCTGTGACTGTGCAGAAGAGCCGAAAGATCCCCGTATGGCAGCTATCAGTGATATATTTAGTAAATTTAAGGAGGTGTAACCTATGTCCATCTGTCCAAAGAATAAATCATCTAAAGCAAGACGCGATAAGAGAAGAGCAAACTGGAAAATGAGCGCTCCGAACTTAGTAAAATGCAGCAAATGTGGTGCACTGATGATGCCTCACAGAGTTTGCAAGGCTTGCGGAAGCTACAACAAAAAAGAAATCATTAAGATTGAAGACTAATGAACAATGCAAAGCAGGGCATTTCCATATTGCGGAAAAGTCCTGTTTTCTTTTTGTCGTATTTTGTCGAACGAATTATGAGATAAAAACACGAAAATGGATTGACATTTTTCTGCAGGGAGTTTAATATAAATACATCTTAAATAACAAAAACTTCTGGTTCAAATCCAATTGATTCCGAAAGTTCATTCAAGATTCCATATATATTGATTATTCACTAATTGATTCACTATTATTGCTTATTATATTTTCTATTATAATTCAAATTTATTTTATTCAAAAACTTTTCCACTCATTCCGTAATGCCTGTTATGGGCAAATCAGATTCTATATTTTTATTAGGAGGGATGCTTTTGCAAAAAGAACGCAGCAGGCGATCCCCGCCGTCAAGGTACGGGATATGCTTTGTTTACAAGTGAATACGAGGAAAAGGAGCGGCTATGAAATTCATAAAATGGATTCTTAACGGGCTTGCAGGAGGTATTGTATTTTTGGGCGCAGGAATGGTGATTTTGCGGATGTCTGGTATTCTGCCTTACGCCGTATTGTCCGGTTCTATGGAAACGGAGATTGCAGCAGGGGGAATGGTATTTACCGATACAAAGGAGAGACAGCCCAAGGAGGGTGACATTATTACATATCGCCTGAACGGCACTACGGTTACCCACCGGGTGGTCTGCCGGTCAGAAGAGGGCTATATCACCAAAGGCGATGCGAACCAGGGAGAAGATGCGAATCCTGTCCTTCCTTCCCAGATTGTGGGAACGGTCTGCTTTTCTTTGCCTGTCTTAGGCTTTGTCGTTTCCTATCTTCAGAAGCATACAACGATCCTTGTGATGATCATTGTGTTTGCTTCAACATTTCTTTTAGAATCCATGCCCGTTATGAGGCGACAAATACCTTCCACAGAAAAAAATGAAAAAGGAGAGCGCAATAAGAAATGCGCAGAAAAATGATGTGAAAATTAAGAGAAAAGTTGTAAAAACAGCGGCCATTTGCTGTGCAGCAGGTGCATTGGCAGCAGGGGGAACTATGGCCTATTTAACAGATTATGATAAAACCGTGAATGAATTTACAGTAGGAAAGGTGGACATTGAGCTGCAGGAGCCAAACTGGAAGCCGGAGGAGAATACGAAGCTTGAGCCTTCCCAGCAGATCAGGAAGGATCCTCAGGTAAAGAACATCGGAAAGAATGATGCTTTTGTTTATCTGGAAGTGTCCATCCCCATGGCAGATGTGATCACGGCAGATGAAGCAGGGAACCGGATCGACAGAAAGAATACGGAACTTTTTACTTTTACAAAAAAGGCAGACTGGACTTCCCTGGAGACAAAAACTTCGGGGCAGAACAAGATCTATACCTTTGCATATAACAAGATTTTAAAGCCCGGGCAGACCAGCACGACGCTGTTTGATACAATCACCTTTGCCAATATTATTGAGGGACAGCTGGATACCAGGCAGTTTACGGTGCCGGTAAGGGCTTATTCGATTCAGACAGTGAATACCGGGGGAGATGCGGGAACGGTTGCCCAGCAGGCTGCTGCAGCATATCAGAAATATGTGAAGCAGAACAATGGACAGGCCGGTGAGGTGACAAAATGAAAGGGCTCAAGATCCCAGGGCCTGTGTATGCCGTTTCTGTGGTTATGCTTTTGTGTGTAGGAGGAACCATGTCTTATTTCAGTGATTTTGACCAGGCTCGGAATCACGTGGCTGTAGGTAGGAATACTACGGAAATTTATGAGGAATTTCCGGATCCGCCGGACCCGGGAGAGGAAGAGAAGCCGGAATATAAGAAAACAGTGTGGGTAGGAAATACCTCACCCTCAGAGAACGGCTTTAATGTGGATTGTTATGTACGTGTCAGTTTATCCTATTCCAATTATGACATTGGCAGGGCAGTAACCCTTCTGGGGCTTGACACTGACAATTGGGTCTACCATAAGGAGGACGGATATTACTATTACAGAAAGGTTCTGAAAGAAGGAGAATCCACATCGCCCCTGTTTACCGGATTTCAGATTGACAGGAATAAAGTTGAAAAGCTTTATCTGGATACCATAGATGATTTTCAGATCAATCTCTATGAGGAATCTGTAGAGGCTTCGGACTTTCAGGACTACCAGTCTGCCTGGAAGTTTTATGGAAATCCTGTGGGAAACACTTAGGGAAGGGGGAAGGCCATTGTGAAAATACGGAAACGAACGATGACTGCCTTGGCAGCCGCGGCAATGCTTGCCGGAATTGCCGGAACCTATGGATACTTTTCGGATATTGTGACAGTAACGAACCGCATTGCCCTGGGAGATGTAAACATTAGCCTGAATGAGTACGAAAGGAAGTCAGGAACAGAAGTCTCCTATACCAATCCCAAGGTGGTTCTGCCGGGAGATGTGATCTCCAAGATTCCGCGTATTACAAATCACGGAGAGGCATGCTGGGTGAGAGCCAGGATTTTCTATGAAAATGACAGAAAAGAGCTGGAAGCCTTTTCCGACAAGAATTTAATGGGAATTCCGTCCGAATGGGTGAAACGAGGGGAGTACTTCTACTACACAGAGATTTTAAAGCCTAAGGAGACGGCGACGATTTTTCAGGAACTGGAGGTTCCGCAGGACTGGACAGAGGAGCATTCTTCTCAGAAACTCCAGGTGAATATTCAGGCAGACGCCATTCAGGCGGCCAATTTCCAACCGGATTTTAATGACATGTCTCCATGGGGAAATCAGGAGATAGAACTTTGTATTCATGAAGAAAACGGAAAGACGGTTTCAGAGAAAGAAAAGGTGAAACTTTCTGTAGAGTTTAATGGCAGTGCGCATAAACTTCTGGCTGTACCAGAGGACTTTTTTGCAAATGTCGGGACAGCTATGCCTGGAGATGTATTCCGGGATTCTGCTGCAATTTCCAATACCACCCAAAATACAGCGGAATTATTCTTTCATACAGGGCTTGTCTGTCAGAGAGCAGACAGGATGGATCTGCTGAAAAAGCTGAAACTTACCATTTCCATGGATGGGAGAATCATTTATTCCGGAGATCTGCAGGCGGAAAAGCTGAAAAGTGATATTTCGCTGGGAAAGTTTCAGCCGGGACAAGAGGGAACCCTGGATTTCACGGTTTCTGTGCCAAAGGAGCTGAAGAATGCATATGCCCTTCGGGACACTGCTGTGAAATGGTACTTTACAGTATATGAGGATGATCAAACACCCACTGTTCCTCCAAAAGACGGCGAATGGAATGATTCGCAGGCTCCGGAAAGGAAAGATACGGCGGGAAAGCTCTCTTCTGTCAAAACCGCAGATGAATCTCCGATTTTGTATCTGATTTTGTTGGGACTATTATCTGTGATTACCTTGACAACCGTTCTGATTGTGAGAAAGGGAGGCAAAAAACAGTGAAAAGAAGAATCATAAGCCTTTTTCTTGCAGCGGCTGTATCGCTCCTGTCTGCGGCAGCTCCGGCTTTTGCGCTGGATGCGGGGGGATGGCGGGAGAATGCAGACCGGGAAGAAAAGCAGGAGATTATGTGGGAGGAAGAAGGCAGTACAGAAGAAACAGAGAACCCATGGAATCAGAAAGTGACGGAGAGTCCGGAAGAAGCGGGAAACCGGGAGAAACCGGAAACGCCGGGAAGTCCGGAAGATATAGGAAAACCGGAAAACCCTGGAAATTCGGAGGAAACAGGAGACCCGGAAAACCCTGGAGATTCGGAGAAAACAGGAGACCCGGAAAACCCTGGAGATTCGGAGGAAACATGGAACCCGGAAAATCCGGAAGAAACACGGGAGCCGCAGAATCCCGGGATTCAGGAGAATCCGGATGAGCCGGAAGAAACGTGGAATCCCTGGACGGAAAAAACAGAAGAAGAGGAGCCGTTTGAAAATTTTGATTTTACGGTGATTGATGAGGAAAATGCAGATCAGATTCTGGCGGATACGCCGGAAACCGAGGAACTTCTTTCAGAAATTCAGTCAGGAGAGGTTCTGGCTTTGGCACCTGTGGAAAATGTTACGCTGGAAAGTGCGGCTATGGTTGGGGGAACACCGGAGGATGGAACAATCAGCCTGGCTGCAGAAACCAGTCTTTTTACGTTGAAAATCGGTGCATATTACAATATGGATGAAATCTGGATAAACAATGGAGCAGCACTGGATCATTTCGGAACCGTGTATCGGGAAATTGCATATACGGATGATGAAGGCACTGCAAGGAGAGCTCCTGTCTATTGTATGAATGCCAGCAAGAGCGGTCCTCTGAGCCAGATAGAAATAAAGGATGAAGCGATCAAAGTCCTTTCCAATTCCAGTCTGAAGAAGATTCTTTACTATGGGTATGGAGGTCCGGGAGATATCTCCGATACCTATGATCCCACATGCAGCCATTGTGACTGGTCAAAAAAGGAAAACCGCTATGTTCTGACCCATTATGCACTAAGTAAAATTTACTCCAATGATGTAGCCGGTGCTTCTGCATCAGAATGCGATCATGTGGGACTGAACAGATGGATCAATAAGCTGACTTCTCTGGCAGTTCCCAATGTAAAGGATCTTAAGTTTTACGGAAAAGATTCCAACGGAGATACGGTATCCGCCAAAGATATGAAGGCGAATCTGACCTGCTATAAGGTAGTTCCCCAGTCCTTATCCTGGTGCGGAATGAAGGACGGAGTGCAAATTTCCGGTGTTTACCGGCTGACTTCCAGCCAGGATAAGAACGGAATCCGGTTTACGAAAAAGACTTCGGATACCTGGATGATGGGATACTGGACAAGCGAGGAAGATTATGCTGCAAGGTGAATCCAGAATCCCAGGATCCTGGGAGCAGGAAAAAGTGTTACTCTTTATAAGGGAGCAAGGCTTCGCTTTGCATTTCCCGTTACTGTCACGGGAAATCAGAAGATGACATATACTTCCATCCTCAAGCCTGTAGAGTACGTTGTGATCAGTACATCCATTCAGCTCAACATGAGTAATATGCAGGATTTGGGAACCTATTACCATGAAGGCGCACGGGAAACACTGAGTCTTACCTTTGGTCCGGCTCCCACCGGAACAGTAATTCTAAAGAAGGTTGCTGACCAGGATCCGAATCTCAAAATTCCGGGAGCCGGTTATCAGCTTCGGGCAGCGGAAGAGATTGTCTCCAATGGAACGGTTGTCCTGAAAAAGGATGAAAAAATGGCAGGCGGCTATACAGACAAAAATGGAGAGGTTATTTTTTCAGGTATTCCGGAAGGAAAGTATTATCTGATAGAAACAGGAGTAAAAGAAGGATCAGAGGCGGAGAAGTATCTGGTGGATACCACAAAGCATCCGGTTACGGTGATAAAAAATACTTCCTCCACGGTTACGATTCCGGAAATTCCTGATATAAAGGGGAAGGTTTCCATACGCAAGGTAATCAAAGACACGGAACTGAATCTGGAGGGCGCGGAATTTACCCTGTATTCCTACAGCAAAAACAGCGGGAAGTACACAAATGGAGTGAAGCTTGGGTACGATACTTCCTTAAAGAGATATGTATCAGAGGAATTTTCCTATACTTCTGACAATCAGGGGAAATTTCTGGTGGAAGAAACGAGAAACCCGGAGGGATTTACCGGAACTTTCCGGGAGGAATTTTCTCTTACGAAGCCGGGGCAGGAAGAACTGTTTGAGTATACGGCGGAAAATACCACTTCCCCTGTGCGTGTGGAGATTACGAAAGTAGATTCAGTTACAAGAGAAACTTTGGAAGATGCGGAATTTACGATTTTTGAGTGGGATGGCATCAGGCAGGAGTATCAAGATATCGGAGAACTTTTGACATTTCAAAAGGAAACGAAAAGATATCAAAGCAGGGAGCTTCAGATCACGGATCAGAACCAGGGGCGTTTTAAGGTAGAAGAGACAAGGCTTCCGGAGGGATATACCGGAAAGTTTGCGCAGGAGATCAACCTTTATGAAGGAAACACAAAGCTTCAGTTTACTGTGGAAAATACACCGATTCCGCCCAAAAAGGGAAGCATCAAAATTAAGAAGACCGATTCTGTAAAAGGAACCATTTTGCCGGATGCGGAGTTTACCATTTATCAGTACAATACTGTTTCCGGAAAATATGAAGATACCCTGGGAAAGCAGTCAAAGCTTATCTTTGATGAAGAGAGCAGCCTGTATGTTTCAGGGAATCTGATCATCAGCAAAAGCAATGGCGGTAAATTCAAAGTGATAGAAACAAAGGCACCTGCCGGTTACACAGGAGCCTGGGAAAAGGAATTTATACTCACGGAGGAAAACCTCCATCCGGATCCCTTTGAAGCGGTGAATGAACCTGACAGGCCTCCTCTGGCAGAAATTACGGTAACGAAAAAAATCAGGGAAAGTGAAATCCTCTGGGCTCATGGAAACCCAGTTTTTTCCTTCACAGCAGAGGGAACGGACGAGAGAGGAATCATGAGAAAATATGAAAATTACGTCTGCTTTTCTCCGGGAGGATACCGCGTGGATGAAAACGGATATGCAGTGCTTGAGATTACCTTTCGCAATGTACCTGCCGGTCAGTATGAGGTCTATGAGAGGCCGGTTCTGTACTACTATCTGACGGATTCCATAGCCAATACTTCCAATGTCTCCATTATAAAAGGAAGCAGTCCTGCCTATGGAATACCCCCGAAAGCCGTTGCCTATGGAAAAATCCGGTTGACTGCAGCCGAAAATAAGGCATCCATCACATTTGTGAACACAAAAGGAAGATATGATCATTACATCCATAATGATGTGGTAAAAAACAGGGTTCCAGTAGCATAAATATAGCGAATCCGGCTCCTTGGGCAAGGCGCCGGATTTTTTAGTGTTATTGATTGAGAGGAGAAAAAAACTGTGGTATAATGTGAACACTTAGCGAATGCAAGCCGAAGGCGCAGCATGAGCTTAGTGAGAACATATGCCCTTGCGGTATAATGTGAACACTTAGCGAATGCAAGCCGAAGGCGCAGCATGAGCTTAGTGAGAACATATGCCCTTGCGGTGTAATTATCAGGTAGTTTTGTAAAATTGAGCACAACAGGAGAAGAATCGTGATTCGAAAAGCAAAAGCAAAAGACTTAGAAGAAATCCTGCAGATATATGCAGCAGCAAGAGTATTTATGGCTGAAAACGGAAACCCGGGACAGTGGGTGAACGGGTATCCGGACAGGAGTTTACTGGAAAAAGATCTGCAAAAAGAACAGCTTTATGTGTATGAAACAGAGGCGGGAATTGAAGCTGCCTTTGTTTATTTTCTTGGTGAGGAACCGAATTACAGAGAAATCAGGGAAGGAAGCTGGCTAAATGAAGCCCCCTATGGTGTTCTTCATAGAATCGCTGTCGCAAAGCAGGGGAAAGGAATTGCCTCCATCTGTGTGAACTGGTGTTTCCAGAACTGCGGGAATATGCGTGGAGATACTCATGAAAAAAATAGGAGTATGCAGCGTATTTTTGAAAAGAACGGATTTATAAAATGCGGAATCATCCGTGTGGAAGACGGAACTGAGAGAATTGCATACCAGAAAGCGCTGTAGTTCGGCTAAAAGCAGGACTGTTTAAAGAAAACTGCAGAAAAAGAGGAATACTTGTATGAATATTATCAATATTGAGCATATCAGTAAAATATACGGAGATAAAGTGATCTTTGACGATGTTTCCTATGGAATCCACCAGGGAGATAAGATTGGGATCATTGGAATTAACGGAACCGGAAAGACGACTTTGCTCCATATCATTGCGGGTCTGGAGGAACCGGACGAGGGACAGGTGATCACACAGAACGGGCTTCGCATGACCTATCTTCCCCAGCACCCCGTTTTTCCGGAAGATGCCACAATTCTTTCTTATGTGACAGAAGGACAGAGGGAAAAAAGCTGGAATGGAGAGTCGGAAGCCAGGACTATATTGAACAGGCTTGGGATTGAAAACCATGAGGAAGAAGTAAAACATTTATCAGGGGGACAGAAAAAGCGGGCAGCCCTGGCAAGGGCTTTGGTAAACCCTGCGGATGTTTTGATCCTGGATGAGCCCACCAACCACCTGGATAATGAAATGGCAGCGTGGCTTGAGGATTATCTGAACCGCTTTAAAGGGACTGTGATCATGGTTACCCACGACCGCTATTTTCTGGATCGTGTGACAAATAAAATCCTGGAGATCAGCCATGGAAAGTTATACAGCTATGATGCCAATTACTCCGAATTCCTGGAACGGAAAGCAGAGAGAGAAGAGATGGAGCTTGCTTCTGAGCGAAAACGCCAAAGTATTCTCCGGATGGAAGTGGAATGGGCCAGACGCGGGTGCAGGGCAAGAAGTACGAAACAGCGTGCACGTCTGGAAAGGCTGGAGGCATTAAAAAACGGTTCGGCACCTCTCCGGGATCAGACCGTGGAAATGGATTCCGTAGAGACACGTATGGGAAAAAAGACCATTGAACTTCATCATATTTCCAAAAGTTTTGGAGAAAAAGTTTGTGTGCAGGATTTTGATTATATTGTTCTGAAAAATCAGAGGCTTGGCATCATCGGTCCAAATGGCTGCGGAAAATCCACACTGCTTAAAATGATCGCAGGAATTCTGACTCCGGATTCCGGTTCTGTTGAGATCGGTGAAACGGTAAAGATCGGTTATTTTTCACAGGAAGTGGAAGAGATGAATACGCAGCAGCGTGTCATTGATTATATCAGGGACGTTGCAGAATATATTCCTACCAGGGAGGGGCTGGTAAGCGCGGCAAAACTTCTGGAACGTTTCCTTTTTGATTCTTCCATGCAGTATACACCCATATCCAAGCTGTCCGGCGGAGAAAAGAAGCGCCTGTATCTTTTGAAGGTTCTGGCTGCTGCGCCGAATGTTCTTCTCCTGGATGAGATCACGAATGATATTGACATTCCGACCCTGACTATTCTGGAGGATTACCTGGATTCCTTTTCCGGAATTGTAATTGCGGTTTCCCATGACCGTTATTTCCTGGACAATCTGGCAGACCGTATTTTTGAATTTGACAGAAACGGCCATCTCACACAGTACGAAGGCGGCTATACTGATTACCTGGAGGCCAGGAAGCAAAGAATTCCCCAGGAAGAGGTGTCCGCACAGGCAAAGGAGCAGTTCGGGCCGCGCAGCGGAGGAAAGGACTGGAAACAGAGCCAGAACCGTCCTGCAAAGCTGAAATTTACTTTTAAGGAACAGCGGGAATTTGAGACGATCGATGATGAAATTCAGGCACTGGAAGAGAAGATTGCGTCCATCGAGAAAGAAATTATGGCAAATGCCACCAACTCCGGGAAGCTTAACGAGCTTACAAAAGAAAAAGAGCAGGCGGAAGGAAAGCTGGAGGAGAAAATGGATCGCTGGGTTTATTTAAATGACCTGTCAGAAAAAATCCGGGCCCAGAATAATCAGGAAATCAGCAATGGATGCAAAAGATAAGAAAGGCTGGGGATTACCTATGGCAAAACATCCGATGACAACACTTTGTTATGTGGAAAAAGACGATGCATATTTGATGCTGCACCGGATCACAAAGAAAAATGATGTAAATAAAGAGAAATGGATAGGGATCGGCGGACATTTTGAAGAAGGGGAAAGCCCGGAGGAGTGTCTTCTTCGGGAGGCTTATGAGGAAACAGGACTTACCCTGAAGTCCTGGCGCTTCCGCGGAATTGTCACTTTTACCCAGGAGAATTACGGGACAGAGTACATGTGTCTGTATACGGCTGACGAATTTACCGGAGAATTAAAGGAATGCGATGAAGGAGCACTTCAGTGGGTTAAAAAAGAAGAACTGTCTCACTTAAACCTATGGGAAGGGGACTTGATATTCCTGAAGCTTCTGTGGGAGGATGCCCCGTTCTTTTCGCTGAAGCTTTCCTATCAGGGAGACGAATTGATCGAGGCGGTTTTAGATGGCAGAGAACTGGCGGTTGTTTAATTTTTTTCCCTATTGACTTTTGCAATGGTTGTTTAGTATGATGAAGTGTAATTATTTTTGAATTCGTATTGGATGCACAGGAGGATGCTGCTGCATCCGGAAATTTTATAGAAAACAGGCAGGAGGAACGGTTATGGCAGAATTAGTGAAAGTAGTGGTGGACGCCATGGGCGGTGACAATGCCCCTGTGGAGCCTATAAAGGGCGCAGTGGAGGCAGTGACAGAACGGCAGGATATTAAAGTGATTCTGACAGGGCAGAAAGAGGTTATCGAAAAAGAACTGGAAAAATATCCGAACTGCCCCAAAGACCGTATTCAGGTAGTACATGCCGAAGAAGTAATTGAGACAGCAGAACCGCCGGTAGTGGCGATTCGCAAAAAAAAGAATTCTTCCATTGTGGTTGGCCTGAATCTGGTAAAAAAACAGGAAGCAGACGCATTTGTTTCTTCCGGAAGCACCGGTGCAGTCCTGGTGGGCGGTCAGGTGCTTGTGGGAAGGAGCAAAGGAGTAGAGAGGCCGCCCCTTGCACCGCTGATTCCTACCACGGAAGGGGTATCTCTTTTAGTTGACTGCGGAGCGAATGTGGATGCCCGCCCTTCCCATCTTGTCCAGTTTGCAAAAATGGGATCCATTTATATGGAGCATGTGGTTGGAATCCACGAGCCAAGAGTTGCCATTGTGAATAACGGCGCAGAAGAAGAAAAGGGAAATGCCCTGGTAAAAGAAACCTTCCCGCTTCTGAAAGAGTGTAAAGACATAAACTTTATCGGAAGTATTGAAGCAAGGGATATTCCCATGGGTTATGCGGATGTTGTTGTATGTGAAGCTTTTGTGGGCAACGTGATCCTGAAGCTGTACGAGGGCGTAGGTGCTGCAATGATGAAAAAGATCAAGGCAGGGATGATGACAGATCTTAGAAGCAAGGTGGGAGCACTTTTAGTAAAACCGGCTTTGAAGGCCACACTGAAAACCTTTGATGCAAGCGAGCACGGCGGAGCACCGCTTCTGGGCTTAAAGGGGCTTGTAGTAAAGACGCATGGCAGTGCAAAAGCAGGTGAGATCCGGAATGCGATTTTCCAGTGTGTGCAGTTTAAGCAGGAGAAGATCAACGAAAAGATTGCAGAAAGATTGGAGTGAGATAAATGAACAAAAAAACGGAAGAACTGGAACAAAAGATCGGTTATAAATTTCAAAGCCAAAGTCTGCTTGATCAGGCATTAACCCATAGCTCTTATGCGAATGAGAAGAAACTGGGAAAGCTTGGATGCAATGAGCGGCTGGAATTTCTGGGGGACGCGGTGCTGGAATTGGTGAGCAGCGAGTTCCTTTACCGAAAATATCCCAATGTACCGGAGGGAGAACTGACAAAAAAACGTGCCAGCCTTGTGTGTGAGCCAAGTCTGGCTTTTTGTGCAAGGGAGTTCGGGCTTCCCGATTATCTTCTCTTGGGAAGAGGGGAGGACATGACCGGGGGCCGGCATCGCGACTCGATTGTATCCGATGCTACAGAGGCCCTTCTGGGTGCCATTTATCTTGACGGTGGTTTTGCTAATGCAAAGGAGTTTGTACTGAACTTCATTCTGAATGATATAGAGCATAAGCAGCTCTTTTATGATAGCAAGACCATCTTACAGGAGATCGTTCAGGAGAGCGGCAGGCAGATGTCCGTGGAATATATCCTGTTGAAAGAGGAGGGACCTGACCATAACAAGAGCTTTACCGTATGCGTTTCCATTCACGGAGAAAAGATGGGAATCGGGACAGGCCATACCAAAAAAGCGGCAGAGCAGGCGGCTGCTTATCAGGCAATCCGCAAGATGAAGAAGTAGCAGGTGAACTATGTATCTGAAAAATATTGAAGTGTATGGATTCAAGTCTTTTGCACAGAAGATCAATTTTGAATTTCATAATGGAATCACCGGTATTGTGGGGCCGAACGGAAGCGGGAAGAGCAACGTAGGGGATGCTGTGCGCTGGGTGCTTGGAGAACAGAGTGCCAAGCAGCTCCGCGGAGGAAATATGCAGGACGTAATATTCTCCGGAACAGAAACCAGAAAACCTTTAAGCTTTGCTTCTGTGGCGATCACACTGGATAATTGCGACCATAAGCTTCCGGTTGATTATAATGAAGTAACTGTTACCAGGCGATTATACCGCTCCGGCGAAAGTGAATATCTGATCAACGGCAGTGCCTGCCGTCTTAAGGACATTAATGAGATGTTTTACGATACCGGTATCGGAAAAGAGGGATATTCCATTATCGGCCAGGGACAGATCGATAAGATCTTAAGCGGAAAGCCGGAAGAGAGACGTGAGCTTTTTGATGAAGCAGCAGGAATTGTGAAGTTTAAGCGCAGAAAAAATACGACCATTAAAAAACTGGAGGAAGAACGCCAGAATCTGGTACGTGTAACAGATATCTTAAGTGAACTGACAAAACAGCTTGGCCCTCTGGAAAAGCAGTCAGAAGCTGCGAAAATCTTTCTGGCCAAAAGGGATGTCCTGCGGGAACTGGATGTGAATCTGTTTTTGACAGAACATGAATATACAGGGAAGATTCTTAAGGAACTGGAGGAGAAAAACGAAAACTCTCAGGAAGAACTTAAGAAAAATCAGGATGCTTTTGAGAAAACAAAAGAAGAATATGAAAAGCTGGAAGTGGAATTGGAGGAATTAACCGCAAAGATCGATACTCTGCGGGAGGAGTCACAGAACAATGCGCTAAAAACCCAACAGTACGAAGGACAGATCAATGTGCTGGAAGAACAGATTTCTTCCGGGCAGCAAAGTGACCAGCATTACAGAAACCGTATGAGTGCCATTCTGGAGGATCTGGAAAAGCGGGCAAGGTCCAAGGAAGAACTGGAACAGGAAAGATCCGGTCTTCGCGCTTCCCTGAAAGAAATCCGTAAGCGGCTGCATACGGAAGAGGAACACTTAGATACCATCCTGGCGGGAGTGGAGGAGTGTACCGGCTCTGTGGAGAGCGGCAAAAACGAAATTATTGAGATTTTAAACAGCCGTGCTACCACCAAAGGAAAAGCCCAGCGTTTTGATGCTATGATGGAGCAGATGGGAATTCGAAAGGCAGAGATCAGCCAGAGAATCCTTCACTTAAAGAGCGAGGAGGAGGAGCTGAAATCAGCGAAGGCCAGGGCAAAAGCTGAATATGACAGCATCAGTTTTTCCATTCAGTCCATGAATGACGAATGTATCCGTCTGGATGGCGAGGTGCAGAAGCTTCAGGCAGAACTGAAAAAGCAGAACAGTCAGATGGAAATCGGGCAGACCGCTTACCATAGAGAGGAATCCCGCCTGGAATCTTTAAAAAATATTACAGAGCGCTATGACGGATACGGGAACAGTATCCGCAGAGTGATGGAACAGAAGGAGCGGCATCCGGGAATCCGGGGTGTTGTGGCAGATCTGATCCAGGTAAATAAGGATTATGAAATTGCCATAGAAACAGCCCTTGGGGGAAGCATCCAGAATATTGTTACAGATAATGAACAGACTGCAAAGCAGATGATCGAATTTTTAAAGAAGAACCGGTTCGGGCGTGCAACCTTTCTTCCTCTGAACAGCGTGAGTGCCAGAGGCGATTTTCAGCAAAAGGATGCCTTAAGGGAGCCGGGGGTCATTGGTGTGGCCAGTGAGCTTGTCACAACGGAACCGGAGTATGCGGGGCTTGTGAAATACCTCCTTGGCAGGGTTTTGGTGGTGGATCATATTGATCATGCCATTGCCATTGCAAGAAAATACCGGCACAGCCTCCGCATGGTGACGGTGGAGGGAGAATCCTTAAGCCCGGGCGGATCTATGACCGGCGGTGCATTTAAGAATAACAGCAATCTTCTTGGAAGACGCCGTGAGATCGAGGAACTGGAGTTCAGTGTCAGATCCTTAAAAAAAGACATGGATGCAATGCAGAAATCCATTGATGAAAACAGAAGCAAACGAAATGTGATCAGAGATACCATTGCCGATTTTCAGGAAAAGCTGCGCGGGCAGTATGTGGCACAGAACACTGCAAAGCTGAATATGGAACAGTTTCAGGAAAAAGAACAGGACATCCAAAACAGCTACGCCCAGATTCAGAGAGACAGAGCGGAACTGAAGCATCAGGTGGATGAGATTCAGGAAGACAACAGCCATATTGCCAGAGAACTGGAAGCGTCCCAGAAGGACGAGGAGGAATTAAAAGCGTTTATTGCAGCCAAGCAGGAAGAATTGGACGAACTGCATAACGAAGAGGCAGCCAAGCAGAAGGAACTGGAAGCAATCCGTCTGGAAGCGGCAGCGATGGAACAAAAGTCAGATTTTGGACAGGAAAACCTGGACCGCCTGATTTCCGAAATGAAATCTCTGGAAGAGGAGAAGGAGAGTATTCAAAAGATGCTCCTTGAGGGAAGTGAGGAGATAGAGAAGAAGGAGCGGGCCATTCGTGATCTGAAATCTGCAATTTCCCAGTGCATGGAACAGCAGGAAAAGAACAACGCACAGTTGGAACAGTGGCAGACACAGAAGGAAGAGCGCAATGGAAAACATAAAGTTTTCTTTGAGAAGCGGGATGAGCTTTCCGGGCACATCAGCCTTTTGGATAAGGAGTGCTTCCGTTTGAAAAGCCAGATTGAAAAGCTGGAGGATCAAAGAGAAGCACAGATCAATTACCTGTGGGAGGAATATGAGATTACCCCCAACAGTGCCCTTGCATACCGTAACGAAGAAATGAATGACCGCCAGGCCATGAAGAAAGAAATCGGAGTGATCAAGGATGAGATCCGCAAGCTCGGCACAGTCAATGTAAATGCCATTGAGGATTACAAGAATCTTCTGGAACGTCATACGTTCTTATCCGGCCAGTATAATGACCTGGTAAAAGCAGAAGAAACACTGGAAGGGATTATCCGGGAACTGGATGAAGGCATGAGACGCCAGTTTACGGAGAAATTCAAAGACATCCAGAGAGAATTTGACAAAGCATTTAAAGAACTCTTCGGGGGCGGAAAAGGGACTCTGGAGCTTGCGGAGGATGAAGATATTCTGGAAGCAGGCATTAAGATCATTTCGCAGCCTCCCGGAAAGAAGCTGCAGAATATGATGCAGCTTTCCGGCGGAGAAAAAGCTTTGACGGCAATTGCCCTTTTGTTTGCCATTCAGAATCTGAAGCCGTCTCCATTCTGTCTTCTGGACGAGATCGAGGCTGCTCTGGATGACTCCAATGTAGGGCGCTTTGCCACATATTTACAGAAGTTGACGGAGAATACACAGTTTATTATAATTACACATAGGCGTGGTACGATGAATGCCGCAGACAGGCTCTATGGCATTACCATGCAGGAAAAGGGCGTTTCCACTTTAGTGTCTGTAGACCTGGTGGAAAATCAGCTTACCAAGTAGGAGGACGCATATGGCAGAGGAGAAAAAAGGGTTTTTTAAACGTCTGGTAAGCGGGCTTACTAAGACAAGAGATAATATCGTGGCTGGATTTGATTCTATTTTCAGCGGTTATTCCAGCATTGACGACGATTTTTATGAGGAACTGGAAGAAATTCTGATCATGGGAGATATTGGGATCAATGCCACATCTTCCATATTGGATCATCTGAAAGAGCAGGTGTCAGAAAAACATATCCGTGATCCAAAGGAGTGCAAGGAGCTTCTGATCAACAGTATCAAGGAACAGATGAAAGTGGACAGTACGGAGTACGAATTTGAAAATCGTAAATCTGTGGTGCTGGTGATTGGCGTGAACGGCGTAGGCAAGACGACCTCTGTAGGAAAGCTTGCAGGCAAATTAAAGGATCAGGGGAAAAAGGTGGTTTTGGCGGCAGCGGATACCTTCCGGGCTGCGGCAGGGGAGCAGCTTACCCAATGGGCGAACCGTGCAGGTGTGGATATCATTGGCGGACAGTCCGGCGCAGATCCTGCTTCTGTGGTGTATGATGCAGTTGCTGCTGCAAAAGCGCGGAATGCAGATGTTCTGCTCTGTGATACTGCAGGGCGCCTTCATAATAAAAAGAATCTTATGGAAGAACTGCGCAAGATTTATCGGATCCTGGAGCGGGAATATCCGGAGGCCTATTTAGAGACTCTGGTTGTTCTGGATGGAACCACGGGTCAAAATGCCCTTGCACAGGCAAGGCAATTTGCAGAGGTTGCCAATGTAACCGGGATTATCCTGACAAAACTGGACGGCACGGCGAAGGGCGGAATTGCAGTGGCAATCCAATCGGAACTGGATATTCCGGTAAAATATATCGGTGTGGGCGAAAGCATTGATGATCTTCAGAAATTTGATGCGGATGCATTTGTGGATGCGCTTTTTAATCCTACACAGGAGCAGTGAACAGTGACGAAAGTGAAAAGAACAGGAAAGAGCCAGGAGGATGATTATGCTCACATTAGAGAGTTTTGAAGAGGCATCAGAGATTGTAAAAAAAGTTACCCAGGAAACGAAGCTTATTAAGAGCAGCTACTTTACAGATCTTACAGGAAATAAGGTGTTTTTTAAGCCGGAAAATATGCAGCGCACAGGTGCTTATAAGGTGAGGGGAGCTTATTATAAAATCAGTACCCTTACAGAGGAAGAACGGGAAAAGGGGCTCATTGCTGCATCGGCAGGAAACCACGCCCAGGGTGTTGCTTATGCGGCACATAAATTCGGAGTTAAGGCAGTGATCGTTATGCCGACTACCACGCCCCTCATTAAAGTAGAAAGAACCAAGAGCTATGGAGCGGAAGTGATTTTAAAGGGGGATGTTTATGACGAAGCCTGTGCCTATGCTTTGGAGCTTGCGGAAAAAGAGGGCTACACCTTTATCCATCCTTTTGATGATCCGGCAGTGGCAACCGGACAGGGAACCATTGCTATGGAGATCGTACAGGAGCTGCCGCTGGTTGATTATATTCTGGTGCCGGTGGGGGGAGGCGGTTTGGCAACAGGGGTGTCAACCCTTGCCAAGCTTTTGAATCCTCATATAAAGGTGATTGGCGTGGAACCTGCAGGAGCCGCCTGTCTGAAAGCTTCTCTGAATAAGGGCGAGGTGGTAACCCTGCAGAATATCAACACCATTGCAGACGGTACTGCCGTTCAGACTCCGGGAGAGCGTATTTTCCCTTATCTTCAGGAAAATCTGGATGATGTGATCACCATTGAGGACGATGAGCTGATCGTGGCATTCCTGGATATGGTGGAGAATCATAAGATGATCGTGGAAAATTCCGGACTTCTGACAGTTGCTGCCCTTCGCCATCTGGAATTCAAAAATAAAAAGGTGGTTGCTATTTTAAGCGGCGGAAATATGGATGTGATTACCATGTCCTCTGTAGTACAGCATGGATTGATTCAGAGAGACAGAATCTTTACGGTTTCCGTTTTGATTCCGGATAAGGCAGGGGAGCTTGTACGGGTTGCCACCATTATTGCAGAGAATCAGGGAAATGTAATCAAGCTTGACCATAACCAGTTTGTCAGCACCAACCGTAATGCTGCAGTGGAATTGAAAATTACAATGGAGGCATACGGAACAGACCATAAAAACCAGATCGTAAAGGCTCTGGAAGATGCCGGATGCAGACCGAGAGTGATCCGCGCAAGCTTATAAAAAGCCAGCCAGCTTTCCCCTAAGGAGGAGAGCCGGCTGTATTTTTATTTTACGACGATCAGTTCATATTCATCAGTTCCAAGACCGATCTTCTTGGCATGTTCAATGCAGGATCTCCAGTTCGTTGAGGGGAAAACTGCTCCGAAATGGTCATGTCCTTCGTGGTCTGCTTCTGCCAGAACGGTATTGGCAATGACAGGCTGTCTGTTTACCGCATCAGCACAGGCAACATCCAGGGCAACCGGGTCGAAGGAGGCAAAGAAACCTACATCCGGTACGATGGAAGCGTCGTTTTCTGCATGGCAGTCGCAATAAGGGGAAACGTCGATTACCAGACTGATATGGAACTGCGGACGTTCGTCAACTACGGCCTTGGAATACTCTGCAATCTTGCAGTTCAGTACATCGTTTGATTCATCCGATGCAGGAAGAACCGCATCTTTTGGACAGACACCGATACATCTGCCGCAGCCTACGCATTTGTCGTGATCAATGAAAGCCTTGTTGTCTGTAAAAACAGGGGCCTGATGTGCGCAGATCTTTTCGCAGCGATGACATCCGATGCAAAGATCCTGATCCACATGGGGCTTCCCTGCGCTGTGCATTTCCATCTTGCCTGCACGGGAGCCGCAGCCCATGCCGATATTTTTCAGGGTACCGCCGAATCCTGTTGCTTCATGGCCCTTAAAATGGGTGAGGGATATAAAGATATCCGCATCCATGACAGCACGGCCGATCTTCGCTTCTTTTACATATTCGCCGCCTTTTACCGGAACATATTCCTCATCCGTACCCTTAAGACCGTCTGCAATGAGAATGTGGCAGCCTGTAGAGAACGGAGAAAATCCGTTGGTATAGGCACTTTCCAGATGATCCAGGGCATTTTTGCGGCCGCCTACATAAAGGGTGTTGCAGTCTGTAAGAAATGGTTTCCCTCCCAGCTCTTTTACCACATCCGCTACAGCTTTTGCATAATTGGGGCGGAGAAACGCCAGATTTCCGGGCTCTCCGAAATGAATCTTAATCGCAGTATATTTGCCGTCAAAGTCGATAGTTCCGATTCCGGCTTTTTTGATAAGACGTGTAAGCTTCTCTAAAAGTCCCCCGCTGTTAAAGTCTGTGCGCATGCTGGTGTAGTACACTTTTGCTTTTTCCATAGAAGAATCCTCCTTGTTATCTTAACGTACTCTGTGAGCACATCATACCCCAATAATACAGGAAAAGCAGAAATTTCGCAAGAGAATTGTGAACTTACATTTCACGTGAGGTACAGGAAACTTACTGTTTCTTGTGCTCTGAAACCGCAGTTCACACAGACAGGTGTCCTTCCCCGCCTTGCAAACCCTTCCCCACCCCGTGAAATGTAAGTTTTGTGAACAGTTTGTTAAAAATGTGCTCAAATAGATTTAATGCTTGATTTTCCGGAAGGGCTGGTTTATTATGGGAGCTGTTTATGGAGATGAATGGTATTAAAAAAAGGAGGATATTGTATGATTTCAAGAGAAGATTACGCCAAAGCATATAAAGCAGGAAAAAAAGAGTATCAGGCCCGTCTGATGAGGGGGGAGAAACCGACTCTGGAGATCCTGGATGAGATACTTCCTCCTAGGGGGAGCTATTCGGAAATTCCCCTTGGCCTGGTACAGATTCCTATGGATCAGATCGTGGGAACAAAGACCGGCGGAAGAAGCAGTGCTTTTGCAGCAAATTTCATGCCTGTGATCCGGGAACATTCGGAATTTGCGGCTAAATGGGTAAGCCTTTGCAGCAGCCATGAGAATGAAGGAATCCGGGAACCCATTAAGGCTTATGAATATATGAATAAATTTTATGTGGAGGAAGGAAACAAACGGGTCAGCGTATTAAAATACTTTGAGGCTGTTTCCATTCCGGGAATAGTAACAAGGATCCTTCCTCCCAGGACAAATGAAAAAGAAAACAAAATTTACTATGAATTTGTGGATTTTTATGATCTGTCTGGAATCAATTATATTGAATTTTCCAAACTTGGCAGCTTTGCCAAGCTCCAGGAGGCAGTGGGAAAAGAGCAGGGAGAAAAGTGGACAGATGAAGATAAGCTGAATTTCAGCTCCATCTACAGCCGTTTTTCCGCAGAATTTGAGGCAAAAGGCGGAAAGAAGCTGAGCATCACTACAGGAGATGCCTTCCTGGCATTTATAGGAATTTATAATTATCAGTCTCTTGTAGATAAAACGAGAAATGAGATGAAAGAACTGGTTACAAAGAGCTGGGAGGAATTCTGCCTTCGCGAAGAGGATGAAACAATTGAGTTAAAAATGGATCCCTCAGAGGAAAAGGCACCTCTGTTAAACAGACTCCTTCCTTTAAGCTCCCCCAAACTGAAAATCGGATTTATTTACGAGAAGACCACAACTTCCTCCGCATGGACTTACGGACATGAACTGGGACGTCTCCATCTGGAGGAAACCTTCCCTGACGAGGTAAACACAATTTATTATGAAAATATCAACCAGGATTCCATTGAGAAGGCCATCGCAGATGCCATTGGGGAAGGCTGCAACATTATTTTTACCACCACGCCTACTTTCGTAAAGGCCAGCGTAAAGGCTGCCATTGAGAATCCGAATGTAAAGATCCTCAATTGTTCCTTAAATACTTCCCACCGGTATGTCCGCAATTATTATGCGCGAATGCATGAGGCGAAATTTTTGATGGGTGCCATTGCGGGAGCCATGACAGAGAACGATCGCCTGGGCTATCTGGCGGATTATCCCCTTCAGGGAAGCATTGCAAATATCAATGCCTTTGCCATGGGAGCAAAGATGATCAATCCAAGGGCTGAGGTTTATCTGGAGTGGTCTACAAAAAAAGACACAGACAGCATGGAGAACTTCCGCAAAAACAATGTTTCCATTGTTTCCGGAAAGGATATGGTGATTCCGGAGGAAGCATCCAGATTTTTCGGGCTGTACAGTCTGGAGGGAGACTATCCCAGAAGCCTTGCGATGCCGCTGTGGCACTGGGGAAAATTTTATGAGCGCCTGATCCGTACGATCATGGACGGAACCTGGAAATATGACGATAATACGGCATCCAAAAAAGCCATTAATTACTGGTGGGGGATGTCCGCAGGGGTAATCGATGTGATCTGTTCCCAGAATCTTCCAATAGGGACAAAGCGCCTTGTAGAATTACTAAAAGGAACGATCCTTTCCGGAGAGTTCAACCCCTTCTCCGGTATTCTGTACTCCCAGAACGGCGTTATTTTAAATGATCCGAACAGCAGCCTGACACCGGAGGAAATCGTGACCATGGACTGGCTTGCCGAGAATATTATCGGAGATATTCCCAAAATGGGAGAACTTCAGGAGGAAGCAAAGCCTGTAACCGCACAGCAGGGAATTGAAAATAAGCCGTTGGTTTAAGCAGGAAGAAAGATATGCAGGATTTTTATACAACACGGAAGAGAATTGAAAAAAGACGGGATCCTGCAGGAAGGATTTACAAATAAATGAGAATACTTGCGATTGCGGATGAAGAATCAAAATATTTATGGGATTTTTATGAAAAAAGCAAACTGGAGGGAATTGACCTGATCATTTCCTGCGGAGACCTGAACCCCCATTATCTGTCATTTTTAACTACTTTTTCTACGGCACCTGTATTATATGTTCATGGAAATCATGACGGGAAATATGAGCGTATTCCGCCGGAAGGCTGCATTGATATTGAGGACAAGATCTATGTTCATGAGGGAATCCGCATCCTGGGCCTTGGGGGATCCATGCTTTATACCGGAGGAGCCCATCAGTATACAGAGCGGGATATGAGAAAAAGAGTGCGCAAGCTGTGGTTTCAGCTTCTGCGCCACCGCGGATTTGATATTCTTGTGACCCATGCACCTGCCTATCAGCTGAATGACGCAAGAGATCTTCCTCATCAGGGCTTTAAAGTCTTTCTGGAGCTGATGGAAAAATATAAGCCAAGATTTTTTCTGCACGGCCACGTGCATATGTCCTACAGCAGAAACCAGAAGCGCTATGATAAATATCTGGATACCCATGTGATCAATGCGTACGAGCGCTGCGTATTTGACTATGAGGATGAAGAAATCAAAGAGCACCTTTTTAAGTAAAATAGTCTGTAAAGAAAAAATACTTGACACCAAAACCAAAATGAGTTATGATACCCAAGGTGATATCAGATGGAGAAATTTGTAAGGCAGGCATTATTATACGATTTTTACGGAGAACTGCTGACAGAACGGCAGCGCCAGGTTTATTCCAGCGTGGTACTGGAGGATTATTCCTTAAGTGAGGTAGCAGAAGATTTGGAAATCAGCCGACAGGGTGTGCACGACATGATCAAGCGGTGCAATCACATCCTGGAGGACTATGAGGAGAAGCTTCATCTGGTAGAGAAATTCCTGAACATCCGCCGCCAGGTGCAGAAGATCCACGACCTGGCAGGACAATACGAGGACAGGGAGATCACAAGGATTTCCGAAGAGATTTTAGAGGAGTTATAATTCATGGCATTTGAAAGCTTAACAGATAAACTGCAGAATGTATTCAAGAAGCTGAGAAGCAAGGGACGCCTTACTGAGGAGGATGTAAAGATCGCTCTGAAGGAAGTCAAGATGGCTCTTCTGGAAGCAGATGTAAATTTTAAGGTGGTGAAGCAGTTCACCAAATCTGTTCAGGAGCGTGCAGTGGGACAGGACGTGATGAACGGACTGAATCCGGGCCAGATGGTCATTAAGATCGTAAATGATGAGCTGGTAAACCTGATGGGAAGCGAAACAACAGAACTTCCCATAAAGCCGGGGAATGAGATTACCGTACTGATGATGGCAGGCCTTCAGGGTGCAGGTAAGACCACAACTGCGGCAAAGCTTGCAGGACAGCTGAAATCCAAGGGAAAACGTCCTCTGCTGGTAGCCTGTGACGTATATCGCCCGGCAGCCATTACACAGCTGCAGATAAACGGTGAGAAGCAGGGTGTGGAGGTATTTTCCATGGGGGATAAACAGCGCCCTGTGGATATTGCAAAAGCGGCAATGGAACATGCCAGATCCCATCAGCAGAATGTAGTGATGATCGATACTGCAGGACGTCTGCATATTGATGAGAATATGATGCAGGAACTTGCAGATATTAAGGCCAATGTGAATGTGGATGCCACTTTGCTGGTGGTTGACGCCATGACCGGACAGGATGCGGTGAATGTAGCCAAGACCTTTACGGAGAAGGTGGGAATAGACGGCGTGATCCTTACGAAGATGGACGGTGACACCAGAGGCGGTGCGGCACTTTCCATTAAAGCAGTGACAGGCAAGCCGATCCTGTATGTAGGTATGGGAGAGAAGCTTTCGGATCTGGAGCAGTTTTATCCGGATCGTATGGCTTCCAGGATCCTTGGCATGGGGGATGTGATGAGCCTTATTGAAAAGGTGGAAGCATCCGTTGACCAGGAACAGGCCCAGGAAATGCAGAAGAAGCTGAAGAAGATGGATTTTGACTTCAACGACTATCTTACCAGCATGGAACAGATGAATAAGATGGGCGGCATCGGAAGTATCCTCAATATGCTTCCCGGAATCGGCAGCAAGGTGAAGGACCTTGAGGGCATGATCGATGAGAAAGCCATGGATCGCACAAAGGCCATCATCCTTTCCATGACACAGCAGGAGCGCAGCAATCCGTCAATTCTGAATGTATCCCGCAAGAACCGCATTGCCAAAGGAGCAGGTGTGGAGATCGCGGAGGTCAACCGTCTTGTGAAACAGTTTGAGCAGAGCAAGAAGATGATGAAACAGATGCCCGGCATGATGGGCGGAGGCAAAATGGGAAAAAGAGGCGGCTTCAAGCTTCCTTTTTAAATAAAACTATACTAAAAGAAAACATAATAAATGGAGGAAAACAAAAAATGGCAGTTAAAATCAGATTGAGAAGAATGGGACAGAAGAAAGCACCTTTTTATAGAATTATCGTAGCAGATTCCCGTTCCAAACGTGACGGAAAATGCATCGAGGAGATTGGAACCTATGATCCGAACGTAGAGCCAAGCGCATGCAAGGTAGATGAAGAAGCAGCTAAGAAATGGCTTGCTGCAGGTGCTCAGCCTACAGATGTTGTTGCAAGAATCTTCAAAGAAGCCGGAATCGAAAAATAATCGAAATACCTCAGAAGGTATTTCTGTATGTCCGTCAGGGCGAAGCAGGGAGGTATGTAATGAAGGATTTAGTAGAAGTAATTGCAAAATCTCTTGTAGAGAATCCGGATGAAGTGGTTGTTACGGAAACAGAAAAGGAAGATGCCATTGTCATTGAACTGAAGGTCGGCCCTTCCGATATGGGCAAGGTGATCGGACGCCAGGGCAGGATCGCCAAGGCTATCCGTACTGTTGTAAAAGCAGCTTCTTCAAAGAGCAGCAAAAAAGTGGTTGTAGATATTCTGCAATGAAAGGAATGATCAGGAGCTGTGGTTGCCATGGCTCCCTTTTCTTTGGAATCAGGGAGAGAAACGAATGGAAGATTTATTGAAAGTTGGAGTGATCACCACCACCCATGGGGTGCGCGGTGAGGTAAAGGTATATCCCACGACAGATGATGCGCAGCGCTTTCTGGATCTGGAATATGTACTTCTGGATACAGGGAAAGAGCTTCGCAGGCTTACCATTCAGAATGTGAAATTTTATAAAAATCTTGCCATTCTGAAATTTGAAGGAATCGATAATATCAATGACATAGAATTGTATAAAGGCCGCGACCTGTGGATTCCCAGAGAGGAAGGACAGGAGCTGGGAGAAGATGAATACTATATTGCAGACCTTTTGGGAATGGAAGTGCTTTTGGAGGACGGAAGCCCCTTTGGCACGCTGAAGGATGTTATGGAGACCGGAGCCAATGATGTGTATGTGGTGACACGTACAGACGGCAGCGAAGTGCTGCTTCCTGCGATTGCGGACTGCATTAAGGAAGTAAGTATTGAAGAAAACCGCATGACTGTACATTTGATGAAGGGGCTTTTATAAATGAATTTTCATGTATTGACCTTATTTCCGGAGATGATCCTGCAGGGGATGAATACCAGTATTACAGGCCGTGCCATTGCCAAAGGGCTGCTTTCTATAGAAGCAGTGAATATTCGTGATTTTGCCTTTAATAAGCACCAGAAGGTGGACGATTATCCCTATGGAGGCGGAGCCGGAATGCTGATGCAGGCAGAACCGGTATATCTTGCCTATCGCTCTATTGCTGAGCGGATCGGCAGGAAACCCAGGGTGGTATTCCTGACACCTGCAGGGCAGGTGTTTCATCAGGATATGGCAAAAGAGCTGGCAAAGGAAGAGGATCTTGTGTTTCTCTGCGGGCATTATGAAGGAATTGATGAGAGAGTTTTGGAAGAAATCGTAACGGATCAGGTGTCCATCGGCGACTATGTCTTGACAGGGGGAGAGCTTCCGGCCATGGTGATGATGGACTCCATTTCCAGGATGGTTCCCGGGGTACTGAACAATCAGGAGTCCGGTGAAACGGAGTCTTTTGCAGGAAGTCTTCTGGAATATCCCCAATACAGCCGCCCGGAGGAGTGGCATGGCAAAAAGGTACCGGAGGTGCTTTTGTCCGGACACCATGCCAATATTGAAAAGTGGAGACGGGAACAGTCTGTTTTCCGAACTGCAAAATGGCGGCCGGATCTGCTTAAAAAGGCAGACCTGACCAACAAAGAATGGAATGCGGTTCGAAAGTGGAGAAAGGAATGGAAAGAGACGTCTGACCCGGCAGAGCAACTTAAGCAGGAAGGCGGTACCCGGAAGGAACCGCAGGAGGAATAAAGGAGTTTTGATATGAGAACTGCAGATTTTTATTATGAGCTTCCCCAGGAGCTGATCGCACAGGATCCTCTGGAGGACCGAAGCTCTTCCAGGCTGATGCATCTTTCCCTCACAGACGGAAGCCTGGAGCATCGTCATTTTACGGATATTCTGGATTATCTGAAAGAAGGAGACTGCCTTGTGATCAATGATACCAAGGTAATTCCGGCACGTCTGTACGGGCATAAAGAGGATACAGGTGCAGTCATTGAAATTCTGCTTTTGAAAAGAAAAGAGAACGACATCTGGGAATGCCTTGTAAAACCGGGGAAAAAGGCCCGGCCAGGCGCCAGGATCCAATTTGGAAACGGAATTTTAACAGGAGAGATCCTGGATGTGGTAGAAGAGGGAAACCGTCTGATTCAGTTCCATTATGAAGGAATTTTTGAAGAAATCCTGGATCAGCTTGGGGAAATGCCCCTGCCGCCCTATATTACCCATAAGCTTCAGGATAAGAACCGCTATCAGACCGTTTATGCAAAGCATGAAGGTTCTGCTGCCGCGCCCACGGCAGGACTTCATTTTACAAAAGAGCTTCTTAAGAAGGTAGAAGAAAAGGGCGTCCGAATCGCCCATGTAACCCTTCATGTGGGACTTGGAACCTTCCGTCCCGTGAAGGTGGATGATGTGGAAAATCACCATATGCATTCCGAATTCTATATCGTGGAGGAAGACCAGGCCAAGCTGATCAATGATACAAAGAAGAACGGAGGCAGGGTTATTTCCGTGGGAACCACAAGCTGCAGAACCCTGGAGTCTGCAGCAGGAGAGGATGGCATTCTTCGCCCGGGAAGCGGCTGGACGGAAATCTTTATCTATCCCGGATACCATTTCCGCATGATCGACGGATTGATCACCAATTTCCATCTGCCGGAGTCTACGCTTCTTATGCTGGTATCTGCACTGGCAGGAAAAGAACAGATCATGAAGGCATATGAAGAGGCTGTAAGGGAACGGTACAGATTTTTTTCCTTCGGCGATGCCATGATCATTATCTGAGGAAAAAGGTTTTTTAATGTTCGTGTGTTATTCGATTATAATTGGAGGAGGCAGCAAAAGTGCTGCCTCCTCTGTATTTTTTCTATATCATGTAAATCTGTTTCCATCATACAGGTTTGCGAGTGGGCTGTTTCCTAATAATCAACAAATATTAGTGTGAGCATTTTGGGTAAATGCGAGTTTCAATTAAATCTCCGGTAAGAATGGATGCACAATATTTGCATCTTTTAGCTTCAAATTTTTTTACAGTACATCCCCCTTTGCCGTCAGGATAATGTTTGGAAATTGTACCGGATACATAATTGTGTTTACACAAAGTGTATGGGGTTTCTGAAACAACAGGATATTTGTTGCCATAAACGTCAATAAAATAGGTATCATATTCAGAAAAATGGATTTCTTCTGGATTTGGTTCATCATAATTGAATGACAACCATTCACCAGAATCATCTGATAAACTGCTCTTTTGATCTGTAATAGTAGCAGGCGCAGCATATACAAGAATTGGTAATAAAGATACTGCAAATATCACAGAAGCAGTAAATGCGGCAAGTAAAATTCCTTTTTTTCCTTTGGGTACAATACTTTTCATGAGTTCAATCCTTTCTTTATAAAAAATTTTTTTAGATGCATAACTTTTTTGCAAAGAGACTGTACCTGTCTTGCATGATGTAGACAACATCTCCAAAATACAGAGACCGTAGTCTCGGCGTTCTTTCAAGGATGAGTATAATAGTGCAGTTTCATCTGCAGAAAGTTCATCATAATTCGAAATCCTTTGGAAAAGAAAATATAAGATGGGATTATACCAGTACAATATCGTTGTAATAAGAGATAATCGTTGATACAATAAATCATGATGCTTTATATGTGCAAGTTCATGCCGAAGGATTAAAGTATTCATCTGGGGAGAAAATTTTGTGCTGACAGGAACATAAAGTTTGGGATGTAATATACCTGTTACGTAAGGCGATATTAATCCATCTACTGTAATTATTTGAATATTTTTGGAAAGGGTAAAATTTTTTCGCAATATTTCAATTTGTCTTTTTTGTACTTTCTTAGCAGCAGAAGAGTCCGTAACGATTCGAGCTGCGCAAAAGTTTTTGAATTTTTTTGCATCAATAAAGTAAGTTTTCAATAGTTTACTGAATATTCCGATACACCATATTCCCAGTATAATTATTACGAATATACTTATTTTAGGAAAAATAATCTCTTTATCAGAAAGCAAAGTAATAGATTTATTATAATCTGTATTCAAAGGAATTGTGATATGCAAGATTGAAAGTAAATTCCTGATGTAGTTTGCAAGAAGAGGAAAGGGAAACAAAAATAGCAGCAGATTCAGTCTTACGATCATAACTCTTAAATGAGGCGGCAGCACTTTTTTTTCTAACGGAATGAGACAAGTGTGAAATAGAAAAAAAATAGTGCCAGGCAAATTCATGAAAAAAATAAAGTTTAACATATTACTCCTCTAAAAAACGCTTAAGTTCTTCCAAATCTCTTTGAGACAATTCTTTGTGATTTCCAACGAACGCGGACATAAATTTGCTGAGGGAACCATCAAAAGAGTTATTCATAAAGTTTCTGGTCCATTGATGGACATATTCTTCTTTTGTTAAAGCTGGATAATACATCTTAATCTTTCCGTCTTTGGTATAGGATAATACTCCTTTGTTAACCAGACGTGTTAAATGGGTATGAAGAGTCTGTTTTTTCCATGCTTTATTTGAAAAATGATTCATGATTTCATTAAAATAAAGAGGTTTTTGATGATTCCAAATCATTTCCATAATAAGAAATTCTATTTCAGATAAGCCGTAATACTGTGACATAATAAAATTCCTTCCTACATATTTTTGCGAATTATTTTTTTATTCTTGATTGATATTTTGTTTTATTGTACTACTACAATATAGGACTGTCAACGATTTATATTTATAATTTTTTGAATGTTGGTGATTTTGTATAAAAGCAACAAATCATTAATGAAAAAATTGAATAGTATTATACAAAAAAATGGTTGCATTATATCAATAAGTATGATATTTTTGTTTTAAAGATAGTACTAAATATATGTAGTACAAATATAATATATAAGAAAGTAGAGGAATTATATGAGAAAAGTATGAAGTTCAACAATACGGATGCATTTTCGCAAGATATAAAGTAGAGTTTAAATTAACATAAATGGAGAGTTGTATACATTGAAAGGGGCACATATGGTTCAGGGACAAGCATGCAGAAACCTGCCTTTAGGTAAGGTGTTGTGTGCTTAGCCTACGGTTTGTATTAAGGAAATTCCTGCAGAACAACGGAATTAGGCCAGTATATGTGAATCCCCATCATGTTAAGAATTCGAAGGAAATGGAGGATAATAATCCTAACGAGAATGATCGAAAAGATATTAAAACAATTGCTGTACTGGTGAATGAAGGATATTTTTCGTATCCATATATACCGAGCAGTATTTACGCTGAAATCAGAATCCTTTCTCGCCTGCGCTTCCAGACGCAGGAAGAGATCTCGAGGATCAAGAACCGGATTGCAAGTACTTTTCAGATTATAAAAACGTACACGGAAATCTAAAAGTAGTCAGCGGCAGAATGGTGCCGAAGGCAGCACTGCTACCGAAGGATATCGTAAAGCTCTGGGTAGAAGGTGTGAATCAAATCTGGAGAAATACGAAACTGAGAGGCGTTGGAATAAAGAAGCACCGGAAGCAGCGAGAATCGAATTAGAAAATTTGCTAAATGACATGAATGTATACGTGTCAAGGCTGGAGGAACTGCTCCAGAGAATAGTAACATGAAAATATGAAAGTGAAAATCATTTTTTGCTATTCCGCCAACCTAAAGGTGGAGAATGGAGAATAATATGAAAGAGAAAATATTTATAGAAGTTAAGAGCCTAATTGAAGAAAATTCAGATATTTTAGGAAAGAATATCCAAGGAAATACTCGTTTGTATGGTGGTGAGATAGGCTTATCTTCATTGGAAATGGTTTCTTTTATTGTTAAACTTGAACAGAAATTTGGTGTGGAGTTCCCAGATGAGTTTTTAAACCGTGATTTATTAGTTGATGATATAGTACAGTGGCTTTCGGATAAATAATGATTTTAGGCTGAGAGGCTTAAAATAAAAATGCTAGTTGAGAGAAAGGAGGGATAGTATGATTAAATCATGGCTTGATTTATCAGCAGAGGAACTCAAAAAGTTTCAGAAAGTGACAGCACATTGCAGATATGGTAGACAGTGCTAATTTCTAAACGAAGGGATATTCGATTAAATGTCGAATATCCCATTTTATCTGATATATCTAATTAACTGGCATTTATACAACAATTGAAAAAATGACTTTACGAATGGGAAGGTAATATGATTAAGAGCAAATATACATTTGAAGTTATAGTAGACGAAAAAGAAATTGTTTTATTAAATTTAATTACATTTCAATATGAAATGATAAAAGGTAGTAATAGTGAAGTGTGGAAGTCCGAAGAATTTGAAAAATTGGATCGTAGATTGTTAGACACTTTGTTAAATAAGCGATTTCTAGTAAACATAGATGAAGAAGACGAGAAGATTTTTCAATATGCATTCAAGTTATTTGGAATTCCACAGAAAGATGTACCGTCTCATACAATCTATGTAACAAGCAAATGCAATATGAAATGCCCTTATTGCTTCGAAAAAAATTTGAACTTTGGGGAAGAATATTTGAATAAGGTAAAAGTAGATAAAATTATAGAAACAATAGGAATTAATGGTGGAAAGAAGGAACTTAAGAAGATTCTTATTTTTGGAGGGGAACCATTTTTAAAAGAAAACAAAGAAATAATAATATATTTGTTTAAAAGATTACGAGAGTTTAAATTCAGGTATGTAGAGATAGTGACAAATGGGATGGAAATAGAGTTTTATCAAGATGTAATCAGGGATTATGCGGATGTTATTTCAGGCATTAGATTTACTTTGAATGGGAGTGAGGATGTTCATAATAAATTGAGAGATACAGGATGTTATAGAAATACCTATCAAAGAATTATACGGGCTATAAAAATTATACAAAAAATAGAGAACATTAGAATAGATATTAATGTACTTTTAGATCAAAGCAACATAGATTCTATTGGAATTATGGTTGACGATTTGAGGGAAAAGGAAATACTGGGAAAGAAAAATGTATTTTTGGGATTCGGGAGGACTCAGTTCGCAATAGCCCCTGGAAGTGACAATTATATCTATGAAATACCAATAGAGCGGTATTATGGAGAGTTGGTTGATTTATATAAGAAAAACTCCAAGTTAGATGCAGAATTTTTTCAGGGAGGAGAAACAGCGCTTATAAATGAATTGATAAAAAATATTGCTATGGGGCGAGAGAAGTGTTTAGTTCCGGCTATGGTTACATGCCGAGCTACAAATCCTGGACGATATTGCTATTATGTAGATGGTAAAATATACCCTTGTACAGAAGTTGCTGGTGTGAAAAAATATGCCATTGGAAGTTATTATCCTACTATGGAAGAATATCAAGCTAAATCAGAATGGGAAAAATACAAATTGCCTTTAAAATGTAAAAATTGCAGATTTGTAGCCTTTTGCAATGGAGGTTGTCCTGTAAGTAACTTATCAGTAAATGGAGATATAAACAAAGTATATTGCAATAATATTGAAGGAGCATTGAGTAACACTTTACTGAGATTATATAAGGGGGGATTCTTGAAAGATGAATGAAACAATATATATAAATCAGTTTGAAGATACCTTTTATATCCACGGAAAAACTATTGTTATTAATTACCTTTCATTGAATGTTCGGGAGTATGAAGGAAAGCGCGAAGCGATTTGTGAGATTGATACTGAAGCAGAAAATAAGTTACAAAATTTCCTAAAATTGTATGAAAGCGTGGGTAATAATAAAAAAGCAGTATTTACACTAGTACCAAGTTATAATTGCAATATGCGTTGCATCTATTGTTTTGAAGGTAGACAGAGAGAAATAGAAGTTCCCGTGTACAATAATATTAATACGTTTTTCAAAGTATTAAAAAAAGAATACGGATATGAACAATGTGAAGTTATTCTTTTGGGTGGGGAGCCTGTGTGCCAGGGAAATATACAGGCTTGTGAGGAATATGTTAAAATAATAAAGGAGATGTTTGAGATTGTAGAAATATCTTGTATTAGTAACGGATTAGAAATAGAAAAGTACTATAAAAAATTAAAAAATATGGGAGTTACAAAATATCAAATAACACTTGATGGAGGCGAAAAAACTCATAATCAAAGAAGACCAGCGTATCAAAGTTCTATAAATTCTTTTGTTGCGGTATGTCGATCTATAGACTTTTTGTTACAACAAAAGGAAGATGTAGAAATCAGAGTAAATGTAGATGAAAAAAATTTGAATGAGATTGAACTAATTATTGATTTATTTATAAGAAATAAGTGGTACAAACATATTGGGGAGAATTTGAGAGTATATCTTTATCCTATATCAGAAAATGGAATTTGTACGTCTTTGTGCTATAGTAATGAGAATGAGATTTTAAGAAAAGTATTATTGATACTAAAAAAAATGCCAAAGATTAAGAGACTTATTAGTGTGAGGGTTCATGGAATTGATTTTATAGATGCTTTATTTCATGGGATTATGCCTTTGCCAATTATTAAATTTTGTGGCGCAAATTCTAATCAATATGTATTTGCACCAGATGGATATGTATATCCGTGTTGGTGGGGACATAATGAGAAAAATAGAATAGGAAGATTTTCTGACAATATTTATATAAATAAAGAGCTAATATGGAATTGGAGGAAACGTAGTATTATAACAATTAATAAGTGTAAAAATTGTAAGTACCAGTTGCTTTGTGGTGGAGGATGCACGTATAAAGCAATGAAATATGAAAATAAGATATTATGTGGAAATTGTGCAGACTTTTATGACATTTTCAAAAGTTATTTGGAGTATTTTTATGATGAAAAATGTGCTGAATGAACAGAGAGAGGCATTAAGAAATTTGTTATCAGAGATAGATACATTTCAGATAAGGATAAAAGGTAACAGTATGTATCCGACGTTTTCAGAAAATGATGTGGTCAATATTGTAAAGAAATCAGAGATGCATCTATTGGAGGTAGGTACTGTAATTTTATTCCAAAGGTACAATATACTGGTTCTACATAGAATAATAAAAAAAAGTAACGATATTTACTTTGTAAAAGGAGATAACGAAGAGGAGGTAGATATTGTAAGATATAAAAATATAATAGGGCAAGTTTCATCTCATATTGTAGAAAAATTGGTAACTGATAAATTTAAACAGGAAACCACAAATTATATTTTTCAATTTTTTATAGATAATAATATTTTAGAGTCTATAGAGATATTGCCAAAATTAAAATAGATATTACGCTTGTTGAGGTTATACTGCGTAGTGTTTCTGCACTTTTTTGTATTGAAGTCGCGCCTATTGAAAGGCGATGCAGTAAATATGGTATTTGACTAAACGTTTTGTACTTAAAAGAGGTATGTCGAATTTCCTTAAATAAAATATTTTGAAAAATTAATAAAATGTTTTGAGTCAGCGAAAGGAATGAATATAAAATGAAATATAATGGATTAGAATTTAAACTTTATAGTTCAGATGATAAGTATTATCTTTTTGATTATTTTAATTTATTACTTATTGAAATTGATCAAGAGCTTTATCAAATTTTAATAGATAGCAAAAGAGTGCCAGAAAAATATGAGACCTTTATAAAACTATTGATTGATAATGGTATGTGCCAGGATAATATGGAAATTTTTCAGATACTTAATGAAAGAAAGTATGATGTGGCTAATATTTCATTTCCGACTAGCCATAGTTGCAACTTGGCATGCAAATATTGTTTTGCACACGGAGGAGCAAATTATAACTCCGAGAATCGTACCATGGAATTACCAATAATGCGTAAGATATTAGAAAGAACATATTTAGATTATTTTTCTGAATTCGAGACAATAAAGTTAGATTTTGTTAGTGGTGGGGAACCGCTGATTAATTTTAAAATAATTAAAGCAGCATATGAGGTTTGCAACGAATTAAATATAATTACTGGTAAGAAAACTGAGATATTCGTGTGCACAAATGCTACTTTGTTGAATGAAAATATTTTAGAATTTTTTAGTAAAGCTAATATAAAACTTGGAATTAGTATAGATGGACCAAAAGACGTACATGATTATACTAGACCCTATCTGATAGGAGGCGGAACATATACTGATGTCAGAAAATGGATTGACTGGATAGTAAATACAAAAGAATTATCAAATAAAATCAAGGATCTTTTGGCTCTAACTGTTGTTACTTCAGAAACCAGAAGCATAGTGGATATTTTAAAACATTATGACGAAATTGGAATAAAAAATGTACAGTTTAAGGTATGTAGAGGTATGGCAGAAGATTCTTGGACATTAAGTTCCAAAAGCGTAAATAAGTTTTTTAAATTATATGACGAATTAAACATGTTTCTAAAGGAAGAAATTAAAAAAAACAATCTCAAATATCTTTTTATGATTTTAAATGACAATGATTATTTTGGTAAAATAATAAGAAGAATTATTTTAAGAGACAGGTCGGTAAGAAGATGTCAGTCGGGGCAAAATAAGCTTGCATTTACAGCAAATGGTGATGTGTATCCATGTGACTCTTTTGTTGGTAAAGAAGCATATAAGATGGGGAGCATTTTTTCAAATGATAGTTTGAAAAATCCCTTAGAAAAAATGAATTTTTCTTGCAGTGATCAATGTAGCCAGTGTTGGGCAAGATATATTTGTTCTGGAGACTGTTACTATGATAGTATGCTTATAACAGGAAATATTTGTGTGCCAGATGAAAGCTTTTGCATATTAAATAGAAGATTAATAGATAATGCTATTAATCTTTTGGGGTATATCAATAGTAATAATCCAGAAGCGCTAGAAGAAGTTGAGCGATTTCTTAGAATACGTGAGCAGATGTTCGCTTGATAGATTAGAAGGAGAATTATATGCCAGGTTTAAAAAGATATATAACCAGAATATATAATATCACGAAATTAGCCCCATTGTATTCTATTTGGTTGATCGTACTTACAGTTTTAATGGGGATTGTTCCAGCTATAGAAACGATGATATTAGCGGAACTGTTTAATAAGATTCAAGTGGACGGCGTGCGAAACAATATTATCTTATACATGATGCTTTTTATACTGATAATGACGATAGATATGATTATGCCGCAGCTTTGTAGATATGTTGAAATTAACCTTGAAAACGCATTGAGAGCAAGTTTTTGTATAAACTATTTCGCAAAAAAAAGTACTTTACCTTATTATCTTGTTGAGAAGAACGATATTCGAGATTTGATAAATCGAATAGAGGCGCAGAATGAAGGGTATTATAAATGCTTTTCTGATTTTTTGAAGATAGGAGGTGTAACAGTACAACTGATTAGCAGCCTTGTTATTGTTGCAGTTTATTCTCGGCTGGCAGCAACCATCATATTGATAGCCTCTGTTCCGATTATATATATTTCGTATTATTTTGGAAATAAAAATTACAAAATTAAAGTTCAAACAAACCAAAATGTCAGATTCATGAATTATTTGTCAGAAGTACTTGTTAATAAGGAATACTTGAGAGAGAGATATTTATTTGATTATGTGCAGGCAGTTTCAAAAGCCTGGAGTAATATCTATGAGTATATAAGAAAATTAAATTCTGGTTTAGAATTAAAAAGAAATCTTTTTTCTAAAATAGACGGAATCATTAGCTTATTACTTTTTATGTGTGTGATATTGATTCTTCTCATACGTTTTTTTGAAGGTAAAATTTTAATTGGGAGTTTTTCAGCTATTTGTCAAAGAATGTTTACGATTATTGATTTATTGTCAAATGAAGTAACACAAAATATGTACGCGGTTGTAAAGGATGAAAAATACCTAAGTGACATTAGAGTTTTTTTTGAACTGCCAGAAGAAAAGGAAAATATAGGTGTGCTTGAAAGTATTTCTTTAAAACCGGAAGAATTCAAAAAACTGGAGTTTAGAAATGTTTGCTTTAAATATCCAGGAACGGAAAAAAATGTTTTAGAAGGTCTTTCTTTCGTTATTGAAAAAGGAAAATCATATGCTTTAGTTGGGAGTAACTCTGCAGGAAAATCAACCATAATAAAACTTATTTTAGGACTTTATCAAAATTATGAAGGGAGGATTATGATCAATGACATTGATATCAAAAAGATTCCTCTAAAGACATTACATAATTTTTATGCGGTAGTATTCCAGGACTTTGCAAAATATGAGCTTACAGTAAAAGAAAATATAGAACTTTCACAGAATATAATTGATGATTATGATATCATGCGGATACTCAATGAAGTAAAATTGGATGAAAAGGTACAAAAATTTCTAATGCGTGAAGAAACACCAATAGGCAGGCTCTATAAACATTCCGTAGAAATTTCAGGTGGAGAATGGCAAAAAATAGCAGTGGGAAGATGCCTGGCAAATAAGGCACCGATAAGAATTTTAGATGAACCAACATCGAATTTAGATCCAACTTACGAATTGGAATTCTTCGAAAAATTTCATACTTTGAATAAAGCAAAAACGATAATCTTAGTAAGTCATAGGCTAGGGAGTACACGGTTTGCTGATAAAATTCTAGTATTAAAAGATGGACGCATTATAGAAACTGGAAAATTTGATGAGTTGATACACTTAAAAGGAGTATACAATGAAATGTTTCAGGAACAGCAAAAATGGTATTTGTAAAGAAAAGGGGGGCTTGAAAAGCATTCAATATGTAATTCCATTGATTTGTAATAAGGAGACTATTTTGACATATATTGGGTGGATGTTTATATGTGTGGTAAATTCTGGCCTTTTTGTAGTAAATACAATGATGTTGCAACGTTTTCTTGATTCAGTCATGCAAAATGATTTTGAAAAAATAATAAGAAATCTATTCGTACTTGGTGCTTCAATTTGTTGTAATTATTGTTTTACGGGACTAAGTGTTTGGGGAGATTCTCTAGTTGAGAAAAAGTCGATAAAAGCATTAAATATTCGCCTTTTTAAAAAAGTAAATAGAATTGATCCTTGGATAATGAATAAGCCGGAATTTTGGGACGACTTAGAAAAAAGTAAGAAAGGATTAGAAGGTGCAGTTTACATTGTGCAAACTTTCTTTTTTATGTTTAGCTGGCATGTTCCATACTTCCTTTTTATGTGTATTTATTTATATAAGATAAACCCTTTATTTATAGGGATGCTCTTTCTTATATTAATTGCAATTTTAGCGATACAAAGAATTAAGAAGACATCCTTAATTAGACTTGAGGAAGAAAAAGCTTCTGTTCAAAGGAGAATAGATTACTACAATAGGTGCATTTTTGGGCTGGATTTTTGTAAAGAGACTAAAACACTAAATGCTACTGCATTTTTTAAAGAAAAACATAAAAAAGAAATAGAAAGATATAATGCCATTTCGAAGGAATGTGGAAGAAAAACTGTTACAATAGATTTATACAGCAAGATGATAATCACGATAGTTTATATAATAATTGCTATTATTTTGATGTTAAATCTTATAAGTGGATCTATTACAGTAGGGATGTTTATTGCTGTTTTTACTTCCGTTGAAAGAATGTTTACCATGGTCAGAAGTGTAGTGGTAAGCAACATAGGATTTATTATAGAAAATATAAGTAGTGTTGATTTTTTTGTGCAGTTTATGTGCAAAGAAGAAATAAAACGAACACCTGTGGAAATTGAGGAACAAACGAGTATAAAGCTGAACAATGTTTCTTTTCGATATCCTCAGAAAAAAGAATATGTGCTTAAAAATATAAATCTTGAGATTAAGCCACAGGAAACAATTGTAATCGTAGGAGAAAACGGGGCTGGAAAGTCAACGTTAATTGATTTAATTGTAGGACTATATAAGCCACAGAAGGGCAGTATCAGCTATGGTAAATATAAGGATGAACAGGCGAGGTATTATCCCATAAATGTATCAGCAGTATTTCAGGATTTTGTAAAATATAAAATGAACTTGCGAGATAATATTAGTATTTCAAAGGTAAGAAAAGGTGACTTAGGTGATTTGAAGAGAAACACTTTATATACTGATAAGAAAGATCAAGAACTTTTAAAAATCATCGATAAAGTGAATTTCTTAGGTGTTAATCAAAACTTATTATTGAATCAAATGATGAGCCCGGAGTTTGGTGGAATAGATATTTCAGGAGGACTCTGGCAAAAGATTGCAATTTGCCGATGTCTGTTCAGAGGCGGCGCACTTTTAGTATTAGACGAACCTACAGCTGCAATGGATCCGACGCATGAAAGTAAAATATATGAGATGTATCATGAAATAGCGGAAAATAGAACGACGATAATTGTTTCTCACAGGCTGGGAATTTGTAAAATTGCTGATAGAATCGTTGTTCTAAAGGAAGGAGAACTATGTGGAATTGGTTCGCACGAGGAATTACTGCAGAATAATCAAGAGTATAAGAGAATGTGGAATTCTCAGGCAAGTTTTTATGAAGTTTAAAATGGGTATTAGACATTATAGGAAGGAATAGCCGGTGAATTCCATTTCCCGGTTTTGCCGGACCTTCTTTTTTTATCCTCAGGTAAAGCCCGACTCATAAGAATATAGCAGGAAAATGGTTATCCGGCGCTTGAATATTATGGTGTGGTGGCTCGGACAGGTAGCTTAAAAGCCTGAAATTATCAAGCATCTTTTGGAGACGGTTGAGTTGTTGAGTTCCTTGGTAACGTTTGCCGACAAGGCTTTTGCGGTAACGGATTACGCCCACTAAGTACCTAAGAGTTCTGCCTGGAGGCATTACAGTATACTTAATGACAAAGGCAAATTTGATATCTATCGCTCATGCAGTTTCATTGATGGTGATGACAAGTGTGAGGGCATGGCTAGAACTTAAGAGAGGAGACTATTTGTGAGATGGAAAATAGAAAAATGTTAGATTTTGATATGAATATTGAGTTTAAAGGAAGGTGTTGGGATCTGATTAGGCTTGGAATTATATCTTTAGATGAAAACTATATTTATTGGTTTGCAGACAAGTTTTTATCATTGCATATGAGTAATAATTATACTATTAGAAGCTATAAGTGGACAACTTTGGAGGGATTAAAGATATATGATGAAGTTTTGGAGTGTAAAAGACTTGAAAATACAGTATTCGAAGAATTGGTTTTTAACGTCAAAAAGTGTATTAGTAATGGAGAATATGTAATAAGTATATTAGACCAATCAATTCTTTTTCCAGATGATTTTGAGGATGAACCAGATGCATTTCATGATACCCTTACAATAGGTTATGATGAACAAAAAAGCTTTTTTTATATAATAGACCCTTCATTAGGAAGTAATATACAAACCATAAAATTTGACGTGTATGAGAAGGCTTTCAAAAAGGCTGTGTATAAAATGAAAACATATAATTTTTGGCCATATTTGACGGGATTATCACCATTGAGTACAATAAAACCTAAGAAAATAAAGAAAAGGATACCAGATATCGGATTTTTGTATAATATATATTTTTATGCTAACTTCCCATGTTTTTCCTACTCAAACCAAAATGCGCCATCAATCACCTGCTATGAATGATGGCGCCAACTATTTATGCACTCTCAAGAAACGCCAGAATTTCGGCTCTGG
>JAETNR010000027.1 GCA_021772055.1 Blautia sp. | reverse complement strand
G
Source organism: Blautia sp. (assembly GCA_021772055.1). Taxonomy (GTDB): domain Bacteria; phylum Bacillota; class Clostridia; order Lachnospirales; family Lachnospiraceae; genus Blautia_A. Next base: position 57,965 of record JAETNR010000027.1, on the reverse strand, counting down.
AGCCACACGAAAACCATTGTAATCAGGTGAGCACCAGAAGTTAGCACCTACAAAGTTACTTGCTCCTTTGGTTTCTGCCGGGATAAAGATGTATGGATATTTCTCATCAAATCCAAACTTGCTTACCCATCCTCCAGATTTAGCTACAGTAAATCCTGCATCTGTATAATTTTCTGCGGTATCATCTTTCTGAGTGAGATTATCAGGATTAAGGTAAGCATTGTGGATACCTTTACACTCAATATTGATACCGTCCAGCCATGTCCAGATATTTCCCCAAAGGTTTTCCTCTCCACGATAAGATACAGAGCACTTACCATTTACGCCTGTAGGATCAATGCCGGATCCATTACCCAGAACACTTGTACCGCCCGTGATAACTGCCAGATTAGAGGCTCCATCATCAGCCAGATTACAAACACCCTGACCTACTACAGCCTGAGCATCAAAGGAGGCATATTCTACCATTAAGAGGATCTGAGTAATAGATAATGCAAAAATATCGTGCATCATCCAGCCCAGACCGCCGGAGGTATTGTCTGCTTCAACTCCAGAATTACGGTTCTTACAGAGAGTTCTTGCTCCATTTCTGGTAAGGTTCTGAGATTTACCGGAGGCTGGTTTTGCTCCTGCAATACTACAGAGTTTATCTCCGGTATCTGCTGTGAAATCAGCTACCTGAGCATCATCTATAATATAGGCATCCGCTGAGGTATCAAACAAAGATCCCTCAAAAGCTGAGAGATAAATGTAATCCTGCTCTTTTCCGTTTGCCGCTGTAAACTTTTCATTTACAACAAATCCCGGCTTAGCTGTAGGAGATACATAATATCTCGCCTTGTCAAACTGAAAGCCTCTGCCGTGGGAGGCTCTACTCATTGAAAGAGGTACAACCTTAACCCAGTGCTTAGGCTGTTTTACCATAACCTGTACCGGAGTACCGACCGGGAAATCCTTATAGGTTGCCGGAGTTTCTCCAGCCGCCGGGGTAAGCTCCACCTTTACAGCCTGTACCAGCTTTCCGGTTTCTGTATACTGAGGATCTCCAAAAGATCCCAGCTCATAACCATCATCAGAAAGCATAACCCTCTTTCTTCCTCCCCACGGCTCCAGACCGTCAAAAAATTCTCCGGCACTTCTTCCTACGGATCCGGCAAGACGGGTACATTTACGGTTTACAAAGTCAACCTCTACCCCGTAAATATCCTGATCCATATAGCCCACAAAGCCTTTCAGATCATCTACCTGATCCTGTAAGTCCATTACCTGAGATACTGTAGCCGCCGCCGCTGGATCCACGGTAACATTTACGTTTGCCGCATTGGATACGGTTGTTACCATGTTCATAATCAGAGAAGATACACCAACCCCGTTATAAGGCGGCATATAATCCGGTGTAGATACTGTCTCATCAACAATACAAACACTGTACAAAATGTCTCCCTCAGCCGGATCTACCGCATAGAGTCCTACTGTACGCACATAATAACCAGTTTTCAGGGAGAGGTTAGAAAACTGAGTGCTTACCTGTACTGTTGCGGCATTGATATTTTTGATCCCGGCAATCAAAGCCTCCTGCTTAATCCCTGAAAGAGATGTGAGGGAGGCTAACTGATTATCCTTATATACCGTGTCAGAGGTACAAATCTTACTGAAAGTAAGTTTTGTACTGCCTGACATAATTTTTCCCATTAAGGCAACGCCTTTCTGGGTAATCACCGCTGTTTTAAACTGTGCCATTGTCTTTCATCCTCCTTAAATTGTGATTACTTGTGAGGTTGATACCACATTTGCAATGGTCTTATCCTCATTTAACTCATTTTCTGAGTTAATGTCATTTGTTACCTGAGTTTCTGTGGCGTGAACCGGAGCAACTGCCTGATTGAGTGATAAACTCATTCCATAACTGGAGTTAATATCATTTGTGACAATGGTTTCCTGAGCCATTACAAGAGGTACACCTGTAAACAGGTTAAGCTCCTGTCCATACTCAGCATTTACATCATTTGTCACTGTATAGGAGATAGCCATTGAGGATCCTACACCACAATAGATCCCGGAGGTGCTCTCTCCTGTGAGAATGTTCTGTAAATCCAGAATGAGATTAGCCGGGAGAAAGTAGTCAAGTAATTTTGTAACCTCATCAAAAATTCCATAGCCTCCTACATGGGTATAAATATGGATAAGGAAATCCTTATACTCTGGCTCAATCTCAAATTTTCCAGATCCACACAGGTTTTCAAGTCGATTTCTCAACTCTCTTTCTGTGTAAGGTTCCTTATCATTCCAGTACACATACAGACGGGCTTTTCTTTGCTCCAGAGTATCCGTACTTTCCGGGTATATCCCGGCTATCTTCTCCAGCCTCTTAACTCCATACTCATCCGCATACTCAATAAACATATTATTTAAGGTTCTCTGAGTTTCTCCATATAACCGGAGAAACTCAATATTTTCCACCTTTGCGATCTCTTGAAATTCAATCACTCTCCTGAGCTCTTTGATCCAGTATTTTAAAATGTCCACTGTATCACGCATTTACTACCACCCCTGTTTCTGAAAGTACCGGGATCTCATCAGAGTTAAGAGTGAGATTGTCAGCAACTCCATTGATTTTAGTATCTGAAATATCAATGATACCCTCAATTTTTAAGAGTCTGGCTTCAACCTGAGTAATTCTCACACTTAAAAAAGACTGGTTAGCCCAGTCTTTCCTCATCTCTAACAGATACTCCTCAATAGCCTCTTGCACCGCCTCACTTACACGGCTCCATGAAAAGCCCTCTTTGTAAATGATCGTAGCTGATACAGTAATGGGGATCTCTTTCGCTGTTACCACAGTTACGGTATGCCCTACCGGAGCAATTCCAGATCCGTTTCCTCTGTCTGAGAGTGGATCCATAGCCTCTTGTACCTCATTTACCAGAGTATCAGAGGCTTTGTTGAAATTACTGTCAATGATAATCAGCTTAACAGTACCTCCTCCATCCCATGTAGGGATTACCTTTGTATCCCCTACACCATTCAGCTTATTTGTTTTCTCCTTATAGTCCTTTTTATTTCCACCAAAAGGAGCGGTTTCAAAGCTGGAGAAATACCGATCTCTTAACGCCTCAGTTTCTTCCTCATCCTCAGCCGGGATAAGTACCTCTGTGAGCCTTGCAACCTCCAGATTAGGAATGTACTCAATAGCTATAAGATCTCCAAAGTGCTTATTGCCCTCAGTGCCTACAGTTTCACACTCCATTTGATACTGATATACTCCAGTACCCTCCTCATCCTGACCTCTACCAATATACTTTTTGGATATATAGTTGAGCTCATCCAGAGAAAAACGCTGTCCCACACCAATATCAACATTAAACTCTCCCATAAGGACAGCCGGAGTTGCTGGATCAGGGATAATACCACGCTCTTTACACCTGAGTATCAGGTGCTCTCTGTCGCAAGTATCAGCATACCCCTCTCTTACAATACCGTCCATCTCTGTATAATGAATAGCAAACTCCAGACAAGCCGGGGCAATGGCTGTAAAAAGGATACCGCCCTCAGTCTTATCAATATCATCTCTTGCATTATCCAGACATCTATCTAAGATCTCCTCATATGTCTGATCCTCATACATCTATTTCCACCTCCCCAAAGTCTGTAATTAAAGTAAATTCTATGTGGAGCTTGTCTTTCTCCACGGTTACTGTTAAATCCTGTATTCCTGTGATATACGGGTGCTGAGTAACACACTCAGTTATACATCTCTCAACCTCACTGTCCAGATACTCTTTTGTATAAGAGTATCCGATCAGCTCAGTATATTCCTCACCATAATCCCAAGAGAAAATAAGCCACTCATAACGCTTTGTCCTGAGGGCTAACTGTACCCACATTTCTATAGCATCCAGCCCCTCAACAATTCTCCCTGTCATTTTCATGGTGTGGAAATCAATCTCAAAATCCCTGAGCACATACTCCTCATCATTTAGAGTATCGTCTGTGATAAACTCATCCGCATCATCAAACGGAAACAATCCTCCTGTTTCGCTCATGGTTTCACCACCCTTGATAGGATTACATAGGTATCATTGTCATTGCATTTCATCACGGCTACCAGATCCCCCTTTTTCAGCCCCTCAGACCTTACCGCCGGGTTAGTTTTTCCCGAAGTCTCAGAGCTAAAGTTTACGCTGGAAACGTATGAGGTTTTAAGAGGAAATTTATATCCTGCCACGAGATAATCTGCAATATACAGATCATCCTCATCCAGAATAAGATCATCAATCTCAATCTGAATTTTGCTATCCCATCTCTTCACGGTTCCAATGTAAAGAGTTTCCGGGTTATAATAAGCCCCCTGATCTCTCATCATCTGAGAAAACTCAGAATACAACTGATCTGCATTTTCCAACTATCACACCTCCTGTACATCCATAGATTTTTTAAACTCCAGAGAGAGCGTCATTGTATGCACTCCCTTTTCCCATTTATGGGTATCTGCAATGATCCAAAACAGCCCTTTTAATCCTGTGGCACTGTCTACAATAGTGATACCGTTTCCAGTTACGGCTCCCATCATATGAGTACCAATAGCCTTAATAGTGGCTGTCTTTTCAATCCCGTATAACATACTTTTTGCTGTAGTAGTAGCATTTTTGTCTTTCTCTTTGGTGTATGTCTGTTGGAAAATTCCATACTTTTGATGAGATTTATTTTCCACTACACCGATCTGCTTACCGTCACCGTCATAGATCCTCACCTTGTTTACCATCTTATCCAGACTCTCTTTATAAGAGGACTCTGTAATATTTGTACTCTCAGTGAGCTCATAATCACAAACCTTTGCACCATATTCCACCACATTCAGCTTTCCCTTGCTGGCTTTCACCATATAGAGCTTTTTATTTACCTGATGAGCCTGAGTATACGCTTTCATAATGATGTTATAGATCTTACAGTTTTTAACTATGAGCTTTTGGCTATGTCCGGTTTTTGCTAAAGATCCTACAGGGATCTTAAAATCATCACAGACAATTTTTGTAATCTTTTCAGCCGTTTTACCCTTAAAATTGTAGGTTGCACTACTCTTTGTGAGATAATAGGCTATGTCATACGCTGTATAGGTAATCACCCCATTTTTGGAGCTTCTTTCCCGATCAATGACAAACCCCCTAAAGTATTCTGTTTTCATATCATCAGAATACAAATAGAGGGTTTCTGCCAGCTTAATATTGATCTTTTTAATGTTCGGATCATAAGGAGCATTTATCACCTTAATCACCAGTTTCCGGGCTACCTGAGTTTTTCCTCCTACCCATTCAATAGAGGTAACATAATCTGTTATATCATCTGTATTGTTATACAAAATCTTCACATCTTACGCCTCCTCTCTTATGGAATAACTAAAACCTGACCGGGATAGATCAGGTTAGGATTTTTAATCTTGCTCTTGTTTGCATTATAGATCTTAGTGTACTGAGCACCATTTCCATAAAACTTTTTCGCAATATTCCACAGGCAATCCCCTTTTTTAACTGTATAGGTTTTCTGCTTAGGCTTATTTTCCGTTGTCCTTTGAGGCTTACTGGGCTTTGCTGGCTTAGAGGGTTTTGTAGGCTTTGGTTTCGGTCTTTTTACAACCTTAACTGCCCTGTACTCTTTAAGCCCCAGAAGATAATACACATCACCTGTACCATCTTGCTCACCATACTTAAAGCTCTCAATAGTAACCTGTACATTGATGTTTCCACCAACAATCAACCTGATAGGCTTTCCAGCCTCTTTCCACTTCAAAATTGTATTGACATAGGTATAAGGTTTTTTCCTGCCAGAATTATTACCAAAATTGTAATTTTGGTTAGGAAAAAAGGAGGATATTGTACCCTCCTTTAATCCCCGTTTTCCTATCAGGTTTACCTCACCAATGCTATTCACATTTACTGAGGTATTATTATGCTTTTCTGTAAAAGAGAAAGACTCTGGATTTACAGGGAGCATAAATTTATCAGAATTTGATTTCTTTAGCCAAAATTCCATGATCTTCCTCCTTTATGGCATATTTTCCTGAGCTTTCCGCAATCTGAGGAGTAACTCATATACCACCTCATCAAGATCTCTATCATCTTTAACAACAATGGTATCAGCCAGTTTTTCAAGTACCAGCTTACGGGTATCCTCTTTCTTTGCCTCCTGCTTTGTTAATAGTTTCTCTCCCTCATGGGCTAAGATAGGCGTGTTATCTTCCCGGATCTCTCCAGTACCCATAGCTCTACTAACCATCCGCACTCCCCTTGTGGATCGTTCATACTGGTTAGCCTCATTCTTTGTGAGGAGTCTCTCTCCCTCATGTGCCATAATCGGGTAATTATCATAAGGTACACGCTCAACACCCATTGCACGGGGTACACCTGTAGGCATACTTGCCGCCGCACTTGCCGCTCTGCTTACTGCACTTGCAATAGAGCTTGCCGCACTGTTTACAGCCGCCGCCGCACTGTTTACTGAGCTTATGATACTTCCCATAGAGGAGCTGAAAGCCCCGGACATAGAGTACAGAGCACTACTGATACCTCCCACATGAGAGGAGATACCGCTGTGAGCCGCTGAGAAAGCGTTTAACACGCTATTCCACCCAGAAGTAGTAGTTGACACAATACTACTAAAATTAGAGGTAAATGCCGCATTTAGAGCCGTGAGAGCCGTTTGTATATTCGTCATTACCTGAGTAGTTTGTGTTTTTGCCTGATTAAAGGCTGTTGTAATCGTTGTCCATCCTGTAGTAGTGGATGTTTGCAAGTCTGTAAAACCTGTTTTCATTCCAGTAAATACCGTATTGATAGAAGTCCATCCGGTATTTACTACAGTCTGGATCTTTGTAAATGCTGTGGTAAATGCCGTACTCAAAGTAGTAAGAGCTGTGGTAACTACAGTGTTTGTATCAGTAAGCCCCTGAGCTCCTGTACTGTATGCTGTAGAAATACTTGTCCATGCACCCTCTATCTGAGGAGCCATTGCATCCATTTGAGCAAAAGCTGTCTCATAAGCCGCCACACTTGCCTCAGCCGTAGGTGCTGAGGTTCCTACCTCCTCTGATCCTCCAGAGAAGAAACCACAAATACCATCCCACGCCTCACCAAGTAGGGAACCAATTCCCTCCAATGCTCCGGTGATAGTAGATCCAATACCATCCAGTACCGTACCTACTCCTGTAAGAGCCGTATCAAGTAACCCGGCTCCTGTATCAAAGGCTCCTGAGATTAACTCCCATGCACCGGATACTATATCAGGAATACCGCTGAGAGCTGAGGTAAAGGTTTCTCCGATACCTCCCACAAACTCACCAATACCATCAATAGCACCTGAAATAGATGTACTTGCACCCTCAAACGCACTCGTTACTAAGTCCCAAGCTCCCTGAGCAATTCCTCCCAGACCATCTAAAGCACCTGAGAAAGTTTCTGCTATACCTCCTACTACAGATCCGATACCATCAACCGCTCCAGAGATTAAGCCATTAGCACCGTCAAAGGCTCCAGTAACCGCATCCCATACGCCGGAAACAATTCCAGAAATTCCAGAGAATACTCCAGAAAATACGCCTGACAAAGTATCAATAAATCCACTTATTGAGGAGGTGGATGAGGAGATCCCATCAGATCCACCGGAGAAAAATCCGGTAATTGCATCCCATACCCCAGACACAACACCTGAGATAGCTGAAAATACTCCAGAGAAGATACCGGACAAAGTATCAATCACTCCAGATATAACCTCAACAACTGAGGAGATTACCTCTCCTGCCACTGAGAAAGCTGTTTTAATGCCCTCCCAGACTGTAGGTACATATGGAGCAAGAAAATCAAATACAGCACTGAAAGCACCCTGTAAAGTAGTTAAAATTCCACTTATCAAATCAATTACCGCAGAAATCACTCCTCCGGCAACACTGAAAGCCGCACTGATTACACTCCATACCGTAGGAAGATAAGGAGCTAAGAAATCAAATACAGCCTGTACTCCTGTCCACAGAGTTTGTAGCACTGATCCGATTGTATCAACTACTTGTCCAATAAGATTTCCAGCACTTTCAAAAGCTGGCTTAATGCCCTCCCATGCTGTTTGGATATATGGAGCCATCTGGTCAAATACTCCTGTAAAGTAATCCTTTAACCATCCTATAGCTGATCCTATCGCACTGGAGACAGAGCTTAAAATGGATCCCGCACTTTCAAAGGCTCCTGAGATCATACTCCACGCATCCGATACCACCGGGGCAATAGCTGACATAACACTTTCAACTACACTCAGAATAGCATCCAGAGCCGGAGCAATTACGTTTCCTGCCGCCTCAAACGCTGTACCCAAGTAAGATACAACCGTGGAAATAACCGGTGCTGTAGCACTGATGATAGTTTCAATGGCTCCCATATGAGAGGAGATAACCTGTACTACTTTCTGTACCGCCCTACCAACTTTATTAAAGGCTGTGGAAATTGGAGGAGCTATTTTCTGGATAACTCCACTGATACTATCTACAACTCCAATCACAATAGGCTGAGCCGCTACAAAAATATCAGCCGCCGTTTGGATCAAAGGAGTAATGCCGTTTACTACCGCTGTTACTGCCCCCATGATACCGGGCAATACAGCTTGTACCGTACCCACTGTAGCAGATACACACTCTTTCAGGGCTCCAAAGGATGTAGTAGCCATACCTACCACAGAGGATACCAACGCACCAAAAGCGGATACCTGAGCACTTGCTGTACTTGTATCTACCTCAGGAGCTGAGGTTGTCTGAGGAGCTTGTGTGGTTTCCGTTACTGTTGTGGGAACCTGAATTTGCTGACCTGTAAGGATCATGTTTGGATCTGCAATGTTGTTATACTTTGCAAGCTCCTGATATGTAGTGTTATACTGCTTTGCAATAGCTGAGAGGGTATCACCGCTCTTAACCGTATATCCTACATATTTTGTTACTTGCTTAGATACTGTCTCAATACCTTTCCCGGCGTTCTTTACAGAGGTTCCAACCTTATTCATTGAGTTAGATAACAAACCGGACTTAGAGACAATTCCGCTGATAAAATCAACAACCTTACCAAAGCCATCAGCCAGCTTTGTTCCAAAAGCATCCAGCTTAGGCATGATTGCATCTACTACCTGTACCGCCTGTTCCAAAAGCGGTTTTACTTTCTCTATCATTTTCAGACCAGTATCAGAAACAAAAGAGCTTAATTTACCCTGAATGGTAGATACTAAACCGCTTGCACTTGTGGCAAGTTTCTGAGCACCTCCCTCAAAGTACGGCTTAATCTGATCCTCAATAACTTTATCCACGCCTCCGGCGTTTTTAATGTCCTCCTGAGAGATTTTAAAACCAAACTCTTTCATTCTCTCTGTCTCTCCGGTTTTCAGATCCGCTATAGCCTCCATAGCATCTGACAGAGATTTCTCTGGATTAAGAGCCGCCATATCCTCAGCAACTTTCAGAATATCCATAGCCTGAGTAGTATTACCCTGAGCCACGTTTACAGCTCTTGTACCAGCGGCAATTACCTCATTTGTGGTAAATGGAGTAGCGTTGGCGTTATTCCTCAAAGCGGTAACATACGCCTCACTCATCTGCCTGATCTGATCCGCTGACTGATCCTGATTATTTACCCCTACAAAATGCTCAATGGAAATCTGCTGTTGCTCCAGCATAGATCCACCTTTCATAGCCATAGCCGCACCAGCTCCAGCTACTCCAATAGCAATAGTTACTCCCTTTGCAAGAGTACCCAGCATACCAGAGATCTTACTGATTACAGAGCTTGCCGCATCTTTGGCTTTAATGAGGGGAGCGGCAACCTTACTGCCAATAGCCTTTAATTTACCGGACACATTACCAATAATCTTACTGGCTGTATCCTTTGCTTTGATAAATGGAGAGGCTACCAGCTTACCAACCGCTTTAATCTTACTTGTCACGGTTGATATAATCTTTGTTGCCGTATCTTTTGCCTTAATAACAGGAGTTGCTACAGCTTTTCCAACCGTCTTTACTAAGCTCCTCACTTTTGTTAAGGCTTTTGAGGCTGTATCCTTTACTTTCACAATCGGGGAAACGATCATGTTTTTGAGGGCTACAGCTCCAGATCTTACTTTCTGCAAAACCGCCGTTGCTTTGTCTCTGGCACTGATAACCAGAGGCTTTACAAAGGTATCCTTTACAGCATTAAAATAGGACTTAACCTTGTTAAGTCCCACTGTCACATTATCCCGGAGTACAATAGCCGGGGCTATGATCTTATTTTTCAGAGTCTCCAGATTATATTTAATCTGTCTGACCTTATCACTTGCCGCATCCCTTAATTTTACAAAGGGAGAGGCTACCTTACTACCAATCTCAGAGAGAGCCTTTTTGATTGTTTCCAGCTTTCTACTGGCTGTATCTTTCAGCTTAATAACTGGAGCAATGGCTTTACTCTTGAGGCTGTCAAGTTTGGCTTTCAGCTCAGCAATCTTACGCCTTGCCTCACGCTCATTCGCCTCAATCCTCATCTGAACCGGGTTTCTGGTTAATTCATCTACTTTCTCCTGCATTTTCTCAACTTTATCAGTATCAGCCTCAACTCCCACCTTTGCTGTGGAAGTTTTACTGCTTACCTCTTCCAGTTTATTAGAGATCTTTTCAACCTCTTTTTGAGCCGCTGAGGTTTCAACTTTCATGTTATACTTACCATCTGTAGCTTTTTGTAAAGCCTCTCTGGTAGCATTAACCTCTTTTTGAAACTCTTTCTGTTTCTGTACGTTCTTTGCAAGTACAGCATACATTTGATCTTTGAGAGAAAGTTTAGCACCAAACTCTATCAAATATGCCACCTCCTACATAAACAGATAATAAGGACAAGCCACCTTTCCATCCATAGCTTTCAGCAACTTATCCCTTTCCTCTATTTCTTTTTCGTAGAAAGCTTGAATAACAGTCAGCTCCCCCTTTGGCATGGAATAAAATACAGACGGACGGATCCCCCTATGTTTCCAGTAATAGTACATAAGATTAGTCAGCCCGTCCGTATCAATTAGTTTTTTAATTCTTTAACCGCATCATTGGAGAAACCGGACAGAGCAGAGATAGTCTCATACATCTTAGCCACCTCACCGGATAAAAACAGCTTTCTGCAAAGCTCTTTCGGAGTAGGTGCTTTGAATTTGCTCATAAGATCCTTATTTTTGAGGATCAGCCCGGAGGTTGTCTTGTTTCCTGCCTCATCTGTAATGATTGCCTTAACGCCCTCAATCACTGTGAGCATCTGGAGGTTGTTCATATCCAGATCCACATCCTTACCGGAGATAGAGATAGCGTTGTCCTGCACTTCCTCATATTTTTCCGGGGAAAGGGCTTCACATCTCACTACAAAAGGAGTACCAAACGCCTCAGATAAACGGGTAATTTCCACATCCTTATAAGGGGTTTTGATTGTACCAATGTCAGCTCCTAAAAGGAGATCCAGTACATTCACCGCCTCTTTTTCAACTACTGCATTTTCATTCTCTTCTACAATTTTCTTTGTTGCCATGATAAATTTTCCTCCTATAATTCAAAAAATAGAGAGGCGTACTTACACGCCTCTCCTCACACTCTTTATTCAGTTAAAAGCTCTTACTGAGGCTTAATCTGATCCAGATACTCATATCCGGTAAAGGTAAACGGACATTCCGTTTCTCCCGGCTTCTGAGCCTCCCAGTCAAACAGAGTCAGATCATCAAAAGATACACCGGACAGGGAAACACGCTCAGCACCAAAAGCATCAGGATCAGCCAGTTTACTGATAACAGTAAATCTTACGTCCTGTTTGTTTTTAATCATCTGAGCAATCTTAATTCCCATACGGGTATTGACTTTGTAAAGGGTAAGGGAACCTTTACCAGTACATCCGACAATCTTGTTATCCGTCCACCATGTACCGCACTGTTTGATCTCCTCTTTGTTAAACTCTACCTTTCCCTGTGCCTTGTAGCACTCGCCTACATAGTCACCATCCAGCCAGATCTCACCAAAAGTACCATTACAAATACGTTTAGTCTCAACCATGATCTTTTACCTCCTCTCTTATTCCTTGTTGATAACAATATCAACATCCTCAATAGCATCCAGAATAGCCACAGAGCCTTTCAGGAATACATGAGAGCCTGTATTTGCCTCTTTAACAGCCTGATCGTCCATCTCAGAGGTATCTACTCCTGTGCTCTCCAGATAAGCTCTCTGCTTAGCCACATTGATTTCCATAGTGGATTTACCCTTTTCGATATATCCCTTTTCCTCCAACTGAGCAAGGTATCCTCTGATAGCTGTAATCAGGAGGCATTTGTTATCATAGGAGTTGCTATAGTTACCAACATATTTTGTGTTGATAGTCTCTCTAATGTCGGAGGTAATGAGATCCTGAATAGCAAGGATCTTGATCTTTTTCAAATCCTCAGTATCAGACTCAGTTACCGTAACCAGAGAGTTTACACCTCTTGCGATAACAATACCGGATCCCGTGTCATACGGAACCAGCTTTCCGGCATCAATAGCCGTATTTACAGGCTCATCATCATCCACCTCCGGGATTGCTGTGATCTCAGAGAGAGGCTTGTATGTAGCAGACACATTAAGATCCAGACCTGCCAGAAGTCCGGCAATTCTGGAGCAATACTGAGCCTTTGTAAAGGCTGTATCTCCTGCATAGATCTTATCTCCACCAACAAAATCCACGTTTACAACGCCCTTATTATCTGAGGATGTTTCCGGCACTACAGCAACCGGGAAGATCTTACCAGCCTTTCTCTTACCGATTACCCAAGTAGCAAGGTTTGTAGCCGGCTCCTTAGTAATAGCCGGATCACCACAGATATAGTTGATCTTCTTATTTGCAAAGTATTTGTACGCCTCTGTATAAGCCTCAGCATTAGACGGGAGGACGTACACATGAACAACTTTCGGAGATCCTAAAAAGGCTCTCTCAACATAGGCTTTGTTATCAGCGGATAACTCAGCCGGGATAGCATCAACACCTTTAAGCACATGAGCACCGTTACTATTTGCGTCTTTAATGATGATACCAACAACACCGCCAGCCCCTACAGCAATAGTGGCAATGGCTTTCTTTGTAAACTCAATTACAATGTCAGGTAATCCCATAATCTTTTCCTCCTTTAAATTTTTCCTCCCATATCCAGATCCACATCCAAAATAAGCTCATACTCTTCCTCTTGTTTGGTATCTTCTGTGAAAGACAGCCCAACTTTTACATACAGGCTTTTTTCTGCCAGTCTTACCTCAGAGGAGTATGAGGTTACTTTTGCATACCTCTTTTTCTCTTTAGATCCCTCTACAGAGATCACCGGGATAGCTCCGGGCAATAAAAAAAGAGCTTTAAGCTCCTCTTTTTTCTTATAAAGCTCCTCAGAATATACCTGATTAGCCGCATTTTTACGCCCGTGGAAAACAATCTGATATATTGGAGTATCTTCATACACATTTTTATTTTTTAAATTTGTTCCCTCTGTTGCAAGCGTTACGAAAAAGGAGGGACGGGAAAAGCCCTCAGGTAAATCCTCAATATATACTGGGATACCTTTGTATTTCTGAGCTAAACGCTTACAAACACTGTTTAAAAGTCTCACAGTCCAGCCCCCTCTATTTCTCTTGCTATTTGCTCCATAAAGCTCTCACCCAGATTTTTAATTCTGGGATCAGCCGCTTGCATACCCTTTTCCAAAAAGAAAACGCCGGGGATATACTTTTCTTTGAGCATTATTCCCCCGGCACTTTTCCCTTTCTTTTTTCCTTTTGAGTGTACATACTTTTTACGCCCATTTGCTGATAAATAGGAAATGGGGAGGAAACGTCTATGCTGAACATGACCATCATTTACATACAGTGCATACTCAACATTTGTACCTATCTCAGCCTCATCAGGTGTAACTACGCCGATCTGAAAGCTACTAACAAGCCGTGAGGTATCTACAGGGATAAGAGGAGAAATCTCCTCCAGACAGATATTTGCCATTCTCTGCATGAGCAATAGCTTTTTCTGATCCCACTTATCCACAACACCCTCACACCTTGCCACAAACTCATCCCATCCGGGTATTTCAAACATGACTACACCTCCTCATAAGCAATCAGAGGTATTTCTAAATGAGTACGCTTTTTATACGGCTTATCAGCCACGGCTATATATTCGGAGCTAAATATGATATTCTCATACTCATCCAGCTCATAAATATACAGTACATCTCCCAGCCTTATATCAGCCTCAGGATCCACATACAGGGTAACACCCGTATAATTCTGTTTTTGTGGCTGTAGCTGGCTTGTGCTGTTTTCCGTATTCATAAAGGTACACTCATAAGATCCAACATCTGAAAGTTTACTTGTGGGGCGGTTATACTCCCCTAAAGATGAGCTGTATCTTTTCACTATGGCTTTTTTGTCAAAGTAAAACACACTATCACCTCCGGGGAATAAGACGGGTAAACGGATACAATCTCTGTTTAATGCTATCAGGGAAATAATCATCAAACGTGGTATTTTCGTCACCCAAAGACTGAGACTTATAACCCTCAGCCTGTCTCTTTCTGTACCTTGCTAAAGCAAGATCCTCTTGTACACTCCTGAGCTGTTTCGGGAAAATGTCCTCCCCGGTATCAGGATCCAGAAAGTTATCCCTACAAACAGCCTCAATATCCTCTCTGGCTTTCTCCAGATATACGGAAATGAGTTTTAATTTTTCCTCATTTTCTGAGGATATTCCAAGAATAATCCTCACTCTCTCTAAGCTGTCCATAGGTTTTCCCTCCTTATTCCTCTTCCAGCTCTACTCCAACAAAATCCAAAAGGGCTTTTGCTACAGCCGGATCAGTAGTCTGAAATTTACCTTTCATAAACTGAACACCCAGAGCGGATACCGTCAAAAATTTGTTTGCAGATCTCAGCTTATACACTTTTTCAGTGTTTTCAGCCGCTTTTGCTGTTCCTGCCATGATCTTTTACCTCCTTAAAATTTAGTCAAACCCTATCAACTGTCAGATTAACCAATGTTGATAAGTTTTGCACCGGAATAGCTGTTTAACAGCTTAATAGTGCTTTCATTGAGGATGTGTCCTTTGTGATAATCTCCAGCTTTCGGGAGCATCTCAAAGAAAGTACCTCTCAACTCAGCAATCTGTACCTGATCCAGATCCAAAATAAGCATGGTTTTGGTATCCATGTGACGATCCAGCACCAGATTAAGAGTACCAAAGTCACTCTCTACTTTCTGCACGGTGATACCCATTGTCTGAGACAGACCGTTGGTAATGTTTACCCGGATATTTGCCGCATTTTTCAAAAGATCATTCAGCTTTCTCTTAACAGAGGCATTTACAAAGGTGTAATACTCACCCTGAGAGCCGTGATCCCACATCTTCTGCATTGCATCCAGCATAAGAGCCTCTGTAAGTCCGGCTGTTGCATCAATTACATTTTCTGCATTGACGAGGTTAATCAGACCATTCATCTGACGAGGTGTGGACTCATTTTCCTCAGCTCTTACACCGTTAAGGAAATACCACTCCAGATCTCTCTTTGTCTCAATCAGACGATCCGCAACCTCAGCATTAAAGCTGGATCCGATACCTTTCGGATTGAGTTTCTCAGCCGTACCAGATACCTGAGTAACTTTCTCAATAATCTGGCACACATTAGAAAGAGATCCACGGCTGGACTTAATAGGATCACCAGCATCCGCACCCTCTTTCTTTAAGGTTCCTCTTGTTTCATTGAGCTTACGCTCTCTCCATGTTACGGTAATATCCGTAGCCGGAACAACTGCCCCTCTACCCATTAACAGAGTAGTAAGAGGAGTATCTGTAGGAGATGTAAGTTTAATCTCTTCTGCAAGATCAATAACCTCATTCTCCAGAAAATCTTTTCTTTTTACCATATCTGCCATGATAAGTTTTCCTCCTTAAATAAATTTAGTGAGGCATTACTCCTCACCGTTGAAAAGTCCATTCAGTTTTTCGCCAATCATGCCTTTGACATTACCAGCCTTTTTAAAGTCATTGTATGACTTGTCCCCCGGCTTCTCTTTTGTTGCCGGAGGTGTCTGACCTTTCAGAAATTCAGATTTTTCTTTTGCAACCTGTTTCTTGACCTCAGCATCAAAAAGAGCTTTCATGCCTTTAACTCTCTCTGTGAGTTTGGTTTTTCTTTCCTCCTCATCTGAGATCATAGCCAAGTCCTCTACTGCAATGAGGTTTCTAAAGCCTGCATCCAGCCCAAGCTCAGCCACGGCATCCACAACATCCAAACGCAAGCCTTTAATGATGAGCTCATGCTCTTTGATAGCGTTTTCTCTGGCTCTCTGTTCATCCTCAACACGCTTACGCTCATCCTCTGTCATTTTGGCAAGAGCTTCTTTTTCTTCCTGCTCTTTCTTCCACTTTTTCTGAGCATCTGTTACCCTCTTGTCAGCGGCTTTTTCATATTCCTTTTTGAGCTCCTCTCTGAGTTCTGCCCTAATCTGCTCCTCTGTCTTTGCGGCTCCGGATCCGGCTGTACCAGCGGCGGCGGTTGTGGCTCCTCCCTCAGTAGTTGCTCCACCTGTAGCGGCTGTACTTTCTACAGTAGTGGTTTCTTTTGTGGTTACTTCTTTACCATCCATTTCTAAAGTCCTCCTTTTTATAAGTTAATCTGTACATAACCCCCGTAGGTTTCATGTAAAATTCCCTCTATCTATATGTGTGGATATGCAACTGTAAGTAAGCCACTCACTCACTAAAAAGGACAAAAAAAAATAGCCTGACAGAATAGGTTCTATCCTATCAGGCTATTATCACTTACTCCTCAGGCAATTCATCCCAGTTTCCTGTAGTCTGCAAGAGCTCCTCCCATGTCTTTCCCTGTTTGATACACTCTTTATACAAACCGACAACACCTCCAAAACGGTTATCAATATCAAAATCAGGGGCTCCAACACATAAATCATTGAAAGGCTCTCCTCCTATCTTTTCATTGTATTCCAGATAAGCCTTTCCCTCAGGGCTCATATTAAACAGCTCAATATCAGCCTCATCATACTCAATTTTCATGGTTTTACCTCCTTAAATGTTATTTGTAAGCAAATAGGTTGCAATTTTACTGTAAACCTTACTCATACTTTTCCATGTTTCCGGCATAACCCTCTTTAATTCCTCAATTTCCTCCTTAGATCCACACACTCTCATAGCACAAAATGTAGCCCATGTCTCACTTACTGCCCCGTTTTTACCTACAGACTTACAGTAAGAGGCTCTATGTCCCCAATATCCATGAGCAAAAGGATGTAATCCTGCCTTTGTGTAACATCCAATAGCATCAGTTAAAATACCAAGCTGACATTTTTTCACGGTATCGGCTCTATCAGAGGTAAGCTCATTGAGATATTTGATAGTAGCCAGTTTTGCATCACCTGAAATTCTGGCTAAGGATTTCAGAGGTTTATAAGAGTCTCCATTTTTATTACAGTGAGTAATAGCTGAGTTAATAAAACTGAGAATGTCCTTTTCAATGGCTTCTCCCATTTCCTTTCCAACACTACACTCCATATTTGTAATACAGGAATAAAATCCCTTTGATCTGTTATCACAGAAATCATCAATCTTTCCAAAGATATGATCTATCTGGTGTCCCTCCTCATGGAATTTTGTTTGCCATGATCCTACCAGACCATTTTTCAGAGCTTTTTCGTGGTGATTATCACTCATATCCATTTCAACCTTACTCCAATTATACCATCCTGTATTTTTCAGATCATATGAGTTTTTCTCCACATACTTAGCCATTTTCTCTTGTACCACCAGAGCCTCTTTATCCATCCTCTGAGCCATTTCTACAAGCTCATCCTTATATTTATCCATGTCAAAGGTTGGACAGGCTCTATGAGCCTCTCTGACGCTTCTCCAGAGCTCAAGATTATCATACCTATCCATACTATCCCCTACATAAGCAATATCCAACTCATAATCAATCTCCCTTTTCAGGCTATCAGAGATCTGTGTATTTAACTTATGTACGGTATTTAGTATGTCAGCCTGTTTATCCCGGATCTCTTTTTGGATCCTCTTAATATCTTCCTCCAGCTTCTCCTTTTTGAAATGCTCCTGATACATCTCATCCTCTACAGAGTTTTTTCTTGCCCTTAAATCCCGTCTTTCCTGCCGGAGCTCATCAAGTAAAGAGTCAGCCTCATCCTCTGTGAGCTTCTTTGCATCCAGCTTATCATAAATAGCCGCTCTCTTATCAGGAATTTTTTCTATCTCCCTCTCCAGCTCCTCAATAGCAGACTTCTTTACTGCAATTATATCATCACACTGAGATTTTTTCACCTCAATTTCTGCCAGTTTATCAGCATACTGAGAGGGGATTTTCTTATATTCTTCCATCTGCATATCAATCTGAGAGGAAATACCATCCCTGTACATCTGATTTTCCTTTTTATCCTCCTCAATATGCTGTCTGATAAGATCTCCAGCCGTGGATCTTTTAACTCCATCACTGAGGATACCGTCTTTGAGAGCCTCTTTATACTCCTGTAAGGTGTACTTTTTACCGTCTGCCGCCGTATACATTACTCTGCCGCCATCTTTCCAGCTCTCCCTCTTCCATCCCGGCTTATAGGATCCATCTGGATTAAGAGCAACCTCATACTCCTGTTTCCACTTATCATAGTTTTCAGCCCCTCTTATGGATCCAGTAAGCTCATTCAGCTCATTATCTCCAAAGGTATCAGGAGTAACCGGATTATACCAGCATCTACAGTTAGGGTGTCTGGGTAAAGTAGGCTCCTCTCCCAGCTTATACTTTTTCCCATTATCAGCTTTACAAAGATTACATGAGCGGCTATCTCCCCCATTTGCCGCCATATACCTTACCTCTGATACTCCCTGAGCTTTCCACGCCTCTACCTGAGATACATAGCAAACTCTCTTTGTCTCAGTCCGGGCTATTCTCATGGCATTATAACGGCTTGTGTCAATATTTGCCTGTATCCTATCCGCTATCCTGTCCATGTCCTCCCCTAAGATCATAGACTGAGTAAGCCCTATTCTGAGGTTTCTACCCAACCTGTCCTTATCCAGCCACAGGCGATCAGAAAACATAGCCCCACTCCACGGATAATCCAAAGCCGCCTCTATCAGCCGTGGATTTAGCATATTGAAATTACCCTTTACTGTCTGAGTCTGCCCTAAGGTGTATGTAGCCCGTAAAAACTGATCTGTATAAATGTTTGTGAGGTTTTTCCTGAAATACTCATTTTCCTTTTTCCCCAGTTTCACCAGCTCATTGTTAATCTGTTCAAATAGTCCACGGCTCCGGGTAAGAGCTGACTGGTTAGCATAGCTCCACTCTCCTCCGGCTTTCTTAACTTTTGCCTGAGTAGCCGCTACATCTGCCAGAATAGCCCTTTGACAGCTCTCATAAATTGAGGATAATACTCTATTCATCTTTTCAGCATCATCAAAGGCTTTCCGGTTGTTCTGCATAACATCCTTTTGCCTCTCCTCAATGAGCTTAGACCGTCTTTTTCCATCTTCTCTCAGGATCCGGCGTTGTTCTGGAGTTAATTGACTGAGTGGGATACCGTACATTTTCCTCACAGCATCATTTACATAGTAATCTCCCACGGTTTACTCCTCCTTTGCTCCTCCCATCATGGATCTGAGGCTATTTGCATTGAGATTAGGAAACGGATTTTCTCCATCATCCTGAATATTATCCAAACTGTAAGGATCAGCCTGTTTCTGAGCCTCTTTTTTCTGCTTTTTGATCTTCTCAAGTACCTCTTGAGGATTATCCACAAACGGTAAGAGTGATAACAGGGTTTCATCATCCACTTTTCCATCCAGTTTACATACCACATCCACAATCTCTGTAATATTTGCCGGGATATTACGCTTAAACTCAATCTTTACCTGTCTCATGTCCACATCTTTCCCGGTGATTACCCTCAATGGTACAGATAACACCTCAATGAGCTGTCTGATAGCCTTATCCATCTTACGCTCTTTTGTGATACACTTTGTCTCCAGCCCAAAGAGCTTAAAACGGATAGCCACACCAGAAAGATTTCCTGCAAAATTCTCATCTGACAGATCAGGAACCTGAGCAAACTTGTGTATATTCTTCTCCAGCCTCTCTAAATGGCTGTTAATGGCATCTGTTTGGATCTCTTTTGTGACAAATCTCATATCTCCGGCATCTGTTACCTCAACAATACCCTCCTCTTTGAGCTTCTGGAGGCTATCCCCATTCATTACCATGTCCTTAATCACTAAATAAGCATTTCTGAAAGCCTCAAACTCATCTGAAATATCACTCATTACCCGGTCATAATCGTTTACAAGGCTCTCAATCTTCTCCAGATCACTCATCTCCTCAGCGTTGTTATACAGGGTAATAATGGGGAGTTTACCGTAAATGTGAGGTTTCTCCTCAACAAATACAAAACCACTCACAGATCCCGGAGAAACACTATCATCAGTCCTCTTAAACAGCTCCATCTTTGTAGCACTCCACACCTCAGCATACATGGTACTCTTATCTGTATCCTCTGTATCAATCACATACAGCCTGATCTTGTACTGAGCTTTCTTTGATGAGCTATCGTCATAGACAATAATCACATCCTCCGGGTGTAGCTTCGTGATACGGGTTTTACTCTCCTCATCCTGATATACTAACAAGTGAGACAGGCTCTTAATCATTGCCTCTTTTCCCCATTCCATGAAAAGATCATCCTTATAGTTATCCATAAAGATACCATTGAGCTCATCCTGTACGGCGGTATCTGTCCCCTTGATCTCTTCCAGATCCACTCCCACATCAGCCTCAGCCGTTTTACTCCCGGCTGATGTATTGGCTTTCTCCGTATAGTTTATAGTAACAGGATTACCCAGAAAATAACCCACTGTAGTATCAATGATCTGCCCACAGAAATCATTTGCAATCTTATTACACGGCTTATTCTTATCCAGACGTTTCCTCTTTAAGATCTTAGCCTTTCCCTCATAGATCCTCTGATACTTTTTATACTTAGGTGCTACTTTCTTTAAATGGTAATCCACCAGATCATTTAACAGAGAGGCACTAAAGCGGCTCTCTACAACCTCAATGTTTATATTCCCATCTTGCGGCTTCTCAACAATCACCTTTCTCATCCTCCTTTTTGCAAAATAAAAAGAGCCTCCCGGCTCCATACACTAAATAGTAAAATCTTCTCTTTTCAGTACCCGTACTGCATTACCCTGATCTGCTACTGTCAGAGCAAAATCCAAACCGTCAAATAAATCATCATGGTCAACATCCGGGAATAACAGTAAGCACTCCTCAAGATCCTCCATTCCCATCCTGAAAAATACTTTTCCATTCTCAAATAAAGCGGATCTCCTCATAGCACGGGTTACTTTATCCTTACTTGTTGATATATTGACTACAGGTAACAAACTCAACCGCCTTAACTCTTGTGCAAGTGATTTCTGATATTGTACTGTCTCCACACCTATCCTTTCTACCATTGGAAATTTTGTCTTTCCATAATCCATAATGGCATTGAGCTGAGCATTAAAGGTAAGCCTTTCTTTAAGGTAATCCAGTACATAGACATTTTTCTCTTTATCCACACCTATTACTGTAAGTACAAAATAATCGTTGTTACTTGTCTCATCCTCTGATATTGCCAAGTCAGCACCCATATAGATCCTTACCGGGATCCAGTAAGGCACTCCCTGAGCATCCAGCACCTTAACCTTTACCATTCCAAGATCATAGTCAATTTTGTACTCCTCAAAGTGCTTAAAGTATTTGTACTTGAATATCTTACCTTTTGCCAGCTCTGTATCATTCTGATACTGCATATTAAAGATAATAAGCCCGGACTCTTCCCGGATCTTTGTAAGTCTGGCAAGACTAAACTTATCCTCCCAAAGAGAACACTCACGCCCCTCAATGGTATTGATTGCCTTTTGGATATTCACTCTGTAGTTACGGCTCTTAATCAGATCCTCATACAGATCCAATGGGCTGTATCTGGTTCCCAGAATATGTATTTCACCATCCGGCTCCAGTGTAGGAAACAGTGAGCTATAAAACCACTCTTTCAGCTTCTTCCTCTGAGCCTCTGTACGGGCGTTTTCAAAGCCTACTAAATCGTCACCTATAATTACATCAAAGTGCTTAGAAACAACCGCTCCTGAGGCTCCTAACGCTGTCAGAGTAGCCTCCTTTTTAATCACCTTACGGCGGTTTACAGTAAACTCCTTATCATTCCATACATTGTCCCGGCTTTTCTTCCAGTCTCCAAAGATACGAATAAGATTTACATTTTGCTCAAAGTGTGCTCTTACCTCTTTCAAAAAGGCTTCTGCCTGAGTCTGAGTCTTTGATCCTATCATTATCCTCACATCAGGATCCCGGAGTATTCTGGTAATACAAAAATCCACATCACCCACAGTAGATTTACCAAAACCACGGGGAGCCAAGTCCATACTTGCCAAGTTATCAGAAATATTCTCAATAATGCTAACGTGTAAAGGCTGGAGAGTCCTACAGGTTATGTATTTACATACCGTGTAATAGGCTGTTTTAAAATCCGCTGTCAGGATGATCTCTTTGATAATCAGATCCTTTTTCTCTTGCGGCATCCATACACTATCCAATACATTCACCTCTTAGCCCTCCTTTCTCACAAAATAAAGAGAGGAGCACTCACGCCCCTCTCGCAGCCTTTACATAAACATTCTTGCACATTTCACTACACATACAATCATCAGCACAAACCACATTACCAGATTACAGGAAATGGTATTCTTTTCATCCTGTACCCGGATCTTAAAATATTTGTTATTGCTGTTTACCATGTACCAGCTCCATAGAGCTCCTACTACCCAGAAAACAATCTGAGCATCTCTCCATAAATCAAAGCCTCTCATTATCTTCTTTTCCTTTCTTCTTCATGTCTGAGATCTGACAGGATCCGGTCACAGTATTTACATCTGTACCCTCTTCCATTTGTCTTTACAACCCGGTGTCTCTTGAAATACAGAGATCCCTTACACCGTCCTCCTACTTCTTTATATTCCTCATTACTCCTCACAGTTTGCCTCCTTAAATGCCTCTTTGATTTTCGGGTACTGAATTGCTATCCAGTCCACCATCTCCTCATTTTTCGCCCAGCACTTACTACCATAGGCATTTTGCCACAAGCCACTCTCAAACAAGAAAGCGTGTATGATCTCATGTCTCAGCACTTTCCTCTGATATGACTCCAGATCTCTCACACTATCTACACTCTGTATATAGTTGTAAATGAGGATTTCCTTTGAGGAGGTATCACACCATCCATCAGCATCCCGATCATAACGATAGTCACCCTCCGGCACTATCAAGATCTTATACGTTACGCCTAAGATATGTACCTCTTTATCTGACTCTCTGTGAGGCTGTATAGCCCCTGTTTCCTCCAACTCATTCAGATCCACATTAAACACTGTACCGCCTGAGATCATCTTTACTGTAGCAATATCCTCATCAGAAATAGCCATTACCTCTACCAGCACTCTCTTATTTCTTTTCAGTGCCGCCACCGTGTTAATCATCATCATGCCTACCTCCTACAATCACAGCACAAATCAGGAATATTCCTGCCATCAAACCAGCAATAAAGCTCAAAACACACGCCACAATAGCTCCCATAATACATACCTCCACGCAAAAAGAGGAGAGCCACCGCCCTCCCCCTCACTTCTTATTCTTTTACCAGATCATCAAATACCACCGGGATCAGCTTCTTACACTCCTCCAGTAACGGCAATGCTACCTCTACCATCTGAGGATGAGGCTTTCCTGTTGTCCCAAGAGCTCTCAGCTTAAAGAAATGTCTCCACTCCCTGAGATTAGCTGTCATTACTACCTCAGTTTTTAAGGAGTTTGGTAATACTGATCTTGCCTCCTGAGGAGTTGCACCGCTATTAAGTAATTTGCAATACTCATACTCAGCCACTTCACATGCCCCTCTCCAACTGAAATATTCAACATCTCCCTCATCCCAGAATAAAGGCTGAATAAATGTCACATCTCCACTCTTACCGTAATTACAGTACCGGGTACTCTCCTGAGCAAAAGAGGCTACTCTGTGCCTTACAATCTCATGTGATACTCCTCTATCCACGGTAAACTTTACAGAGAAAGAGAAGTGCTCCAGCATTGCCTCATGTCCACTCCTTATCAGGGCTCTCACCATCTTCTCAGCGGATCCGGCTGTTATTTTGTCCTCAGACTTATAACACACCCTTGCTACTCTTTCGATCTTCTTTAAGATCTCCTCCCCATTCAGGGGATCCATGATCTCATATCCTGCCTTTATAATCTTCACATCCATACCTCCTCGACAAGCTCCACATTTACATTGTTATTTCTTTTTATCTGGTAAAAATAATCCGGTCTTTCTGTGAGTTTCTTCATAAATTCCAGATTAACCCTTGTGAGGTGCATATCACCCTTTGTAAAATCAGCTCTGCACAGGATAAACTCCTCACATCCGGCATATACCTTTAATCCAACAACACTCCCTCTCCCGTTTACATACTCTCTCATAAAAGCATCAGGAGACATTGAGCATATATCAGATAACTGAGGCTGAGGTAAGATCTTCTCCTCCGGCTCTCCCTGAGTCTTTAACAGGTGCTTTATGTACCAGATAGCCTTTTTCAGATCCTCTTTACCATTCTTCTTTTTCCATCTCCAGAGGTACTTAATTGCATTAGCTGTATCTACCGCCTCAATTCCCTCTAACCCGGCTGTTGCACTTTCCAGAGCATCTATACACTCTACTTTCCCCTCATAATGAGGAGGATGATTTACCATGTCTTTTCCCATTTTGATTTCCTCCATCTCCAATCATTAACTCTCTGTTCTCAGGCTCCTCACTTTTTCCTGTAGCCATTTCTCTGAGGTATCTATGAGGCACATTACAGTTAATGCCATTCATCAGCATATCCCTCTGAGTACATCCCTTTACCATCTCATAGAAAGTAGAAAACTTTACCTGTACTCTGTCCTCTGCATTAAAACAATCTGCTAATCCCATGACCTTTCCTCCTTACACATCTCCCGGCTTTCTATGTAATGATTTCTCAGGATCAAATCCATCCGGGTATCTCTCCATGAGCTTATCTACATTTCTCTGCATTACTTCCTCCAGAGATACTCCCAGAGCCTCAGCACTGATAGCCAGATACCAAGATACATCTCCCAGCTCTTTCACCAGCTTGTCCTTATTCAGCTCATGCCCCTGAAAGAGATGTTTCTTTACCATGTCGATACACTCACCAGCCTCCCCATTTAACCCCATTACTCCATTGAGCAATAAGTTTTCCGGGGTTGCCGCACACACACCGCTTGCTGTCCTCATAGCCGCTTTCTGATACTCATTGATTGTCATTTCTCTGTAATCCTCCTTTTGATTTCTCTGTACTGAGGTACGCCTATAAGATTTACCCGTACCTCTCTCCTATCTTCAATGTCCTCAAATCTTTCATATGAGAGGACATAATAGGCTTTTCCTGCCACCTTTACCCGTGAATTAAGATCCAGATCAAATCCATATCTGTTCACATAAGCTGTAGCTCTTTTCAGCCGCCACCGTCTGTACTTTCTTATCAGCTTATTTACCGCCAAAACAATACATCTAAGAATAGAAACAAAGATCTCAATGATCCCTGAACAAATAAACTTAACACCCGTAACAACTTTTCTCATCAGTGCTCCTCCCTTTCGTTTATATCCAGTAATAACCTCAAAACCTGTCAATCTTAGACAGGCGGTATATTTTTTGTGCATATTTGCTATTACCGTTTATGTTACCCACGGGAATTTCTGACACCAAAAAGTAAAATTGCACAATAAATCAGCTCTTGAGAGCGTTCATCTCAGCCCGAATACTGTCTGCTACAGCAAAAATAGCCTTTCTATCCTCCTCAGAAAGCTCCACTTGCTCCTTATTTTCCTGAGCTATCCTGTCTGTAGGATCTCCCAAGAGTAACAGATCCAGTTTCACCACTCTCTCAAAGTCCTGTATATTCTTAATCTTTACCTTTCCTGCTTTAAAATCCTTTACAAAGGTTGCTACTAAAGCCCTGATAACCTGTCTGTACTCAGCCTTTACATCCAGTACAGCATTGGCTACAGAGCCTTTTTCAGCCGTTTCCTCAATTTCTTTCTGGACTATACGATCTTTCCACTTAAACTGGCGGCTCCATTCCCCTATAGTACGGGTACTCTTATTACAGGCACTTGCTACAGCCTCTAAAGATCTCTTTGCTCCCATGTTGTAATACAGCTCAAATGCCTGTTTCTGAGCTTCTGTCTCCTTTTTTCCCTTTATAGAGACAACCTCAGGCTCTTTCCCGGAGCTTTGCCCCTTTTCATCAGCCATAAGATCTAAACCTCCTCTCTCCCCCTCACTCCTCATTTTTATTTATTTGAGGGGTTTTTCTTAAATTCTCTTTACTGCATTAAAAAAAGGCTTTAAATGTACAAGATTTTATTAAAAACCTGTATTACATCTATTGCCTCTGTGAAAAAGTATCTATGTTACTCAGATACATATAGCTTTCTTCTTTATTATCTTTGATACTATTTCTTTGTTATGTCTTTTATTTATCAATGTTTTCTCTTTCCCGGAAATGCTTATTTTCTCTTCCCCGGCTTCATCCTCATTTCTATGAATTACATAGGGGTATGAAATACTTTCTTCATACCCCCGGATATTGTTTTTATCTTATTTTCCTTTACTGCCGCCTTTACCCTTTTTGCCGCCTTTGTTTCCACCTTTGCAAGCCATGACCTTTCACCTCCTCTTTCTTTTCCTGCCAGTAATACCTTTCTTTCTTCTGGTACTCTTTACAGGCTTACTCTTTGTCCCCCGGACACGCTGTACACTCTAATCTATCATTAAGCCTTTCCAGCTCCAGAGCTAACATATAAACTGCATGGTTTCTTTCTTTCCGGGCTTTCTCTTCTTCTTTCTCCAACTTCTCTTTTCTCCGAATGTCCCGGATCACATCACACACAAACCAGAGCATGAATACATAAGGAGAAAATCCAAAAAGAAACACAACTCCTGTTTTAATTATTTCTATCATCCTGAATACCTCTCCCCCTCTCCAAAAACAATATTTATTATAATATTTTCCGCTTTCTTTACCGGATGTACAATCACGTTATATCTATTCTCTCCCAGCCATTCTAACTCTACATCATCCGGGGTTACTCCATGCCTCTCTGCTATTTTTCTTTTCAGCACATTATCATGTAAAATCCTGACAGCATCCACTCTAAATACCTCTCTTTAACAGCCATGTTACAAATCCCTCTCCCGGCTCAGCCTCCACATACTCATTGTATCTGTTACTCAGCATGATAAGCTCATCCTGAGTAATTCTTACGCTGTTGGATCCGAAACGTAACATAGGAAGAGTAGTTTTCTCCTCAGCCTGAGTATTGTCCTCCTCAGCCTTTACCGGATCCTCCTCAGGAAACAATCCACTCAGATCCACATCTGTAAATCCTGTAAGAGATAGATCATAGTCCTCATTCATCAGATCCTCTAACTCCTGCTTTAATAAGTCCTCATCCCACAAGGATAACTCTGAGAGCTTATTATCTGCCAGCCTGTACGCCTTTTGCTGAGCTTCTGTAAGTCCATCTATGACTATGTACGGAACACTGTCCAATCCTGCCAGTATTGCCGCCTCTCTTCTGGTATGTCCTGCCAGAATTACCATTTCCTCATTTACCAGAATAGGAGAGGTAAATCCATACTCCTTAATACTGTTTGCTACATCCTCAATAGCCAACCTGTTATCCCGTGGATTATTCTCATATGGGATCAGGTTCTTAGGATCCGTGTACCGGATTTCTCTTTCTTTCATATCCATAGCAATTTTCCTCCTTTTACTTCATAATTTATTTCATAACCGTTTCAAATTGCTTTCATAATATAGGTGTAAATTATTCCTACAAAGTCAGCCTATTACCTCTTATTCAGGCTCAAATAATCCAGATCCACATCAGACATACAACTAATGGGTATCTCTCTCCTTGCTCTTACTACTTCCTGATCTGGAGTGAGATAAGGATTTCTTAGTTTGTTTGACTTTCCCCGGCTCATGTCCGTATAATACGGATCGTTTTCTCTTAGCCACTTGTCTGCCGGATCCTCTTCTCTTTTTCTTATTCTCCTTGCCATCCTTTACCCGTTCTCCCTCCAAAAACTTACATATTCTCACAAGAGCTCTATGCACATGGATATTTACTGTCTGCTTTTTACATCCCAGTACAAAAGCTATCTCATCCTGTCTGTATCCCATCCCAAGAACATATACCAGAGAAATAAACTGAGCCTCTGTAAGTACGCCCTTTTCTATCTTACTCACATCAAATCCGGCTTTCTTATTCTCTCCAAACTCTGATATACTCACCCCTATAGCTCTCTGGAGATCTACAAGAATAGCTGAGGCTACAGTATCTCCTCCCTCTGCCAGCTTCTCCATCATCCCCCAGTTAGATATAATCATTTTAATTTCCTCTGGATCTGCATAATCTACATTTAACAATCTGTCATTGATTGTTTTTACCCTCACGGCTCCCAACCGTCCTCACCTCTTTTCCACAGTGATCTATAAACCTGTATGGAACCTCTGTTATTGTCCCATGAGGATAAGATTTAGATAATACCACGGCTCTACCCTTTTTCAGCTCAAGAATAACACCATAGCTGTAATCCGCATCCAGAGGCATCATATACTTTACCAATTCATCTACCTTAAACACCTCTACATCCTCCCAATATATAAAAGAGACAGAAAAATAAGTTATCCTGCCTCTCCTGTTTTATCCTTGTTTTTTTTTGTCCTGTTGTATCCTTTTTAATCCTGATATTGCCCTGTTCATTCCTTTTATCCTGCCCTCTAAATGAGTGAGGGTTTTCTCAATGTCCTCCGGTTTTTCAGAATACCAATAACCCCGTGAGGAGCTACACACCGGATAACCTATACTCCTCAAATAATTTACGGTTGACCTCAATTTCTCTTTATACAGGTTAAAGATCTCACCAATCTCACCACTTTTTATAGCCGTTTTCTCAGTATTATGGTATGTTTTCAAATACTCCAACAAATCCTCAGCATCTTTGCAAAAGTTAGACTCTTTATCCATAAAATACCTCACCTCCATACAGAGTAATAACCATAAAAACTCCAGTATTTAGGCAAAAAAAAAACGGAAAGTATAAAATTTATTATACTTTCCGTTTTACTATTATTGAGATACTAACTCAAATCTGTACTTCTGCTTTGCATCAGGATCTTTCTTGTTATCCACCTCAGATAAGAACATCATTAGCGATCTATGCCATACCATTCTTTACTCATATTCAAAATTTCCTCCTTACCACTTGTCCTCATTCATATCTACCAAAAACTTAAAAGTTTCATCAGAGCTATACCCCAAGTCAATTAAAATATCTGCCTGTTTCTTTGTCATTCTAAGATCTGAGGTGTATATATGCTTTGAGTGAAGATTTTCAAAAGTGTATGGAACATCTCTGGAAATCTTAATCCACCCTTTTTCCTCCAGCTCCCTCTCTTGCAAAAATCCGCTATATCCAAGCTCCTCACAAATCATAACAGCGGCTCTATAATGTCCCTCAAATCCAGTATTATAAGTATCTCCCTCAGGAGAAATCCACCCAAATTCAAACTCAGGAGAATTTTTAGGGAAACACTGTTCTCTTGTAAGAGGCTCTTTGTCCTCATCCACCTCAATTATTTCTACAAAGTTATCCTCTACAGGATAAAATGAACATCTACCACCAGCATTATTTACCACTATAGGAAGATCCTCCTCTTTTATGTAATGCCATCCCAACACACCACGATCATTAAACAGATCAGGATCTATTTTATCAAAATACTCCTTTGCATACAGTCCAACATTACCCCTGTAAACTGCATACTTTATCATTCTTCCCATGCTCTTCCTCCTCATTCCAAGTACATACACATACACCGTTATGAACTGTACACTTAGCTTTGTCAGAAATATTAACTTTCGGATCAGGAATTTCATTAAAATGAACATACATAGATACAGGTACTCTATCCCTTATGAAATCCTGAATATCTTCATGTAACTCAATATCTCCTGAGAAATACCCGTCCATACAAAACTCAGTAAACTCAGCCTTAATTGTAAATATTCCAGAAAAGGTACATAAAATTTCACCTAATAGACTTTCCACATAAGTTCTCGAAAATATCATTTCAGATGTCTCCTTATCAGTGATCTTACTCCTGAGGCTTTCAGATCCGGCAATTCTACCAGAGGATCCTCTAACCCTCCAAGCCCGTCTATGATTGCCTCCAGAGCCGCTCTGCATTTATACAGCTCCTCCATGAGAGTATCCTCAATCACATAATAATCATTCCCATCTCCAAAAGAGATAGCAAGGGCATAATCTCTCTTTCTCATGCTGTATGATTGCTCTTTTGCCTTTTCCAGCCAATCCTTTTTAACAGTAATAGATCTACTCTCTACAGCCTTTGTTTTTGCTTCTATAAACAGATCTGAGGTTGTTACATCCCCTTTCAGAAAAGGAGTGGATCCTGATCCTATTACCTGTCTACCTCCTATATTCTTTGCAATCCTTTTTTCCTGAGTATTACTCAGCTTTCTGGTATTCAACTCCCTACACCTCCCGTAAATCCTTAATCCGGGAAATGCTAACTCTCTGTACTGTCCCGTCACACTCTATAAGAGCATAAGATCCAAAAAAGGTATGAATAAAATCCAACACCTCATACTCCTTTGTATTATAGGTACAAGTATTACAATCTGGCATCTGATCCACATCTCCGCTCATTGTTTCCCATGTATCTACACACATTCTACAAGCTCCGGCTGGAGGAGTCAGCTTACATATTCTCATTACACCACCTCATTTACAGGGAGGATCTTTACAGTAAATCTCCATTTCCGGGCATCATCACCGATCATATAGAAAAGCCTTGCCTCTGCCAGCATTGGACTATCCTCAGCTATTCCAAACTGAAAACATTTCTTTGATGTATTCCAGATACCATACTTTCTACCGTTTCTTCCTCTGTAATATTCTCCTCTTTTCATTCCTCATCTGCCTCCTCAACACTATGCTGTATCCATGCTACTATCTTCAATTTACACCACGGGGAATAACTTCCATTACTCCCCATCATGTCAAAACATGGATAAAACCCGGTTACTACTCTATTCAAATGATTATCAATCTTTGTATAAACTCTTCCGGTATATGAGTCTTTCAGAACAATATTAGACGTACAACAAAAATCCTTAAATTCTTTTACAGTCATTTTCATGCCATTCCACCTACAAATCTTTCTCCAGAATTACTCTGTACTTATATCCCTGATACTCCTGTTTTACAGCTCTCTCAGTTACTTTCTCTCTTCTGAGCTGTCTAAATCCCTGAGCCTTTAACCCGTCAATAATAGCTTTGTTTCCCTTTTCCATAACATCCAGCCCCACAGATATAGCTACCATATCATCTCCGGCTGTGATCCGGTTAAGGACAAGATTTTCATTTACCTGTTTAATCTCCTCACTTACCCTGTCAATAACATCCTGATTTTTATACCCTTTCATATCCTCCTCCAGCCGGATCCCTCCTATTTCCCAAAGATCCTGTTTCAATTTCCCCATGTTAAGCTCTCCACTCTGCCACCGATCATAATAACTCAGTACCAAATCCAGAAATTTAGGGATATTTTTAGAGCTACTTTTCTGCCAGAAATTCTCCATAAGTACCGCACAAGGTAAGGTAAGCAACAACACCATAGCTGTATTTACAGCATCCGCTGTAGCCTCCTCCTTAACCTTTTTCATTTTCTCCATGTACTCCTGATTAGCCTCCCACTTAATCTGATTTCTAAGAGACTCAGGTGTATAGTTATAAACAGGAGGCTTACTTGCTTTCTCCTCCTGTTTCTTCTGTCTCCGTCTTTCTGCCCGGTTCATGCAACACAACCTCCCCTCTCTTCAAGCTCTCAGGCACATTGATAACTCTCTGATTAGTGGATCCAGCCCAGTGATAATTTACATCCCTCAGCTCCTCTTTATATTCCCCGTCTACCAAAACATCTACCAGCTCCATTCCCGGAATATCTTTAACCTCTTCCCAGAGGTATCCTGTATAGATCCACACTGTCCTACCCGGTATCTGCTTCACAGATTTTACAAGATCCATGATTTCTTTAACATTTCCCGGATATAATGGATCTCCTCCAGAAAAGGTAACGCCGCTCACATAATCATTAAATCTCACATAAGTAAAAAGCTCAGCCTTTGCCTTTTCATCAAAAGGCAGTCCTCCCTCTGGATCCCACGTTATAGGATTTTGACATCCTCCACAATGATGAGAGCATCCAGCAACCCAGAGGACAGCTCTTATACCGTCCCCGTTTAACATATCGTCCTTTGTGATATTATGATACCTCATTATCCCTCAGCCTCCAGATCATAAACTACAATCTCCTCACCCTCCGGTAAAGGACAATCACCATTTTCTTTCCACTCAAGAGATTTCATAACATCCCATTTATAATTAAGGCTGTCAATGTACTCCTGATTAACTATCCGGCTATCAATATACAGCCTATCATGTTTACGGGTACGATCAGACTCAGCAAGGTACTGATCCAGACGCCGCAAATCGTATAAATCAGATTTCAGTTTATCCTCTTTATTTGAGTGATGTAATGTGAATGTAACTCCATCCACCTCATCAATCACCATCTCTACAGCCCAGTATCTTTTCAATCTATGTACGTTTGCCGTATATAACCAGATTTTTCCCTGATAACCATTAAACCTGAGTCTATGGATAAGCTCCACCACTCTCTCAGAGATCAGCATAGGCTCCCCTCCGGTAATACTGATCTCATCATATTTCATAAGATCCTCAAAGGATACCTTATCTACTAATCCAAGATAATTATTACAGCATCCCGGACATTTTCTGTTACATCTCTTTGTTACAATCACTCTTGCTTTCATAGTTTCCTCCTCAAATATTATTTAAAATGTTATCGTGGATCCTCCTTAACTGAGAAAGAACATCCTTTTTAACCAGACGTTTCTCAGCTTTTCCAATGACAGCCTAAAGCTCTTCTCTGGTATTCATAAGGAGCTGTAAATATCCGTCCTCTTCGACCTCTACACGCTGTTTTCTTTTACTTAAAAACTCATCTACATCCTCATCCTTTTTCAGCCTGAGTAAAGGCTTCTATCACCTCATACACCTCAGGATCAACAACCTCTTTCAGATCCTCAAGTTTAAAAATCCAGACTGTTTTACCGTCTTTCCCGGTTACTGGTAAGCAATCTGTACCATTAAATCTCCCGTTTACACTCACCACTCTCACCTCCTACGGCTTTGCATACATAACAATCTGTTCAAAGTACCAGTATCTATCCCTCACATTTTTATAGGCTTCAAAAATACCGGAGCTTTTTGATATGGCTTTTATTACATTCTCCTGATCCAGCTCTCTTTCAAAGTTTCTCTTATTTTCCTTTTCGTGCCGATCCCGGACATTTACAAGCCTGTCAATCTCCTCTTTTGACTTTTCCCATAAATCATTTAAAATATCAGATTGCTCTTTCAGTACATTAGCCTTTACCCTTGCCAGATTTACAGCCCTTTGATAAATCTCAGGATCTCCAGATAAGATACACTCATCAGGGTTATATCCATGTTTCTGACAAAAGTTTTCAGCATCATACAGATTAAGAAATACCTGTTCTCCGGTATCCGGCTGATCTATCAGAAAATACTTTTTAGCCTGTAGTTTTCTTACTTTATCACCTGAGTATAAATGACCATCACTCATATGAGCTCTCAATCTCCTCAACTCCTTTCTTTTATTGAGTAATAACCGCATCCTCCCGGCATTTTTAGACAAAAAAAAAAGAAGATCCTTTTCAAGATCTTCTCTCTTATCCTGCCATTATACCTCCCAATGCTTTCCACAAGACTGACACACGGCAACGCTCTTTGTTTTTGTAACTGTTTTATACTTCTTAGGAGCAAATAGCTTAACCAGCAATGCTGGAAGAGTAAAAAATAACCACTTTATAGGGAGCCACCACCACCCTACACATAGCCACCAGAAAATACCATGTTTTTCCCTCTTTAAATTTGTCTCAGTTACCATCTGTACAGTAACATTCTCACTTCCGCACTTTGGACATTTCATAATATATCCTCCTGTATATTCCTCAATTTACTCCTCATTATATCACTGATCCATAGCCGCCTCAATAACAAATTTAGACCATGCACGGGCATCATCCTCCCCATACATCCTGCGTATGGTATCCTTGTAAGGAAGTCTCCACACATTTTTATCCATACTGCCCTCAGCCGTAAGCCCACGCCTCTCATACTTTCTCTCTACGTTCTGTAGGTGGTGTCTGAATTGATGTAAAAATCCCTCCAGATCAGGCTCAGTAAGATAGATCTCACCTGTAGCCGCTACATAATTATTATCCCTTACCCAGACTGTGATAACTGGTATAGATACCTGATATACTCCTGAAAGCTCTGTATTAAGGCTCCTGATACATTCCAACCTCTCAAAATCATCCCCTGTAATCCAGTCACACTTATTCATAAACTCTTTTACAGGCTCTATTGCTACACTGTCCTTAAACACTTTCTTGTACAGCTCCACTCTTTCTCTGATCGTCATTCCTATTCACCTCCATTTCTGCCTCAGATAATTCCTGAGTAAACTCATGGATACTCTCATAGACTTTCTGTAATATTTTATACTCAGAACTATCAGTAAATCCAACCTCATTCTGAAAACCAATAACAACGCTCTCAGCCAGTGATAATCCCTCTTTCTTGCCCTTTAAATATCCTTTAAGCATAAATGATATACCTCCTAAAATAAAATGTGCTTAGTAGCCTCTTTCATGGATAAGAGATAACCCCGTCTTTTTCCTGCTACCATCCTCCTATCTGGATACCATCCGAAAACATTGTTTCATAGTTGCACGGATCAGCCGGAACCTCCAGCAACTCCTACCCGTTTTAAGATTTTCACATTAAAAACCAGTAAAACTTGTCAGCCAACACTCATACTAAGCACTCTACTCTATACCCTTATTTGAAAGGATATACAGGAAAGGGCTTAGCACCCTTTCTCTATATTACTTCCAGTCCTGAGACATAAAATCCTCAAGTACATCCTTTGCCTTATTTAATGCCTCCCTCTGAGTCTGTCTCATGCTTCTAAGAGCCTGAATATTTCCATTTACCTTATTATCTGGAGTATTCCACTGTACTCCTGACTCTTCCTCTTTTTCTATCACAAGATCTCTCAGCTTTTTGTACGCTCTTTCTCTTGTATCTACCTCTTTCTCCAGCATATCTTTAATATAAACCAATGTTGATACTGTCATTTTATCCTCCTCCGGGGGCTTTACGCCCCCTATTATCATATTTTGTTATGCAACCTTTACTGTACATCTCTGGAGCTCTGTCTGTTTCTCTCCTTTGTACTCAGAATGATTTTTTACGGTGCCTCTAAGGATTATCTTGTCACCCTTTTTAATCTTGCTATCTACCCCATACCCTGTAGTACACCAGATCAGGATATTTCCACTATCATCACGGAATTTATATAAAACCTTTGTATCTGTTCCCCATCCTGAATAAGACGGTACTTCCCAGCTTCTCCAGTCCTCCAGAGTGGCTTTAAATTCTAACCTCTTTCCTTTCTCTCCTACATACTCAGAAACAACCTCAGGGGCTGGTAACTTACTTGCAATAAGAGAAATAAAATCAATATCCTTATACTCAATCCGCCCTGCCATCTCATTGATCTCACAAATCTCATCAAAGGAAAGCTCTACTGTATCAAACTCCTCAGGCTTTTCAGCAAATACCCAACTACGGAAACGAGGTTTCCACTTTGCTCCAGCCTCTCTAAGCTGATCCTTTATATCATAGGTATTGCCTACAGCTACATATATCTTACCTGACTCATTAAACCCCTTTTCTTTCATGTGCTCTGTGAGATTAGCCTTTAACTCCTCCACACGCTCCAGACGTTTCTTTTCAGCTCTCTTACGGGCTCTATCATCCAGCTTAGCTCTGTACTCAGGAGTATAATACTTAATGAGCTGAGGTTTATCTCTTCTTCCTGTCCCTCCGCATGAGTAACAAGTCCATCCTGTGTATGTCCAAGCATCAGCTCCTCCAGCTCCTCCGCACCGTGGACAGGTATAATCAGCCCAGATCTCAGTACCATTCTTATCTGTTCTCAAATACACCCTGTTTTTGTCGTTTCTTGCGTAAATCTGTGCTAAATCCATACTCTTCATAATATCCACCTTTCCGGGAGCCCTTAGGCTCCCTCATTAAATCTGCTATATGCACAATCCATATTTCCTGTACCCTGATACATTGGAGCTCTTTTTATTACATGGCTCTTAATTCTTACCTTATTCTGCAAATACGGATCATCTACAGTGTAAATGCTATCAACTACCCAGATTGCATTAAAGTTTCTATATCTATCTCCCTCATGCAACCCCTCAACCATTCCCTCAGGAATTTCATCATCTACAAGCTCAATTCTCTGATTAAGAGCTAACCAATAGAAAACTCTGCCATCTTCGGTTACAAGAAATTCTTTATGGAGATTGCTGTCAGCTTCTTTCAGATCATAAGCTCTGCACTTTACAACCTTTCCATCTATGTACTCATAATCCTCATCATCTTCCAGCTCTGCATTTTCCTCTAAGTAAGAGATAAACTGCTTAACTGTGAGAGCATCCATGAGCTCCTCTGTAGATACCATAAATCTTACTCTGTATCTGTTATCATCTGAATTTCTATATTTCATATCTTTTACCTCCCGGTTTATAATCTTTTTCTGTTGTGTAAGGATTAACCTTACAATACATATTATATACCTTTTTGGTAATATGTCAATAGATATTATATAGGTTTTTAATAATTTCTTTTGTCTCTAAAATAAAAGGAGAGGTAAGATCCTCTCCTGATAAAATTACTATGTAACCTACTACTCCATAGCCGCTTTATTTACTATTGTTTTCAGCCACTCAAACTCCTCCAGATCATTGTAAAAATAGTCCAGCACTTTCTCCCGTCCCTGTACCTTTTTTGTGGATCCATCACTTACAGGAATATTGTACCATCCTCCACTCTTTACAATCACATTGAGCATGATACCAAGATCAATAGTATCCACTCCATCATCTACCCCGGAGGAATAATTTAAAGTGTAGCTGTCCAGTCTCCGGTCATTCTTTGTGACCTTATTCTTTTCCATACGGACATTTACCACATTTCCAACCGGGTTAGGATATGTACTGCTTTTCTCATCCCCATTCTCATCCAGTAAGGATCCCTTTGTAAACCATAAGATCTGTGAACAAGCGTGAGTAAGGGCTGTACCACACGGGATTTTATACGGCTTGTACATATTCCCTATGTTTTCCCTGAGCTGATTAAGCATTACAAAAGTACACTCATTCTTTTTACATAGTGGGATCACCTTATCACAAAAGGCTTTCATAAGAGCACTGTTTCCACCATAGCTTTTTTCCTCCAGCCCTTTCTCAGCTACTCCTTTTGGTACGATAAAAGGAGCACTGTCCAGTACAGCCATTCCAACCTCACCAGATCTGATATAATCTAATAGCATATCCAGAAGATCCTCACCATACTCACTCTCAGGTTGGATCAGGATCACCTTATCCCAGTTTACTCCAAGAGTCTCTCCCCAGTCTTTATCCAGAGTATTCTCAGCATCCAGATACACGCTAAAACGCTCAGGAAAGAGCTTTTGATAGTTAGCCAATAAATCTAAGGCTGTTGTTGTTTTACCGCTCTGAGGGGGCCCTACAAGCTCTATCATGCGTCCTATGGGAGCTCCTCCCCTTGTAAGATAATTCATCTTAGGAGAGGTATATGGGATAAACTCCACGCTTTTCAGCTCTGAGGCTTTCCTAATAATGTTTGTCTTATATTTTTTATTCATGCTGGCTACCAGCTCATCAATCCCCGGCATCCTCTACACCTCCTGTTAATTCTTCCACGATCATAAAGTTTTCATAGTCCTCTCTGGTAAATCCGGCTTTATATCCGGGTAACTTTTCCACCCGGTTTACAAAGTTTACTCCTACCTCATCTCCATGTTTTGAGATCACCGCTACACAATCCTCACACACCACGGCTGTATCCCCGTCAACCTCAGAAAAAGAGAGTCCGGCTTTATTTACCTCCTCCAGAAAGGCGGCGGCTTTATCCATAAAATCCATAACTCTACTCCTTATCTTCTGCAAACTGGCTATATAATAGCTGTTGTCTATTTCTCAAAGATTTTCTAAGTACCGGAGTACCACACCTTTGATCTGGATCATTCTTAAAATAGCTCTCTCCCTTTCTCAGTGCCTCATACTCATCCCTGTCTCCTACTCCCCAGAGAATATGAGTACAATTAAAACTGCCGCACTTACACCGGATCCCAAAAGGTACAGGCTTATGTTTATCAGGATACTCCTTATCCTGTACACGATCCTCCAACCCTTTCTCTAACCACATTTTATAAACGGTTCCACAATCCCGGCACTCATACACCATATAGCCATGAACCACAACATCCTCATACTCCTCAGGATTTTTGTTTTGTTTAAATACTTCCTCCTTTGCTTTCTCTATATCCTTTTCAATAGACTCCCTGTCCCGGTACTTCATAACCATCTTCCTGAGCTTTTTACCTGTTGACATTTAATAGTCCTCCTCACACTCTTCACACTCATCTTTATACTCACATTTACTACAGTTTCTATCACAATCCAGATCCAGCCAATCACTGCCATCTGATAAATAATCACTCATGCTCATCACTCATCCTCCTCACTTCTACGGATATATCCATCCTTTGAAAATCTATCCAGATCATTCTCTGAGATCCTCTTTGTAAGAGATTTCTTTAAGCCGCTATACATTTTCTCAGCCATGTCCAGCTTTCCTCTCAGGCTGTTATATGTACGCTTATATATCACCTCTACCAGAGCTTTATCCTCAATGAGTTGCTCTACACGGGCTTTTTTCTCCTGTACTGTCCCTGATACTTTCAGCATAGCCTCATTATATTCCTGTCTTTTCTGGCTGGAGCTTATGTCTGCCATCATTCCCAGCTCCTCCAGTTTTACTCCTGCCCGGTACATCAGAGCCGGGATCTTTACACAATAATACTCAATCTGGGTATCCGGTATATCCTCAATAGAGCTTTCCCCTATGCTGTCCATGATTACCTCAATCTCTCTGATAGCACTATCCAGCTCCTTAGAATATTCTTCCAAAAGATCATTTGAAAACTTTACAGCTACAGAGCTCTCCTCTTTTACCTCCTGTATCAGCTTTTTCAGTCTCTCACTATTTGCCATGTGAAATACCACCTCTCTTTACCACATCAACCGCTTTCAAATCACCCATAGACTCAAGCTCCTCTACAATTCGGCTTTCCATCATTTCAAAATTTTTCGCTTGCTGAATGTTAAAATCTACAGCAACATTATAATTATGCTCCAGATTACGGATATACTTAATGAGATCCTCTTTCTTCATGTTATTTAAGGTACTATCTGATAACACCTTACAATGTTTTCCTATCTTACTAAAATCCATCAACACTCCCATTTTGTCCTCCTGATTTATCACAATACTCCGGCTTGTCTGCAAAACAGCAATCCTCACACCCTTTGTAGTATCCGCACTCATCACAGGTACAATGTTCATATCCATACTCCGGGTACTCATCAGCAAGAGCATTAGGACAACTACCATTTACACAAGTAACTCCACAATAATTAACACACCTCATCCCCATACCTCCTGAGCCAATCTGAAAAATCATATCTATACAATGACCTCTTTTTCTGAGAGGGTATGATAAAACCATTCTCCCGGAAAAACTCTACAGGAATACTTTTTCTTGTGCCGCTCTCAAAGAAATTCTGTACATACCCAACTGAGAGATAATATGTTTCCTCCAGATCCCGGAAATTTACCAGATAGCCTCCATATACCCCATAATACTCTACAGCTTTAAGCATACCTTTGAGCTGTGACTCTCTGATCTTTGATAATGGTAAGCTCTTTCCTTTGTGAGTTTTCAGCTCCAACAAGATAAGTACAGGATATTTATACAGCCGGAAATCTGCCGGATTACTTACTCCATAAAATCCGCTTGTATCATCTTTGTACCTTTCCAGAAAACAATCCTCCGGCATACTGTCCTTTACCTCTTTCTCAAATACTTTTCCCATATTTTTCTTTTTGTAAGCCATCAGAAAAGAGCCTCCTTTTTCTCCTTTGGAGGTTCTTCTATCTCCTCCTCACCGGAATATCTGGGATCTTTCCATCTCCCGGCATCCACAAGCCCACACTCTTTTTTGTAATGGCAATAGGTACACTTATCCTCATCCTTTTGAGGAGGTGTACCAGTATCCAGAGCTCTGTTTACATTTCTGATCTTTGCCTTAACCGCCTCTTTCATCTCATCAGTAATTTTCCAGAGATACGCTTTCTTTCCGCAAAAATTACGATCCTCATAAAAGAAAAGGATCCAATCAATTCCAAGCCCCATACCATAACAAGTAGCCTGATATTTATGATCCATCTTTGGCTCAAATCTCTTTGAGTGCTGATATGTACTTTCTGTCTTAATCTCCAGTATCACATCTTTCCCCATGAATTTTATTACACCGTCCGGCTGAAAATAGATTGACAGATCATCATTTTTACAACGTGCCTCTGTATGATCCTCATTCCATCCAACAAATACAGTATTGATACCTTTCTGCTGAGCCTCCTTTACAACCTCTTCAAGATCTAAACAGGTAACTCCCTCCATGTCCTCTACTAAGTGCTGGATCCTTAAATGTCGATCTGTACCACTATTACAGATCTCCATTAAATTTACCTCTGTTTCCTCTACAGCTCCGGCTCCTCCATGCACTCTCATAAAGAAAAGCATCCTCTCACATCCATACATGGATGAGGGGCGAAAATAATCTGTAGGTACTGGCTGACGTTCTCTCTCTTCCTGTCTCCTAACAGCCTCCTCATATCTCTTTAAGAAATTATCCTCAAAGGATACATCTCCGGCATGAGCTCCTTGAGCCACTTTAATTAAACTTGATAATCCCATTGATCCTTTATCCTCCTTTTTCTTTCTACAGAGTAATAACCATATCAATAAAGATTTTTAGACACCACTCACACAAAAAGGGAATGAGTTATACCTCATTCCCCCAACAATCCCATCCACCTACAGATTGCCTTGCAAACAATTCTATTCTGGGTACATCTCCACAAAGCTGTACAATTCTATCCCTAACCTCATCCGGCTTTCTACTATGCTCTCTTATTCTGGAGTCTACTACCTGATGTACAGATCTTGATTTTCTATCAGGCTTTCCTTTAGTTCCAATTAAACATATCTCAGCATTTGCTCTTGTCCAATAACCAAGCCCCCAAAACCAACTATCACTTTTCTTATTCTTCTTAACCCACACAAATCCACAGGTTTTATACTC
The DNA here is from genome assembly GCA_021772055.1 of Blautia sp. GTDB lineage: Bacteria > Bacillota > Clostridia > Lachnospirales > Lachnospiraceae > Blautia_A. Next base: position 16,219 of record JAETNR010000027.1, on the reverse strand, counting down.
AAAGCCCCACTCTTTCATAACCTCCAACCCCTCACGCAAACAAGGGAATGTAACCCATAAAAACAATACGCAATCTTTATCCGCAAGATTTCCTACAGGGAGATTAGAAATGTCCTCTTTTTTCATACAATCATAATGATTAGCCGCTGTTTTTCCTTTTCCACTCCACACATTATAGCTCCATGGCGGATCAGCATAAATTACCTTATACTTTTTGTCCGTATTCATAATATCAATTTTCATTCTGATTACCTCCAGATCATTTTTCTGATCCGTAATAACCAAAAAAAAACGATTTTTAGACAGAGAAAAAGAGGATCCTATTATAGATCCTCTTTACCATCATTTTCTCTGTTTTATATTTCCTGACTCATCTACTTTAAAATGAGTGCCATTCTCCAGATTAAAAGCTCCGGCTGTAAGGTTCAACTCCATTGATCTAATCCCTGTCTGTTCAAACCCGGTACAGGTTATAGATAGAGCTCCTGCATACTTCTCATCAATATCAATTATTACTTTCAATTTTTATCCTCTCCTCAGCCATCCTCTCACGTTCCTGATACTCCTCCAAAGAGATCTCAATAAAAGAGGTATCTCCCTCCTTAAAATACCTGTTTACCTGTATCTTTTCCCCGTTTGCTCTCTGTATATACAAGATAGCCATTGTATCATAATCTCCATTTTTACGATCTGTCAGGAGCTCATCACATACAATAACATCTGCTTTATTGTTCGGCATATATGGCATAGTGAGAGGAAACATCTCATCATAAATCTTTGCTACAAAGCCATTATGCCAACTCACATTAGGATTATCTTTACTTGTACAGTAATATCTATTTATATCCGAATATTTTACTGTACCGTCCTCAGAAACATCTTTAAATAAGCTACTCATTCTCTTACACTGATAATGTTTCCCTTTTCCAGATCTATGAGTAAGGTTCCACATATCCTCTGTATCCTCAATAGGAGTGAGAGGCTTTCCGTCAATCAATCTATTGAGGATATGCTTAGTAAATCCTATACTCATGCCACTATGTCCCTGTCCACAAAGTACCTTAAATGCCTCCAAAGCTGAGGTATAACAAGCACATCCATAATCCCACTCACCCTCAGGCTTATCTCCTCTTTCTCTTTTACAAGCTATCTCAATCTCTCTCTCAGCCCATTCCTGCATACTCATCTTAAACTCCTCCATTTCACAATAAGATCATTACAAACTCTTCCAGTATTCCACTCATACCACCTGTAGTCTCTGTAATTGTAAAATACCTCTTTTTCTTCTCCGGTATCTGTGAGTCCTATAACATTCACTGAACAACACTTGTACCCTTTCTGGATCTGTGGGGTATCCTCATCACAGGATACCCATTCTATTTTTTTTTGCCATGATTACTCAACCCCGTATTTCTCAGCCAGATTTTCTCCATACCAATACTCACTCACCTCAGCATCCACGCTCATAGGAAGATCTATAAGGCTATGTCCTACTCTCTTCATGGTAGATACTAAAAGCTCAGCCCCAGCTTTCACGTTGCTGTCCGGCACTTCCATGATAAGCTCATCATGCACGGTAATAAGCATATGACAATCCAGCTCTTTATACTTTGGATCCCGGTACAATTCAATCATAGCCAGTTTCATAATATCCGCTGAGGATCCCTGTATGATAGAGTTAAGGCTCTGTCTATGAGCCTCCTGATACTTATAATCATCCTTATCCTCTAACTGCATATCAGGCAATCTTCTTTTTCTGCCGCATACTGTAGCCACATAACCATAAGTCTCAGCAAAATTCTCTACCTGTAAACGGTATTGTGAGATCTTCGGAAAGCTCTTATAAAAATCATCAATCAGCTTTTGAGCCCACGCCTCACTCTGTCCAAATTGCTCACCTATAGCCTTTGCTCCACGCTCATACATGATACCCAGCAACACGCTTTTCATTGTTGTTCTCCGGTGCTTACCATCAGCATTTACCGTACCATCAGGATAAAACTCTCTACACTCCTCATAAGGGAGGTTATACACCTTAGATCCCATGATCGCATAAAGATCTCTTCCATGCTTATAAGCATCCTGCATAGCCTCATCCCCGGAGCAATAAGCCAGTACACGGGGCTCAATCTGTGAGAAATCTCCTCCCACCAGCTTATACCCATCTCTTGCTTTGAAAATCTTCCTGATCCTCTTTTCCTTACTGGGAATGTTCTGGAGGTTAATCTTACTGATTGTATCAGAGCTGGAAAATCTTCCTGTCTTTGCCCCATACTGATTAAACGTGGTATGTACTGCATTTGTTTTCTTATCCTTTACCTCCGGGATCTTGTCCACATAGGTTCCAAGGAGTTTTCCACACTCCTTATATCTCTGGTAATTATTCAGAAACTCTACAAAGGCAAGGGATTTCTTTGTACCCTTTTTCTGAGCCTGATAGATAAATTTCTGAATGATTTTATCTCCGGTTCCACGGGGCTCTTTGCGGCTTACAGATTTCAGTTTGAAAATATCATAAAACAGAGCTGATACCTGTTGAGGGCTGTTGTAATTGATCTTACAAGTGCCTTTTGTGAGCCTCATCAAAGTATTGTGCTCCAGTATATAAGGCTTGAATTGCTCCACATACTCATCACACTTAGCCTCTACCTCTACCATTTCTTTATTAAAATCCTCAGATAGCTCTTTTGCAAAGTCCTCACGGATCTCTACGCCCCTAAGCTCCATATCTGTACAAACATCAATGAGAGGCATCTCAACATCCATAAACACATGATACAGCTTTCTGAAATCTTCTCTCTTATGATCCGGCTTGAGATACTGAGCCTGAAACTCATACAGCTTATAAGTTTTGATACCGTCATTTCCACCATAAATGCCGAAAATATCAATGGGGAGATAATTACACGGGGTATCCTCAAAAAGATCATCAAAACTATCATCTGAGGCTGTACCATGTGCCACATACTTATTGTAAAGAGGCTTTAAATTATGCTTTTCATTCTCATTTAGCACACACGCCGCAATCTGAGTATCCCAGTAAATATTTGCAAACCGGATACCCCAGTTCTGGATCATCATTTTATTATCAAATTTGATATTGTGGTTAATATCTTTGATCTCTGGATCTGTGACATAAGGTGTAAGTATTTCCCTCACTTCCTCCTCACTCATCTGATCCGGCACTCTCTTATTTTCAAGATCCGTATGATTAAACGGAACATAGACAGAAGTTTCCCCCGGAGTATAGATACACACACCTACAATAATATCATTGTACACATCCAGTCCGGTTGTTTCTAAGTCCAGAACAAAAACACCATTTTCTTTACAGTGCCTCATATATTCCCTGAGCCTCTCAGGATCCCGTATTGTTTCCAGATCTCCCTCAGCGTGTAATCTGCCAGATTTCACAAGCTCATTTACTACATTGAGAGCACTCTCCAGCTTATTTCTATTCCTCTTTAATGATATATTACATACCTTTTTATGGCTGAGGCGTGAGCTTATATCCTCCATTCCCACATCTGATCTGTCCATGTTCACTGTTACTCCATCTCTCATCCTGTTTACCTCCTGTTATCATAAAAGGGGAGTAACTTGTACTCCCCCTCTGACTACCTTAAAATACTCTGGAATTGTCCTGATCCGTATCTCCTCCGGCTGAGCTGTTATTGTTTTTCTTAATTTCCAATCTGCCCTCAATAGCCTTAATCTGATCCTCACGGCTGAGATCCAGAATGAGATTTCCTACTAAATTCTGCTTCTCAGGCAACTCTCTCTCTGTCTTATCTTTAGGGAAATACTGGTAAGTAGTTTTCATGCTACCCTTTGCACCTGATCTCTTGATCTTAATATCTCTGGCATTAAGATCGCCGTACTCCTCAATGATACCTAAGATCTGCTTAATGTCCGTGATACCTCTCTCCCAAAGCTGGAGCTGTTTTTCCTTGTCCTTTTCATCCAGATTTATCATCTGGAGGAACATTCTAAGGCTTGACTTGTTTCCAGCCTTACAGATTTCACAGTTCTCACCTTTGCAAAGAATTGTTCTTTCCTTACCGGATCCATCCACATCCAGCTTATGTACCTCAAACACATCCAGATCATACTTTGGAGATCCATCCTCCTCAGTTCCGATCTGCCCCTTATGTAACATTCTGACTGTTGCTGAGTCTCCATCATCCTTTAATGAAAACCATCCTGCTTTAGCTCCAACATTGTCATACTTTTTGATAAGATCTCCTAATGATTTTCCCATTGTTCCTGTATCCTCCTGTTTATGATTTTTTTTTTATTTTCACAGTGCCATAGCCTTTAAAGTGCTATACAGGCTACTGACTGCATACCTTTTTGTTACGTTCTTTCCTACCAGCACATCAGCCTCTTTCTCAGCTCCCTGAGCAATCACGATAGCCTTACCGCTTAACAGTGCCAGTAACACATTTACACGCTTTTTCATGTAGCTTTCCTCCTCTCTGATATATTTAGTAATAACCAGAAAGGAGGCTGTTTTTAGGCAAACGCACCGGATAAATTCATCTTTTGTCCAATCCGTTTTATGTAAGTATGTACAGAGGGAGTCTTTACTCCTAAATACCTTGCAATATCCGGCTTTGAGTTTCCGTCCATCAGAAGATTAACTACAACCCTCTCTTTTGCGGAAAGATTTATGCTATCCATAAGCATCCTGATCTCTACCATGCTGTAATCTTCACACTCTACAGAAAACTCTCTGTTTCCTAAGCTGTCTCCCTCTTCGTCATACTCACTGTTACTATTGAGCTGTTCAAAGCTCTCTACAAACCCGTTAGGGCTTCTCTTGACGCTCACAGCCGCCTTAAACAGATCGTTATAATGCTGAGTAAGATCTGTGTATAAGAAAGACTTAAAAGAGGCTGTATACTTTGTTCTGTCATACTTCCACACCGCTCTAATCATTTCCATAGATCCCTCACTCATAAGATCCTCCAGCTCACTCCCCGGAATGTTTAAATATTTCTTTGCAAGGGAATATCTGATTTTCTCAGTGCTTTTTAACAAAGCCTCAAAAGCCTCCTCATTACCACCCTTATACAATTCCACCAGTTCCTCATCTTTTAATCCTTTAAATAATCCTGCATTCATCCTGTTTTCTCCTTTAATACCTGTGGAGATAACCCATAAAATCATCCCCGTACTTTTGAATAAGCTCATTTACATCCTTTACATCTGCCAGCCACCGAAGATTGAAGAACCTAAACCCATATGGGATCAGCTTGTCCTTTATCATCCGTGCCGCCTTTCTCCCGGCTTCGTCATTGTCTGTAGCAATCACAAATCTCCGGTAAGGAGTCCTAATCATTTCTTTCACCTGTTTATCTGATATGTCAGATCCCATGAAAGCCCACGCTAATACCCCTCTTGAAATGAGGCTAAGAGCATCAATCTCACTCTCTACCAGCCAGATCTCAGTATCCTCAGGGATACCGCCATCTACCGTCTGATATAGCCCGTATACGGCGGCTGTTTTATCCACATCCTTAGCGTTGAAAAAATGTTTTCCAGCCAATGAGCGGCTCTTGAAAAACAACACATTTCCGCTCCGGGAATATACCGGGAACAAAACCACATCATCTGACGGATCGTACCCAAGATTAAACAGCCTCATTACTTCACGGCTTATACACCGCCCCTCCAGATACCTCACAGCCCTCAGGCTGTTTCTGAGATTTTGGTGATACTGATAAACCTGATCTCCATCCATCTCAGGCTCTTTCCCGTCCTCTCCCCGGTAAAAATCAAAAGAAATTTCTTCTCTGTCATTGGCTGAATAGTTGTAATGTCCCACCAGCCACTTAAAGCCCTCCATTGAGTTATCCATCCCAAAAAGATCCTTAATGAATGTTGGAAGATCTGCGGTATAACCACAGGTGTAGCAATGGACTGTCCCAGCCTCATAAGTTTTATCCGGCGTTTTCTTCTCTCTGAGACTCACACCACAGGAGGGCTTTCTTTCATGCCCTCCCTTATGGAATGGACAAGTTACCATCACATCCGATCCAGTATTGTTCTGATCTTTCAGGAGCCCCTCAGCGTAAAACATCATTTTGAGATCCCTTAAAATCTGATCCACGCTTGCGGCTATGGGGGTATTCCAGACAGTTATCATTTCTTTTTCTGTTTGCCGGGTGCTGTAAGTTTGAGCATCACAACCTCTTTCACAGTGAGAGCTTTCTGGAGCTCCTCAGCCGGATACTCACCAGCCTCTACCGCCGCAAGTACCGCCTCCTCATTAACTGCCTCAACTGTTTTGATACATGAGGTGAGCCCTCTTTCTTTAAGGCTCTCCAGCACCATCTTTTCATCCATGCTCTTTCTGTTCTGTACAACTCTTTCAAACAAATAACCGTCCTCATCCGTGTAAGATTTCTCTCCGGCTTCTTTCATTGCATCTTTGAGGAGTTTCTTATACTTCTCCTCTTCCTTTGCCGCCTGATCTGCCGCTGTCTTTGCGGCTCTGTACTTTTTGTAAAGCTCTCTCAGTTCCATGTTTGGATCCTCCTTTAATTTAGATTTATCTCAATTAAATTGAGATTTTAGAATATAAAAATAGCAGAAAGTGTAAAAACGCACCCTCCTCCATCATAATATCTCAATATAATTGAGATGTCAATAAGAATTATTAAGTTTTACTTTACTTTAATTAAGTTTTACTGTATAATATAAATATCCCTCAAATAGAGAGGGGGTGATAAAATTGAGTACAGATCCTAAACAGGCATTTCCCAAAGCATTGCAGTATTACATGAACATCAATGGGAAAAAGCAACAAGATCTCATAAAGGATTTATCTGTTACATCCTCTGCAATATCGCAATGGGTAAACGGAAAAGTTTTTCCTCGTATGGATAAGATTGAAATGTTAGCAAGTTACTTCCACATAACCACTACAGATTTACTTACTGATCCTTATGAAAGAAAAACTAAATCCTCTGATCCAATCCTGATAGCTAAACTTTTGGAGAGTAATCAGCCTCTATATGAGCTATTAAAATCCTCAGTAAACTTACAGGAGTCTGAATTGATCTTACTCAAAGGGATAGCTGATAAATTCAATCAGCTTAGAGAGGGGGAGCTGTAAAGCTCCCTTTCTTATTTCACTTTCTTACCCTGTACCGTGGAAGATCAACCTCAAACATATCACTGTAAGCATCAACAAGAATTTTTGTAACGCTCTTGTATTTTGCTCCTCCCATTTTTGAATGATATTTACTCGCCTCAGCTCTCAGATCATCCACATCAAGATCAATCAGCAATTTATCCATATTGTCCTGAGTAATAAGATTGTTATATGATTTTTTAAATTCCCAAATCCCCCATGCAATCTCTTTTCTTACACTGCTATCAAACTCATATGAGGATCTCATTATCCGTTTAAACTCTTCCCTGTCTGAAATATCATTATATAAAGGTACAACCCATGCACTCCTCTGTATTCCTACTCCAGCTCCTCCGTTTTTAATTGGTACACCTGCCTCATTCAAAGCTCTTACCACATCTACAACATCCGGTACTCCTCTTTCCTCACAAGCCTTAAACTCATCCCTCACAGAAAGGCAACTGCTATATCCTGTCTGATATGTAAATAATGCGTTTTCTACTTTATATGGAAGATCATCATATACAAGGCATTCCACCATATATGATTTATCTTTCATGTACTTTACAATAGCCTCTTTTGTATGCTGACCATCAAATATCCAAAAAGTACCGTCCGATCTTCTCGATACCTTAATCGGATTTACCAGATACCAACAAAAATCTTTTACAATATTGTTTACCTTATCAATGCTAAGTCTCCGCTGGTAAGAGGAGTCAATATTTAACTGATCCGCTCTAATCAATTTAAGCTCTCTCTTACTTCTTACAGACTCCCTTGTACATTCAGACAAAAACTTAACAACATCTACATCCTCTTGTTTACTTACCCTCTTCATTAAAAATTCACTCCTCCTTTTCTCTCAATAAATTTCCAGAGTTTATCCATTATTGCTCCTATTTCCTTTACATCCTGTTTTGGAATAACCTCTTGTAACATTTCTCTTGTACCTCTAAGGGTTTTCCACGCCTCATACAAGTTAGCTCTTAAACATCTGATATTGGCAAAATCCTCTTTCTCTTTTTCTGTATCCACTTCAATTACTTTCTCCTCCTTTTCCCTTTCTTTAATTTCTTTTGCCTTTCCTGAGATACTGGATTTCCCTGTCCTTACTTCCTGAATATCTTCTTTAGTCCCTTTATTCAAAATGGTTTCTACTCTGTCTATAGTTTTTCCAGATACTCCGGCTATTTTTCCAATTTCTTCCCTTGTGGTTAATTTATCCGGTTCTGGTAATTTGTCCTTAACCGCCCCACCAGCACCCCTTTGATTATCTTTAGCTTTATCTGAAATAACAGGCTTTAATCTAAGTGCTAACTCTGACCTTTCAAAAGCTGTAAGATTTCTCCTGCTTAACTGATTAGAAATAATCCATAAAATAACCTCATTACGATCCTCAAAATCATGCTGTACGGTTTGAAAAGATATATTATTCCTCTGGCAAATTTCAAAACGATTGTGACCATCTACCAAAATTTCTCCCCATACTACCAGAGGATCTCTGCATCCCTCAGCTTTAATGCTTTCTTCCAGCCCTCTATAGTCCTCCTCGGGCAAAGGAGGTAAAAGACTTTTAAACTCACCGTCTATTTTCATTCCTATTACCTCCTCAGTCCTTAATAGTGGTATTACCCACCTTTGTAAAATCCATCAGCTCCAGAGGGATACCATACAGCTCACTCATTTTCTGTCCCATCTCCATGTTAGGGGAGCTCTTTCCTGTTTCATAACTCACAAGAGTTACCTCAGATACTCCCAGCTCAGCCGCCGCCTCTCTCTGTTTTAATCCTGCCTGTACCCGGCAAGCTCTCAATTTCCATTTAAACATCCTTTTCCTCCTGATTTTTCAGATACTCCTCAATACTGCTTTCCGTAATCACTGTTCTCTCAGATACAAGTACCTGTTTAAATTCCCTCTTTTCTGCTTTCAGCTCTCCGGCTTTGATCCGTCTGAAAATTGTTCTTTCTGAGATCCCAAGCTTTTCAGCCGCCTCTTTTACAGTGTACTCTTTTTCAGAATGGCTCTCTGAGGCTCTGAGAGCCTCATCTGAGCTCTCTTTTGCGTTATCCCTACACTTATTCAGGAAAGACTCTTTATCCTCTTCTGAGAGCTTTTTAGAAAGCCTCTCACATCCCTGAATAGAGATTTCATAGCAAGCCCTTACCTTTCCCTTACCGTCTGTATAGGATCCCTCTTTGTAATAATTATCAGGACTCTCCAGATTTTTAATATCTGTACGGATAGTTCTCATCAAATTATCATGCCGCTTACCCATAAACTCAGCTACATCTTTGCTGTTTAATCTAATCACTCAAAAACCGCCTCCTTTTTGGTTTCTTACCGTGTAATAACCAAAAGGGGCGGTATATTTAGACAAGCATTTTTAAGTTTTTCAAAAATTTTTCTGTATTCTTCTAAAATCCGTAATCCTCACTCTCAGACTTTTCTCCATCCGGGTTTTCAATAACAGGAGAAATCATACCTGTATTTATATCCCATTTCACAAGAACATCCTTGTTATTGATCCCATATCTGTTTTTCTTAATACCCAGCTTTAAAATTCCATCCAGTACAGATAATGCTATTACTCTTGTGGCGTTCTGTCCTACACCATCACTCTCAGCAATATCATGTAACTCAGGAGATTGCCCTTTCTTTTTATTCTTCACACTTTCCCTATTCGCCTGTACCAACATGATTACAGGCTTACCAAGCCTCTTACTCATCAAAAAAGCATCCTCAGAGATATTGTTATAAGCTATTCTGGGAGTATCCGCTTTCCGCTGATCTGACATAAGAGAAAGCTGATCTATCACTATGAGATCCGCTCCTATCTTTTTTGCCAGAGTCTCCAGCTCACCAACTGTAGGCTTACGACCTCCAAAATCATCAGGAGTTACAATCACATACCCGGATTTTGTAGCAAGCTGGCTGATATAATCCTCATAATCTTTTCTCAGGAGCTTTCCCCCGTCTGTCCCGGATTTGTTTCCAAGTATGCCGGATCCGTTCAATAGTCCCATATTTGAGAAATGTTTATGGAGGGTATCAAATCGAAAACCTACCATCTCCACGCTCATTTCACCAGAATACTGTAAAACCTTATATCCTGCCTCCCATGCCACAGTACCAAAATACTCAGCTATCCATGATTTTCCCACATTTGTACGCCCGGTTATAATTACAAGCTCCTCTCCCCATAACCAGCCATTTGTAAAATCATCTAACTGAGGGATACCTGTAGATATTCCCATAAGCCCTTTCATATCACACCTTTTCTGATATGAGGTTAATCTGCTTTTTGCCTCTGATACAATATCCACACCATCTTTATTTTTGCTGACCGGGTTTTCTTTGTGCAAATTCTCCAGCTCATTTTTCAGATAGTCCACAGTCTTTAAGCTGTCCTCCCGGAGCAACTCCCCGGCTTTTGTGATTATCGGAACCATCTTTGTATAAAGGAATTGCTCTTTTATTCTGTCTGCCAGATAATCAACGCTCTCAGATACATCCAACATCTGAAAATCTTTAAATTTCTGCAAAAAGATAATCTTATCCGGGAGCTGTTTATACTCTGCAAAGTGCCTCTCTATATACTGTATTTCATCCTTACAGGTTAGAAACATTGCATCAGTAAGCCCTTGCTCTTTCATTGGATCAATAGATCCAATTTCCAACAATCTACAGATAAAGCTCTCCTCAATCAATCCATTGCCAGCCATCACTTAACACCTCCCCTCTTGTCTTTCCCTACAAGGTGGATCTCTTTTGTACTCCCAAGGATCCGGCTGGAAATCCGTTTCCCAACTGTATTCTCCAGATCTTCCAGAGACAAATTGGAGGTATAGATTGTAGATAATCCGCTCATTATCCGGGAGTTTATGATACTAAGCAATCTCTCATTTACCCACTCAGAGGATCTCTCAGCCCCAACATCATCCAGTATCAGGAGCTTACAGTTTTTTATCATGCTGAGTACCTCCTGAAAATCTGGATCTGTATCCTCTCCATAGCTCATCCTGAGATCATCCAGAAATGAGGGCAAATAAATATACAGCCCCTCATTTTCAATCCCCGTCTTAAATGCAATCTTTCGGAAATAGTAGCTCATAATCTTACAAGCCCATGAGGTTTTCCCATTACCTACTCCCTCACTCCAGATATAAAGCCCGTCCCCGGCACTTACCCTATCCTCTACCGTTTCCATAAAATTCTTTAACTCTTCAAAAGCTGACAGATCAGATCTCTCCGGCACAAGAGGGATATTGTAACAATATCTTTCCGGTATCCGGCTCAGCTTATATAATGCCTTTAAGATCACATACCCTGAGCATGACTCACTACAGTGATTTTTATTTTTCTTGCAATACTTTTCAGCGTAACACCTCAATATCCTCACTCCTTTCTTTTCTGAGTAATAACCCCATCACCTCCTCATTTTTAGACAAAAAAAAAGAGGGAGATTTCTCCCCCTCTCTTAATACACCACAAGCTCTCCTTTTTCGTCCTTTGCCAGATCCTCAGGTTTATATGGCACTCTCTCAATATTTTCTCCAGATCCTCCATATTTTTTCAACTTATAAAGCCTCTTCCATCCCTTATCTAAACTCTGATCTACAATCCTCATAGCAAGTACAGGATCTTCCCCAGCCTCTTCCCGGAGAAACTGAGCAAACCCCTCTACTGTAGCTGTCTGAAAACGGATCCCCTTTCCAGAACAATCATGTATGTATTTCTGGAGTGCCTCAGAAATACATTTATTTTCATCAGAGTTGAAAATGTCAGCATACGTCTTTTTAGGCTTCTGCTTTACCTTTACCGGATCTTTTTTCTTCTCAGGCTTTTTCTGTATCTCTGTCCTATCCCTGAATGGATCCGGGATCTCATTCAGACAATAATCCATGTCTGAGAATTTACCTCCTGATCTTGAGATAGATCTTACTAAATATCCCTCATTCTCAAGCTCTTTCAGTGCTACATTGATAGCATCCCGTCCCTCTTTCAGTACAGCTACAAGCCCATTAACAGAATAATCCCAATCAGGAGGCAAGCTCCACATAAAAGCATATAATCCTTTGGCTTTCAGAGAAAGATTTTTATTCTGCAAAACATGATTATTGATAATTGTAAAATTATCTCGTTTCACCACGTTTATTTTTCCCATTGCCATCACCTCAAATAAACAGGGAGAAAGTAACCTTTCTCCCCAGATTTTTATTTACTACATCTCTTCTAAGAGCTTTTCAATGTTTTCACACACCTCATCAAATCCCTGTTTAATGATAGCCGCTCTCTGAGCCGGAGAGGTTCCTCCATCTACTGTAAGTACCATTCTTGCTGTAGGCTTACACCAGATACCAGCCTTATTCTGTACACTCATTCCCAACTCAACCTCAATGGATGATACTCTTACCTGTGGTTTATTCTCTGCCATACTATTTATCCTCCTTATCAAACAACTCATGTGTCAAATCTGAGATCAGAGGAGTTACCACCAGCATAGTAAGAAATCCCATTTTCGGATCACTCTCAATCATCAGACTGGAAAATCTTCCACTGGAGATAACCTCTGCCGCTCTCTTCATAAACTCCTCTTTTGTGATCGTGATCTCTTTTCTCTTGCTTTCTTCAAACTTTTTATGGGCTTCTGCCAGCTTATCCTCTTCTCTTCTCACATCTTCCTCTGATCTTGCCCCGTCAAAAAAAAACGGATCCGATCCCATACAACCCATACCTGAAAACATTCCACCAAACATACCTCTACTCATTGTCTTTGTCCTCCTTTTTCTTGTTAAAAAATCTCCTGTTTAATTCTTTATTTGTGCAACCCAGTTTCCGGGCAACAACCTTTTTCATAGGCAATTCACCTTTATTCCTCTGGATCTGCCTGTTGAGTTTTCTGAGAGTGCTCATTTTCTAACTCCTTTTCAAATTCTTCCAAGGTTATCTCTTCTACTCCAGACTTATCATCAAAGGTAATAGTCTCTGTAATATCCGCTGATCTATCATCAATGGTTACTGAGACATTACAGAGCTTTGACTTAAAAGGCGTTCCCTTATCTTTTTCAGATATATAATCATATCTGCCCGGTATACGTTTAATAGTGCCTAAAGCCGCCGATATAATATCACTAAGCTCTCTACCATTTACAATCAGCCCTGATCCGGTATCTTCTACCTGAGCATTTAAAAAATTTAACTGTATCATCCCTGATCTCCTTTCTTTGTCTTTGTACTGAGTAATAACAAAAACTAAAGAATTATTTAGACAAAAAAAAAGAAAAGTTTTTCAACTCTTCTAAAGGGCTCTGCCCTCTAAAAAATCTTTGATTTTTTAGATATTTAGTATTTTGTTTATTTAGTATTTATTTGTTGCGGAAAAACCGTTTACGGAAAATCCGTATACGGTGAAAAAAAAATGAGAGAGGATCACTCCTCTCTCTTCACCTTTAAATTTCCATACCTCTCTTTGTGAGATATTTTGGAATACTCAATAATTTTCTGAGCATCCTCAGCACTCCAGTATTTATACCCATTGTCAGCTATGTAAGGAGGAGGTATCAGCCTCTCTCCTCCGGCTTTCTCTATCTCATCACTCTTTTTATTCCAGATTTTTATAATCTGAGTGGACTTTTCACAGAGTTGAGCTACTTCTGTGACTGTATAATAAATAACACCGTTGAAAACTTTCAACCGCCTCAACCTCCTCAAGTATAATTTTATTCCTCAATTTATCCCTCATTATATAGGTTTTCGGAAATATCTTATCACAACTGCAATATTTTAGCAAGAATAGCTTTAATATCCACAACTGTTCCTTTTCCCTCAACTACCCGATCAAAGAGGGCTCTGTTATCCCTCAATAACTCCTCAATTCCCTCATCACAGGTATTTGTTGCTACCAGAGACACTACATTTACAGTATCCTTTGTGCCAATTCTATGAGCCCTGTCCTCAGCCTGTTTATTTTCAGCATCCCAGTATTTTTTATCTACGAAAAATACATAACTTGCCGCTGTCATTGTAAGTCCTGTACCCATAGCACCTATTGTACCTATAGCAACCTTACAAGAGGGATCCTGCTGGAAACGGTAAACCTCTTTCTGTCTGTCCTCTACATCTACAGCACCCACTATATAAGCCGGATTGTACTCTTTCAGGGCTTCTTTATATACCTCTGTTACTTTCTCCCACTGAGAGAAAATGAGGGCTTTATGACCGCTCTCAACGATCTCCTCCAGCATATCCTTTATTCTCTCAAGTTTAGGGTTATCCTCAGAAAATAAGCCGCTTGTGAGCTGTCTTAATCTTACAGTACAGCTTAACGGGTTTGGGATCTCCATGATATTATCCAGATTATCAACAATTCCCTGTTTGATTTCCCGGTATAAAAGCTGTTGTTTTTTGGTGAGCTCAACAAACTCTGTCTTATACATTTTCGGAGGAAGATCCAGCACATCCTCTTTCTTCCTCCTCAGCATAACCTTATTGAGCTTTTCATTTAACTCATCAAGATTTCTGTGACCTACTACCTTATATCCCTTAAATCCTCCCATAATGCAATATCTATTTTTAAATTGATACACGCTCATAGTCTCAGATCTGAGCCATGTAAGGATATTCCATAAATCCTCAGCTTTATTCATTGGAGTGCCTGAAAGTCCTATCCTGATCCGGCTCCTGAGCATCCTCATAGATTTTCCCTGAGCACTTTCACCATTTTTCCCTTTGTGGATCTCATCCACGATAACAGCCCCTATAAGATCATCTTTAATCTTATAATACAGGCTGTCCATGATCTTCTCATTTCTCAGGCTCTCAATGTTTATGATACCAAAATAATCATTTCCATAGATCCAGAGTTTAATCTGATCCAGCCTCTTATCAACTGTTTTTCCGTCTATCATCATGGCGGTTTCATCAGAATGTATTTTGATCTCATCTCTCCAGTTATACTTAACTGAATTTACTCCACATACAATCAGACATTTACCTATCTCCTCTTTCCGGGAAACTGCTATGTCAATGCTCTCTTTTGTCTTTCCAAGTCCCTGATCGTCTGCAAGTAAGAGGTTATCACTCTTGTACCCTATGTTAAAAGCCTCTATTTGATGAGGAAACGGCTTTGTTTTAAAAGGATAATCAACTATAGGCTTAATGCCTTTAAGCCGATCTCTGACCTCCTCAGACGTTTTAGCGGCGGTTCCTGCCTCTTTTGCAACTACGCCTTTTAAGTATTTTGGATCTGCATTGATATTATCAACTCCAATCAGATCTATGAGGTGTATAAGCTCACTTGCCGGAATTTCCCACGCTTTCTCCTCCGGTAAATATCTCCTGTAGGAGAGCTGTCTGATTTTATTCAATATCTGAGGATCATATTTGTAAGATACCTTAAAGGCATCCTTGAAATATGTACCCTTTTCCAGCTTTTCAATATTGACCATAAAAAAACCTCCTTTGTGATTACTACTCTGTAATAACCACAAAGGAGGAAAGATTTTATACAAAACCTATATAATATTTTACAATATCTATTTTTACAAAACTTCGTTTTCTTGTAAATACCTCAAAAATCCCTCACAGCCCTCTACAACATCTGAATAGGTTTCATCAAAGTTACCCGTATACCACGGATCAGCTATATCTCTGTCGGATCCAGAAAAGGATAAAAGTTTATACACCTTTTCCTCAGGATCTCCTTTCAGCATCCGGGTAAGATTGCGGATATTCCAAGTATCCATCCCTATGATATAATCAAATTTCTTATAATCATTCCATGTTATCTGTTTTGCTCTGTGGGGTACTAAAGGTATATTCTCCTCACGCAATTTCTTTACAGTACCCCTATGAGGAGGATTTCCTATCTCCTCTGTACTGGTAGCACTGGAGTCAATGTGAAACTGATCTTCCAGTCCTCTTTCCTTAACCATGTGGGTAAAAACGCTCTCGCACATGGTAGATCTGCAAATATTTCCATGACAGCAAAACATTATATTTATCATTTATTTTCTCCTCTTATGCCGCTATTTTAAATCCTACAGTATATCCGTTTACTGTTTGTTCTGAAAAGTACA
>JAETNR010000026.1 GCA_021772055.1 Blautia sp. | reverse complement strand
AGCACATTAAAAAGGTTGATGTTACGCATAATAAACACATTATCATTTATCTGGATTTAGTGGCAGGGGCTATAATAGCTGGAAAAGATTTTTTGTTGTTTGTTCGTGAATGTATGTCGTTCCACAATGAGCCAGAGCGTTTTTACCCATATGGTTAAAACGAGAGGTTTAGAAGACCAGTTTTATATTGATTCCTGTGCTACCAGCACTGAGGAGATTGGGAACCCTCCCCACAGAGGCACAGTAAAGAAGCTGCGTGAGGTAAAGATCCCCTTAGTACCTCACAGGGCAAGGCAGATTACATGGGGTGATTATGAGAAATTTGATTACATCATTGGTATGGACACCTGGAACATCCGGAACCTTCACAGGATGCTGAAAGGGGATCCGGATGGCAAGGTTTGTAAATTGCTGTCCTTTGCAGGAGTCGAAAGAGATATTGCAGATCCGTGGTATACAGGGAATTTTGATGTGACTTATGAGGATATTGTGGAGGGATGTGAGGCGTTCCTCGGCTATTTGAAAAAGAAGGGGGAAATAAGAGATTAAGAAGGCAAGAACTGCTGCGGGGAGGGGGGGGGAGCCCTTCCACCCCCTGTGAAATGTCACTAAGGGAATCTGCCGGCAGAATTTGTCGAACGATTTTTATTTACAAAAGCATATCGGTGTTCTATACTTAGAATACAGCAACTCAAAGGGGAGCAGCTGCTCCTTCTTTTTTCGGAAAATTTGGAAGGTTCCGAATCCAGGAAGTATCTCAGGCATTCGCCTGCAAAAATTCACATCAATGAAAGGAACAGGATATGAAGAAAGATTATGAAGCTTTTGTAGAAGAAGTTCGACAGGAATTGATTACTGCAACGGGATATGAAAAAAGCAGGATCTACTTTAAAAGAGAGGAGGAGTATCCTCAGACCGCGGGAGACAGAATTTTCGTGGAGTGTAGTGCAGGGGAATACTCCAGGGAAGTATGTGGGCTGCTTTCTCAGGACCTGTATCAGTATTATCTTGACGGCGTGTCGATCCATGACATAGTAAAGCGTACAATAAAAGATCTGATCAGAATGAAAAAATCCGGAATTCTGGAAACAGCAAAATATCTGGACGATTATGAGAAAATCAAACCATATCTGTTCATCCGGCTGCTGAACGCGGATAAAAACAGAAAAGAATTAAAGAACAGTGTCTTTCGGGTGATTGGAGATATTGCACTGGTTCTTTATGTAAGGATGGGCCAATTTGACGATGTAGTATCCAGTTTTAAGATAAAAAAGGATATGGCGGATCGATGGGACAAGAATATAGAAGAAGTATTTGAGGAAGCATTGCGGAATACCTGCTTTATTACACCACCCCGTATTTTTCAATGGGAAAAGCTGGTTTTTGATCCGGATTACAGAGGGGATGATTTTATGGATCCAAGGACGGATTTTCCATTAAAGAAAGACGCGTCAGGCAATTGCTTAAGTACTGATGAACGGACAAATGGCGCTGTGGCAGTGTTTCTGCCCGGGGTGGCCAGGCGGCTTAGTGACCTGATGGGCGGTGGGTTTTATATGGTGTTTACAAGCATCCATGAGGTGATGATACATAATGATAAAGAGGCAGAAGCAGAAAGACTCAGGAGGGTTTTGAAGGATACCCTGCGTGAAGCAACGCCGGAAGACGAAGTTCTGACGCTGAACATTTATCACTACAGCAGAGAAACGGGATGCTTTTCCTGGGAATAAAAGGTTGAAAATAAAGGTGATTTATGGCTGTCATCCGTTTAAAACAGGCATATAATATACAGGAAGAATCATATGTAAGGAGTTTTTCTTGTGCCGGAATATAAGATTATGTTAGATGCCGGTCATGGCGGCACAGATCCCGGAGCAGTGTATGAAGGACGTATGGAAAAGGATGATACTCTGCGGCTGACGCTGGCTGTCGGGGAGATTTTAGCAAAGAACGGGATCGACGTTGTTTATACACGGACTACGGATGTTTATCAGACACCTTTTGAGAAAGCGAAGCTTGCCAATGAGTCCGGGGCAGATTTCTTTATTTCATTTCATAGGAACAGCAGCCCCAGGGCAAATCAGTACAATGGAGTCGAGGTGCTTCTCTATGATAAAAGCGGCATCAAATATGAGATGGCGGAAAATATTCTGGGAGCTATGGGAGAACTGGGCTTCCGGGAAATTGGGATAAAGGAGAGACCGGGCCTCGTTGTGCTTCGCAGGACAAAAATGCCAGCCCTTCTTCTGGAGATTGGATTTATCAATTCTGATGTGGATAACCAGCTCTATGACGAGAAATTTGAAGAGATCGCCGAAGGTATCGCAGGTGCTGTTTTAGGGACTTTGACGGAGAATGAGATAGAGGGTCCCGTTTATTACCGTGTGCAGACCGGTGCATTTCGAAACAGGGATAATGCGGAACGTATGCTGTATCAGTTAACCGACAGTGGATTTCCGGCTTTTCTGGTTTATGAGGATGGTCTGTATAAGGTACAGAACGGCGCATTTTTACAATTTGGAAATGCAGTTGATATGGAACAGAGGCTGCGGGACAGCGGATACAGTACGATAATTGTAACTCGATAGCCGGAACAGGAGGGGGAAAATGCCCCCTCTTTTTGGAACTGAACCGAAAGCCAAAATAGACATTTTTTTTACAGTATGTTAAGATGAAAAAAGAAAAAGCATTAACTTAAGAGAAAGGATATTTAAGGCATGTACGACCAGTTTTTAAATCATGCGGAGGAGTTCATATTTGTACAGGACAAGCCTGAAAAGGCAGATATTATTTTTATTCCCGGGAATGGCTACCCACAGATGGCGGAGAATGCGGCGACTTTGTATCAAGAGGGATATGCTCCCTACATTCTGCCAAGCGGAAAATACAGCATTGTTTCAGGAAAATTTTCAGGTGTTTTGGGCAAAAAGGAGAAGTACGGAGAGAATTATAGGACAGAATTTGAGTTTCTGAGAGATGTTCTTATGAAAAACGGAGTGGAGGATTCTGCAATTTTGAAAGAAGATCAGGCAACCTTTACATATGAGAATGCAAAATTTTCCAGGGTTGTGACAGATCAGGCAGGGCTTTGTATAAAAACAGCAATTTTGTGCTGTAAGACCTATCATGCAAGGCGTTCATTAATGTATTATCAGCTTTCTTATCCGGATACAAAGTTTTATGTATGCCCTGCCTGTGTGGATAATATAGACCGCAATACCTGGAAAGAAACCCTTGAGGGGCGGCGTGCAGTATGCGGAGAGATTTCCAGGATCATCGAGCAGTTTCCCCTGATGCTCTGAAAAAGATCTGGAAATGCGAAAAGTTTTATTTACCCGCAGAGTCTGATATATATTTTGAGGTGTCCTATTATGACATATATTTATCACTATCATTCGCCTTTAGGCGGTATTACAGTTTCAAGCAATGGCAGAGAAATTATAGGATTATGGTTTGACGGTCAGAAATATTTTGGTGATACGCTGCCGAAAGATTATGAGGAAAAGGATTTCCCCATTTTTGAAGAAGCAAAAAAGTGGCTCGATATTTATTTCAGCGGGAAAGCCCCGGATTTCATACCGCCGCTTAAAATGGAGACAACTTCTTTCAGGAAAGATGTATGGAAAATCCTGCTTACGATTCCCTTCGGACAGACAATGACCTATGGCGGGATTGCAGACAGAATCGCAAAGCAGCGGGGAATCGCAAGGATGTCTGCACAGGCAGTTGGCGGCGCGGTAGGGCACAATGCGATTTCTATCATGATTCCCTGCCACAGAGTTGTGGGAACCAATGGGAGTCTGACAGGCTATGCAGGTGGGATTGAGAAAAAAGTACAGCTGCTTACTCTGGAAAAAGCAGATATGTCGGCACTTTTTGTGCCAAAGAATGGAACTGCTCTGTGAGGGATGCCATGCCGGCATCCCCATAGAAGTTATTCCTGATAATCTTCCGGATCCTTTTTCGGAAGCCAGATGTGTACAAGTTCAATACGATTTTTGTCAATTTCATCTACTACAATGCGGATTCCGCTGTCCGTAGTTACGGACTGGCCATGAACAGGGAGACAATCTAACTGTTCGATAATGTAGCCTCCTATGGAATCATATTCCTCAGAAACAAGATGAATCTGAAGTGCTTCGTTAATATCATCCAGTTTGGCAGAACCCAGGGCAGTGTATTCGATTCCAGGCTGAAGTGCTTTAATGGGTTCTTCCTCATCCTCATCATATTCATCCCGGATTTCTCCCACGATTTCTTCCAGAAGATCCTCAAGAGTAACGAGTCCGGCTGTAGCGCCGTATTCATCCAGGACGATTGCAAGGTTTACGGATGCTTTACGCATTTCCAGCATAAGGTCAGCGGTTGCTTTGTGCTCATAAGTAAAATAAGGTTCCCGAAGGATGTCTGCGATGGAAAAAGGTTTATCCTTTGGGTATAGAAGCAGGTCTTTTATATTGATAATTCCGATTACGTTGTCTGTATTATCTTCATAAACCGGAAATCGGGTATGCATATCTTCCCTGAAAATATCCATAAGCTCTTCGAAGGTAGAAGAGATATCTATAAAAGTCATATCAATTCGTGGAATCATCACATCTTTGGCGGTTGAGTCCCCAAAATCGAACACATTATAGATCATCTGTTTTTCTTCCCGTTCGATCACGCCGTCTTCCTGTCCTACATTTACAAGTGTTCTCAGTTCGTGTTCTGTCATGGTATTATGTTTGGCATCCGGATCCACACGGAGAATTACCATAACTGCATTGGACATTTTTCCGATAATATACACAACCGGAGTCAGCAGGATCATCAGAAGATAAATCACACGGGCATAGGAAAGAGCCAGCTTTTCAGCGTGAATGGAGGCAAGGGTCTTTGGGGTGATTTCGCCGAAGATCAGAATGACGAGAGTCAAAAGGCCGGTTGCAATACCTACATAGGTATTTCCGAAAACCTTGATTGTCAAAGTGGTCATCATAGAGGAAACTCCCATATTTACAATGTTGTTGCCAATTAAGATGGTACTGAGCATTTTACCGGAGTTGGAAATTACTTTATCCAATATAATAGCTCGTTTGTTGCCCTGTTCTGCCAGGGACTGGACACGTATCCTGTTTACAGTAGTCATGGAAGTCTCAGCAGAAGAAAAAAAAGCGGAGAGCATCACCATGACCAGAATCAAAAACGCTTGTATAGGAACACTTGAGTCCAAAATTACCTTCACTCCTTTTTTATAATAAAATAGTATATATACATAATTCAATATACAAGAAAATATATGGAATTGCAAGCGCAAAAAAGATTATTTAGGGGCTGTCCAAATGAGGAAGAGTATGGTATGATTGAATTTGTCGAAATATGAAAATGATTATTACGAAATATTTACAAAAGATTAAAATTTTGCTATACTAATATGGCGATAGATGAAATTGCGATAAATAGCAGTTCCGGAAATCTGCATTTGTCGTAGAAGATAAATATATTATGAGAGTTGTTTGAGAGAGTCCGCAGAGGTGTAATGATGAAGAAGATGAAAAATACGAACAGAAAAAATGTAAAATGGATGGCAGCGGCTGTATTGACAGCCAGTTTATTAGGTGTACAGATCATGCCTGCAGCAGCATCAGAGGGAAGTGCTGTTATTACCACCCGTATGATCATGCCGGAGAATATTACCATAGAATCTCCTGTCCCGCTTTCTGAAATTTCCCTTCCTAAGAGTGAGTACGGAAAGCTGTCCTGGGCAGACGATACTTTGATCCCTTCCAGGCGTTCGGAAGCTTTTGAAGTGATTTTCCGTCCATCAGAATCCGTTGATTTGTCCAAAGTGGAAGGATGGGACGGAGAATCCGAAAAGATCACAGGGTATGTAACGGTTGTGGTGAGCAGTATCTATTCTGAAGAAGATGAATCAGAGTACGAGGAATGGACTGAAGATCAGGAAAGCGAGGAATCCGATGCGGATGCAGATACCGGTGATGAGGAACAGAATACAGCAGATGCAGAGGAAGTAGCGGAAGACGGAAAACAGGATGGGGAAGCAGAACCGGGTGAAATCCAGGAGTCCGGAGAGAATTTCCAGGAGGATACAGGAAGTGGGAATGAGAATTTGCAGGAAACAGATGAGAATTCAGAAAATGCAGATGAAAATAACTCTTCCATAGTACCTGAAGAAGACCAGGAAGTATCGGAAGAAGATCCGGAAGGAGAATCAGAAAAAGAATCCGGGGAAGATGTTGGAGGAGATGCCGGCGAAGGCTCAGAGGAAGAATCCGGTGAGACATTAGAAGACGACAATCAGAAAACAGATGTTCCAAAGACCGATCCGGAGGAAGAGCCTGCGGATTCCCGGGATGAAAATGAAGAAGATACGGGTTCGGACGTTTTAGAAGAAACGGAGGAGCCTGAGGAAGAAATACCAGATAACATTTTTGACAATATAGAGGTGGAAGTAAAGGATGAACGCCCTGTAACAGCAGAGGGGAATCTTACGGAAGAGGAAATGCTTCAGCGTGCGCAGGAGAACCACAGCTGTAACGGAATTTATGTTTCAGGCATTCATCTTCCCTGGTATGTACAGTTCCGTGCAACCAACGGTGAAAGCTACGAATTCAGCAATGAATCTCAGGCCAATATTTTCCGCTCTTATGAATTTGAACTGTGGGATCTGAAAAATGACACGGAGTATGAAATTCCGGACGGAGAATATATCAGCGTAACGATTCCTGTAAAGGAAGGATATGAATACACTATTGAACATCTGCTGGATAACGGTGCCATAGAGACAATCATTCCAAGTGTGGACGGAAGCACCATGGTTTTCAGCACACATTCTTTCAGCCCCTTTGGCATTGCAGGCAGTAAGCCTCTGGTAGGGGGAGAAATCAGCGATGACGTTTATGTAACGCCAACGCCTACCACCGCGGCTCCCAAGAATCCAACAAAAGCTCCGGCCGGCAGCAATAATAGCTCTGGAAATAATACAAACAACAATACAAACAACACTGCAAACAGCAACACAAACAGCAATCATGCCGGTAATACCACCGGCACAGCTCCGGACAAAGACCACCCGGGTTACGCTGTCGCAACTGCGGCTCCAACGCAGACAGTGCAGAACAATAGTTTATCTGACAGTTCATCCTCCGGCAGCGAAGACAGCAGTGCAGGACAGAATGCTGACCAGGCATCCAGGAACACGTCTGCTGCACAGGCAGTAAAAACAGGGGACAATACCCAGATCCTTCCTTTTGTTATTTTGGTGGCAGCAGCAGTGATTATCATTGGTATTGTACTTATTCTGAAAAGAAAAAAGAAATAACCGGCGGATTGCCGGTACGGCAAAGGCATAAATAAAAGGACCCTCCCATATACTGCAATGGGAGGGTTGTTTTTATGAAAGTAAAAGCTGTTTTAAAGTCTCTTTTATTTGCCTATGCATTGACAGGGATTTTTCTTTTGTTTCTGGCGTTCCTTCTTTTTAAATTTGATCTGGGGGAGGCGCCGGTGACAGCGGGAATTATTGCTGTTTATGTAATTTCCTGTTTGCTGGGAGGCTTTCTGGCAGGCAAACTTGTACGAAAAGACAAATATCTCTGGGGAATCCTGGTAGGGCTTTGCTATTTTCTTCTGCTCATCAGCGTTTCCTTTGCTGTGCAGGGAAAATGGGATATGAGTCTTTCCCATGCCCTGACTACTTTCTGTATGTGTCTGGGCGGCGGAGCCCTGGGAGGAATGCTGTCATAAGCAAGGTTACATTTCACGGGGTGGGGAAGGGAGAAATGTAAGTGCGCTTAGAATGATCGTGTAAGTAGAAAAAAAGGCTTTTAAAATGAAAAGTTTTATGCTATACTATGCGGAGACAAATACATAAGGAGGACACCTCAATGGAACATATCAAAACATTAAATACAAAAAACTTACAGAACACTGTAAAAAAAGGCGGATGCGGCGAATGTCAGACCTCTTGCCAGTCTGCTTGCAAGACTTCCTGTACAGTAGGAAACCAGAGCTGCGAGCACAAATAAGAGCCGCTCTGTATGAATGATAAGCAGCGGGTTATTTAATCCGCTGCTTATTCTTATGCTGATTGGAGTCTTTTTAAGTTTACATGAACACATAGGAAAGGATTTCAGAAAAATGAGTCTGATTCACAGATATCAAAGTAATGGCTACAACATCGTGCTGGACATCAACAGCGGCTGCATTCACCTGGTGGATGAAGTCACATATGAGGTCCTTCCTTATCTGGAAGCGGAGGAACCTTTGGAAGCCATTATCCTGAAGCTTAAAGACCGCTTCCCTGAAGATGCCATTAGAACTTCTGCAGAAGAGTGTAAGAAGCTTCAGGAAGAGGGAATGCTGTTTACAAAAGATATTTATGAGAATGTGATTGATGAGTTTACGAAGAATCGCCAGACTGTGGTAAAGGCCCTTTGCCTGCACATTGCACATGATTGTAACCTGGCCTGCCGTTACTGCTTTGCAGAGGAAGGGGAATACCACGGAAGAAGGGCTCTCATGTCCTTTGAAGTCGGGAAAAAGGCACTGGATTTTCTGATCGCCAATTCCGGCAGCAGAAAGAATCTGGAAGTGGATTTTTTCGGCGGAGAACCGCTGATGAACTGGCAGGTAGTAAAGGATCTGGTAAAGTACGGAAGAGAGCAGGAGAAGCTTCATAATAAAAAATTCCGTTTTACTCTTACTACCAACGGCGTTCTTTTAAATGATGAGATCATGGAATTCTGCAATAAAGAAATGGGTAACGTTGTATTAAGCGTAGATGGGCGGAAGGAAGTTCATGATCATATGCGTCCGTTCCGCAAAGGCGCAGGAAGCTACGATCTGATCATGCCGAAATTTCAGAAATTTGCCGAATCCAGAAATCAGGAGAGATATTATGTAAGAGGAACCTTTACGCATCATAATCTGGACTTCTCAAAGGATGTTCTGCATCTGGCAGACCTTGGCTTTAAACAGATTTCCGTGGAGCCGGTGGTTGCTTCGGACGAAGAGGAATATGCCATCCGTCGGGAGGATATTCCAAAGATTCTGGAGGAGTATGATGCACTGGCAAAGGAAATGATCATTCGGGAAAAAGAGGGAAGAGGATTTAACTTCTTTCATTTTATGATCGACCTGACAGGCGGCCCCTGTGTTTATAAACGCTTGTCCGGATGCGGTTCCGGTACGGAATATCTTGCTGTAAGCCCGTGGGGTGATTTTTATCCCTGCCATCAGTTTGTGGGAGAGGAAGAGTTCCTCATGGGAAATGTG
This sequence comes from Blautia sp., assembly GCA_021772055.1. GTDB lineage: Bacteria > Bacillota > Clostridia > Lachnospirales > Lachnospiraceae > Blautia_A. The sequence continues at coordinate 49,571 of JAETNR010000026.1, read as the reverse complement.
GATGAGGGGATTACCCGTCCGAATATCCGGGAAGAGTTTGCCGGATGCAATGTTTATACAAAGGAATCCTGCAAAAACTGTTTTGCAAGATTTTACTGCAGCGGCGGATGCGCTGCCAATGCTTATCATTTCCAGAAAGATTTGAAGGGCAATTATGAAATCGGATGCGAACTCCAGAGGAAGCGTGTGGAGTGCGCTATCATGATAAAGGCCGCATTAGCGGAATAAGAAATAAATTATAAGCAGTATGCTTAAGAAGGGAAAAGAAAATGAAGAAAAACAGAGGAGTCATAGTTTTGCTTCTCACCGTGGTTCTTACAGTGTTTCTGTGCTATACAGCAGCGATCGGCTTTGGTCCTACAGGCACAGGTTCTGCAAAGAACATTCATACAGGACTTGATCTGTCCGGTGGTGTCAGCATTACTTATCAGACAAAAGAAAGCAACCCAAGCAGCGAGGCACTGAAGGATACCATCTACAAGCTTCAGAAGCGTGTGGAACAGTACAGTACAGAAGCACAGGTATACCAGGAAGGGGACAGCCGTATTAACGTAGAAATCCCCGGTGTGACTGATGCCAATGCAATCCTGGAGGAACTGGGACAGCCGGGTTCCCTCTATTTTATCGTGCAGACAGATGAAGATGGAAACCAGAACTTCACCTATGGAGAAAGCGAAAGCGGATATGTATTCAGCAGAAGCCTGGAGGAAATCATTGAGTCTGGTTCTGTTGTTCTGGAAGGAACAGATGTGGCAGATGCAATAGGCGGCGCATACCAGGTTCAGACAACAAAGGCGAAAGAATACGCAGTCAGCCTGACTCTTACAGATGAAGGTGCGAAAAAATTTGCTGAAGTAACAGAGGCAAATGTCGGAAAGCCCATTGCAATCGTCTATGATAATGAGATTAAGAGTGCACCGAATGTAAAATCTGCGATTACAGGAGGTAAGGCTCAGATCGACGGAATGTCCAGTGTGGAAGAAGCACAGAATCTGGCTTCCTACATCCGGATCGGTTCCCTGAGTCTTGAGCTGGAGGAACTTCGTTCCAGCGTGGTAGCTGCACAGCTTGGTGAAGAAGCAATCGCAACCAGTGTAAAAGCAGGAGCAATCGGTCTTGTGATCGTCATCCTGTTTATGCTTCTGGTATACCGTATTCCGGGCCTGGCAGCAGGCGTTGCCCTGATCCTTTACACAGCGATCATGCTGTTAGCCTTAAATGCCTTTGACATTACCCTGACGCTTCCGGGTATTGCAGGTATTATTCTGGGTATCGGTATGGCCGTGGATGCCAATGTTATTATTTATGCACGTATTCGGGAAGAAATTTCAGCAGGACTGTCTGTGAGAAACTCTATCAAGAGTGGTTTCAAGAAAGCATTTTCTGCAATTTTTGACGGAAATATTACCACACTGATTGCAGCACTTGTGCTGATGTGGCTTGGATCCGGTACAGTTAAGGGCTTTGCCTACACCCTGGCTATGGGTATCATCATTTCCATGTTTACTTCACTGGTAGTATCCAGACTTTTAGTAAACGCATTATATGCAGTAGGTGTCCGTGATGAGAAGTATTACGGAAAAGCCGCAGAAAGAAAAGCGGTTGATTTTGTAGGAAAACGGAAAGTATTCTTTATTATTTCCGTTGTCCTCATTGTATGCGGACCGGTTGCTATGATGATCAACGGCAGAGGCGAGGGTACAGCTTTGAATTACAGCCTGGAGTTTTCCGGCGGTACTACAACGAACGTAACCTTTAATGAAGAGATGGATATCAAACGGATCGACTCAGAGGTTACTCCTCTTGTAGAAAGTGTTACAGGAGATAAAAATGTGCAGCCTACCAAGGTAGTAGGAACCAATCAGGTAATGATTAAGACACGTTCTCTTTCTCTGGATGAACGTCAGGCTTTGAATCAGGCCCTGGTGGATGAATTCGGTGTAGATGAGAGCCTGATCTCCGCAGAGAGTATTTCTGCTACAGTAAGTTCTGAAATGAGAAAAGATGCAGTGGTAGCTGTTATCGTTGCAACGATCTTTATGCTTCTTTACATCTGGTTCCGTTTCAAGGACATCCGTTTTGCAGGCAGTGCAGTAATGGCTCTTCTTCATGACGTACTGGTGGTACTTACCTTCTACGCAGTTGCAAGAGTGTCTGTGGGAAATACCTTTATTGCATGTATGCTGACAATTGTAGGTTATTCCATTAATGCAACAATCGTCATTTTTGACCGTATCCGCGAGAACCTCCACGGACGCACCGAAAATCTGGAGGAAATTGTAAATAACAGTGTCACGGAAACGCTTACGAGAAGTATTTACACTTCCGTTACCACATTCATCATGGTTGCGATTCTTTTCATCATGGGAGTATCTTCCATTCGTGAGTTTGCAGCACCTCTGATGGTTGGTATTATCTGCGGTGCCTATTCTTCCATATGCGTTACAGGAGCACTGTGGCTAGTATTTAAGAAGAAATTCCCTGGCGGCGTGAAGCCTGCGGCAGCAATTGCAGCATCAACCGCAAAAGCGGCAGCACCGAAAAAGCAGGTAAAGAAATCCGTTTCGTCCGAAACAGTGAAGCGGGATCCCAACCAACCAAAGAAGAAAAACCGCAAGAGAGTTGCAGAACGTCTGGCAGCGCAGGAAGCGGAAAAAGACAATAAATCCGAACAGTAAGAATAAAGAGCGATGTCCCGGGGCAGGAAAACAACCTGTCTCGGGATGTTTTCATAAATGAGAGGAAACAGATAACATGGAAAAATGGGTAGTAACCGCGAAACGGGCGGATTTTCAGCAGATCGGGAATACCTTTGGAATTGATCCTGTGATAGCCCGCCTGATTCGGAACCGGGATGTGGAGGGAATGGAAAACATACGCACTTATCTTTACGGAAATCTGGAGGAACTGCCGTCTCCGTGGCTTTTTAAGGATATGGAAAAAGCGGTGAAGATACTCTCCGGAAAGATTCAGGAAAAGAAAAAAATAAGAATCATAGGGGACTATGATATTGACGGAGTCAGCTCAACTTATATTCTGATCGAAGGAATGAAAAGACTGGGGGCTTATGCAGATACCTACATTCCGGACCGGATCACAGACGGCTACGGAATGCACAGAGAACTGATCCTGAAGGCAAAAGAGGACGGAATTGACACCATTGTAACCTGTGACAATGGTATTTCTGCCATGGAAGAGATTGCCCTTGCAAAAGAGCTTGGAATGACGGTGGTCGTTACAGATCATCATGAAATTCCATATGAAGACACAAAAGAGGGCAGACGATTCAAAGTTCCCTGTGCAGATGCGGTAATCAATCCCAAACAGACGGATTGCCCTTATCCTTCCAAAAATATCTGCGGTGCGGTAGTTGCCTGGAAGCTTATCTGGGCTTTGTATGAAAAAGCAGATCTGGAGAAAAGGGAGATCATGGAGTTCCTGGAATTTGCAGCCATAGCGACGGTTGGGGATGTGATGGAACTTCAGGGAGAAAACAGGATCCTTGTAAAAGAAGGTCTGAAGCGTCTTTCCCAAACCCGAAATTACGGGCTTCGTGCCCTGATCCAGGCAAATGGCCTGGAGGGCGGAAGGATCTCTGCATACCATGTGGGATTTGTGCTGGGACCCTGTATCAATGCCAGCGGACGGCTGGATACGGCAGCCCGTTCCCTTGCTCTGTTTCAGGCGGAAGACAGCAGCAGGGCTTCAGCTCTGGCAGGAGACCTGACTGCTTTGAACCAGAGCCGTAAAGCCCTTACAGAAAAGGGAAAAGACCAGGCAGTGGAACTGGTAGAGACGACCGGGATCAGCCGGGATCGGGTGCTGGTTGTTTATCTTCCGGACTGCCACGAAAGTCTTGCCGGAATTATTGCAGGCAGGATCCGGGAAAAGTACAATAAGCCAGCGTTCATTTTGACAAGAAGTGAGAATGGAGTCAAGGGAAGCGGACGTTCTATAGAGCCCTATTCTATGTATGAAGAACTGGTGAAATGCGGGGATCTTTTGGAAAGATTCGGGGGACACCCCATGGCTGCCGGACTTTCTCTAAAAGAAGAAAATGTGGAGCTTTTCCGAAAACGCCTGAATGATAACTGTACTCTTACAGAGGAGGAACTGACCCCGAAGATTGTCATTGACGTTCCCATGCCTCTGTCCTATGTGAATAAAGAACTGATCAAGCAGATTTCCCTTCTGGAGCCTTTTGGAAAGGGGAATACAAAGCCTTTATTTGCACAGAAGGGACTTCGTGTTTTAAGCCTGCGGATTTTGGGTAAGAATCGTAATGTAGCCAAAATGCAGCTGGCGGATGCGCAGGGGAATGTCAGTGAAGCTATTTACTTTGGAGAAGCGGAGGAATTTCAGGCTTTTGCAGAAAAAAGAGAAATGATTTCCGTGACCTACTATCCGGATATCAATTCCTACCAGGGCCGTGAGACGATTCAGGCGGTGATTCGAAACTACTGCTGAGAAGAAAACGCCCCGCAGATCCTTCCCTACCCCGTGAAATGCAACCCTAAAAATGCCGGATTTCCACGAGGGATGTCGGTTTTCATTGATTCTGAAAAAAAAAGGTGCTATACTTATAACGAATATTTTTCCAAAAGAACAGTGTAAGGAGTGTAGGAAGCAAATGAAAAAAATTGAAGAATATGTGAGAAGTATTCCGGATTTTCCGGAACCGGGTATTATTTTCCGTGATGTGACAAGTATTTTGCAGGATGCGGATGGTCTGAAACTTGCAATTGACTCCATGCAGGCTTTTTTGAAAGATGTAGACGTTGATGTGATCATTGGAACAGAGTCCAGAGGTTTTATCTTTGGTATGCCCATTGCCTATAATCTTCATAAACCATTTGTTCTTGTACGTAAGAAAGGAAAGCTCCCCTGTGATACCATTTCCAGGACCTATGATCTGGAATATGGCACTGCAACCATTGAGATGCATAAAGATTCCATCCGGCCGGGCCAGAAGGTTGCCATCATTGATGACCTGATCGCTACAGGAGGCACCATTGAAGCGGCAGCGAAGATGGTAGAAGAACTGGGCGGAGAGGTTGTAAAGATCGTATTTCTTATGGAACTGGCAGGACTGAAAGGCCGTGAGAGGCTTGCAGGTTACGATGTGGCATCTGTAATCTGCTATGAGGGCAAATAGAGCCCTGCTGCAGATGGAATATGGGGGGAACTGTAATGACAAAATTGTAACAGGCAGGTAAGAGAGTATGGCAGACAATAAACAAAAAGCTGAGCAGGATCAGGCCCGGCAGAGACTGGAACAGGCAAAACTGGAATACGTGAAAAAAGCAGATGCAGCTGTAAAGCAAATGAGCGACTTTACAAGCCCGGAGATCTTATACGAAGAACTGATCGCCGGGGTAAAGAGATATCATCCGTCTACAGATATTTCCATGATTCAGAAGGCGTATGAGGTTGCCAGTGAAGCACATAAGGATCAGAAGAGAAAATCGGGAGAGCCGTATATCATTCATCCTCTTTGCGTAGCCATTATTCTGGCAGATCTGGAACTGGACAAAGAAACAATCGTGGCAGGACTTCTCCATGATGCAGTAGAAGATACCTGGATGACCTATGAAGAGGTGGAGAAGGAATTCGGATCAGAGGTGGCGCTTCTTGTGGATGGCGTGACCAAACTGGGCCAGCTTTCCTATTCCGCAGATAAAGTAGAAGTACAGGCAGAGAATTTAAGGAAAATGTTCCTTGCCATGGCCAAGGACATCCGGGTAATTCTGATCAAGCTTGCCGACCGTCTTCACAATATGCGCACCCTGAAATATATGCGTCCGGAAAAACAGCAGGAGAAGGCAAGGGAGACTATGGATATCTATGCTCCCATTGCCCAGCGTCTTGGTATTTCCAAGATTAAGATTGAATTGGATGATCTTTCCCTGAAATATCTGAAACCGGATGTCTATTATGATCTGGTGGAAAAAGTGGCGCTTCGGAAAAGCGTCCGGGAGCAGTTTGTCAACAGTATTGTACAGCAGGTAAAGAAGCATATGGAGGACGGGGGCATCCGTGCCCAGGTAGACGGGCGGGTAAAGCATTTCTTCAGTATTTATAAAAAAATGGTGAATCAGGATAAGACCATTGACCAGATTTATGACTTATTTGCCGTGCGCATCCTGGTAGATACTGTGAAGGACTGCTATGCGGCGTTAGGAGTCATCCACGAAATGTATACTCCCATTCCCGGCAGGTTTAAGGATTATATTGCAATGCCAAAGCCAAACATGTATCAGTCACTTCATACCACGCTGATCGGGCCAAACGGGCAGCCCTTTGAAATTCAGATCCGTACCTTTGAGATGCATAAGACTGCAGAGTACGGCATTGCTGCCCATTGGAAATACAAAGAATCCTCTGACGGCAAAGCCCCTGTAGGCAAGAGCGAAGAGGAGAAGCTGAACTGGCTCAGACAGATTCTGGAATGGCAGAAAGATATGTCCGATAACAGGGAATTTATGAGCCTTCTGAAAAATGACCTGGATCTGTTTGCAGACAGTGTGTACTGTTTTACGCCTCAGGGTGATGTAAAAACCCTTCCCAACGGATCCACTCCCATTGACTTTGCTTACTGTGTGCACAGTGCTGTGGGAAACAGAATGGTGGGGGCGAGAGTCAACGGAAAGCTGGTTCCTATTGAATATCAGATTAAAAACGGTGACAGGATCGAAATCATTACTTCCCAGAATTCCCAGGGGCCCAGCCGTGACTGGCTGAAGGTGGTAAAGAGCACCCAGGCGAAAAATAAGATCAACCAGTGGTTCAAAAAGGAACTGAAGGAAGATAATATTTTAAAAGGAAAGGATATGCTGACTCAGTATGCCAAGAGTAAAGGCTACAAGATCAGTACCTACACCAAACCTCAGTATCTGGAAGCAGTTATGCGCAAATACGGTTTCCGTGACTGGGAATCCGTACTGGCTGCCATCGGTCATGGCGGTCTGAAAGAAGGCCAGGTTTTCAACAAGCTGATGGAAGCCTACGAGAAAGAAAATAAAAAGAATCTGACAGATGAACAGGTTCTGGAGGCTGTGAATGAGAATCAGGAGAAGCTTCACATTGCCAAGAGCAAAAGCGGAATTGTGGTAAAGGGAATCCATGATGTGGCCGTCCGTTTTTCTAAATGCTGCAGTCCGATTCCGGGAGACGAGATCGTGGGCTTTGTGACACGGGGAAGAGGAATTACCATTCACCGCACGGACTGTGTGAATGTGCTGAGTATGACGGAAATAGACAGAACCCGTCTGATCGAAGCAGAGTGGCAGCAGCAGGCAGAAGCAAAAGCGGAAAAATACATGGCGGAAATTCAGGTTTATGCCAATAACCGCACCGGGCTTATGGTAGATCTGTCAAAGATTTTTACAGAGCGCAAGATTGATGTGCGGAGTATTAACAGCAGGACAAACAAGCAGGAAAAGGCGACGGTTTCCATGAGCTTTGAAGTGCAGAGCAAAGAAGAACTGCAGAGCCTTTTTGAAAAAATCCGCCAGGTGGAGAGCGTCATCGATGTAGAGCGAACCAGGGGCTGAAAAGGAGTGGCTATGGCTAAGTTAGAATTACAGAAATGTATCCTTGGCAGTGTTTATACAAACTGCTACTTTTTAAAAAATAAAGAGACAGGAGAAATGCTGATCGTGGACCCGGCTTCCGAGGCGGATAAGATTGCAGAGAAGGTATCTTCTATGGGCGGTAAGCCTGTGGGAATTCTTCTGACCCACGGACATTTTGACCATATTATGGCTGTGGAGGAAGTTAAGGCGCGCTACAATGTTCCGGTATATGCCTGTCAAAGTGAGGCGCAGATGCTCAAAGAGCCCTCTATGAATATGACCGGATATTACGGAGCCGGATGTTCCATCAAGGCAGACGTTCTTCTGAAAGATCTGGAGGTATTTGATGCCGCCGGATTTTCCATTCAGATGCTTCATACACCGGGCCATACGAAGGGAAGCTGCTGCTATTACTTAAAGGAGGAAGGAGTGCTGCTGAGCGGGGACACACTTTTTTACGGATCTGTGGGAAGAACGGATTTTCCGGGAGGAAGTACTGTGGAAATTGTGCGAAGTCTTCATAAACTGGTGGATTCCCTTCCTGAGGAGACAGAGGTATTCCCGGGGCATGATGCGTCCACCACAATAGGTTATGAAAAGAGGTATAATCCATTTGTGTAAGATCCAGATTCTGTTTTTGGACAGAGAATTTGAACATGATATTTATGAACTGATCAAAGCATTTTACCCGGAAGCAGAGTTCTGCATTTCTTATGAAGAGGAAGAGGAGAAGTGTGGAACTGTGTTCCGGATCGAACCCACAGCGGAAGGCTGTCAGATTAAATTTAAAAATGAAGAGCACAGAGGCGTATGCCAGGCCACGATCATAAAAGGGCAGTCTAAGGATGCCCTTGTTTCTTTGCAGGAACAAAAAGAAAAAAATGCAGAGGGCTTTCCAGACAGCAGTCCTAAACGTACACAGGAAGAGATGGAGCTTCGTAAACAAAATAAAGACAGCGTCAAGTACGCTCTTTATCACGTATTGGTAAAAATGACCGGAAGAACTCTTCCCTGGGGAAATCTGACGGGAATACGCCCTGCCAAGCTTGCCATGGGAATGATCGAGTCAGGAATGAAAAATACGGAGATTGCCAAAGAATTGAGGGAGCGCTATCTGGTCAGCCGGGGGAAAGCAGCACTGGCGATTACCATTGCCAACAGGGAGAGAGAAATCTTAAAAAATATTGATTATGAAAAGGGATACAGCCTGTATATCGGAATTCCATTTTGCCCAAGCATCTGTCTGTACTGCTCTTTCAGCTCCTATCCTCTGAAACAGTGGCAGACAAAGACAGACCTTTATTTGGATGCGCTTTGTAAGGAAATGAAAGCGGTTTCCTCCATGATGCAGGGGAGAAAACTGGATACCGTATATATTGGGGGCGGTACGCCCACCACTCTTTTGCCTGAGCAGTTAAGACGGCTTCTTGATGCTGTAGGAGAGAACTTCGGTTTTGACGGACTGGAAGAGTTTACTGTGGAAGCAGGGCGTCCGGACAGTATTACCAGAGAAAAACTTCTGGCGATGAAGGAATTTCCTGTGAGCCGTATTTCCGTCAATCCCCAGACGATGAATCAGACGACTCTGGATATCATCGGGCGGCGGCATACCGTGGATGAGACCAAAAATGCCTTCTATCTGGCCAGGGAATGCGGATATGATAATATCAATATGGATCTGATCGTAGGCCTTCCGGGAGAAGACAGATCCATGGTGGAAAATACGTTAAATGAGGTGCGGAAACTGGAACCGGACAGCCTGACCGTGCATTCTCTTGCTGTGAAGCGTGCGGCGCGGCTTCATATGTTCCGTGACCGGTATCAGGAAATGACATTTGAAAATAATCAGGACATCATGGATATGACCATGAGAGCAGCCTATGAAATGGAGATGGGTCCCTATTATCTGTACAGGCAGAAGAATATGAAGGGAAATTTCGAAAATGTAGGTTATGCAAAGGTTGACAAAGCCGGAATTTACAATATACTGATAATGGAAGAAAAACAGCCCATTATCGCCCTTGGCTCGGGCGGTTCTTCCAAGCTGGTCTTTGACCATGGAAAAAGGATCGAGCGGGTAGAAAATGTGAAGGATGTCAGCAGCTATATTGCCCGGATCGATGAAATGATTGAAAGAAAACGCGCAGGTATTGAAACCTGGCTGTAAATGACAGGAGGTGTACTCTTTGGGAGCGGCATATACGAGAACTTCAAATAACCCTGAGAGGATTCTGGAATTTGATCTGTCTGCAGAATTGAATCACGGAAAGGCAGTGAGCAACCTGGCATATGCAGTTGCATCGGAACTGGGACTTGACCATCATCTGTGCTATGAGCTTGCAATTGCCGGAATGCTCCATGACATTGGAAAACTGAAGCTGACCGGATATATTAACGGACAGGAGAATGATCCTCTTGTGATCGAGGAATTGAAATTTGTCCGGATGCATCCCACCCTTGGGTATGAGGAACTGAAAGACCAGGGGTATTCTGATTTTATCCTGGAGAGCATTCTCTATCATCATGAAAACTATGACGGAAGCGGTTATCCCTCCAACAAGGCAGGAGAGGAGATTCCCATCGGCGCGAGGATTCTTCGCGTCTGCGATGTCTTCACGGCTTTAAGCTCAGACCGCCCTTACCGGAAGGCTTTTGAGCGGGAAACAGTCATGGAATTGATGATCGATGAAGTTAAGAATTTTGATATGAACGTATTTATTGCCTTTCAAAAGGTAGTACATAATACATAACAAATATGAGGAGGTTTATATGGCATTAAAGAAAAAGCCGGTCACCGGCATGAAGGATATTTTGCCGAAGGAGATGGAAATCCGCAATTATGTGATGAACATGATTCGGGAGACTTATAAAACATTTGGATTCTGCGGAATCGAGACACCCTGTGTGGAACACATTGAGAATCTCTGCAGTAAGCAGGGCGGAGAAAATGAAAAACTGATTTTTAAGGTTTTAAAGAGAGGGGAAAAGCTGAAACTGGAGGAAGCAAAATGCGAAGCGGATCTGGTGGATTCAGGTCTTCGCTACGACCTGACCGTTCCCCTTTCCAGATATTATTCCAACAATGCCAACGAGCTTCCGGCTCCTTTTAAGGCATTGCAGATGGGAAATGTATGGAGGGCGGACCGTCCCCAGAGAGGCCGTTTCCGTCAGTTTATGCAGTGTGACATTGATATCCTGGGAGAGCCTACCTACCTTGCGGAAATTGAGCTGGTGCTTGCGACCACAACGCTTCTTGGAAAACTGGATTTTCATAATTTCACCATCCGGATCAATGACCGCAAAATCCTGAAGGCTATGGCACAGTACAGCGGATTCCCGCAAGAGAGCTTTGATACCGTGTTTATTATTCTGGACAAGATGGACAAGATCGGTCTGGAAGGGGTTGCTGGAGAACTGGAAAAAGAGGGATTTGCAAAAGAGAGCATTGAAACCTATCTTGGCATGTTTGCGAAAATCACTTCGGATATTGAGGGAGTACGTTACTTAAAAGAGCAGCTGAAAGACGTGATGGATCCCAAAGTTGCAGAAGACCTGGAAACGATCATTTCCACAGTAGATGCGGTAAAGACTGCAGACTTTAAGATGTCCTTTGATCCTACGCTTGTCCGCGGAATGTCTTATTATACAGGCCCGATCTTTGAAATCGCAATGGATGAGTTCGGCGGTTCTGTAGGCGGCGGCGGACGTTATGATGAGATGATCGGGAAATTTACAGGAAATCCTACCAGTGCATGCGGATTTTCCATTGGATTTGAGCGCATTGTAATGCTGCTTTTGGAACGTGGATTTGAAGTACCTGCGGCCAATGGCAAAAAAGCATACCTGATAGAGAAGAATATGCCTTCTGATCAGCTTTTAAAGATTTTGAAGCAGGCGGAAGAAGAACGCAGAAGTGGAACCCAGGTTCAGATTTCCATAATGAAGAAAAACAAGAAATTCCAGAAAGATCAGATGACAGCAGAAGGCTATACAGAATTTGTGGAATTTTACAGAGACAGAGTATAATATCCGAATAGGGAAACCAAATGTATGCAGTTTACAAAAACTGCAGCAGGAAAAGAGGAGAAAATCATGGCAGAAAGTATGCAAGGGCTGCACAGAACCTGCCGGTGTGCAGAAGTGACGACAGAAATGACAGGCAGTGAAGTAACTTTGATGGGATGGGTACAGAAGGCGCGCAATAAAGGCGGAATCATCTTTGTGGATCTTCGTGACCGTTCCGGAATCATGCAGCTGATCTTTGAAAACGGCAGTATTGATGAGGCAGGCTTTGAAAAAGCAGGAAAATTAAGAAGTGAATTTGTTATCGCCGTTACAGGTGTTGTGGAGAAGCGTGGGGGAGCAGTAAACGAAAATCTGGCTACAGGAGAGATTGAGCTTCGTGTGAAAAGCCTTCGTGTGCTGGCTGAATCTGAGGTTCCGCCATTCCCCATTGAAGAGAACAGTAAGACGAAGGATGAGATTCGGCTGAAATACCGTTATCTGGACCTGAGAAGACCGGATCTTCAGAGAAACCTGATGATGAAGAGCCGGGTGGCTATGCTTACCAGAGCATTTTTTGCAAATGAGGGATTCCTGGAAATTGAAACTCCTATGCTTGGCAAGAGTACTCCGGAAGGCGCGAGAGACTACCTTGTTCCTTCCCGTGTACATCCCGGCTGTTTCTATGGACTGCCTCAGTCTCCTCAGCTTTATAAGCAGCTTCTGATGTGTTCAGGCTATGACCGTTACATCCAGATTGCAAGATGTTTCCGCGATGAGGACTTAAGAGCAGATCGTCAGCCGGAGTTCACCCAGATCGATATGGAGCTTTCCTTTGTAGACGTGGATGATGTGATCGATGTGAATGAACGCTATCTGGCTTATATCTTTAAAGAAGTGCTGGATGTGGATGTGAAGCTTCCTATTCAGAGAATTACCTGGCAGGAGGCTATGGATCGCTTCGGTTCCGACAAGCCGGACATGCGTTTCGGAATGGAACTTCATGATGTAACTGAAGTGGTGAAAGACTGTGAGTTTGCTGTATTTAAATCCGCTCTGGAAAACGGCGGAAGTGTCCGCGGCATTAATGCAGAAGGCCAGGGAGCAATGCCCCGTAAAAAAATTGACAAACTGGTGGAATTTGCTAAAGGGTACGGAGCTAAGGGTCTTGCCTATATTGCCATTACAGAGGATGGCACCCGAAAGTCCTCCTTCGCCAAATTTATGAAAGAGGAAGAAATGGATGCCCTTGTACAGGCCATGGAAGGAAAGCCGGGCGATCTGCTTCTCTTTGCAGCAGATAAGAATAAAGTGGTTTATGACGTTCTCGGTGCCCTTCGTCTGGAACTCGCAAAACAGATGGAGCTTCTGGACAAAAATGAATACCGTTTTGTCTGGGTAACGGAATTCCCCCTTCTGGAGTGGAGTGAAGAGGAGAACCGGTTTACTGCCATGCATCATCCTTTTACCATGCTCATGGATGAGGATCTGCCTCTTCTTGATACAGATCCGGGGAAAGTTCGCGCAAAGGCTTACGATATTGTGCTGAACGGCAATGAGATTGGCGGAGGAAGCGTCAGGATCCACCAGAATGATATTCAGGAGAGAATGTTTGAGAAGCTTGGCTTTACCAAAGAGGCTGCTTATGAACAGTTCGGTTTCCTGCTGAATGCATTTAAATACGGTGTTCCGCCTCACGCAGGTCTTGCCTATGGCCTTGACCGTCTTGTAATGCTTATGGCAAAGGCAGATACGATTCGTGATGTGATCGCATTCCCCAAGGTAAAAGATGCCTCCTGTCTGATGACAGAGTCTCCAAGCCGTGTAAGCGCTGACCAGCTGGGAGAATTGTCCCTGGCAGTTGCAGAAGAAGAACATAAATAAAAATGAAAAAGATCCGCAGCAGCCGGAACCTGTTCCTGGCCGCTGCGGATCTTTTTTGATGAAAAGCTGTTTTTTATGGTCTATTCTTCGTAACTTTCTTCAAAATCTTCCTCATAATCGTCCATATCCTACGAAAAATCCTCAAAAGATTCCTCCTCTACAGGGGACGTGGCAAGTGTACCGAAAATGGCATTGCCAAGATCGTGATTATGATCTGCCAGTTTCCAGGATACCCCGTCATTGACCAGCAAAAAAGTGGCAGATGCTGTAGTTACGGCAGTGTTATCGTTGATATTTTTTAGAAGAAGCTCATAAGACTTCTGGTAACGCTTCTCCGGGCCATCAATAACAGCGGAAGGAGATGCCAGATATTCCTCCAGTTCTGTTTGATATTGCGTAAGGATCTCATCGCTGTCAAAGGTAGTCACTTCTGTTTCTATGGTTGCGGTATAGCCTTCTTCAGTAATTTCCTTAATTTCGTAGTTGAAATTGATATGTACCTGCTCCACTAGGGCAGCAGCAAGGGCACTTTTGGCAGGATCGGAGGAATTCAAAAGATCCTCTATGCCAAGATAATTGCTCATTTCGGTTGTATCCATGTTTTTCAGGGTTTTTAAATAGATGTCCAGGGTATCCTGAGGAGAGAGGGTATCGCTATCGGAGAGATAAGTCATAAGACCGCCGACCAGATCATTCTCCAGAGAATGAGTCCGTTTTATTACCCAAACTTCTTCTTCATCGCTTGTGTTCTTCAGCTGCATGGTGCAGTTGTTTTCGATTGTATCGTACTCGTTCTGCTTCAGAAGTTTATTGAGAATCAGATATCGTTTTTCCAGAGAAACGATGGCTTCTTCTGTGCTTTGGGAGCCTCGGGCAGCGGCTGCCAGGATTTCTGTTTCCAGCTGCGCCTTTGCATAGTCCCTGGCAAGGGTCCGGGCATCTATGGTAGAAAGGCGGATGGCGGCAGTTGCCGTTGTGGCATCCTGATCGACGTCAATATCCAGAATTTTGTAATCAAAATCCTGAAAAAAGAGTGAAAATACTTCCTGTATTTCGGAAGATAATTCTGTTTCTTCTGTGGCGTCGGGAAATAGTTCTTTGTAGGAAATATACTTTTGTGCCGTTTGTGAATCCAGTTTTTTGAGCAAATCCAGTTCATTTGTAATTGCTTTTTCTACGTTTGTTTTATCCAGATGGGAGCAGCCCAGTCCGGTGAGGGCCAGGATAAACAAAAGAAGAGGCAGCAGACGTTTTGCTAGCTTCATACGGTTCTTTTCCTTTCCAAATTATTCCAGTACATTTTACCAGATATTTCATAAAAAGTCAAAAATGGGTTGAATTTATATGGATTATATAAAAAAATGGTGAACTTTTTGTGAAAAATGAACTGTTTCTTCAGAGTACTTTTCTTTTTACGCGTAATCTGCTATGATATGCTATGATAAGGCAGTGAAAAAAGTGCTTATAGTTTAGCGCGAATGGAGGCAGCTATGAAGAAAGGTTTTATAGTCGTTGGTGTGATTTTTGTGGTGGCTATTGGGGCCGGCGGTTATGCATGGCATTATTATAACGGTGAAAAAGCAGGAGTATCCGATGCACCGGCAGTTTATGTATCAACAGTCAGCACGATTACAGGAGCTGTATCCGGTGCTACGAATCGCTATGCGGGGGTAGTGGAGCCGCAGGAGACAGTGGAAGTAAATATTGAAGGCAGCCGCAAGGTGAAGGCTGTAAATGTAAAGTCCGGCCAGGAAGTAACCAAGGGGCAGCTTTTGTTTGAATATGATTTAAGCAGTATTCAGGAAGATCTGCAGCAGGCGAAACTGGATCTGGATAGACTGAAGAATGAGGCTTTAAGTCTTACAGACCAGATCGCTACTCTGGAAAAAGAAAAGAAACAGGCCAAAAAAGACAACCAGCTCTCCTATACCATTGAGATCGAAACCAATAAGATGAATCTGAAGAAAAATGAATATGACCAGAAGAGTAAGGAAGCAGAAATCCAGAAGCTTCAGAATGCCACAGGAAACACAGAGGTCAGAAGCGAGATCGATGGAGTAATCCAGAAAATTGATACTTCTAAGATGTCAACAGAGGACGGAGACATTCTGGAGGAAGGCTACGATAGTTCCATGGGATCTTCCGACGGAGAGAGCAATGCTTTTATCACGATCCTAAGTACAGGCGCCTATCGTGTAAAAGGCCAGGTCAATGAAATGGAAGCCCAGACTCTTATGGAAGGGACGCCTATTATCATACGTTCCCGTCTGGACAACAGCCAGATCTGGAGGGGAACATTGGGCGCTGTGGACCGGGAAAATGCGGTTGCAAGCAATAACAATAATATGTTTGGCATGATGGACACAGGGGACTCCCAGACAACGTCCAGTACATATCCCTTTTACGTAGACCTGGAATCTTCTGAAGGCCTGATGCTGGGACAGCATGTTTATATAGAGAGAGATGACGGACAGGAAGACAAAAAGGATGGACTGTGGCTGAGTGAGTTTTATATTGTAGGTCCGGACACGGAGGATCCTTATGTCTGGGCTGCAGGTGACAATGAAAAACTGGAGAAACGAAGCGTGATCCTGGGAAATTATGATGAGAATCTGGGAGAATATGAGATTATAGACGGACTGACACTGAAGGACTATCTTGCATATCCGCAGGAAAATCTGGAAGAGGGAATGCCTACGACCACCAGCGATGCTGCACTTGAGAATATGGAGCTTCCGGAATACAGTGAGACGGAGTATTCGGAAGGGGATATGCCTTCTGCCGAAGAGATGGAAGGGCTGGATATGACTGAGGATCCGGGAGAGTATACAGAAGAGGGAGTTATAATGGATGGTGAACTGTCCGGCGAAGAAGTGATCATGGATCCGGGAGAAGTTACTTTTGATGATATGGTGCCTGTTGAGGAGTTCGATGGGTCTGGCGAAGCTGCATATGAGGAAGATGTTCAGATGGATAATGCGGAGGATTTAGGATGATTCTGGAACTAAAGGGGATTTATAAGAATTATCAGCAGGGGAAAATGACAGTCCCCGTTCTGAAGGATGTGAATTTTTCCATGGAAGAGGGAGAATATGTGGCCATTATGGGTCCGTCCGGTTCAGGGAAATCCACGCTGATGAATATTATAGGATGCCTGGATAAAGCAACGGAAGGAAGCTTTATCCTGGATGGAATGGATATGGGCAACTGCACGGAGAATGAGATGTCGGATATCCGTCTGCACAAAATCGGCTTTGTATTTCAGAGCTTTCATCTGCTTCCCAGACAGAGTGCACTTTCCAATGTGGAAATGCCGCTGAACTATGCCCGGGTGTCGAAGAAGGAGCGGAAAGACAAGGCTTTGAAGGCTTTGGACAGGGTGGGGCTTTCCGACCGTGTGGACTTCAGGCCGAACCAGCTTTCCGGAGGGCAGATGCAGCGTGTGGCGATTGCCAGGGCAATTGTGAACAATCCGAAGCTTCTTTTGGCTGACGAGCCTACAGGTGCTTTGGACAGTAAATCCGGAGCTCAGGTTATGGAGCTTTTTAAAGCATTAAATGAGGAAGGCGTATCGGTTCTGATGATCACCCATGATCCGGAGATCGCAGCTCATGCGAAACGGGTCGTGACGATACGTGACGGTGAGCTGAAGGAGAAAGAGGTGAAGCTATGAGCCGGATAAAAAAGGTGGTTGCCGGTGTGGTAGTGACTGCCCTGGTAATCGGTGCCGGTGCCGGAGGCGCTAGGTATATCAAAAAAGCCAACGAGACAGAGGTTCTGGTAGTAAGCGTAGGAAGCATTGCCAGCGATTTCTATAGCCAGAATACCTATCTGGACGGCAATGTTACAAGCAATGTTTCTCAGAGCGTGTATGTGGATAAGGATATGGTGATTCAGGATGTTCCTGTACAGAAAGGAGATTCTGTAAAAAAGGGCGACACTCTGATTACGTTTGATATGACTCTTGTGGAAATGGAACTGAATATTGCCAGACTGAAAAAACAGCAGCAGGAGCAGGATCTGAAAAAAGCAGAAAAGCGTCTTTACAGCTTGCAGCATGGAGGTCCCATTGTGGAGGAGGATGATACCCTTCCCAGGAGCGGGCAGGATGAGCTGATCAGTACCGGAGAGGGTGAAGAAGCTTCTGCTGCGGTATGGAGGGATAACTATCTGGCTGCTGCGGTAAATCCGGTAATTCTGGCTGCTGCTGTGGGAAACCTATTTTCGGACTTTGATTCCGAAACAATGGACACGGAGAATCTGCAGACTGCCGGGGATCCGGATGACGGCGGAAATATACAGGAAGACGCAGGCGGTGTCAATGGGAACGATTCTTTAGAAACTCCGGGAAGTGAGTTCAGTTCAGGAGAAGGGAATGGTTCCGGCAGTGAATTTGTCTCCGGTGAGAATGATCCGCCCAGAGTGACTCCTACGCCCACTCCTAAGCTGGAGGGGGATATGGATTATCTGGATCCTTATCCTATAGAGGATAATACAGGATTTCATGATGGGAATCCTACGTTTTATCAGAAACTGGACGGGGACTCTGTTCCGTACACAGGCAGGGGCAGTGAAACAGAACCTTTTGTTTTTTTGT
The DNA here is from genome assembly GCA_021772055.1 of Blautia sp. Taxonomy (GTDB): domain Bacteria; phylum Bacillota; class Clostridia; order Lachnospirales; family Lachnospiraceae; genus Blautia_A. The sequence goes on along the minus strand of JAETNR010000026.1, from coordinate 31,514 downwards.
GCAGTGCTGCAACAGGTAAGGTTTCCGTAACCGGTGAATTCCTGAATCGAATGGCAGGATTCAGTAAAGACGGAACCAGGGTGGAAAGTGATACTGCTTACTGGTATCAGATCGAATTCCACGAAAGAGATACGATCACGGATTTTGAGAACCGTAAGGAATCCTGTATTGGTTATTATCTCATCAACGGAGCTGTTCTCGGAAGCCCTGCAAGCGGACTTGCAGAGGTGGAATTTACGGTAGACGATGCAGATAAATATGAGCCGGAGGAGAATCCGGAGGAACCGGAAATACCAGGAGATCCGGGAAATAATAATGATACGGTTGTTACAAGAAAGGAAGCTATTAAGCAGAAGCAGAGCCAGATTGCAAGCCTGAAGCTGGATATCCAGGAGAGCGATATCAATATTGCCAAGCTGGAGAAAAAGGTGCAGAAGAAAATTATTTACAGTAAGCTTGACGGGGTGGTCGCCTATGTGGGGGATCCGCTGACAGGAACTTCTTCCGGAAATGCTTTTATTATTGTAAGGAGTAAAGACGGCTACTATGTAAAAGGAACCGTCAGCGAACTTCTGTTGGATGAGGTAAAAGAAGGAAGCCTGTTAAACTGCAGCAGTTACGAAAAGGGTAATTTCGAAGCGGAAGTGGTAGATGTTTCCGATTATCCGGCCTCATCTCAGTATTATGGCTATGGGGACGGAAATCCCAATGTTTCTTATTACACCTTCAGCGCAATGGTAACGGATGATAAGATCAAACTTTCCGAGTCCGACTGGCTGCAGATCACTTTGAAAAATGAAAGTGCAGTAAAAGGAAGCTTTGTACTGGATAAAGCTTTTGTTCTGTCTGAAAATGGAAAGAGCTACGCATATAAAGATGATAATGGCGTTCTGAAAAAGCAGCTCCTTACTGTAGGAGGCAACGTAAACGGAGGTTATAGTGTTCTGGTTAAGGGAGGACTTACGAAGGATGATAAAATTGCATTTCCTTATGCCAAGTCTGCCCAGGAAGGCGTTAAGACCAGAGAGGGGACGCTGGATGAGATGTATGGGTATTAAAGGAGGCAGATGACATGATTGAAAATATTAGATTATCTTTTCAGGGAATCTGGTCCCATAAAATGCGTTCCTTTCTCACCATGCTGGGAATCATAATCGGAATTGCATCCATTATTGCCATTGTTTCTACGATCAAAGGAACCAGTGAGCAGATTAAGGAAGACCTGATTGGTTCCGGGAATAATACGGTGAATATCAGCCTGTATTACGGTGATTCCACCTATGACATGGACTATGGTATGGGCGGTACGCCTCCGCTCCTTACAGCAGAACAAAAGGAAGAGGTTCTGGATCTGGATTCTGTAGAAAATGCCACTTTTTTCTATGGAAGATCCTATTCCGGAAGCGTATACTATCAGAATACCAGTTTTAATGGCGGAAAGATCTACGGAATTGACCTGAATTTTCTGGATACCTGCGGATACCGGGTGCAGTCGGGCAGGGGCTTTGTCCAGAAAGACTATGATGATTTTCATAAAGTTGCTCTTGTTGACAGAAGTGCAGCGGAAACCCTTTTCCCGGGAGAAGATCCGGTAGGTAAAATCGTAGAGGTTGGCTCAGAGCCTTTCACTGTGGTTGGGGTGGTACAGCAGAATGAAGACTATTTGCCGAATATTGAGAATATCAGTCAGTTCTTTGACTATTATCAGACGGTTATGGGGTCGGTGATGATCCCTTCCAGATGCTGGCCTATGGTGTTTCAGTTCGATGAACCGGAAAACGCCATTATTCGTGCAAATTCTACAGATAATATGAGTACTGCGGGAAATGCAGCGGCTAAGGTAATGAATCAGTACTTAAGCTCCGACTCCGGTACAGAGGAAAGCGGCAATAAATTTGAATACCGTGCGGATGATGTGATGGAACGTGTGAAAAACCTTCAGAAGCTTAGTGAGAGCACCAATCAGCAGCTGATTTGGATCGCAAGTATTTCTCTTTTGGTAGGCGGTATCGGTGTTATGAATATTATGCTGGTTTCCGTTACGGAACGAACAAAGGAGATCGGTCTGAAAAAGGCCATCGGTGCAAGAAAGAAAACCATACTGTTTCAGTTTTTGACGGAGGCAGCAGTACTTACCAGTATTGGAGGATTGATCGGTGTGGCATTGGGGATTGGCCTATCCAAAGTGGTTTCCCGGCTGTCCGGTTCTCCCACAGCCATCAGTATTCCTGCAATCATCGGTTCCGTGCTGTTTTCTATGCTGATCGGGGTAATCTTTGGACTGCTCCCTTCTGTGAAAGCTTCCAATCTGAATCCCATTGATGCACTGCGCAGTGAATAAATAGTAGAAAAAAGAAAGGATTTTGTCCGGCGGGACAGGGTCCTTTTTTGTTGTGCCTTACAAAAATGTAATATATCCAGGGAAATTGTCACCTGATTCGATGGCTCATTCCTGAGGGAATTGCTACAATATAGACATTCAATTGAAAGAACATGCATGATTGTTCATACCGCATGCAAAAATACTAAGGAAAATACCGGGAGGGCTGTATGCTAAACATGAGAAGCGAATCAGGAACATATACAAATAGCAGAATGGGCAGTGAGCGCTGTTTTTATGCCCTGAAACATTTATTGCCGGGAGCAAGGTACTCTCTTTCTTCTTTGGTGATGCAGTTTTTTGCCATGAGTATTTTAGGATGGGTGTGGGAGGTGGGACTTCATCTTTGTACAAGCGGAAGTTTGGTAAACAGGGGATTTCTTCACGGCCCCTGGCTTCCTATTTACGGCTCCGGGGGCGTGCTGATCCTGCTTCTCCTTGATAAACTGAGGGAAAAGCCGCTTCAGGAGTTTCTGGCGATCATCCTTTTGTGTGGGTGTGTGGAGTATTATATATCCTGGTTTCTGGAACAGGCGTATCATGGAATGAAATGGTGGGATTATAGTGATTATGCCCTGAACCTGAACGGCCGGATCTGCGCGGAAGGACTGCTGATCTTCGGGCTTGGAGGCATGGGAATCGTATATTTCGCGGCACCTTTTCTGGACATGCTGTTTGGGCGGCTTCCCAGGAGAGTAAGGATATCCTTTTGTGCCATTGTGACGGTGATCTTCTGCGCAGACCTTTTGTATTCCGGGAAAACTCCCAACATGGGTCTGGGAATTGCAGGATGCAGATAGGGGGGAGGAAAAAATGTCTGCTGTATATTTAGCACCGGTATATCTCTGCATGAATTTGTTTCTGCTTTTTCGGATAATGCGATGGTTAAGGCTTTTCGGAGGAATTTTCCAGAAGAAAAGTGTCTGCATTGGATTCTCTCTGATTTTCGGAGTACCTGTCCTTGCTTTGGGAATTGCCTGGTTTTGTCCTCAGGGGAGTGTGAGGAAGATGTTCCTGCTGCTTGGAAATTATTGGCTCGGAATCTTTCTCTATTCCCTGCTGATCATGGGGACAGCAGATATCTTATCTTTTTTTCATTACGTGATCGTAAAGCGCAGATGGAAAAATAAGGCCCTGGCAGGAGGAATCTGTGCTGTACTGGTAATTCTGATAAGTATTTGGGGAATATTCCAGGCTCAGGTGATCCACGTAACTCCTTATGAATTTACAATTGAGAAAAAGGCCGGAAAAATGGATTCCCTGCACATAATACTGGCGTCAGATCTGCACTTGGGTTATAATATCGGATATTCCCATATGAAGAAGATGGTGGAAAAAATCAATGAGCAGAACGGAGATATCGTAGTTATTGCAGGGGATATTTTTGACAATGACTATGGAGCTGTTTTCAATCCGGAGTCTTTGGCGGAAATCCTTAGAGGCATCAGATCAAAATACGGTGTTTATGCATGCTACGGGAATCATGACGTAGAAGAAAAAATCCTGGCCGGTTTTACTTTTCATGACGGTCAGAAGAAGGAAAGCAGCAGTGAAATGGACTGCTTTCTGGAAAAGGCAGGCATCCGGCTTTTAAAAGACGAAGCCGTACTGATCAATAAAAGTTTCTATCTGTACGGAAGACCGGATGCACAGCGCCCCGGACGCGGAATTTCTATGAGAAAAACCGCGGAGGAGCTTACAAAGGGACTTGATCTTACAAAGCCGGTGCTTGTGCTGGAACATGAGCCCGGGGATTTTCAGGCGCTTTCTGATGCCGGGGCGGATGCTGTTTTGTGCGGACATACCCATGACGGGCAGATGTTTCCCGGAAATCTGATCACAGGGTTCCTCTGGGAAAATTCCTACGGTTATTTAAGGAAGGACAGTCTGCATACCATCGTAACGTCAGGAGTGGGATTATTTGGACCGAATATGCGCGTAGGCACCATTGCGGAAATTTGTTCTATCAGGATACACTTTGTGTGAGCAATCCGTTTGTTTTTCCTGTTTTTGGAAGCGTGATGCAAAAACATGCGCCTCCTCCGGGAGCATCCTGAATTTCTATGGTTCCTTTATGAAGCTGGATGATTTCTTTTGCAATGCAAAGACCAAGGCCGAAATGCTCTTTGTCATTTCTGGCAGAATCTGCCCGGTAGAAGCGGAGAAATACAGACTCCTTCGCTTCATCGGGAATACCGGGGCCATTGTCCGTAACAGAGAGAATATAGTTCTTTTCATTCTGGAACAGAGCCAGGGTAATGCAGCCCTGTTCCGGAACATAGCTCATCGCATTGTCAAGAAGAATCTGCAGAACCTGGGAGATTCTGGAGCCATCGCACATACAGGGCGTCACAGGCTCCTCCGGAAGGATCACATCCAGATGAAGACGTTTCATGCGGGTCAGGGGCTCATATTTTTCGTATGTTTCCAGAAGAAGGGTGTCCAGCTCACAAAGGGAGGCAGTGATCCGAAAGGAGTGGTTGTCCGCATTGGCCAGGGAAAGCATATCGCCTATCAGACGCCCCATACGGCTACTTTCCTTTTGAATAATCGTAATAAAACGGGCAGCATCCTGACCGGAAGCTTTCTCCATGGCAAAGATGCTGGACTGAATCACAGAAAGAGGAGAGCGCAGCTCGTGGGATGCACAGGCAATGAATTCCGTCTGCTGCCTGCGGCTTTTTTCCATAGGGCGGATGATCCGTCTGGTAAAGAACCAGGAAAAAACAGCCAGCGCCAAAATGGCAAGGAGAACCGCAATACCAAAAGAAAGGCGCTGTTCCATGATCTGCCGGTGCAGAGAAGCCAGGGGATATAAAAGAATCATGCTTAACATCCCGGTTTCCCGGGGAATCAGCGCTGTGCAGACATAGTAATCCTCCATTTGAAAAAGGACGTTTTGGGTAATGGAGGAAACTCCGTCCATATCCAGGGCATAGGTTTCTCTGGAAATATCCGCTGCCCGGGAGAATACTTTTTCCCCTGTTTCCACAGGATGCAGTTTCTGAAAGAACAGTGGTTTTCCGTTGTCCCTGATTTCCATCTGAACCCCGTAGGTTTTGCATGCCTGGAGCATCCAGGTGTGGGAAAGGGAATTTTCCCCCTCCAGGTGAACAAGGAAGGAGGAGGCATTTGTGGAAAAGGCGGAATAGCTATTCCTTCGGATACCCGATTCTGCAGTGAACAGGCAGGCAAGTGTCATGATAATGAGGATGACGCTTGTAATAATGGTAGAAAAAACGGTCATTTGTATATGAAGCTTTCGAAACATATTAAAATCTCCTTTAATTGATACCTATATCATAACACAGGATTCTGGAAAAATTCTCTAAATAAATTTTTTATTTTAGAGAGAGTTTAGAGATTGGACTGTTATCATAAGGGAAAACTAAGAAAAACGGAGGTAATCCAATGAGACAATACAGAAATCTGAAAAAAGGAATCCTGATGACAACAGTTTTCAGTCTTTGGGCAGGCAGTCTGCTGTCTCTTTCCGGATGCGGAAATGAAAAAGACGCGGGAAGCTATGCAGAAGAGGAAACAAAAAAGGCAGAAGGAGAAAGCCAGGGAGAGGAGAAGGCCATGGGACGGTATCTGGAGTCTGACCTGAATCTTCCAAAAGAGTGTGATATGGCGGACAGCATCGAATTCCTGGAGGATGGAATTCTGCGAATTTGTTATAAAAACTCCGATTATCAGGCAATGTATGCGGACTCCAGGGATAATGGGGAAACCTGGGGCGAGTCCGTTTCCATTCCTGCCTTATTAGGCCTTGACCCGGAAACAGTTACGGTTGACCTGGTAAAGCCGGCAAAGGACGGAGGAATTTTTGCAAGGGCATATTCCGAGGAAAAACCGGATGAGCCTTCCAGCCGCCACTATTATATCGACCCGGAGGGCAATGCAAGAGAAATGAATCTGGAAGCTCTTGGAGAAGGTTTTTATATTTGGGATTGTGAATTTACGGGAAAGCAGACCATTCTTATCAGAACGATTACGGAAATTGCGGAAGTGAGCCTTAAGGATGATCATATTGAAACAAAATATGAGGAAGGGGGAGGAACCCAGTACATGGGTCTGGTGGATCATTATCTTCTGGCAGTGGCAGATGGGGGCATTCACTATTATGACATTGATACCGGAAAACCAATCGAAGATGAAACCGCTTTTACCAAGCTGTTTGCCGCTAACGAGCAGAATTTGAGCCGTAATACAACCAGCAGCTATACGTCCCTGTTCTTGGCAGGGGATGAAAAGGACAGCCTGTTTTTTGTGGATAAAAGGGGAATTTACCGGTATGCTTTTGGCGGAAGTATTGCGGAACAGATTGCGGACGGTAACCTGAACTCCCTAAACTCACCGGATACGGCGCTTTTAGATATGGTCAAGGATAGCCAGGGCAGATTTTATCTGTTGATTTCTGATTACAGCAGCGGAAGAACAGCCAGGATTCTGCGGTATGAATATTCCGAAGAGGTTGCCGCAGTGCCGGATACGGAACTGACAGTATATTCCTTAAAAGAAAGCAGGTTTATGCGCCAGGCCGCTGCGATTTTCCAGAAAAAATATCCGGATATTTATCTGAATCTGGAAACCGGGATGACGGGAGAGGACGCAGTGACCACCACAGATGCCTTAAAGACCTTGAATACGGAAATTATGGCAGGAAAAGGGCCGGATGTTTTGATTTTGGACGGAATTCCTGAGGAAACCTATGTGGAAAAAGGACTGTTGGCGGATTTAAGCGGTATCCTCTCCAAGGTTCAGGAAACAGACGGGATACTGGAAAATATACTGGATTCCTATAAAAAAGAAGACGGCAACATTTATTCTATGCCGGTGAAATTCGCAATTCCTGTAATGGCGGGACACCAGGAGGATATTGAGAAAGTGACGGATCTTGCTTCCCTGGCAGATTTGGTGGAAGCGCATCAGGATGAGTATAAGCTGGAGAATGGAAGGCCTGTGAGGATGCCTATGAATCAGGTTTGTTCCCCGGAGCTTTTATTAACAGACCTTGCGGATGTAAGTGCAGGTGCATGGCTTAAAGAGGACGGAACTCTTGATGTGGAGGCTCTTACCCAGTATCTTGCCCAGGCCAACAGGATGTATCAGCCTACCAGGGAAATGATGGAAGAGGCTCTTGGGGAAGATCAGATTTATTATTTTTACGATCAACAGGAAATGAAATATGGAATCAATGCAACGGATGTGCTGGATGGACAATGTATTGTAGGTCTTGGAAGGATTTATTCCTCAGATGAAATTGCAAACCTTTATTCCACAGAGAGGTATGATGATTCCATTCATGTGAAACTCTGGAACGGACAGGAAGAAAACTGCTTTATTCCCATACAAACCATTGGAATCAGTGCAAAAGCCAGGGAGAAGGATGCAGCAGAAAAATTTGTGGAATTTCTTTTTAGCCAGGAAGGGCAGGGAATCGGCGCGTCAAACGGAATTCCTGTAAACAAAGCAGTATTTCATAATGCAGATTACTGGAAAAAGGGAGAGGAAGATGAGATTCTCTGGGTAAGCTCCCATTCCTACAATGACGGCAGCAGCCAGGAGCAGACATTTGAATGCAGGCAGCAGACGGAGGCGTATACAGAACAGTTCCTGGCAATGGCGGAAAGTCTTGAGAAGCCATCAAAAGAAAATGAGTTTATTCTGTCCGCAGTGCGGGACGCAGGAACAAGGTATTTAAAGGGAGAATGTTCCTTGGATGAAGCTGTGAAAGCGGCTGTGCAGGAAGTAAATCTTTATCTCTCAGAATAAGGAATAAGAAAAGATCCGGCGGACTTTAGCACCGCCGGATCTTTTTCTGCTGCAAAAAGGTTCGTTATTTGCTGCCGGAAATCTAAACCCGGTATCCCACTCCCCTCACTGTTTTTAATGTCAGGGTGCTTTCCACTGCTTTCAGTCGCCGCCGGAGAAAATGGATATAATTATCCAGGTTTCCTTCCTCCACATCACTGTCCAGTCCCCAGACACGGTTAATGAGAACCGCTCTTGTCAGGGTCTGGCCCGGATTGCGCAAAAAGACTTCCAGAAGATCCCCTTCTCGCCTGGAGAGGGTACACTCTCTGGGACCGTTGAAAAGCCGCTTGGTTTCCGGATCATAGGTAATATCTCCCATGGTCAGACCGGAGGATCCTTCCCATTTTCCGGGACGGCGCATAAGACAGCGGATACGTGCCATCAGCTCTTCAAAAGCAAAGGGCTTTACCATATAGTCGTCAGCTCCGCAGTTTAACCCTGAAACTTTATCCTGCAGTTCCCCAAGGGCAGTGAGGAAGATTACAGGGGTAGTGACATGATGCTCCCGTGCTTTCGTAAGAACCGTGACCCCATCCATAGAGGGGAGCATCCGGTCCAGAATGATCAGGTCATGAAGGTTTTCTTCCATATAATACAGGCCTTCCTCCCCGTCATGACATACCTCTACTGCGCAGTCCTCTTTTTCCAGTCTGTATTTCAGGGTTTCGCATAAGTCTTTATCATCTTCAATCAATAAAATCTTCAAAACAGGTTTCCTTTCTTTATCAAAAGCAATTTGCTCAGTGTTTACATTATACCACAAGGGCATATGTTCTCACTAAATTCGCCCTGCGCTTCACTTGTGCTCATTAAGTGTTCACATTATACCACAACTCTGGTGAAAAAACTATGATTTTGATTTTCCGGGCGCCTTAGAGGTATTTTAGAGATTTCTATGCTATCCTTTTTGCAGAAAAAAGCAATCAATGGAGGCATCTATGAGGAAACGTAAGGAAGCGTTCAAAGCTCTGCTGTTTCTCCTGCCAAGCGCTTTGGGTGTTTGTCTGTTCTGGATCATCCCCTATCTGGACGTGATCAAAAGATCTTTTTACAGTGCTGTCAGCGGAGAATTTGCAGGACTTGGCAATTACAAAACGATTTTTGAGAACCAGGCTTTTCGCCTGGCCGCAGGAAATACCATGCGTTTTTTCTGTGTCTGCATCCCCATTCTGGTCTTGCTGTCCCTTTTGGTGTCCGTGCTTCTGACCAGAGGGCAAAGGTACCTTCAGTTGAAAAAAAGCCTTTTTCTTCTTCCAATGGCCATCCCGGTAGCTTCTGTTGTTCTTCTCTGGAAGCTGCTTTTTCACAGCCAGGGCCTTTTGAACCATTTTTTTGCCCTGCTTTCTGTGAAAGGGGTGGACTGGATGAATACAAAAGCATCCTTCTGGGTGCTGATCGTCAGTTATATCTGGAGAAATCTTGGATATGATGTGGTGTTGTGGGTAGCGGGAATTTCCGGTATTCCAAAGTCCCTTTATGAGGCTGCAAAAGTAGACGGCGCAGGGGAATGGATGTGTTTTTGGAAAATTACCATGCCAAATCTCATGGGATCTCTGTTTACCATCGTAGTTCTTTCCCTTCTGAACGGATTTAAAGTCTTTCGGGAAGCATATCTGGTGGCAGGTGATTATCCACAGCAGGATATGTACCTACTGCAGCATCTTTTTAATAATTGGTACCGTGATTTGTCTGTAGACAAAATGGCTGCAGCAGCCGTAGTAACGGGAGCCGTGATCCTGATGCTGATTCTGGCTCTTAATCAGGCATGGGCAAAGGAGGTATAGTGGATGAAAAAAATATTGTCCGCGGCATTATGGCTGCTGGTTTTGATCTGTGTGTTTCCTGTTTTCTTTTTGGCGGCAGGCTCTCTGATGGGAAGCGGAGAGCTTGGGGAACTTTTGAACCCTGTACTATCCGGAGGGAAGGGATATGTGTCCTGGAAGCTCTTTCCTTTATATCCTACGTTAAAATCTTATGTGGAACTTCTGGTAGATACCCCTGGCTTTTTTGTGATGCTTTGGAATTCTGTGAAAATTACAGGTGGTGTGCTGATCGGGCAGCTTCTTGTGGGGGTTCCGGCAGCCTGGGGACTTTCCAGATTTTCTTTTCCATTTCGAAAGGTTATTTTTACCATATATATTGCTTTGATGATGATGCCTTTTCAGGTGATGATGCTGAGTAATTATCTTATGCTTGACAGGCTCGGGCTTTTGGATACGCTGGAGGGAATCATTCTGCCTGCCGTATTTTCTACATTTCCGGTATTTATTATGTACCGTTTTTTTGAAGGGCTTCCGGAGGCGCTGATGGAATCCGCCCGCCTGGACGGAGCAGGGGAATGGATGATTTTCCGGAAGATCGGCATTCCTCTCGGATCCCCGGGAGTGATTTCTGCAATGGTACTTGGATTTTTGGAATACTGGAATCTTTTGGAACAGCCTATGGCATTTTTAAAAAGCAAGGAGCTGTGGCCGTTGTCTTTGTTTCTGCCTGCCATTGATATAAAGCAGGCTGGAGTGGCGTTCGCAGCTTCTGTGGTGGTGCTGTTTCCTGCTTTAATGGTATTTTTGGCAGGGCAGGATTATCTGGAACAGGGAATTATTTCCACAGCAGTGAAGGAGTAGAGAATATGAAACGACAAAAATTTATCAAATGGCTTGGACTTTTCTTTTGCGCAATGCTGGTGTTTACCGTGGTGTCCAGAGCAGCAGATTCTGTAAATACCGCAAAGGTAAGGGTGAAGTCCATGCAGAATTATGTGATTTCCCATAGAGTTTTGGGAAGCGGAAAGGTAGAGGGAACCAGGGAGAGGGCTGTCTTTTCAGAGGAAGGGCAGCGTGTGGAACAGATTCTGGTTCAGGAAGGGCAGGCTGTAAAGAAAGGAGAGGTGCTTTTTACTCTGTCTGAAGAAATTCTGGAAGAGAGCATTGAAAAAAAGAACGGGGAACTGGAGGAACTGAAGCTTCAGGCACGAGATCTGGAAAGTGCGGAAAGTGTAAACGGAGAAAAGAAATCAAGAGACATTTTTTTTGCAAAACAAAATTACAATACTGCTGCAAACAGCGGCAATTACAATGTTTCCAGCGCTCAGGATGCGCTGAATCTGGCAAGACAGAGGTTGGATGAGTATTACCGGAATCAGGGCTTTACAAGCGAACCGGATACCAGCGGGGAGGAGCAGGCGCTTCTGGATGATGTCCGGGTAAAACAGGAGGCGTTAAACCAGGCAATCATGACCAGAGACCAGACTGTGATGGAGGCGCAGAGAAGTGTTTCAGAGGCTTCCCAAAAAAGTCCTTCGGACGGAAGCATTATTAATGTGCAGCGGCAGATTGGAATAGCGGAGAAGGAGCTGGCAGCGCTGAAGAAGCTTTTGGAAGAGAAAGGGAAAATCCCGGCACCGGCAGACGGTGTGGTGAAATCTGTTTCCGTGGTAACCGGGGGGCTTACAGGTGCAGATGCGGCAATGATTCTTTACGAGTTGTCCGGAACTCTTTTGATGAATGTTTCGGTTTCCGAAGAGGATGTGAAGTATGTGGAAGTGGGAGGCAGCGCATATGTCAAAGGAATCAGCGGAACGGAAATTGAAAATGCACGTATCCAGTCAGTCCGGGAGGACGATGAAGACCAGGACAGGAGGATCGTCTCCATTGCGATTCCGGAAAATACGCTGAATATTGGAGAATCCGCAGATGTGACCATCAGTAAGGATGCCGGGCCATTTCCTGCCTGTGTTCCCTTAAGTGCTCTTTATGGAGAAACAGGAAAGGAATACGTGCTTGTGCTGGACACCCGGGATACGGTTCTGGGGGAGGCTCTGGTGCTGCGTAAGGTCAGTGTGACGGTGGAGGACAAAAACGAAAGCTATGCCGCTCTTGCCGCAGGAAGTCTGTCTTCCGGCCAGCAGGTGGTAACAGAGGCAGACCGTTCCGTAGAGGAAGGCAGCCGTGTAAGACTGGAGGAATCATGAGGATATGGAGAAAAGCGTTTCTGGCTATTGGCTGGATTTTGACTGCAGTCTGCTATTTTGAATGTCTGAAATCTTATGGAAGGATGGAGACGAGGGATACGATGACCATTGTATTTTCCGATCACTGTCCCGGCGGAAAAGAGGTTCGCAGTATTCTAAAAAAACAGGAAGAGGCAAAAAGTGAAGAGATCCTGTGCTTTTACTGGGAGGGAACCCTGGTGAGTGTTGCTGAGCCTGCTTATGCCAGAAGTACCAGAGCGCATCTGGCAGGCATTCAGGGAGAAGCAGCTCTTTTTGACCGGCGTATCAGGGGCTTTTCCGATGATGACCGGGAGGGCTGCATCATAGACAGAGAAACTGCGGAAGAATTGTTTGGAAGCACGGATATCACGGGAAGAAAACTGGTTATAGGAAAAAAAACATATGTGGTGCGGAAAGTGATGGACTGGAAACAAAGATGTATCCTCATCCATGACCAGGATGAGAGTGCCGTATATTCCAGGGTATTTTATCAATGCGGAGGAGGAAATAAGACAGCTATGGCAAATCAGTTTCTGATGCGGTATGGATTAACCGGGGAGCAGGCGGCAGCCGGGGCATTGCAGGCAGCATCCTGCGCAGCAGTCTGGATGCTTCCGATTCTGGTTTTTTTGAAACTGCTGATTTATGGGATGGGACAAAAAAAGAGAGCATCGGGGAGACGGGAACAGGTTCTTTGGATGGCTGCCTGTCTTGTGTTGGTTGCTGTGTTCATCCGGGTAATCCTGCAAAATGTTTATTTGTCTGCTGACTGGCTGCCTGGGAAATGGTCGGACTTTGATTTCTGGTCCAGAAGGATGGAAGAAGAACAGAAAAAAACGGAATACTTTTTTATGATTTCCAGAACCGCAGGGGAGATAGAAATGCTTTGGGAAGCTTTGCGTACCGTTTTTTCAGGAATCCTTGGGACTGTTCTATGCCTGGTGCTCATGAGAAGAGAAAAAAGGAATACAGACTAACTGTTCATAAGCTGCCGCAGATATGATACAGATACGTAAAAGGAAGACCGCTCCGGTCTTCCTTTTGACTAGTATCACCCACACTAATTAATCATCCCTTTCCTTGTCTAAATTTCCATCTGCTGCGTTGTCGTCAATCGACGATGCCACCGCATCGCCTCATTCCTCCGCCTTGCAGGCTGAAAATTTATCCTGCGTGAAAGGTACGGTTAATTAATATGGGTGATACTGGTTATTGAGGTCAGAAGCCAAGTTTTTCTCCGCAGAGAACCACTTTAATTCTGCCGGGAACCCGGGAATAGCGGGTTACGAGAATCTGGCAGCAGATACAGTCCGGGCTTAAGCAGTCCGCGCATACGCCTGTTTTGGCACAGGGCGTTTTGGCGCCTACGCGGAGAGCATTGGGCGGCGCAGCAAAGGTGCGGATACGATTGACTGCATCTTCCACAGTGGTACATATTTTGTCCATACTGACAAGAACAATGACATTTGCAGGCCCATGGGCGATACAGGCCACCCGGTTGCTGGCACCGTCAATGTTCACCAGCATTCCGTCTTTGGTAAAGGCATTTGCGCTGGTAAGGAAATAGTCCGCACATACGATCTTTCCATATAATGCACGGGCTTCTTCCGGTGTTGAGGCAGCCTTACGGTCAATGAATTCATAATTTCCCTGGCATACTGCTTCAAATACTCCTGCTTCTGCCATAGATTCGCTGCCGCCCCAGGTGACACTGGAACCTTCAGGAATCATGGAAAGCACCTGGTCCCTGGCTTCCTGGACTGTGGCGCAGTAGCAGGCTTCCATTCCACGCTTTGCAAAAGCTTTTGCCAGAGTTTCTGCTGCAAGTTTGTAGTTTTCGGTGATAAATGACATAAGAAAAATCCCTCCCTTGGTGAAACGATACAACGATATTAAAAAAATTATAACATATCACTTTTACATTTTCAATTGAGATACCGGGCAAAATGTGTTACACTACAAAAAGGCTGGTAATGATTTACAGAAAGCCAGGCAGATGGAAAGACCACAACAATAAGGAAATAGAAACCTACAAGATAGAATTAAGGAGAATGATACCATGGGAAAAATTGCCATTGTAACAGACAGCAATAGCGGCATCACGCAGGATCAGGGAAGAGAACTTGGAATCTCGGTTATCCCGATGCCTTTCTATATTAATGAAAAGGTTTATCTGGAGGGAATCACTCTTTCCCAAGAGGAATTTTATGAACGCCTGACTACGGATGAACCGATTTCCACTTCGCAGCCCAATCCGGGAGAGGTGTGCGGTTTATGGGATGCTCTTTTAAAGGATTATGATGAGATCGTTCATATCCCCATGTCCAGCGGCCTCAGCGCTTCCTGTGAAACTGCAATGGGTCTTGCCAGAGATTATGACGACAAGGTACAGGTAGTAGATAACCAGAGAATTTCCGTGACCCAGAGACAGTCTGTTCTGGATGCCATTGCCCTTGCGGAAGCGGGAAAGAGCGCTTCGGAGATAAAGAAGATCCTGGAAGATGAAAAATTTGAATCCAGCATTTATATCACCCTGGAAACATTGAAATACCTAAAACGCGGAGGAAGAATCACTCCGGCTGCGGCTGCAATCGGAACCGTTCTGAACCTGAAGCCTGTGCTTCAGATTCAGGGGGAAAAGCTGGATGCCTATTCCAAGGTTCGGGGAAAGAAGCAGGCCAAACGTGTTATGCTGAAGGCGATGAAGGAAGACCTGGAGAAACGTTTTGCAAAATATGTACAAAGTGGAGAAATGTGTCTTCAGATCGCTTATACAGGAACCAGAGACGAGGCAGAGGAGTTTCAACAGGAGGTTATGGAGACATTCCCGGGATTTGAAATCCGAATGGATCCCCTGTCTTTAAGTGTTGCCTGCCACATCGGTGACGGTGCCCTTGCCATTGCCTGTGCAAAAAAAGTGACAGTCTGATAAATCTGAAAATATATTTGAAATGAGGAGCAATAAGAAGATGAAGAAACTGATGGAACAAATGGCGGAAGAACTGTCCGCAGCATTTGAAAAAGCGGGATACGATCCCTCCTATGGAAAGGTTACGGTTTCCAACCGTCCGGATCTATGTGAATTTCAGTGCAACGGAGCCATGGCAGGTGCCAAGGCATACAAAAAAGCGCCCTTTATGATTGCCGATGATGTGGTGGCATGTCTTGGAGAAAGCCGGGTATTTTCTATGGCAGAGGTGGTAAAGCCGGGCTTTATCAATCTGAAGGTAAAGGAAGAATTTCTGGCAGATTATCTGGAAGAGATGGATGCAGATGAAAAATTATCCGTAAATACTGCAGAAACTCCTAAGACGATCATCATTGACTACGGCGGGCCAAATGTGGCAAAGCCTCTTCATGTGGGACATCTGCGTTCCGCGATTATCGGAGAGAGCCTGAAAAGGATCGGCAGGTATGTAGGACACAAAGTGATCGGCGACGTGCATCTGGGAGACTGGGGACTCCAGATGGGTCTGATCATTACAGAGTTGAAATGCAGAAAACCGGAACTGGTTTATTTTGACGATAGCTTTACAGGGGAATACCCCAAAGAGGCGCCTTTTACCATCAGCGAGCTGGAGGAAATTTATCCCTGCGCAAGCGGAAAATCCAAGACAGATGAAGTTTACCGCAATGAAGCGCTGGAGGCAACCCATCTTCTTCAGCAGGGAAACAGAGGATATATGGCGCTTTGGAACCACATTATGCAGGTGTCTGTAACGGATTTAAAGAGAAATTACGATAATCTGAAAGTTTCTTTTGACCTGTGGAAAAAGGAATCTGATGCACAGCCCTATATTCCGGATATGGTGAAGCAGATGAAGGAACAGGGCTTTGCCTATGAGGATCAGGGTGCTCTGGTAGTGGATGTGAAGGAAGAGAGCGACACGAAGGAGATTCCTCCCTGTATGCTGCTGAAATCAGACGGTGCATCCCTTTATACAACAACAGATCTGGCGACGATCGTGGAGCGTGTGAAGCTGTTTGACCCGGATGAAATCCTGTATGTGGTGGATAAACGCCAGGAACTTCATTTTATCCAGGTATTCCGCTGTGCAAGAAAGACCGGACTTGTAAAAGAGGATCTGAAATTCTCCTTCCTTGGCTTCGGAACTATGAACGGGAAGGACGGAAAACCCTTTAAAACCAGGGACGGCGGGGTTATGCGCCTGGAAAATCTGATTGCAGACATTAATGAAGAAATGTATCGCAAGATTGTGGAGAACAGAAGCGTGAAGGATAAGGATGCGGATGAAACTGCAAAGATCGTAGGCCTTTCCGCTATTAAATATGGCGATTTGTCTAACCAGGCTACCAAGGATTATATCTTTGACGTGGATCGCTTCACCTCCTTTGAGGGAAATACAGGACCTTATATCCTTTATACGATTGTCCGGATCAAATCCATCCTGAACCGTTATCAGGAAGAGGGCGGTGATCTTAAGGCAGGCAGAATTCTTTCTGCAGTGAATGAAAGTGAAAAGAATCTGATGCTTACACTTACCGGGTTTGGCGCAACTGTAGAAAGTGCTTTTGAAGAAAAGGCCCCACATAAGATCTGTGCCTATATTTACGAAGTATCCAATGCATTTAACAGCTTTTATCATGAAACGAAGATTTTAAGTGAGGAGAACCAGGAACAGAAGGAATCCTTTATCCAGCTTCTTGGACTTACCAGAAAGGTTCTGGAGACCAGTATCGAGCTTTTAGGCTTCTCTGCCCCGGATCGGATGTAACAGATCAGAGGGAATCGCGGCAGGGTGTGCCGGCTGCATTTCACAGGAGGGGGATGAGGAAAGGGCGCCTGTCTATACGGGCTGCATTTGCAGGAGCCTTAGAAACAGTTTGTTTCCTGTGCTTCTGCGTTGTTCAGAAAATCCGTGCTGTCTGAGCCGTCAGGCGAGTTCACGGATTTTTTGAACGCTTTTAGCAGAAGTGCAGGGAACTTACTGTTTCTTGTGCTCCGAAACCGCAGCCCGTATAGACAGGCGCCCTTTCCTCATCCCCCTCCTGTGAAATACAGCCGGCACACCCTGCCGCGATTCTTTAAATTTTAGGGTGATTGGTGCTTGCTTTTTGGAACAAAATGCACTATAATGTAATATTATATTCCTAGTCTCTGCAGGGAATGCCTGCAGATTGATTCCATTTTTCTATCTTAGACTTCCGGAAAAACTTCCGGAGGATTTTTCAGGTATCTTTTTTTCCAATGAGAGTGTTTGTGCATAAATGAACAGGGAAATGAGGTGAGAAGGATTAGTCTGACCGGAATTATTTTAAAGGGACGGTATTGTATTCTGGAACAGATTGGAAAAGGCGGTCAGGGGAGTCTTTACCTGGCGCGGGATCTGGAGCTTGGCAGCCTATGGGCTGTGAAAGAACTTCCTTTGGAGCGGAAAAGGGAAGTAAAGCTGATGCGCATTCTGACACATTCGTCTTTGCCGAAAATGATCGATTATGCAGAACGGGGAGAGTTCTGCTATCTTGTAATGGAATTTATCCGTGGGAAATCATTGAAAGAATGGCTTTCGGAAGGGAGAATATTTTCTTTTGAAGAGATTGTGAAAATCGGAATTGATACGGCGGAGGTATTGGAGTATCTCCATACACGCAAACCCGCCGTGTATTATGGTGATCTGAAGCCGGAAAATCTGATGCTGACCGAGAGCGGGCGATTGTATCTGATAGACTTTGGAAGCGCAGTATTTGACTATGGAGATGTGCGGAGAATCTGCGAGGGAACGGTAGGGTATGCGGCACCGGAACAGTTTGCAGGGAGGGTAACGAGTGTAAGTGATGTTTATGCATTGGGGAAAACCCTGTGTGCATTGTGCGGAAAGAAGAAAATTCACTATGTGATAAAAAATCCTCGGTTTGGAATCCTGCTTATGGGCTGCTTAAGGCATGAAGAACAGCACCGTTATCAGGATATGAATACAGTGAAAAAGAAGCTGGAAGCAATTGCAGAGCAGCGGGGAGGACATGGATGGAAAAGCCTGCTGCAGGGAATGCTGTGTTTTTGTGTGCTGTTTTTTGCAGCCATCCGGATGCTGGCTTTCTTTTCCCCGGAGCAGTCTCTTGAGGCTTCCCTGACAGAGATCACAGAGCATTATTATGAAGAAGACTTTTTAAAGGGAAATCCGGGAAAACGGAAGAAAATCTGCAGCATTGCAGAAGAGGAACTGCAAGGGCTTCTGAAGGAGTATCAGGACAAAGAATCCCAGAGAAAGCTTCTTCTATTGCTGGCGCTGAACGGGGAGCTTCAGGGGGAGGAAGTACATGCGGCTGTTTATTATGAGCAGCTTCTTCTCTATGACAGGAAATTCGGAGAGGCCTATGCCCGGTACGGACTGTTTTTATGCAGGATGGGGCAGCAGGAGGAAAGTAAGTATCTCTGGGAACGATTCTGTCAGGTTAGGGAAGAAGGCATAATGGAGGAACCGGAAGCAGAGACAAAGGAAACATGGATGGAAAGGATCGGGAAGAGCAGTGATGAAGAAAAGCAGAAAAAAGAATAAACACCGTCAAAATAAAGGGATTTTTGTGAGAAGACAGATCCGGACAGTTCTTGTGCTTGGAATGCTGGTTCGGGGTGTTCATGCGTCAGGCATGGAAATGGGAGGATTTGATGTTTCTGTGGGAGAAGGAGAGGGGGAAATACCGTTTGAATGGGAGAATAATGACTGGGAGGAAAATGGCTGGGAGGAAAACGATTGGCAGGATAATAACTGGCAGGGAAATGAGCCTTCGGATGGCTTTACAGAACCGGGGATTCCCGAAAATGACCAGAACCGGGATTCTGGAGATATACAATGGAACGGAGACTGGGATGATCAGCGGAACGAAATCAAAAATGATACACAGGGAAGCACAGAATTGCCTGAAAAGAACGATGGAGCAGGGGGGGAAGAACCGGCAGAACCGGATGTTTGGAATTCTAACGGAAGTGCGCTGCCTGGAACCAACCCCGCTCAGTCACTAATTTCGTCAACAGATCAGGATCGAGAAGCCAGGGAGGCTTCCACACCAGAAAAATCTTCCGCAATGGGAAAAGCTTTCACAGTAGAAAGAGCACCCATAAAAGAAAAAACTTCCATGGCAGAAAAAAATTCCGTCACTTTAAATGGGCCTGCAGCGGAAAAAAATTCTGCATTGAAAAAAAGTTCTGCAGATACAATAGCTTCCGCAGCTGCGCGTAAGCAAAGCAGGGTGCTTTCCCCGACGACCGCAGAAGTGCCGCCTTTGACAATAACACCGGTACCTGTACTTCATTTTTACAGAGGCCATTCCGAGAAAGAAACAGAAAAAAAGGAACTTCTTATTCATTACCAAAAAGAAAATACCAAAGCATGTAAAAACCCCGGATTTTTGATCACAGGAAAAGGCGGAATACAAATTTTATCCGTACGTATCAATGGCGCAGAATGCCTGTGGCACTGGAAAGAGAAGTCACTTGTACTTGACGCTTCAGCTGAAAAGGAATCAAACTGTATCGAAATACTTGCCTTATATGAAGCCGGGGAAGAAATCCGGGCGGAATTTCAGAAAGAAATATCGTAGACTGAATCTGAAAAGCATGATATAATGGGGGCACTGAGCGAGCCAGGCGTTAGCGCAGGAGTTATGGAAGACAACATTTTGGACATTTCAGGAAAACCGGAGGAATTTATGTATAAGGCAGTTTTATTTGACTTGGATGGAACTCTTACAGAATCAGGGGAAGGAATTACCAGATCCGTGCAGTATGCACTGGAGAAAATCGGGAGACCTGAGCCGGATTTAGAGAAATTAAAAGTGTTTGTAGGCCCGCCTTTGCTGGAACAGTTTATGAAGTATGTGGATCTTGATGAAGAGACAGGAAGAGAAGCAGTGGCATTTTACCGGGAAAGATACGGTGTGACCGGAATTTATGAAAACAAATTATACCCCGGAATTTTGGAGGCTCTGATGGAGCTTCGGCAAAAAGGGTATGTTCTGGCAGTGGCTTCTTCCAAGCCGGAATATTACGTAAAACAGATCCTGGATTACTTTCATCTTACAGAGTATTTTCAGGAGATTGTGGGAAGCGAATTAGATGGAGACCGAACCAGGAAATCCCAGGTAATCGAGGAGGCTTTAAAACGTCTGAACCTTGCAGGAAACCGTGATCAGGTCCTGATGGTAGGCGACAGGGAGCACGATATACTTGGCGCCAGGGAAGCTGGCATAAAGTGTGTCGCAGTTTCTTTTGGATACGGAACCATGGAGGAACTTTGCAGGGCAGAACCTCTTCAGATCGTAAATTCCGTACAGGAGCTGATGGATTTTTTCGGCTGAGCCCTCTGCGAAGACAGAGCCGCGTAAGGCAGTGGTGGAGGGTTTTGTATCCGATCGGGATTCATTTTGGAATTTCTCAGATTGTGTCATCTTTTGCCATGATGTTGATCAGGCAGTATGGGAAGGGAATGGATACCTATTATCATAATGCTATTTTACTGGTGGGTATTTCCGGACTTCTGACGATTCTTCCTGTTCTTTGCCTGTACAGGAAAGACAGAAGAGAACGGATCGCAGGCGGGCTTGTTTCTGTGCAGAAACCGGACAGAAGCAACGGGGGCAGTTATCTTCTGCTGCTTTTCATGGGAGCAGCTATGGCCCAGTTAGGGAACTTGTTTATGGTATTTGTACAGTTTTTTCTGGAGTCCAATACTTATCAGGATACTTTTTCCAGGATTCTGCAGGGAAAGAGCATGCTGGAAATGATTTACTGGATGGGAATTGTGGCACCGGTTGCAGAGGAGGCTGTTTTTCGATGGCTGATCTATCTCCGGCTGAGAGATTCCTTAGGAATGGGAGTTTCCATTGTTGTTTCCGCATTGCTGTTTGGAATCTATCATGGAAATATAACGCAGTTTATTTACGCGTCCCTTCTGGGATGCCTGTTTGCTTATTTTATGGAGATGACAGGAAGATTGTATGCTCCCGTGCTGCTTCATATCGGGGCGAATATCTGGTCGCTAATTTATTCCGGGCTGGCATTGTGGCTGCTGCAGACATCTGCAGTTTGGGTGATCGCAGCAATTAATTTGGTAAGTATTCTTCTATTTTTCGGAGGCTTCCGGTATTTTACAGGAGTATGGAAAGATCGTAAGGAACGTTATAAGAGTGACTGCCGGTTTATATGATAGAACCTGCCAGTTTAGCTTCTCTGAACTGCTGTGATGAATTGTTTTTATTAATAAAAAACTGTTTTGTGATGGTTGACAAAGCAGTTTTTTTTTGATACGATAATACCACACCCGGGAGGGGTATTATCCAAGAAAAAATAAACATTCTAAGTATCATGCATACTGGAAAGAAGGGAGTGTTATGCAGGCGGACAGACAGAAGATTACCAGACTTTTAAAAACAGCCAGAGGCCAGATGGACGGGATTCTGCGCATGGTAGAGGAAAATCGGTATTGTATTGATATTTCCCAGCAGCTTATGGCAACAGAAGCGATTTTAAATAAAGTGAATAAAGAAATCCTTACAGCTCATTTGAAGAACTGCGTTTCTCATGCAGAGACCCAGGAAGAGAAAGAAGAGAAAATTGACGAGCTGGTATCCATGCTTGGCAGGATTCTGAAATGATCATGCTATTTTGGATAAATGATAGGAAAAGGAGTGTTACCGGGATATGAAAGAGAAATTTGACGTAACAGGGATGACCTGCTCCGCATGCTCTTCCAGGGTGGAGAAGTGTGTTTCCAGGCTTGACGGTATCAAGAATGTCAGCGTGAATTTATTGACGAACAGTATGCAGGTAGAATATGATGAGCAGACCCTAAGTGAGGGGCAAATCATCAATGCAGTGGTGAAGGCGGGATACGGGGCAAGCCCGAAGGGGAACCCTGCACCCGGAGCAATTCCGAAAACAGATGCTTTGGGAGGAAAAAGGGAAAATCCTGCAGAAAAGCAGATGAAAAATATGAAGATGCGGTTGATCGTGTCATTTGTATTTTTGTTTCCCCTGATGTATGTGACAATGGGGCATATGGTGGGGCTTCCTCTGCCGTCATTTCTGGATGGAGCAGAAAACGGGGTTAGTTTTGCATTTACCCAGCTTCTATTGTGCCTTCCCATTATTTATGTGAACCGAAACTATTACAGTAAAGGCTTCCGGACTCTGTTTCATCTGGCACCCAACATGGACAGCCTTATTGCCATCGGCTCCTGCGCATCTCTGGTATATGGAATCTTTGCCATTTACCGTATGAGCTACGGGCTGGGACATGGAGATATGGAGCTTGTGCACAGATATTATCATGATCTGTATTTTGAGTCCGCAGCTATGATTCTGGCTTTGATTACTGTGGGAAAATATCTGGAAGCCAGGTCTAAGGGAAAAACAAGCGAAGCCATTACCAAGCTGATGGACCTTGCACCGAAGACGGCTGTTGTGGAGCGGGGAGGCAGGGAAACAGAGATTCCCGTGGAACAGGTTCAGGCAGGGGATATTGTAGTGGTCCGCCCGGGGAGCAGCATCCCGGTTGACGGATTTATTGTGGAAGGCAGTACCAGTGTGGACGAAGCTGCCATTACAGGAGAAAGCATTCCGGTTCACAAGCAGGTGAATGATACGGTGATTGCAGCCACGATGAATAAAACTGGCTTTATCCGGTTCAAGGCAACGAGAGTGGGAGATGACACAACTTTTTCCCAGATTATCCGCCTGGTGGAGGAGGCAAGCTCCAGCAAAGCGCCCATTGCTAAGATCGCAGATAAGATTGCAGGCGTTTTTGTCCCTGTGGTCATTGCCGTTGCTGTCATTACAGCAATCGTTTGGCTTCTTAGCGGGGCGACATTTGAATTTGCCCTTTCCTGTGCCATCAGCGTACTGGTGATTTCCTGCCCCTGCGCCCTGGGACTTGCGACCCCTGTGGCGATTATGGTAGGTACCGGAAAAGGTGCGGAGAACGGTATTTTGATCAAATCTGGTGAAGCGCTGGAGATGGCTCACAATGTGCAGAGTGTGGTACTGGATAAAACAGGCACGATTACACAGGGAAAACCGGCGGTCACCAATGTGGAGACGGAACTATCGGCAAAGAAGTTTCTGGCAGTTGCCGCAGGACTGGAAGAAAAAAGTGAGCATCCTCTGGCAGAGGCAATTCTGGAGTTCACAAAGAAAAAGCAAATACTGCCGGAAAGGGTCACCGATTTTGTTTCTGTTCCAGGCAGAGGAGTGAAGGGGAAAATCAGCGGAGAATGGTACTTTGCCGGAAACCGCAGAATGATGGAGGAGCAGGGAATTTCTCTTGTAAAATATGAAAAGAGGCTCAATGCCCTGGCAGACGAGGGAAAGACACCCATGCTTTTTGCAAATGAACGGGAGATTTTGGGGATTATTTCTGTGGCGGACATTGTGAAGTCTACCAGCAGGGAGGCCATCCGCCAGTTGAAGGAAGAGGGCATTGAAGTAGTCATGCTCACCGGAGACAATAAAAGAACCGCAGAGGCAATCCGAAAACAGCTTTCCATTGACACGGTAATCGCTGAGGTGCTTCCGGGGGATAAAGAGCGGGAGATTGCCAGACTTCAGGAGCAGGGAAAAAAGGTAGCCATGATCGGGGACGGCGTAAACGATGCACCTGCACTGGCAAGGGCTGATGTGGGAATGGCGATCGGAGCAGGCACGGATGTGGCGATTGAAAGTGCAGATGTGGTGCTGATGAAAAGCGATCTTCTGGATGCCGTTACTGCCATCAGGCTCAGCAAGGCGGTCATCCGCAATATTAAGCAGAACCTGTTCTGGGCATTTTTCTATAATTCCCTGGGAATTCCGGTAGCTGCGGGGGTATTTTATCATGCCTTTGGACTGAAGCTGAATCCCATGATCGGGGCTGCAGCTATGAGTATGAGCAGTATTTTTGTAGTGACCAATGCATTAAGGCTGAAATCCTTCCGGGTTTCCCATGCAAAGGATCTTCACAAGGAAAATGCAGAGGAAGCAATGCTTCAAAGCAATGAAATAGAGGAACAAAATGATAAGGATGAAAATCAGGAGGTAAAGAAAATGATCACAATGAAAATCAACGGAATGATGTGCCCGCACTGCCAGGCAGCGGTAAAGAAAGCACTGGAGGCATTTGACGGGGTAACTGCGGATGTAAGTCTGGAGGATAAGGCAGCTTATATTACAGGACATGCCGATGTGGAAGCTTTGAAGAAAGCAGTAACAGATGCAGGATACGAGGTAGTCAGCGCAGAATAAAAATGCCTGAGACTTTCTCAGGGTTATGAAGGTATTAGAGATCGGGATCACTTGATTGGGTGATCCCTTTTTCTTTTGCATGGCCTGCCTGACAGACAGGTTCCCTTCCCCATGTAAACAGCATCCTGCGAAAATTCCTGCAGCAGAATTCCAAAGTTTCCCTTGCCCTATAGGAAGAAATATGCTAAACTGAGTATATTAAAACAATTAATACACTCGATACACGCAATGCAGATTGGAAGAAATATTTGAAAAAAGAGAATCAGGAAGAAAGGAGAGCTGTATGATCATTTTAGATTATCAGGATCGCCGGCCTTTGTATGAGCAGGTGGCAGAGAAATTTCAAATGCTGATCTTACAGGGGGCCATCCCTGCCGGTGAAAAAATCCCCTCAGTCAGGCAGCTCGCCGTGGAGCTATCCATTAATCCTAACACGATTCAGCGGGCTTATATGGAGCTTGAACAGGCTGGGCTTATTTATCCGGTAAAGGGAAAGGGGAATTTTGTGGCAGATGTGGAGAAGATTAGAAGGAAAAGGGTGGAAGACTATAAGACAGAGATGAGGCGGGCAGTGCAAAAGGGACTGGAACTGGGAATTCAGAAGGAAGAATTGCTGGCTGTTGTCAGTGAATGCTGTGGGGAGGAGCGCTATGATTGATGTGAAGGAATGCAGTAAGTCATTTGGAAAGCTCCAGGCTGTAAACAAAATTTCTCTGGATATTGGAGAAAGAGAAGTATTCGGCCTGGTTGGAAGCAACGGAGCAGGAAAAAGCACGCTCCTTAGGATGATCGCCGGAATTCTGAAACCGGATGAAGGGATCATTACCATTGATACACTTCCGGTATACGAGAATAGAGAGGCAAAGGAAAAAATGTTTTACATTTCAGATGACAGCTATTTTCCGGCGAATTATACGGCAGAGGATATGGTGCTTTTTTATAAAAATTATTATCCTGCCTTTTCTGTTGAGAGATTTCGCCGATTGATGGAAGAATTTCATCTGGATAGAAAACGAAAGATCAATCATTTTTCCAAAGGAATGAAGAAACAGCTTATGCTCATACTGGGGATCTGTTCCGGGACGAAGTATCTTTTATGCGATGAATCCTTTGACGGTCTGGATCCTGTGATGCGCCAGGCAGTGAAGGGATTGTTTGCTTCCGAAATTATGAACCGGGAGTTTACGCCTGTGATCGCTTCCCATAACTTAAGGGAACTGGAGGATATCTGCGATCATGTAGGGCTTCTTCATAAAGGCGGCGTATTGTTTTCCAGAGACCTGGAAGATATGAAGTTTCATATTCATAAAGTGCAGTGTGTTCTCAGAGACAAAGCAAAAGAAAAAGAACTGGAAAAGGAACTGGAGGTGCTGAAGATCCGGAGGCAGGGCTCCCTGCTTTTCATTACGGCAAGAGGTACCAAAATGGAAATCATGAACAGGGTGCAGGCCAAGGATCCCTTGTTCTGTGAGATCATTCCTCTTTCCCTGGAAGAAATATTTATCAGTGAAACGGAGGTGGCTGGCTATGAAATCCAGAATTTATTCATCTGATAAGATGAAATCCATGTCCAAAGGACAGCTTTGGATTCCTGCATTTTTTCTGTTTGGCTTTTTGATGGCTTTTGTAGTGACAGAGCTTCTGATGCTTGGAAACTGGTTTGGTGAAAAAAATCTGACGATGGAAGAAATCAGGGAACTGTATGAAAAACTTTGGAAACATCATTTTTTGTTTACCGGTTTTGCGGTGACCGTGTGCGGAGCAGTGGTGAGCAGTGTGCAGAGCTTCTGGTATCTGTATTCCTCCAGAAAAACAGATTTTTATCACAGCCTGCCTGTGAAACGGTCTCAGCTATTTTGGCAGAGAACGGGGATTGGAATTTTGTATTATCTGGTTCCGTATCTTCTCATGACATTTTTGGCAGTTTGCATTGGAGCAATTCGGGGACTTTTTCAGATAAAGATTCTTGCCCTGGTGATGATGATGTGCTTCCTGCACCTGCTTCTTTATCTGCTGATCTATTTCTGTACAGTACTGGTCATTTGCATCACCGGAAATATTTTGATGGGAGCTCTGTGCCTGGGAGGGCTGATGCTGTACGGCAGTGTGTTTGGAAGTCTGATCACAGAATACAGGAATATTTTTTATAAAACCTTTTATAAGTCTGTTTATAGTACGGAGAAGTATGGATTGTTAGAATTTCTGGAAGAATATGCATCTCCTTATACCCTGGGGAAGAAT
Source organism: Blautia sp. (assembly GCA_021772055.1). Taxonomy (GTDB): domain Bacteria; phylum Bacillota; class Clostridia; order Lachnospirales; family Lachnospiraceae; genus Blautia_A. Next base: position 4,847 of record JAETNR010000026.1, on the reverse strand, counting down.
CTTCTGGAACAGTATGGAGGAGGAGATTATTTTGTCCTACTGGCGGCGGTTGTCTGCGTGACTGCATTGGCTGGTGGGTTTTCCTATCTGGCTTTTGTGAAAAGGCCTTCTGAAAGTGCGGGAAAACCTGTGGTATATCCCCGGATCGGTATCATTCTGAAATTGATGGTGACAGTGCCCTGCGGACTTGGCATCGGACTTATTTTCTATATGCTGCCATATAACGGAAGCAGGAACAAATGGTGGATTTTCGGGATGGTGCTCGGAACGGTCATTTCCCATGGTGCTCTTGAAGTGGTATATCAGATGAATTTTCAAAAATTCTGGTCCAATATGCACCATCTGATTCTGGCCGGCATTCTGGTAGCTGCCTGTGCTGTGAATTACCAGAAGGATTTACTGAAGTTTGACGAATATTTTCCGAAACAGGAGAACCTGGCAGCTTTTCATGCGGATTTTGGCGGTCTGAATGGCATGAATCAGGAGATTATCTTACAAAATGAAAAAGGGGAATATCAAATGCTCGGTTCCTGGAGCTGCAAAGAAGCGGCTCTGACGGGAGAACATGGAGCAGGACCGAAGACCTGGCAGGTATTAAAGAAAATTGCGGAGCAGCAGAGTACGGAAAAAGAGAATGAAAGCTGTGTGATTCCTTTGAAATATACTTTGAAGTCCGGCAGGGAAATATACAGAGTCTATCATTTCACTTCGGAAGATCTTTATGAGTTATGTGAAGCTCTTTATGAGGAAGGAAATTTAAAGGAACAGCAGACAAGCTTTCTGGCAGTGGATTCCGAGTATCTGAAAAATGTGGATGGTGTTTTTGCCAGCGGAGAAAGATACCGGTTATTCCAGGAAGAACCGGAAAAATATCAGGAACTTCTGAATGCACTTTCCGAAGATCTGGAAGAGGCCGGCGCAGAGGAACTGTTGGAAAGGCCTGTGGTAAAACTGGAACTGGAGTATCACCTTTCGGAAAAAAACGCTGCAGGATCCTCAGAAAATAGGGGGAATTTTAGTTATGCCATGATAAATGTCAATGTGGTTCCTGCATTTGAAAGAACAGTTGCAATTTTGCAAAAAACAGGATATCCTATGTCTATGGAAGAGGTTTCTCTTGAAAAAGTAAATATTACTTATTTCGGAGAAGAGAACGGCAATATGGGTTCTGCAGAGATGACATATGAAAGTGAAGCAGAGCTGCGGGAATTAAAGAAAGTGCTGGTTCCCTCAGCACTGGAATGCGCCTGGGAGTGCACGGATAACAGACTCTATGCAGAATACTATTTGGATGGCAATCACCAGTATAATTATTGCGGAAATATTTTAAAGGAAAGTCTGCCGGATTTTTTGCAGAAGGATATGGAAGAAGCAAAAGGGCAGTGACAATTCAGATTGGCAGGTAGATTATGGCAAAAGCAGTACGTCTTGACAAATTTCTGGCAGATGCAGGAGCAGGTACCAGAAGCGAAGTAAAAAAATTTATACAGAAGGGGCAGGTACAGGTGAACGGAGAGACCGTCCGACGTCCGGAACAGAAAGTACAGCCGGATACAGACAGGGTGTCGCTTTTGGGAGAAATGCTTGGAGCGCATGAGGAATTTGTTTACTTTCTTCTCCATAAGCCTGCAGGCTGTGTCAGTGCTACAGAGGATCAGCGGGAAAAAACAGTGCTGGAATATATTCCCTCAAAAAGAAAAGGGCTTTTTCCTGTGGGGAGACTTGATAAAGATACAGAAGGACTGCTTTTGATTACGAATGACGGAGCGCTTGCCCATGAGCTGTTATCCCCGAAAAAGCATGTGGAGAAGACTTATTTTGCCAAAGTCAGCGGTATCTTCACAGAAGAAGACGTAAGAAAAATAGAACAGGGAGTGGATATCGGAGAAGAAAAGCTTACCCTTCCCGCAAGCCTTGAGATATTAAAAACAGTGGAGACCCGGGAAGAAGGACCATACAGTGAAATCCACCTTACGATCTGCGAGGGAAAGTTTCATCAGGTGAAACGCATGATGGAGGCTGTCGGAAAGAAGGTTCTTTATCTGAAACGGATTTCCATGGGCCCTCTGGTGCTTCCATGTAATCTGGAAAAAGGCCAGTGCCGTCCCCTTACAAGAGAGGAGACGGTCTCCCTTCAAAAAGCCTGCAAAACCATGGAAAAATAAAGAATTTTTTTGAAAACCCTCTTTACACAGAGGGTTTTCCTATGCTATAATTCAGAAGTTGCAAAGCGCAGAAAGCGCAATATACACGTACAGAGATTCCAGAAGGATGGTGCCCAGCGGTGTGAAGGCGGGTTCGGACAGAAAGTGATCTGTACGGAAGAATTTAACCAAAAAGGAGAAAGAATCATGAGCGTTATTTCAATGAAACAGCTTTTGGAAGCAGGTGTTCATTTCGGACATCAGACAAGAAGATGGAACCCTAAAATGGCTCCGTACATCTATACCGAGAGAAACGGTATCTATATCATCGACTTACAGCAGTCTGTAGGTATGGTTGACGATGCATACAATGCAATCGCTGATATCGTGGCTAACGGCGGAAACATCTTATTCGTAGGAACCAAGAAACAGGCTCAGGACGCTATCAAGACAGAAGCAGAGCGTTGCGGACAGTTCTATGTAAACGAAAGATGGCTGGGCGGTATGCTGACTAACTTCAAGACCATCCAGAGCCGTATTGCAAGACTGAAACAGATCGAGACTATGGAAGCTGACGGAACTTTCGACGTTCTTCCTAAGAAAGAAGTTATTGAATTAAGAAAAGAAATGTCCAAGCTTCAGAAGAACCTTGGCGGTATTAAAGAAATGAAACGTATCCCGGACGCAATTTTCATCGTAGACCCGAAGAAAGAAAGAATCTGCGTACAGGAAGCTCATACATTAGGCATTCCGCTGATCGGTATCTGCGATACCAACTGTGATCCGGAAGAGCTGGATTATGTAATCCCGGGCAACGATGATGCAATCCGTGCAGTAAAACTGATCGTTTCCAAGATGGCAGATGCTGTTATTGAAGCAAACCAGGGAACCACAGAGTTTGAAGGTGAGATCGAAGCAGAATCTGAGGAATTCGCAGAGGAAACAACAGAGGCATAAGAGTAATCGTTCAGGAGGAAAATGAAATGGCTATTACAGCAGCACAGGTAAAAGAATTAAGAGAATTAACCGGCGCCGGAATGATGGACTGTAAGAAAGCTCTTACAGCGACAGAAGGCGATATGGATAAAGCAGTAGAGTTCCTTCGTGAAAAAGGACTTGCTACCGCTCAGAAGAAAGCAAGCCGTATAGCAGCAGAAGGTCTTTGCAAGACTTTAGTTGCAGAGGATGCTAAGAGCGCAGTTGTTGTAGAAGTAAATGCTGAAACCGACTTCGTAGCAAAGAATGAAAAATTCCAGAACTACGTTGCAGATGTAGCAGCACAGGCACTGACCACTTCCGCTGCAGATATTGATGCATTCCTTGCTGAGACATGGGCGCTTGATTCCACCAAGACTGTAAAAGAAGCTCTTGCAGCTCAGATTGCAGTGATCGGTGAGAACATGAACATCAGAAGATTCGCTCAGGTAAAAGAAGAGAACGGTTTCGTTGCTTCCTACACACATATGGGCGGAAAGATCGGCGTTCTTGTTGATGTTGAGACAAACGTTGTAAACGAAGCAGTAGAAGAGATGGCTAAGAATATTGCAATGCAGATTGCAGCTCTGAAACCGCAGTATACGAACCGTTCTGAGATCAGCGAGGAGTATATTGCTCACGAAAAAGAAATTCTCATGGCTCAGATTATGAACGACCCGAAAGAATCCCAGAAACCGGAAAAGGTAATCCAGGGAATGATCAACGGCCGTATCAACAAAGAGCTGAAAGAAGTCTGCCTGCTTGACCAGGTATACGTAAAAGCAGAGGACGGAAAGCAGATCGTATCCAAGTATGTGGAAGAAGTTGCAAAAGCCAACAACGCTGCAATCACCATCAAAGGTTTCGTACGCTACGAGACAGGCGAAGGAATCCAGAAGAGAGAAGAGAATTTCGCTGAGGAAGTGGCTAAGCAGATGGGAATGTAATCCCGATTTTGCAAATCTTTAATAAGAACCTTAAAACCCTTGAAAATCCAGTATTTTCAAGGGTTTTTCCTTTCTAGGGCACTTCATATATTGCATTATAAATTCATGTAACTTTTTAGGTGATTTTTCGTAATTGGTTCGCCAGTGTTTTCGTAATGATTCTGTACGAACTTCTTAACGCAAACTTCGCATGATTTTTAAGAAAAATGTGGCGATTTCGGTAGCTATCTATAATGCGATTTATAATGCAACTTTTCATTTTCCTAATCTTCGTAAAAAATCCACTATTATTTCTTACTATTTTTCCTTCCTGATACCGGAAAGGAATGAATATGGCAAAAATTATATCCGTAGTAAACAAGAAAGGCGGAACCGGAAAATCCGCATGTGCAGCAAATCTTGGTGTAGGGTTGGCTCTTATGAATAAGAAAGTGTTAGTCGTGGATGCTGATCCTCAGTCAGATGTGTCTGCTGGATTTGGATTCCGTGACTGCGATAATAGTAATGAAACATTAACAACGCTGATGGAAATGGTGTTGAATGATGAAGATATTCCGGAAGACTGCTTTATCCAGCATACAGAGGAAGGTATTGATATTATCTGTTCCAATATTGGACTGGCAGGAACCGAAGTTCAGCTTGTAAATGCGATGAGCCGTGAATTTTGTCACAGAGGTTGGGTTTGGCATAAATATAAAAACCGTTCTGGTCTTTTTTATAAATATGGGCTTTTACTTTTTTGAAGGATGGACCGATATGCTTTTCCATTTCATTCAGGAGA
>JAETNR010000192.1 GCA_021772055.1 Blautia sp. | reverse complement strand
ATCATCCAAAAGATCGGTGCACACAGCATAAAGACCATCATATAAGGATTCTTCATAAATTTTATTTTCATCCAGATAGTTGTGAATGTCAGCAGCTTCGCCATCTTTTGTTGCAGCGGCAGTCCCTATGAAACGGGCGGGATCATTTGGATTTTTACGGTTCTTTTTTGTATTGCCGGACGCCAGCATTTTTTGTGCACGTTCTGCCTGTTTTTCACGGATTGTCTTTTGATAGAGTGCATACCTGGGCGAATATGTGATAATCAGTCTCTGGTGAAGTTTTTTTGTAGTATAAGGTTCATCTTTATAATAAAGTCCTTTATCGTCTTTTGAAAGTTTCGTGATATCAACCGGTACATTATCAGAAACACGACGGAATCCCTGGGGATTCAGAGCCCATTCTTTTTCTTCCTTTTTCAGTTTTTTAATTGACTGGGTAACAATGAAGGCACGCTCACCCATATGATTATAAGCTCTGATATCTTCCGAACCAAGCCCGGCATCACTGCAGTAAATAAATTTCCGGCATCCGAATTCGCTTAGTACTTTCTGCTCCAGGGGTTTTAAAGATGTCTGCTCGTTTGAATTACCCGGAAAGAGGGAAAATGCAAGGGGAATCCCATCGCCATCCATAAACAGTCCCATTTGAATGATTGGATTTGGCCGGTGTTCTTTACTTTTTCCATACTTTTTACTGCCCTCTTCCTGTTCGATTTCAAAGGATTGTATGAAATCACATTCAGAGCCAAGAACATCCAGAGCACGATATATATCATGAAGCTCATAGGAAGGCTTTTCCAAAAATTCCGATGCGGTCTTATAAGAGGAGCGTTTGCTGGATGGTTCCAGAATCCTTGCATAAATGAGGTCGGAAAGAATGGCATTGATATCGTATTTAAAGTTATACTTTGCTTTCAATTTACGGCAGACTTTATTTAGCTGTAACTGGTAATAAAAGAACTGGGGAAAAAGATATCCGCCACGGAAAAATGTCTGTTTGCCGTACTCCAGTTGTCTGTCGGCATGAAACGCGATCTGCACAAGTTTGTTTTCCTGTTCCTGTTTATATTTTAAGGTTTCAAGCCGGGCTTCTTCTTTTGCCCATGCCATAACATCATCACGTGTCGGACCATGTTCCGGCAGAAGATCTTTTAAAGTTCCAAGCTTGCGGACAATAACAGAAGTACTTACGCCTTTATCATTGATATAGCCTTTAGAAATATAAAAGGATTCAGCATTCTTGGATTTTGATGTAGTAATTCTCAACAGAAACGCCTCCTTTTCTATATTTTAC
>JAETNR010000025.1 GCA_021772055.1 Blautia sp. | reverse complement strand
CCGTTCCCTTTCCTGCCACTTCCTTCGTGTCGAGCAGGGTTTCTCCCTCCCACAGTTCGAATGTGAAAGTTTCTTCACTGTTCTCTGCTCCGGTAAGCTTCTTCTCTACCCCAAACCGATAAGTTGTTCCTTCCGTTTTTTTCTTATTTGCTACTGTCCAAAAATAACCATCTTTTACTACTGCAATAGATATATTCCCATTATTTGCTGATAATAAATCTGCCATCTTTTCTGCGTTTTGCCTATTCTTTGTTGTCTCAGCAACATCTTCAAAATGCGTTGCAGAATTAATGGCAACCTGATACATAATAAAATACTTATTACCAACATTTACTGCCGAATAACCTTCCGGGGCCTCAATCTCTTTCCAGGAGTATAATGCATTAGGTTCCAGTCCAGCAAAAGTCACCTGGCCGTTTATATCTGAAATATAATTTCCTGATTCATCTTGACTGTTAATCTTATTATTATCAGTAATTTTATTGCCAGATAGGGTTGCTTTATATAGTTCAAATACAGCTCCTTCCAAATCCTTGGTGAGATTGTCTGCATCAATCTTATGCAAGTTAACTGAATTAGCCTGTCCGGTAATTGTAGCAGAGTGCCTTTGAATATTATGCTCCTCTGAAGTAGAAGATTCATATTCCACTTCTCCCTTCAGCACAGCGGTATTCTCAAATTTTTGCTGCCCAAGATTTTGCGCTTGAACACTAAAGCTCACAATAGCCTTTGTCTCATCAGGTATTACAACTGTAAGTCTACGCTGAGCATAGCTTATCTTTGCAGTCTCTAAAGCATTTCCATTCTCATCCTTTACATTTACAGTTGTTACATCTAATTCAACCAAATCAGAAAAACTATCTGTCAAAGTAACCGTATCGCTATTTGGATTCAGATCCAATTTATCGGGATTGACCGTTATTTCATACCGGATAATATCATTACTTTCAATTCCCAAGTCCTTCTTTGTAATAACTTCGTAGGTTCGTTCCACCGTATCTGATCCCTCTGCCAGATGCGCCCCATCTCCATTATCCAAATATGCTGTATTAGTATATTCTTTTTGAGTGCCTATCGTATCAGCAATTTCTTTAGCCGTCAGCTTAGTCTGATAATTAATGATGTATTTATTACCACTTAAATAAAAATGATTCCACTCAACATTTCCAATTTCTGTAGAAGTAATATCACCCTCTGCACTAACGTTAACTTTCTTATTATATTCAGCCCAATTTATGCCTTCGACTTTAACATGAATCGTGTCTGCATTACCATTCCATCCAATAAATTCCATTCCATCAGGAATATCATCAGAAAACAAAACTTCTATCTGCTCCGGATACTGAACCTTATTTGGATTTATAGTAACAGTCCAGTTAAATATCTTGGATTCCTTGTCATATGTACCTGACTTGTTTATAGCATATCCCGCATCCACGTAAACTTCACTGTCATACGAGTCACTAATATACTTGCCATTAACAGTTAGAGAAGCTTTATTTTCTGCAACAAACGGATCTTGATTATTATTTATAAAGTCAACTTTTGATAATGTAGCAATCTTAATAATTACACTTTCACTGAGTGTTGGGAAAATAATCGTCTTTTCCGCTTTATCAAGCGTATAATCTACTCCTTCTGTAAGAATACTATCTGGATTTGACTTTTTAGCCACCTCGATTTTATCCCAACAAATGCTTGCATCATATTTAGGATCATTCCAATTATAAGAACACTTTGCTTCCAGCTCTTTTATCACTACATTTTTTAAGGACTCTTGTAAATCAGATGCGATATTAACTTCTATAGTCCAGTAAATTAACTTGTTCTCTTTATCCCATTCTGCAAATTTTTTTGTTATATCAGCCGCCTTTTCACCATAAGCATGTTCTACATCTGTCCCAGCATTACCCTTTCCACCTTCTGTTTTATCTTCTACATTGTTCTTAACATGGTGTTTGCCATCTAAAATAACACCTTCTGTCGTAGTTGTATATGTAACAGTATAAGGGCCTTTATACTCTCCATCCTTTGGAAATGTAAACTCGAACACGTCTACTGAATTATCAGAATATGTCTTGTCATCCGTCCAGATACTAGTTATTGTCGAAGTCCCATTTACTGCTGGCGATATTGTAATATTTTCTTTTAATATCTGGTTATCACTCATTTGATCCTTTATAGTATGACCTGCCAAATTGGTATTTCCATCGCCAATAGTAATAGTATATGTATATTCCGAGTATCCATCCTTCTCGTCTTCGGTATAGGTCTTTCCTATTATCCATCTCTTTAATGGAGTTACAAATGTATTTCCTCCTTTTGTCTCTTTATCTCCATCCCACCTCCAGGAAGCACTATTCGTTTGTGCTGTTCCAAGAATATCTTCCGTAATACTCGTTGAATAAGTCACAACATAATTCTGGTTTGCAGCTATCGTAATATTATTCTTCTGAGCAATAAATGCCACATCCAAAGTAAATCCAGTATCTGTTTTTATAATTTGATCAGAAGATATTACAGCTTCCACATCACCGCAAGTCAGTTTAAAGCTGCTTGTATCCAGAATTTGTCCGCCATTCATACTATCAGTCAGTACAAGCATTGTCAAATCTGCGGTCGGTGTAATTGCCACCTTATAATTCAACTTATAAGTTCCATCCGGTTGTTTTTCGGGATAACAATCTCCATTTGCCCCATTATTAACACTTTTCCAGGCTGAATGGCTAATTTCCTTATATGTAACTTCCACATTTCCAGCTCCAGGAAATTCAAATACATCCTTATCTTTGAGACCTACACCGTTTTTATCTAATTCCACACTAAACTGGAATGTGCCTGAAACAGACTTTTGTTGTTTCCTTAACCATTCAACATCCGGAGAAAGATATACCTTATTGCCTGTGATCACATATGTACCGCGCTTACTTCCAGCCATCATGATGTTTCCCTGACTATCCGTAATTGCTTTAATAGCAGGATACTTCTCAACAAATGAGTTCAGATCATATACCCACGGCGTACAATCTGCAACATTTTGAATTTTAGCATCAGCGATATCATAAGCTATTTGAATATCAAAACTGCCGCCTCTATCAACATTTGAAACATCACCATAGGAACTAACCGTCATCTTCATGGCAACATCAGATAATACCATTTCTCCATTAGTTCTCGCCGAACGATACACTAATTTATTCTTCAAAGCCACAATCGCATATGGTGAAAAACTATCCGAGGTAAAGCATACTGAATTAATCTTACCTGCATCCGTTATAGAGTTTACATTTCCTACTTCCTGAGCACTGGCATTTATAATATGAACCACTTTATAGGACTGACCTTTATTTCCCTCAGGAATCGTTAAAATTGGTTGTACGAAATCCATATTTACGGAAACAGTTCCAGCTACTGGATTTATACGGGCACCTGTCTTTTCAGAAGTAAAATAAATATCAAAAAGGGCAAAATCCAGTATCTTATCTCCGTAAGCAGCTTTTAATACTGCTTCTGCCTCATCATATCTTAAAGTACCCTGTCCCATAGCATCTACATGGAAAAGAGTATCCTGTGGGAATTCTGCAGCTCCACTTGCATTTGCTATGGCGGAAACATTCCCACTCTGGCAGGTAAACTCCGTCTTCGGCACCTCCGTAGGCACAGACGTAACCGTCACTTCCGGAGTCGGCGTAACCGTCACTTCCGGAGTGGGCGTAACCGTCACTTCCGGAGCAGCCGTTGGTTCTTCAGGAGTCTCCGTGGGCTCTGCAGCCGGAGTCTCTGTCGGTTCCGGGGAGGCAGGTTCTTCTGTTGGTTCCGGTGCCGGCTCCTGCGGAGCAGGAGTTTCTTCCGGTTCCTGGGGTTCGGTTGGTTCAGGAGTCAGTTCGGCTGCCGGTTCCTGAGGAACAGGTGTTTCTACCGGTTCCGTAACCTCCGGCTTCGGCGTTTCTTCCGGCGTTGCCGGTTCCTTCATCTCCGGTTCTGGTGTCGGCACTTCCAGAGATGCCTCCAGCGTCGGAGTCGGTTCTGCCGCTATCGGTACTTCTTCCTCTGCAAAGGTCACGATATTCGTCTGCTGAAAGACCATCATCACCGCCAGAAGTAAGGCCCATAATCTTCTTGTTTTTTTCCTGTTCTTCATATTTGCCTCCTTGATATTTCATTTTTGTCTCTTTCGCATATAGAAATACACAATTTTCCTCTTATTTTATATGATATCACTAACATTTCTTTTGAACAATGTTATGTTTACCCAAAAAACATTTCTCTTTTTTACAAAATATCAACAAGCATATTGTGTAATTTCACGAAAAACATTTCTATTTTTCGTATTTAAGTGCCAAAAACAGTCGGGAATCATTCCCGGCAAAAACAACAGAAGATAGAAAACCCATCTCCAGGGCTCCAGAAGGCACCCTGGGGATGGGTTTTTAAAAGTAATCATATCCGCCATGGATATCCACAATACTTCCATTCATATATCCATTTGTCAAAATACTGTATGCCATATCCGCCACCTCTTCAATCTGCCCGAAGCGATGCAGCGCTATTTTTTTATTGATCCTGTCATAGCTTTCCCGGCTTCGGTTTACGTGCCAGGGTGTCTGGATAAAGCCGGGCGCCAGGGCATTTACTGTAATGGATTTAGACTCAAACTCCTTTACCAGGGATTTCGTCAGAAAATGAATTGCCGCCTTGGTCACCCCGTAGACCAGAGACGATGAATAGGCCTGCTGACCCGCATAGGAGCCCATGAACAACACGCTTCCACCCTCTGTCATCACAGGGCGCAGTTCTTTAATAAGAAACACAGGCACTGACAGATTCGTGTTTACAATTCTGTTCCACTCCTCAAAGGTATAATCTTCATATTTCGCATAGGTGCTGATTCCCACATTGCTCACCAGCCAGTCCACATGGTCTGTGCAGTCCTTTATCTTTTTTACAAAAGAAAGCATTTCCTCATAGGAAGACATATCCGCCTTAACCAGTACGACCTTTTCTCTCTGCTCCGGAGACAGGCTTTTAAGAAATGTATCGGCCCGTTCTTCATTATGAGCATAGTTTACAAAAATTCTGTCTCCGGCTTCGGAATGTGCCAAAAGCTTTTCCACGATCCCCTGTCCAATACCGGAGGTTCCTCCTGTTACTACAGATACTCTGTTCATATCATTTCCCCCAATTCATTTTTTCCCTGCTGCATTACCGGCATTTTAACATAACCGGACGATATGCGCAGCACTATCCAACAGCCTCTACAACTCCAGAAGCTCCTCATAAACATCCTTTGGAGCATATGGCTGCTGATTATGGATCGGTTCTCCCAGGCAGGTTTTCGGGTAAGCAAACGTCCCTTGCTCCATAAGGATTTCCAGAAGCCCTGACCCTTCCTTTTCCAAAAATACCGGAGTCTTTTCCGCCGCTTCTTCCCAGGAAATCCGCAGACCGTCTATCCCATAGGCTTTTGCAACCTCATGAAAATCACAGGAGGAAAATCCGCAGTCTTCCGTTGTCCCAGCAAAAAGACAGTCAAAATAATCCTTCTGCAAATGCCGTATCATCCCCAGCGCCCCATTGTTCATGATAATCATTTTTATAGGAATATTCTCCCTCTTTACCCACTGGAGTTCCTGGATATTCATCTGAAAAGCCCCGTCACCGCAGATACATGCAACCGGCTTTTTTGTGGCATAATAGGCGCCGATGGCCGCCGGAAGAGCATATCCCATAGCCCCGTGGCCGCCGGAAAACAAAAGCTTCTGCCCCTCTGTATTTTTCAAAGACTGATAGCACCACACCATATGCTGTCCTACATCTACAGCAATGGCAGAAACACTCCTGAGACATTCTCCCAAAGCTTCTACCATCCTGTTTGGATAACGCTCCGGTGTGCTGTCATCTACTGCCTGTAGCTTTTCCTTAATGGTCCTGCAAATGGAAACCCAATTTTCATCACGTTCCGGCTGCTCCAGACCTCTGCCGGAAAAAGTCCGTTCCCATAATCCCTGAATAACATCTGCTGTATTGGCACGGAACTTCTTCTCGTTCACACCGTTTTCATGAATATCTCTCTGCAGATTATAAGGGTCAATGTCTATACGGATCATTTCTGCATTTTTGGCAAATTCATGAACCTTCACCCCGATCTGCCTTGTTCCAAGGGAGATTCCGAAGCATAAAAGAAGGTCACTTTTGGCATTTGCAATCATATTGGCATAGCGGTGACCATAAGCGCCGCCGATACATCCAAAATTCAGGGGATGATCACTGGAAATCGCCGATTTTGCCAGCACACTGGTTATGATGGGAATCTGGTACTTCTCTGCAAATCGTAAAAGTCTTTCCTTACTTTCTCTGTTATCTACCCCATGTCCCATCAGGATTACCGGGCAGCGTGCCTTTCCCAGAGCCTCCCAGATGGCAGCCACAGCGGACGCATTTTCCGAAATATTCTCCCCTGCATTTCCGGCAGTGTTTTCCACACCGGGTTCTTCTGCAGCACATAGGTTTTCCACATTCCACTCATAAACCGGGTGTAAAACCTCACTTCTCTGTATGTTCATGGGAAGGTCGATCAGCACCGGCCCCTTCCGCCCTGTAGTCGCAATATGATAAGCTTTATTCAGCTCCTCCACAATCTCTTCCGGCTCCCGTATCTGCACACAATACTTTGTCACAGGTCTGGCCATGGAAATAATATCGATTTCCTGAAACCCCTGCTGCCGAAGCCCCGGGATTCCCGCATATTCATAAGTATTTAACTGACCTGTGAGAAAGATCACCGGAAGAGAATCAAAATAAGCATCTGCAACTCCGGAAAGCAGATTCACCGCCCCCGGCCCGCTGGTTGCATAGGCACAGGCGCATCCGTCACCCGCCTGAGCATAGCCGCAGGCAGCAAAAGATGCCCCCTGCTCATTATAGCAGGAATGATTCACTGCCTCCGGATTCTTTTCCACCGAATCCACAAAATGAGCAATCATTGTTCCCTGGTATCCAAAGAAATCATGAATCCCCTTCCTTACCAAAAACTCCACAATATAATCTGTAAGCTTCATTCTTCCTCCTAATTCGCAGCACAATTTCTATATTTTCCTATTTTCAGCAGAAGCTTCTCTCTTCCCGATTCCCGAAGATAATCCAGATAAATTTCCATAATTTCCTCATCCAGTTCAAAAATCTCTTCTGTTTTGAAGCAGCGCCTCATCATTCTTCCGCAAGGGCGAAATACCTTATCCAATGCAGCAAGATCTCTGCTTTCCCAAAGGTTCCGAATATACTCCTTTTTCCCGTCATAAGCCATGCGCAGCTCCCATCTCTCTGCGCACTCTTTGGCATAATCCCAGCACCAATCCGCGTATTCCTTACAATGATGGTAAATAAACTGATCTGCTGCAAAAAGCCTTCTGCGCCTTTTGACCTGCTTCCTTAGGGGGCCTGCTTCCTCCAGAAACTTTTCACATCCCACTCTGGCACTGGCCATCACAGACATTCTGGAATAATTGTCATAAAAGATGTGCTTTGCATAATTAGGTCCAAAAGTTCCCTTAAGATACCCGACTTCATCGCAGGGAATCAAAAACCGCGTTCCATGAAGCTCTGCTTCCTTCGCCTCCTGAAACACCTCTGCAGGATATTCATAGGTAAAATTCCTGCTCCATTTTAGCGTATATTTTCCTGTATCCGTTGTGTTCTGATTTCTGATCAGCCTGTCATAGATTTTCTCCCCCAGCCGCCTGCGGCCCAAAAGACAGAGAGTTCTCACCAGACAGCCGCAGGAAAATTTGTAAAAATCAATTCTATATCTGGCACTGTCGCAGATCTGTACCCAGCCTGTTTCCAGACGGTTATCCCAGGAACGCACTCTTCCTGAGACATTTTTTGACCTGAGGGGAATAATATCAATTCCAAGTCCCGGGTACCTATAATTTCTTCCCTCATACAGCCGGAAACACAGGGTATTTTTATTCACATAACGAAGAAAAAGCCCTGGAAAACGTTTGTTATCCTTCATGGATTCCACTGCTCTTCCCTCTCCGTGCTCCGCTTCCAGAACCTTGCGCAGCTTCTCCATATCTGCCATTTTTACTAAAACGGCACCTGCAAGGGGATTTTCCGGAAACTCTTTTCCGAATACTGCGCACCAGGTAAGCCTGGGAGAAAGGTAATAGGTTATCCGGTGCTTTCTGCATACCATGTCGATTTCTTTAAGAAGTGAAAATACTTCCTCCTGTTCTCTGTTCAATCGCTTCCGCTCCATTCTCATTACTCTCATTTGGGTGTTGACATCAGTTTTTTCACAAGGGCATTTATCTGCTCCAGGCTGCCATACCTGTCAAGCCACTTGTCCATAAAATCCGACGCTTCCGTCCTTTTGGCAAGGGCCTTCGCTTTTTTCCCGCCCTGATAGAGATCATTCAGGATAGTCTCTGAAACAGCCTCCAAATCCCATCGTCCCAGGGGATATTCTAATGCTTTTTCATAACACGCAAATGCCTGCTTCGTACAGCCCAGTTTACTTTTTACATCTCCTGTCAGTTTCCAGACAATTCCGGACTGCTGCTGATCTTTTTCCAGCTCTTTCAGACGCGCTGAAAGAACCTCCAGCTTTTCGCATCTGTCAGTGAGCAGAATAGATGCTCTGATTTCTGCCAGCTCAGAAGAATAGCCGTCTTCTTTAAGAAGACAGCCCAGCGCCTCTTTATAAACCTCCCGGGACTCCCGGTTCTTTTCCTCCGGCAGATCCTTCTGATTTTCCAGAATCATTTCCAGATTTTTGATAAGTACACCCTTCTCATCCTCACTTTGAACAAAGGCCGCCTTTGCCAGATAAGTATAGCTTTTGATTTCTTCATTTTCAGGAGATATTCTCTCCCAAAGTGAGATCCGGGAACACGCCTCTCTCCCTTTTCCTTCCAGAATCAGTTCTCTGCAAAGCCTGAACGCGTCCTTTTTCTCCCTCTTTACAAATTTCTCAATTTCAAGATGAGTGATTCCATTGTTGGTACTCTCTCTTGCTTCTGCATAAAGAACCAGGGCCTTGTTCTGATTTCCTTTTTTCCATTCCAGGTCTGCCTGGTATTTCAAAAAGTATCCATCCCCGGGGAATACCTCCAGGGCATGCGCCAAAAACAGCTCCCCTTCCGTCAAATCCTCTCTTTCCAGCGCCCGCTCCATTACCAAGCGACACTTCAGCTTCAAAAATCCCGGAGCATCCGAATATCGCTCAAGCAGTTCACAGCAGATCTTTTCTGTCTCCGCCTTTTCCCCCATCTCATAATGAGAAGCAGCTTTGCGGAACAGCACAATGTCTTTCTCCATCTGCTCCATCCCGGGTGTAAGCTTTTCCAGTTCTTTCTTCACCTGAAGCATCCGGTACGCTTTTGCCACTCGCTCTGTATAAACCAAAGTCATCATGGCAACCTCAAAGACTTCATCCGATACCTTCAGAAGCATAGGGTGATAAAAAGAATGAATGTTTCCAAAGTCTTCCCTCCCAATAAATTCCGCACTTAACTGCACCGGAAAATACTGGCTGAAGATCTCATTCAGGGCAGCAAAGTCCCGTTCCTGCAAGAGTTCCTTCAATGAGCGGCTGCTTTCCTCAATACGAGCCTCCAGATCCATTTCCACACTTCTGGCTTTCAGAAGCTTTTTTTCCCTGACCAGTCTGTATCTCTTTTTTGCTGCTCCGATATAATAAATCTTGCGGAAAACAGATCCTCTTTTTATTTTCCCCGCATTTACCTTTTTCATGTAATCATTGCGAAGCTCCTGATAGGTAATTCCCTCTACAGTAATGGCATTGTGGGAGGTTCTCTCCTCATGGGGCGGAATATAAGACCATTCATCTCCATAATGCCAGATGAGATAATCGCTGATCTTATTTGGCACCATGACCTTTATTCCTTCAAAATCCATATATTTCACAGGAAACATCATATCCTTGTCAAAAAGGAACGGACATCCGCCCCACCTCATGGCATAGCGGCTGCAGTCCTCCTCTTTGTAGGAAAACATCGCATCTTCCAGCTTCTTTAACGTCTTATCTCTGCCCAGAATATAATAATAGAGAAGATACTTCAGATACTTCCGGACAGGAATTTCATAGCGTTGACAATAAACATAGGCTTCATTCACCAGTTCCGAATAGATCATCATATTCGTCCTGTATTTTTCGTATTCCCTGTCATCCGGCGGAATCGGATCCAGAGTCAGAACATCAATGATCTCTCCTGCAGAATCATTCCCGATGAGCTGATGCCTGTGAATCGCACAGCTTGCCGTATCCGCATATCTTGGAAAAGTATTGGTATATTCTCTGTCTACATCTACACAATGAATTGCCCGGTCCGGCGGAAACTCTGTTGCAGAAAGCTCTACAAACCTGTCCCAGTCGGATTTTGGCATATAGATGTCCACATCATCATCCCAGGGAATAAACCCTTCATTGCGCACAACCCCGATGAGGCTTCCCCCGGCCATCACGTAACGGAGATGATGCTTTTTGCAAATTTCGTCAATTTCGCGCATAAGTTTCAGCAGATGTTCCTGTTTTTCCGTCATAAATTATCCTTTCTGATTCAGCGTCTGAAGGATCTCCACCAGAGCTTCGGATTCGTCATAGAAGAGCCTGGTGCACTCCGTACGTCTGTCGCTGATGATAATAAGCAGTTCCTGAAGGAGATAACGCAGTCCGTTTCCCTCAAAATTAAAGCTGTAGCGCTTCAGAAATTCATTTCCTTCAACCTTTGCCTCAAAATAGCCTGTATTCCACCAGTCATTGGGAATGTTGATCCGCCCCTTTGTGCCTGTAACCACCAGGGAATTCTCAATATCCAGCGTGGAAGCGATCTCAATCGTTCCAAGTGCATCCGGATATTTCATGGTGATCATATCGTACACGAAATGTCCGGCTCCATCCTTCACTGGATTGCTGGTGACCTCCATGCAGTTCTTTCCTAAAAGCTTCATAACAGCACACAGCGCGTGGGATACGGTTTCGTTGAAGCTTTTTCCCCCTCCGAACACATCCTGGGAAATGGCACACTTCACGCTGACCACTTTTCCGATCATATCCCCGTGGGTCAGCCAGACAAGCTGGTTAAATGCCCGAAGATAAACAAACGTAATTTTTTCCACAAGAACCACCTGATGCTCCTGGGCTTTTTTAAACAGAGCTTTCAGCGTCTCAGGTTCAAGAGTCATGGGGGAATCGCTGATCACATATTTCCCGTGCTCTATGGCCTGTTCTATATAATCCGCCCGTTTTTTCAGCACACATTTCACATATACAATATCCACAGAAGAAAGAAATTCTTCATAATCTGCAGTATGGAAATTCAATTCATATTTGTCGCAGAACTCCTTCGCAAGCGTTTCCTCCGGGGCATACACCCCTTCTACGTGAATGCCGCTGACATATTTGGTCTCTTCCACGATTCCGCCGTCTTTATCGTCGTCCGCCACCACGCCGATTTTATAAATATGCTTTTCACTGCGCAGCTTGGTGCTGGAAATATCCTTTGTTCTCGGAAGATATTTCACTTCACAGTAATTTTTCAGATAGTCAAATTTTCCTCTCCAGTCAGAGCCGATCACCAGTATATCAATATCGTATTTGATGATATCATTCACCTTCTGGCCCTGGTATTCTTCTATGATGATCTCGTCAGCCAGCCCGGTGCTGCGTACATTCTCGATTCTTTTCAGCAGGCTGTCCTGGACGTTGAGCTTTCCCCGCTCAATGTCATAGCTCTCGCTTGTAACGCCTACAATCAGATAATCTCCCAGTTCTCTGGCTTTTTTGATAATGTTGTAATGCCCCCGATGAAAAAGATCAAAGGTTCCATAAGTAATCACTTTTTTCATAATAGTCTACCTGTCTCCCTAATATAAAAATGCCCCTTACAACAAAAGGCAGCATCCTTTCACTGCAAGGGGATTTTCCACCTGCGTTTGTAAATACTGCCTTCACAACCAATGCTGCTTCCGTACAAGCTCATATCCCACATCATCGCCGTCATATTCATCCTCCAGCCCTTCGTCCTGAACCTTCTTTTCTCTTTTAAACAGGATAAACGTCAGGATGTTCAGGATTCCATTGTACAGAAAATTCACAAGAGGATTTCCAAGCACCAGTACAAATACCAGCGACACACCCAAAAGCGCCCAGGCATTTCCAAGCTGCGGAAGCTTCAGGATCATCAGACCGCTCATCACGATCATAATGGGATAGTGGAAAAAATATACCCCCATCGTATTCCTTCCCACAAATGTTACGGGCAGATTCTTATCCGGCAGTAATGCAAACAGCGTCAGAATCAGCACAAAAGAAATCAAGTACATCAATAGCCGCAGGATCATTCCCACCTCATTGGTAAGTCCGCACAAAATATAGCTGTGGTTTCCCCGAAAAATATCCACCGGCATTCCGCTGGAGATCATGTAATGAGGCACTGCGAACAAAAGCACTGCTGAAATAGGAATCAGCACCCATTTGCCCTTAAACCTGCGGACAGCCTCTGTATATTTCCTGTCCCACAGATAGCCTGCCACAAAAAACGGAAAAAATACAATAATCCTGGATGAGGATAAATAAGTTGTAAATTCCGGTCTTGTCCCTGCCCAAAGAGCCAGTATTACGCTTAAAGGCACAGCAAAACGGATTTTCCCCAAAGCCTCAATGGTCAGCCTGTAAATAAACAGTGCCAGAAGATACCACATGGCAGAGCCGGACGGCCGAAGAATTTCATAATCCATGGAATTTCCGCACCAGATATACGCATACCAGGTGAGAGTATAACCGAGAATATAGGGAATCAGAAGATTCTTCACATTCTTCATTACGCTCTGTGGTCTCTTGCAAAGATACCCTGAGACAAACACAAACGCAGGCATATGAAAAATCGTGATCGCATACCACACATGTCTGACCGTAATATCGTCCCGCACAAGCTGAAATGCTATAATATGATTAAATACCACCAGAAATATCAGTAAAGCCTTAACATTGTCCACCAAATAAGAATATGGCAGAACGGAATCCTTCTCTTTTTTCTTCATCGTTTCCACCTAATAAAAAAAATTATGAATAAATAATAACACACTTTTGTCTATTTTGGAACCAAAAATGCAAAATATATGTAAGAATTTTGTCATACATTTTTTCCTTCCTATATAAAGTGTTACAAATGCTTTTCTGCATCAGTTTTCTCTTGCCAATCAGAAGTCTGTAGTGTATTATGATAAGGATTATTCCTAACTAAGAAGCTGAATAAAGTTTACTAACAGGAGATGAGAATATGTTTCAAAGATTTCAGGCGGACATGAAGAAATACTGGAAATATGCCATCTACTCCGCCAAAGCCCAGTTAAAATCCGAAGTTTCCAATTCTTACCTGAACTGGCTGTGGTGGGTTCTGGAGCCGTTTTGCTATATGCTGATCTATGCCTTCATTTTCGGTGAAGTATTTAACGGCAAAGAACCTTATTTCCCCGTATTTATTTTTGTGGGAAACACCTTATGGGTCTTTTTCCAGAAAACCATGGTTCAGAGCGTACGTCTTGTTAAGCAGAATAAGCCCATTGTCTCCAAGGTCTACCTTCCCAAATATATTCTGCTGCTCACCAAAACCATGGTCAATGGCTTTAAAATGGGAATCTGTATTCTAATCGTGGTCGGAATGCTTATTTTTTACAAGGTGCCCATGACGTGGAATGTATTGTATGCTATTCCGCTGCTGGTCATTCTGTTTCTGATCGTTTTCGGCCTTGGATGTTATCTGCTTCATTACGGTGTCTTTATTGAAGATTTATCCAATGTGGTAAATATCGTACTGCGGCTTCTGCTTTATATGACCGGTATCTTCTGGGATATTATGAAGCGGCTGCCTGCACCTTACAATGATTACATCTGTAAAGGCAACCCTATTGCATTTTTGATCTCGTCCATGCGTAATTGTGTCATATACGGACAGACACCTCACCGCAAGCTGATGCTTGTATGGTTCTGCATTGGATTGCTGATCAGTATCCTGGGCATCCGCAAAATTTACAAAAACGAAAACAGTTATGTGAAGGTGATCTGATATGGAAGATAAATACGCTATTGATGTTAAAGACCTGGTCATCAGCTACCGCAATCTGAAAAAAACTTCAATCAAACAAAGCCTCTTGAACTTCAAGCGGCATAAGCCAGAAAATTTTGTAGCTGTAAAGGGAATCTCCTTTCGGGTAAAGGAGGGAGAAATCCTGGGAATCATCGGCAAGAACGGCAGCGGCAAGTCCACCACCTTAAATGCCCTGGCCAGCATTTTTTCCCCGGATTCCGGAAGCATTGACCTGAAAGGACACAGCATTTCCCTTCTGTCCATTGGGGTAGGCTTCCAGAAGGAAATGACCGGTCGGGAAAACATCATCCTCTCCGGAATGCTCCTTGGCTTTTCCGAAGAACAGGTCCGGGCAAAGGAGGAAGAAATTATTCAGTTTGCTGAACTGGGCAAATTCATCGACATGCCTGTACGGACTTATTCCAGCGGTATGTATTCCAAGCTGGCTTTTTCCATTACCGCGATTCTGGAAACAGACATTATGCTCATTGACGAAGTATTAAGCGTAGGCGACCAGAAATTCAAGAAAAAGAGCTACCAGAAAATGAAAAGCCTGATCTCCAGCAAAAATCGTACGGTTGTGATCGTTTCACATAATATCAGCACGCTTTTGGAGTTGTGTGACACGGTTATGTGGATGCATGATGGACAAATTAAGAAGATCGGCGAACCCCAGGCGGTTCTGGATGAATATGTTGCTTTTATGGAAAAAAGCTGAGACAAGAAAAGCGCGTGCCATATTTATGGAACGCGCTTTTCTAATGCTGTTTCTAATGCTTTAAGGTTTTCATTATTAAAAGACTTGTAGTCAATATCCATCACATGCACTTCCCCTCTGTCAAATGCCTTCATGCCTTCCACAAGTCCTTCCCTGGTTCCGGGAACCAGATATCCGCCATGCTCTTTCATAAATCCTCTGGTTCCAACTACTTCTGCAGCTATTGTTGGCACTCCAAGAGTATTTGCTTCAAAAATAACTACCGGAAGTCCTTCATATGCGGAAGACAGAAGGAACAGATCACGGCTTTTTAAAATAGGCATCGGATTCTGCAGTGATTTAATTAAAACAATGGAATCCCCAAGCCCCATATTACGAATCTTTTCCTTTGTCTGCCCATAGAGATTCCCACCGCCTCCAATGATCACCAAGGTACTGTCCGGGTTTTCTTTATGATAAACACTGAATGCATCGATCAGCATATCATGACGTTTTTCCGGGCTGAAACGTCCTATAGAAATCATCTTTCTCCCCTTACGGCTCAAAAAAGTCTCCAGTTCTCCCCTGCTGCATGTGCATTCCGTTTCTTCATCAAAATCCCATCTCTGCGTAGCTCTCTCCCAGATCTTATCAAATGCATACCAATTATGAATCACCTGAAGATTCTCCTTTTTATGGCTGATTTCCAATGTCCTCTCATAAATATCACGGCTGACAGCAATTACCAGATCATAATCTCTATATGCAGCTTTTAAAGTTGGAAGATGCTGATTTTTCCTTGTTCGGATTTCCATCTGCATATCGTTATGCACAAAAATAGCTTTCGGGCAGGAAGCTTCCTGAAACATACTGATCACTTTCCGTTCATAACCGGTATAGTGAATGCACCAGTCAAAGAGGGCGCCTCCGAAATTCCGCTGGTATTCTCTCCTGTAAAAACGCTTCAATTGTTTATGGATCCAGAAATTATTGAGATTGCCTTTATAATAGAGGATGCAGGCAATGCCCTCCCTGATCGTCAGTTCCCATCCCGGAGACATTGGAAAAATTTCTGCAAACTCAGGTATCACCCCGACTTTTCCCGGAGTCATCTTTAAATATTCTTCTTGAAAACATGCATAATAGTGATACTTGTCCGGATCCATGTTCTCCATAAGATTTAAATAAGCCGAGGTAAGCCCGTTCTGCCGGAGGCCTCCGATATAAAAGAGAAGTTTCTTTTTCTCATCCTGCAAGGGCTTCTCCACTTTGATTCCAAAGGAAACTTTCCCTTTAAGAAACAGCCTGCAGATTGCCCGCGCAGCACTGTCATTTTCATATAAGCAATATTTCTGAAGAAATTCTGTGGTATCATATTGTTTCGGTGACCGCAGTTCCTCCATTAATTCTTCCACTTTTTCCACAATTGGAAACGGAAAATCTTCCGGCTCTCCGTAAAAATCTCTTTTGTCTTTATACCCATCCCGGTCATATAAGAAAAGAATAATCTTTCCATTTTTCTGATTTGCATAATCATAAAAAACGCTGGAATAGTCTGTTATCAGACAATCTGCCGCATTCAGTATATCGTATGGCTCATATTCTTCCGGAAATGATCGTATGTGCTTATAGCCTTGACAGGAAATACGCTGTCCTACAATTGGATGCAGGCGAAGAAACAGCACTTCAGAATCTGTCAGCTGACTTTCCATTTCTTCCAGATACTCACGAATAACCCTGACCTGTTGTTCCAGACTTTTCCCTTTGCACTCCTCCGCCAATGCCCCTCTCCAGGTAGGCATATAACAATAAATGCGTTTTCTTTCCAGTTTCAATTGACTTCGTATGCGCATCCGTTCTTTATCATCAAAAAAAACCTGGTTTCTTGGATATCCTCCATAAACATAGATCCCCTGATAAAGATTTTTCAGATTATATGCATTTTCCATTATGTTGCGCATATAGCTGCTGGGATACAAAAGAATGTCCGACATCAGCAAATTTCTTTGTACATTTCCAATAGCATAGGCAGCATCCGGAATATCCTTTCCCATTTTCTTGAATGGAGTTCCGTGCCATACATTTAAGTATTTCTGTCCTTCTCTTTTCACAAAGCGCTTGGGAAAAGCAGTATCATTGATCAGGTACCGCGCTGTAGCCAATATTTCAAAATAACGCGTTCCATAAAAATCCACCAGCTCCACATCTTGAATTCCATATTGTTTCAAAAGTCTCCCTGCTGATTCCTTTGTTTTTTGGGAGACAGCCAGGTACATATGATATTCAGAATGATACGTCTCTGATATTTCCTTCATAATTCTTAAAATGTTCCCTGCTACAGACTCCCCCTTCCGGGATTCCAAAAGAATCCTATCGGAAACAACAGTCTTTTTTTCCAGACAGTACACGTACCACGAATTTTTTATCAGTCTTTTCACCTGAGATGTCAAACTCTTTAGCCCCACAAATATTCCTCCTACATTTGCCCTGTGATTTTTTTCAGCATCCGGCTGCTGCAGGGTATTGTCACAGGATTAAACTTCTCATTAAATTTCTGATATCTTTCATCATAGGAAAACGATTCCATTAAACTGCAGATATCATCGGAAATATCTCTTTTCTCTTTTATTACCGGTCCCGGAAGCTCCTCTATTCCAAAATAAAAATCACGCATTTGTTCCTTGTATTCTTCATAATCATACATATAAAAGAGAATCGGCCTTCTTAAAATCGCATAATCAAAAAACACGCTGGAATAATCTGTTACCAACATATCAGCGGCAATATAGAGATCATTAATATCGTCATATTCTGAAACGTTATATACAAATCCCTCATATTGGTCAAAATCAAATCGGCTACTTATAAGATAATGCGCACGGAAAAGCAGCACATATTCCCTGCCAAGCTTTTCTTTAAGTTTGGTGAAATCTATGCCAAGCTTATAAGTATATCCCACCCCAGGCGTATGCTGATTATCTCTCCAGGTTGGTGCATAAAGGATTACTTTCTTTTCCGCCGGTATCCCAAGTTTTCTGCGGATCTTTGCAATTTTCTCCTTTTTCGGCCGCAAGAGAGCATCATTTCTTGGATATCCGTATTGCAGAATCTCTGCCTGCTTTCCAAGAAGGAAGGCACTGGTAATTTTTTCTGAATAAAAGGCAGAGGGAGACGGCAGATAGTCAATAGATTTTCCTTCTCTCTCATATTTATGGAAGGTTCTCTTTCTTTCAGCCAAAGGCAGTTCTTTCCGCATAACATCACATCCGATTTTTTTCAGCGGAGTGCCATGCCAGGTCTGAACATATATTTGACCACTGCGTTTACGAATTCCATATTCCGGAAGGTAATTTGTAATCCAGAACTTTGCTGCTGCATAGTATCTGTAATAGTCTTTTGAGCCTCGTTTTACAAGCACTGTACCCGGATTTTTTTCTAAAAACTGATATTTTTCCGGATTCCGAAACATCCATACTTTCCTGTAATCTTTATAAACAGGGTCAGAGCACATTGCCTCATACAAAGCTTTGGGACTGCAGGCATAACTGCTGCCAAGGTAGGATTCAAATACTACCGTCTTCGGTTCAATCGGGTTTCCTATAACATAACGCAGATATGCCCCTCTTCTAACAAACTCATAAATATGAACAGAACACTCTTTTAATATAGGTGACAAATTTATGATTCTTTTTATATATTTCCCTGCTGTGCTCATTTTATTTTCTCCCACTTTTTTCTCTTAAAAAGCAGTAGTAAAGATTGCTGCGCAGCTTTCCCGGTATTACTGCCATCAAAGACCTGGAGAGACAGTTCTGCAAAAACCTTCCGGTTCCTATGAGTTTCTGCCCCTTCAGATATTTCTGAAAACGTATCAGATTTCTTATATATGTTCCGCCTCCTCTGCGGGCATACATCCCGTTTCCGGTACGCATATCCAATACAACCTCCTGAATATTATAACCGCGGCATCCGTTCTTCAGCATCCTAATCCACAAAAAATAATCCTCAAACCCGGGAAAATCCTGATAGCTTCCGTTCTCCCGAACCGCATCTTTTTTTAACATTACACAAGGATGATTAAAAGGGTTTCTGACTTTCGCAAATTCCATGATCTCCTCAGGAGTTTCCGGCAAAACACGCAGACTTTCCGTATCTCCCGGTTCATTTATAAATTCCGCAAGGCTTCCCCCAACAATGTCATAATTACCGCTTCTCATTTTATTTAACTGTTTTTCACAGCGCTCCGGACGGCTGATATCATCACTGTCCATCCGAACGATCACCGGGCATCTGCAGTAGCCGATTCCCACTCCAAGAGCATTTCCAAGTCCCTGATTCTCTGAAAGTCTTACGCATTGAAAGCGTTCTCCCAGCTCTTTTGCAGCCCAGCTTATCACTTCTTCCAGTTCATCCGGCAAAGGGCCGTCACATACCAGGACAAAATCCGAACAGGGAAGTGTCTGCCTCAGCATACTCATGATACTTGCCCTCAAATATTCCGGTCTTTCCTTTTCATAAACTGACATCAATACGGAATATCCTTCCTCAAAACCAGTTATAGAGACCATTATGCTCTCACTCCTTAATCCGGGTATGGTGATGATTCATCTCTTCCTTAGACGGCGGATTTAAGTATTCCCCATACATCTGACGCAAAACATGATCATAATCTTGGGGGCCCATAAGCTTTACACCTTCAAAATCATATAATGCTCCATCTCCATAATATTTCTTATGAAACATTTCCTTCAATTTATGAATCCCCATAAAATTAATCAGATAGGGAGACTCATCATAGGAATATTTCTGCATCAGCCTATCCAGGCGTACCAATTCTCTTTCTGTTTTAAATATCTTCTCTACCGGAAGTATCCTTCCAAGCTGAATCAAAACCTTTTCATAAAAAGGTCTGTCTTTTTTCTTCAAATCAATGTTTGTAGAAAACAAAGAATAATTCACCCTCATACGGGCAAGAAGAAGGCAAACGCAGTGAAATTTCCGTCTGTATTTCCCACCTGGCATGCCATCCATAGGAAAAATGTCAATCCATGCCTCTTTCTCCTTTTCTGAAGCTGCAGAAGAATCAATCACCTTTACCCTTCCATCTGTCATTCTCGGAACATAATGGGTATAACCAGGTGTCCGGCTGATACTTTTGTAATGGAAGTATTCCGGCAGCTCCCTCTCTATGATCTCCTCAAAACGGATAAAATCAGGCCTGGGCATTCCCACATCCACATCATCATCCCAGGGAATGAACCCCTTATGGCGAACAGCCCCCAGCAAGGTTCCCCCAAGGGCAAAATAACGCAAATGGTATTTCTCACAAATACGAAGAAATTCCTTCAGGAGATCAAGTTCCACCAACTGCAGATCCCGCAGATTTTTCTCACTCATCCTTCTCCTCCCTGTCTCTTTCCGAAACAGACTCTTTCAATGCATTTCTCTGAATATCATCTACGCCTTCAGAAGTTTCTTTCTGAAAAAAGATCTTTACAGTCATAAACAGCAATTTAATATCTAATAAAAAGGAATAATTCTCTATATAAAATAGATCCAGTTTCAGTTTATCATACGGCGTTGTATTATATTTTCCATAAACCTGCGCGTATCCTGTAAGACCGGCTTTCACTTTCAGACGGTAATCAAATTCCGGTATTTCCTCCAGATATTCCTGCATAATACAGTCACGCTCCGGACGAGGCCCCACCAGAGACATATCTCCTGCCAGTACGTTGAACAGCTGCGGAAGCTCATCCAAATGAAGATTTCGAAGGACTCTGCCCACAGGCGTTATTCTGGAGTCATGCTTCGATGCAAGACGTGCTCCGTCCTTTTCCGAGTCTACGCGCATACTGCGGAACTTGCGAATTCTAAACTCCTTTTTATCCTTTGTCAGACGGTCCTGAAAATAAAAAACCGGGCCTCTGTCATATAATTTAATTAAAATGGCGATCAGTACCATCAGCGGAGAAAAAACAAGAATCCCCAATCCGGAAATCACAATATCCATGGCCCTTTTAGCTGCTCTTTGGTCTACAGACAATCCCATATTCCTGGAGACCATCAAGGGAGTATCAAACAGATGAATCCTCTCGCTTCCGGTCAAAATCACATCCGAAATCTTGGGGCTGAAATAGCAGCGAATAGAGTGAGCAAAACAATATTTCAAAAAACGGTTACGAATTTCTGACGGCAGATCCCAGATGATTACGCCATCGTAATCTTCCATCATTTCGTGAATTTTCTCTTCCCCTATCTGCACATGTACTTTGCCGCTGACCTCGTATTTATCTTTTCTGGAATTCATTTTGTGAATAAGATCACCCGGATCTCTCTCTCCATAAATGACAAGGAGCCGTCTTGCATGATATATTCTGGAATAAATCCAACGAGAAAGCCATATCCATACAAGATTGACCGCCATCTGAACTGCTGTCATCTCAATCATGGGACCTACCGGCAAAAACCAACGGTTGATCAGAGTAATCTGAAAATATTCCACAAGATTGGTACAAAGGGTTGCGAGAACAAGAGAATAAAAAACATCAATTCTCTTGAGATATCCCACCTTCAATCCGCCGTAAAGTCTGGCAAACATAGCAAAAATCAAAGCATAAATACCAATTAAAACCCAGTTTCCTTTACGCCAGAATGGCTCAAATATTAATTCCCTGTAATAATCATACCATACAAAAGCGAATATAACTGCCTGCGCCAGAATCACAAAGCTCGCAAGACAGAAAACGATAAAACGCTTATAATCTTCACGTCTGCTCACAAGATACCTCTTCTATCCAGATTTTATTTTCAATCAAAATATTTTTATAGTAGCCTGTTTATTATATCGCAAAGCATTCTCTCCGTCCAGTTATTAACAAAAACTTCTGAAATATGCTCCGCATCAATGATTCCTCTTATCAAAGAAATCCGACCTCTTATCCTCCATCGTATCCTGGATCTGCTCCTTCATATTTCTGACAGATTCCTCCAGCTGTTCCCTGCTGCTCTTTACACTCTCCGCAAGCTGCTCCTTGCTGTTCTTTACGCTTTCCGCAAGCTGCTCCTTGCTGTTTTTTACACTTTCCGCAAACTGCTCCTGGGCATTTTTTACACTTTCCACAAGCTGCTCCTGGGCAATCTTTACATTTTCAGCCAGCTGTTCCTGGTGCTTTTTCAAAATCATCAGAACGACCTTCGGGCTTACGGTCAAAGTCGGATATGCATCGCCGATACGGCGCAGCAGTGTCGGTTTGCTGCGCAGCAGTGCACGGATCTTGGTGCTGACTTCCTCAGAATTATCTGCATCCACACCGTCGATTTCCTTTTTTACCATATGGAACAGCACATGGGAAGCAATATAATCGGAAAACATAATCAGCAGGATCATAATGGCAGCTCCGCAGACAAGCCACAGGGGCCATCTTCCCAACCAGGCAAAGAACGGCGGATTCATCCACTTTACAATGAAGATTCCCCCAAGGCCGAAAAGGATCAGATTTCCGATCCAGATCCTTCCGTTGAGATTCATCGGCTTCTGGCTGTAATCCCACCACCTGGCATGGAACAGCTTCTCCATGTACCAGCTGACAAAATACTCCAGTGCACCGCAGATGACAAAGGAGGCCAGAAAAGTTTCCCCGTAGCTTCCGTCTATCCCCACACTTCCTTCCACCAGAACCGTGATCACCACAGCGCCGCTTCCATAGATAGGGCAATACGGACCAATCAGAAATCCCCGGTTAATAAACCTGTGAAACTGCCTATACTTCAAAGCCACTTCCATACACCAGCCTGCCAAAGAATATAGAAAAAACTGAATAATCAATTCTGCAATCGTCTTAACCATCGTGTGATCCATCTTCCTGCCCCCTTATCCCTGCTTACTCTTACACCTGATAACGCTAATCATAACATATTTTTTATTATAAGAAAAGGATTAGTATGATCCATGGTAATTAGCAGCCTGTTTCACCAATTACTACAGGGCATACTGGTATGTTTCGACAAAAAATTTCGAATTTTGACAAATAAAATATAATTTTTTTGCACAAAAATGTGGAAAGATTTTACAAATAATTGTATAATATATTCATATAAAAGGAAAGTGAGGGTTCACTATGAAACAAAACAATATGTTAGCAATGATTCTGGCCGGTGGCCGTGGAAGTCGTCTGCATGATCTTACCAATAAAGTGGCAAAACCTGCAGTTTCATATGGCGGTAAATACCGTATCGTTGATTTCCCCCTCAGCAACTGTGCCAATAGCGGAATTGATGTTGTAGGAGTACTTACCCAGTATGAATCCGTTCTTCTGAACAGCTATGTTGCAGCAGGACGCCGCTGGGGTCTTGATACGAAAGACAGCGGAGTATACGTACTTCCCCCGCGTGAAAAAGCGGATGCGGATCTGGATGTTTACCGCGGAACCGCAGATGCGATTTCACAGAACATTGATTTTATTGACAGCTATGATCCGGAATATCTTCTGATTCTCTCCGGTGATCATATTTACAAAATGAACTATGCCAAAATGCTTGCATGCCATAAAGAGCATAATGCAGATGCAACCATCGCAGTTATCGGCGTTCCCATGAAGGAAGCCAGCCGCTTCGGTATCATGAATACAGACGAAAACGGACGTATTGTGGAATTCGAGGAGAAACCGGCAGAGCCCAAGAGCAATCTTGCTTCTATGGGTATTTATATCTTTAACTGGAAGACTCTGCGCAAGCTGCTTGTCTCCGATATGAAGAACCCGGATTCTCATCATGACTTTGGCAAGGATATTATCCCTACCCTTCTGAACGACGGTAAAACTCTTATCGCTTACGAGTTCGAAGGTTACTGGAAAGATGTAGGAACCATTGATTCCTTATGGGAAGCAAATATGGATCTTCTGGACGAAAAGAATGAGCTGAATCTCCATGACAACACATGGAAGATTTACACGGAAGATGTCACTGCTCTTCCGCAGTATATCGGACCGGATGCGAAAATCGACCGTGCATTTATCACACAGGGCTGCCGCATTGAAGGGGAAGTCAAGAACTCCGTTCTCTTTACAGGTGCAACCGTCGGCCAGGGTGCGAAGGTCATTGACACCGTTCTGATGCCGGGTGCAGTTGTAGAACCCGGCGCGGTTGTAACCCGTGCGCTTGTTGCTGATAATATAAAAATCGGCAGCGGTGCTGTTGTGGGAAGCGCAGACAGCGAAAACATCGAACTCGTTGCAAAAAATGTTAAGGGGGTAGAATAACATGAGCCAGGCATTCGGAATTGTAACTTCATCCGCAACTCATATTAATGTAGAAGGAATGCAGGACTATCGTCCTATCGGAGCCTTTTCCTTCCTTGGTAGATATCGCGTGATCGACTTCCCGATTTCCAACATGAGCAACAGCGGGATCGACCGTATCCAGGTATATGCAAGAAAGAAACCTCGTTCCCTGGCAGAGCACCTTGGGACAGGCCGTCATTACAACATTAACTCCAAGCGCGGCAAGCTTCAGCTTCTTTTCTCTGAGACAAGCTCCGCAAACGATTTCTACAATACGGACATTGCCGCATTCTATGAGAACATTGAAATCATTGAAAGAATGCATCAGCCCTATGTAGTCATTGCTCCCAGTTACATGGTTTACACCCAGAACTTTGATACGCTTCTTGAGACTCATATTGCCTCCGGCTCAGACATCACTTTGTTATATCACAAAGTTGATACCGCAAGAGAAGCTTATCTCAACTGTGATGTTCTCAACCTGAACAAGCAAAAGGGTGTGGACTCCATTGAGAAGAACCGCGGAAACAAGAAAGACCGCAACATCTTCATGGATACTTATATTATGAAGAAAGACCTTTTTGTAGAACTGATCAAGAAGGGACGTAAGCTGTCTTCCATGTACACTCTGCCCCAGATCGTAAATATTGAATGCGCTGAGCTAGATGTGCGCGGCGTTGCCCATCGCGGTTATTTTGCAACCATTACAGACTTCAAGAGTTATTATGATGCAAATATCGATTTGATTGATTTTAAACAGGCAACTGATCTGTTTGATCCGAAGTGGCCAATCTATACCAGAACCACAGACTCCTGCCCGACTCAGTATTTTGACGGTGCAGAGATCAGAAATTCCGTAGTTTCCAACGGATGCCGCATTGAAGGTACTGTGGAGAATTCCGTAATCGGACGTGGCTGCCAGATCAAGAAAGGAGCTGTTGTGAGAAACAGCGTAATTCTGGCAAATACCATTATCGGCAAAGATGTCCATATTGAAAATCAGGTAGTTGATAAATGGGCACAGGTAATTCACGCCAAAGAAATCATTGCAGATCCGGAAAGACCGGGATATGTAAAACGTGACGATATTGTTTAAATAAAAATAAAGCCCTCTTCTGTCCCATACGTTAAAAGACAGAAGAGGGCTGTTTTTACAGGCTTCCCTCCGTCATTGTCAGTCTTCCCAAGGGCGGATGCGGTAGACTGCACCGATTTCCCTGCAAATTTCAGCGCACCAGCTTCTCATATTCCTTCGCATCAGGAGTATTCAGGCTGATGGAAACCGTATCTGCCAGTCCTTTCAGAAGAGGGGCACTTCTTTTTTATGGATCAGATTCCCCAGCCCGAATACCACCTCTTCATACTTACTCATATCAAATTTCCCAAATTCCCCAAGAACTTCCTCAAGAGACGGCGTATGGGAAAGCCACAGGGAGCCGGAATTTTCCATATGGTCCCTGGTCTGGCGCAGGCAGAAGGTACATACGCAGGGACATTTGTTTGTCAGATTTACATACAGGTTGTGATGTACTTCATATAAGATCGTATCCATGATAATTTTCTTTTCCCGGTATTTTTTCGGATGAACTTACTTTAAAGTCCCAAGCAATTCTTCAAAGCACACGCCGTCTGTAAGAGGCAGATCCATTTCTATAGATTTCAGAATACATTTCTTTACAAAGCGTGATGCCTTACGAACGGAGTCCTGAAAATCCACTCCATTCACCGCATCTGCCGCGATAATAGCAGCGAACACGTCTCCTGTACCGGGACGCTGGGTTCCTACCTTATGGGTTCGCATAAACCTTGGCTCTTTTCCCTTTTCATAGCAAAGATTTGCAATAAATTCTCCCTGGGGAATTCCGGTGATCACGATTTTCTCCGGTCCCATTTCTGCAATCTTTGCCGCAAGGGCAATGATCTCACACATATGCCATTTTTCCGGATGATAGGGTGTACCCGTCAAAATGCAGGCCTCCGTCAGATTGGGTGTAAGGATATCCGCATGCGTGACCAGCTTTTTCATTTCCGTGCACATTTCCCTGGTATAAGTGGAGTATGTCTTTCCGTAATCTCCCATCACAGGATCAATGAGTACCACATTGTCCTTCGTTTTAAAATCCTCAAGGAAGCGCAATACGATCTGAATCTGCTCCTTTGACCCCAGAAAACCGGTACTGATCCCGTCAAAAGCAAGCCCCAGTTTTTTCCATTGGTCAATATAGGACTGCATTCTATCTGTGTAGTCCTCAAAGAAATAGCTCTCAAAGCCTGTGTGATTGGAAAAAATGGATGTAGGCACAGGGCAGCACTGAATCTTCATCACGGAAATAATGGGAATCGCTATTGTCAGGGAACAGCGCCCGAATCCCGACAGATCATTAATTACTGCAATTTTTTTCTGATTGTTATGACTGGATGACATGTATAAAATCCTTTCTCTCAAAATATCGGTTAAACTTATCTATCATCTTATACCAAAATTGTCTCTTTCAAAATATCCAATTTTTCCCCGTTCTTACTGCTTTCCCTGTTCTTTCAGGGCGTTTTCCATATTTCTGGCAATCTTGCCTGCAACCACAGAGAGAACCTGCTTCTCCTCCTCCGTGATCCCCTCAAAAATAATATTGTTTAACTCATTCCAGACAGTTTCAATATTCTGTACCACTGGCCTTGCCTGATCCGTGATGCTTAAATGTACGCATCTCCTGTCATCCTCATCGGGAACGAATATCAGAAGCCCCTGCTTCTGCAAACGGTCAATCGACTGGGAAATATGTCCCTTGTTAATTTTCGTATCCGTTTTAATATCTTTCGATGTATTTCTGCCGCTGCTTTTGGATAAATAGTACAGAATTTCAATGTCAACTTTTCGCAGATCATACTTCTCCCGGATTTCCGCGATCCTGTATTCCATCAGCTGCTTAAACTGCACACCATGCAGCAAGTTATCGATCTGTCTTTCCATTCTCATCCCTCATCTCTGCTTAAGGCACATCTTATGCTGCTCCCATAAGCATTCCCATCATATAAACGATCCATGCACAGACCCACGCAATCGCACACTGTCCAACCACAACGCCTGCTGCCCACTTAGTACCAAGCTCCCGCTTCACAGACGCAATTGCCGCAACACAGGGGGTATACAAAAGACAGAACACAAGGAGCGCCATAGCAGAAAGAGGGGTCACTGCAGCCTGCAATCCCACAATATCCCCAAAAAGGATCGTCAGGGTAGAAACTACGCTTTCCTTTGCCATAAAGCCGGAAATCAGGGCTGTGGAAATTCTCCAGTCTCCGAATCCAATGGGTTTGAAAACAGGTGCAATAAAGCCTGCGATTCCTGCCAGTATACTATCTCTGGAATCTGTGACCATACTAAGGTTCAGGCTGAAGGTCTGCAAAAACCAGATCACGATCGTTGCAATAAAAATCACCGTAAATGCTCTCTGCAGGAAATCCTTTGCTTTTTCCCATAAAAGCTGCGCAACATTTTTTGCCCCGGGCATACGGTAATTGGGAAGCTCCATAACAAAAGGAACTGCTTCTCCCCTGAAAATGCTGTTCTTAAATACCAGGGCAGTCAAAATTCCCACAATGATTCCCACCACATATAATCCAATCATCACAAATCCGCCCCGCTTCGGGAAAAAAGCGGCAGTGAAAAAAGCATAAATAGGCAGTTTTGCAGAGCAGCTCATAAAAGGCGTCAGCATGATCGTCATCTTACGGTCACGCTCAGAAGGAAGCGTTCTGCTTGCCATTACGCCGGGAACCGTACATCCAAAGCCAATAAGCATAGGCACGATACTCCGGCCGGACAGGCCGATTTTACGAAGGAGCTTATCCATCACAAAAGCCACCCTGGCCATATATCCCGTATCCTCCAAAAGAGACAGGAAAAAGAACAATGTTACAATAATAGGCAGAAAGCTTAATACACTTCCCACACCATTGAAGATTCCATCAATCACAAGGGAATGTACTGCACTGTTTACATGCCATGCAGTCATAGTCTTATCTGCAAGATCCGTCAGCTGCCCGATGGCGGCTTCCAGTACTCCCTGAAGCCCAGCTCCGATTACATTAAAAGTCAGCCAGAAAACCAGGGCCATAATGCCGATAAAACAGGGAATTGCCGTATGTTTCCCTGTGAGAACCTGATCGATCCTGCGGCTTCTTGCATGCTCCCTGCTTTCCTTGGGCTTTACAACAGTCGCATCCACCAGCTTCTGAATAAAGTCAAAGCGCATATCTGCAATAGCGGCAGACCGGTCAATTCCCCGCTCTTCTTCCATCTGGCAGATGATATGCTCCATCATTTCCTTTTCATTTTCTGAAAGCTTCAGGCGTTCCAAAATTACAGAATCTCCTTCTACCAGCTTGGTCGCTGCAAAACGAACCGGTATCCCGGCATCGCGGGCATGGTCTTCAATCAGATGCATGATTCCGTGAAGGCATCTATGTACAGAACCATTGTGCTCGTCTTTATCACAGAAATCCGTTCTCCCCGGGCGTTCCTGATATTTTGCCACATGGAGGGCATGTTCGATCAGCTCATCTACACCCTCGTTTTTGGCAGCTGCAATAGGAACTACCGGGATTCCCAGCATTTCTTCCATTTCATTAATGCGGATGGAGCCGCCGTTTCCCCGAATCTCATCCATCATATTTAAGGCCAGTACCATAGGTACATCCAGTTCCATAAGCTGCATCGTCAAGTACAGGTTCCGCTCAATGTTTGTGGCATCAACAATGTTAATAATGCCCTTCGGTTTTTCGTCAATAATAAAGCGCCGGGTTACAATTTCCTCGCTGCTGTATGGAGACATGGAGTAAATTCCGGGAAGGTCCGTAATCTCTGTGTCTGCATAGCCTTTAATCGAGCCGCTCTTTCGGTCGACCGTGACACCGGGGAAATTTCCCACATGCTGGTTAGAGCCGGTAAGCTGATTAAACAGCGTTGTCTTTCCGCAGTTCTGGTTTCCCGCAAGTGCAAAGGTTAAGGTTTCTCCCTCAGGCAGCGGATTTTCATCTGCTTTTACATGATATTTTCCCCCTTCGCCCAGGCCCGGGTGCTCGGCCTTGTGCCGTTCTCTGCCTTCTTCCACACCCCAGTCTTTCTCCTTTGCTTTTGCCAAGGGCTCAATTTTAATTTTTTCCGCGTCTTTAAGGCGCAGGGTAAGCTCATATCCATGAAGCCTGAGCTCCATGGGGTCCCCCATAGGCGCATATTTCACAAGGGTCACCTCTGCCCCGGGAATCACCCCCATATCCAGAAAGTGCTGGCGCAGCGCCCCCTCCCCGCCTACTTCCGTAACAACGGCCGTCTTTCCGATTGACAAATCTTTTAATGTCATATTCTATCTCCCCATTCATCTTATGTGACTTAGCCGAAAAAAATCCTTGCCAAAGTTAGTATAAGCATACTTAATCAATCTGTCAAGAGATGTCCCCAAAATACGCTTTCCTTTTCTCATGAAAAGTTACATTTCACGGGGCAGGGAAGGGGCTGCGGGGCGGGGAAGGACACCTGTCTGTGAGCGCTGCATTTGCAGGAGCTTTAGAAACAGTTTGTTTTCTGTACTTCTGCGTTGTTCAGAAAATCCGTGCTGTCTGAGCCGTCAGGCGAGTTCACGAATTTTCTGAACACTTTTAGCAGAGGTACAGGAAACTTACTGTTTCTTATGCTCCGAAACCGCAGCGCTCACAGACAGGTGTCCTTCCCCGCCCCGAGCCCCTTCCCTGCCCCGTGAAATGTAACTATGAAAATAGCGGAAAATACTATTGATTTTTCTCGAGAAATCTGGTTAACTAAGATGGTAGTAAATAAATTATTATTTAAGACTGGAGTAGCCATATGAGTATTGAAATGAAACCTATCAAAGAAGGTAAAGTCAGAGAAATCTATGACAATGGTGACAGCCTGATCATGGTTGCAACTGACCGGATCAGCTGCTTTGATGTCATCCTGAAGAACAACGTAACCAAAAAAGGAACCGTACTTACTCAGATGTCAAAATTCTGGTTTGACCTGACAGAGGATATTCTTCCCAACCATATGATTTCCGTAGACGTAAAAGACATGCCGGAATTTTTCCAGCAGCCCCGTTTTGACGGCAACAGCATGATGTGCCGCAAGCTTAACATGCTTCCTATTGAATGCATTGTCCGCGGATACATTACCGGAAGCGGATGGGCAAGCTATCAGAAAACCGGAACCGTATGCGGTATTAAACTCCCGGAGGGACTGAAAGAATCCGACAAGCTCCCGGAGCCCATCTACACCCCGTCCACCAAGGCAGAGCTGGGTGACCATGACGAAAATATTTCCTATGAACAGAGTATCGCCCATCTGGAAAAATATTTCCCAGGCAAGGGAGAGGAATATGCAGCCAAGCTTCGTGACTGCACCATTGCCCTTTACAAAAAGTGCGCAGATTATGCCCTCAGCCGCGGCATTATCATCGCTGACACCAAGTTCGAGTTCGGTCTTGATGAAAACGGAAATGTTGTCATCGGTGACGAAATGCTCACACCGGACAGCTCCCGTTTCTGGCCGGCAGACGGCTATGAAGCAGGCCACGGACAGCCATCCTTTGACAAGCAGTTCGCACGTGACTGGCTGAAAGCCAATCCGGACAACGACTGGACACTGCCGGAGGAGATTGTTGAAAAGACCATTGATAAATACCTTCAGGCATATGAAATGCTGACAGGGAAG
This sequence comes from Blautia sp., assembly GCA_021772055.1. GTDB lineage: Bacteria > Bacillota > Clostridia > Lachnospirales > Lachnospiraceae > Blautia_A. Next base: position 28,117 of record JAETNR010000025.1, on the reverse strand, counting down.
GCGCTGTAAGAAATACAGGCATCATTTAAAAGAAGGCCCGTCGGGCCTTCTTTTTTTAGAATAATTGTATCATATGTATCTCCGTTTCTACGCAAGCCAGCTGTTCCCGTTTGCATAGTCAATTCCGATTCCCGGCTGTATATTAAACACAAAGATATTAAAGCAGATTTCACTGCTGTTCAAGGATTCTGCTTCCATCTGAACTCCGCTGGCTACCAGGTTATTTCCCTCATAAACGGGGGTAACGCGATACATGACGCAGTCTCCGGTTTCCCGGATATAGTCCGTCACCAGGTTTTCAAAGGGAAGCATTCCTGTCACATTCAGGTATCTTGTTCCTGTAATAAGATTACACTCATTTGCATTTTCTCCGGTAAGCTGGTAACCGATGAGATGGCAACGGTTATACAGATACTTTCCGTCAATGATATCGTATTTCACTGTGTGCCAGCCGGAGGGCCTGACCGCTCCGATTGCCTCTCTTTCTTCTGTGGGCATCAGCGACCTGCTGACTTTCGCCTCCGCATAACCGCACCGCCCTAAAGAGTCCTGCTCACTATAGAATTCATAGGGTTCTGCATTTCTCTCTTCCTCTGTAAAAGAAGGGATATTTCCATTTACGATTACGTAAGGTTCTCCGGTATACTCCGGAATTTCCTTAAGGCTGCTGACATCTCCTTTAAAAAACCGTTTTGCCTCTTCTCCGAACCCGGCAATATGATCCGGCAGTTCAATCATGTAATCTGCAATCCTGCCAGCTGTCTCCAGGGTATTGGTAAAACTCCCAGTCTGATAGTAATCATATCCTGACAGGCTCAGAATTCCCGCCAGCAGTAATGCTGTTATTTTATAAAGAGCAGGAAGATTTCTCCTCTGCCTCCCGGTTTTTCTTCGTTTTGTACTTCTTTTTTTGCTCATCTCGCAATTATTTCTTATTGACAGCCTGTCCGATGCAGTAGCATACTGCCGCGATCACCATACCGTTGATGGACGCAATTCCCCAATGAAGCACATTTGCTACCACTGCCCCAAGGATCACTCCCGCAACAGCAAACCAGTCTACGGTTTTCAGATTTTTATCTTCGTCTTTATATTCTTCCCTGTTCATGAAGTAGCCCAGTACCAGGATAATTCCCACAGGAGGAAGAGTACAGTTCAGGACGTTCAGCCAGCCACAGAAATTGTAATACAGCCACACAGCGGCAGCTGTTCCGATAATACCGGAAATCAAAACCATTGGTTTTTTCTTCTGATGGAAGATGTTTGCAAGGCCAAGCCCTGCAGAATACAGTGCATTATCATTTGTTGTCCAGATATTCAGTCCCAGAACCAGCACTGCCAGGTAAAACAGGTTCAAACGGATCATAACCTCAAAAATATCATTTCCGCCTACAAAGATAGAGGATACCGCACCGAAAAAGAACATCAGGGAGTTGCCGATAAAAAATGCAACAACTGTGGTAATGGCTCCCACTTTTCCGTTCTTTGCAAACCGGGTAAAGTTTGGTGTCGCAGTTCCGCCGGATACAAAAGATCCTACTACCAGTCCTGCCCCTCCTACAATTGTCAGAGAACCGCTGGAAACAGCAAACTGATCAATGATCGTTCCTTCCCCTCTCTGAACTGCCATAATCATGGCAACCGTACCCAGAACCGCTACCAGAGGTACTGCAATATAGCTGACGATCGTCAGGGATTTAATTCCAAAATATGCGGATGCGGTCATACAAACACCTGCCACGATCACCAGCACCCACTGCGCTGTAGTGCTTCCGCCCAGAAGTTCATTTGCCACCGGAATCGCGAACATGGCGATTCCAACACCGAACCATCCGATCTGTGTAAAGCTGATCATGGCAGAGGGCAGGTAAGAACCTTTCGTTCCAAATGCTCTGCGTGCAAGAAGATCCAGACTCAGTCCTGTTTTTGCACCTACATATCCCAGAAGACCGGTATACAGCCCCAGGATCACACCTCCCAGAATCAGCGCGCCGATAAATCCGCCGAAATCCAGTCCGTCAGCCAGTTCCTGGCCAACCCACATACTTGCTGAAAAAAAGGTAAATCCCAGCATGATCATAAACATCGTCAGAAGGCTTCTTCTGCTCTCCCCAGGTACAGCGCACTCTGCATAATCGATATCCGCTGTTTCTGCTTTTCCTTTTGTACTCATCTCTCGTCTCTCCCTTGTTAAAAATTTCCTCAATCCAGTATTTTATTATAATGTATTTTCTCAATAAAGCAAATCCTAAATAATATATTTACGCAGTGTAGTTTTAAATTCATGGATCCTCTGCTCTGCGATTTCCCGAAGTGTTACGTCTTTCAGGCTCTCTATATAGCCAAGTTCCTGCTTATAAAGCCATTCCGTCTGCACAGAAGGAAGCTTCTCATAATGATTATAGTGAAGCCATTCTTCATATCCTACAGGCAGAGGATACCCCAGCTTCTCTTCCAGAAGTTCTCTCATATCAATTCTATCCGCACGCTCCAGCATTCCCTCCCAGAATTCCAGAACCTCTTTCACATGCTCATGGATCTCATAGCGTCTCGCTCCGCCGTCATAGATAATACATTTTTCAAACAGCGGATTGCGCATGGACAAAGTCTCTCTGCGGAATTCCGGTGCAATGATTCCATCCTTCCAAAAGAAATCCACATCCGGAAGATTGATTCCGGACACGCCCTTGTCCTGATAGGTGCTGAAAATGCCTTCGTAATAAACAGCAATAAAGCCTTCGAAATCCGGCCAGAATTCCCGTATTTCCTTAGTAAGGCGCTCCAGAAGGTCAATTCCCTTTGTTCCTCCAATGGTAAAGATAATAATGTTCCGAAGCTTAGCACCATTGCTGCGGTAAAAATCCGTTACATAGCGCAGGCAGTGAATGAGCGTCTCACCTGAAGCGATAATATCGCCAATGAGCAGCGTGCTGTCAGGAACCATGGTCAGCTTACTATATTTAATCTCCAGTCCTGCAATCTCATTATGCTCAAAAACCCGCTCACTGGACAGGAAACTGATATCATGAACACGGATATGCTCTCTGTAGCAGCTTTCTTCCAGTGGATAGTTCAATGCTCCGCGCAATATAGAAAGAATGTTGGCTGTTGTTACTTTCTTCTGCTCTTTAAAATAATACATCATCTGCGCTGTGGACGGAATCAGACAGTGATACACCTCATATCCCACAATCTCCGGTGTATTCAGCAGTTTCCTCGTTTCTGCTTCGGAAATCACGTAATACTCATTTTCATAATTGCCGCCTTCCAGACGATAGCAATCCACTCCCTGCTCTGAGAATTCCGAAACGAGATTCACTTCATCCCAATTTTTCATGTGTACTCTACCTCACCTTTCTCCGTATCGTATTCGCCCTCTGTATCATAACAAGAAAAACAGCCCGCCCTTCTTAACAGAAAGACCGACTGTTTCTCATACACTGCTTCAGTCTATGTTCCTCTCAAAAAGGGAAAGCATTCGTTCATCTTATTATTTTCTTCAAACATACTTATAGAAAATAATAAGATGAACTTCCCCTGTTGTCAAGAGCTTTGTATTTTATCTGTAATAATTCTCCATAATCCGGTTACATCTCACGCAGGACAGATCAGTCTGTTTTCAGGATCATTTCCAGCACTCTTCTTGCACAGCTTTTGATCTCCTCTTTTGTGATCAGGCCTTTTTCCAAAGCCATCAGAACCCGCTCAGGATATCCGGTTCCCATTTTAATGTCGTTTCCTGCTTTTGCCTCTTTGTAGTGCTCCCCTTTGGTCCACCAGTCTGTGGTGATTACTCCCTGGTAGCCCCACTCGCCCCGCAGGATGTCTTCCAGAAGCTCTTTGTTTTCGGATGCACGGTGTCCGTTGATCATGTTGTATGCGGTCATCAAAGCCCATGGCTGGGATTTCTTCACGATGATCTCAAAACCTTTCAGATAAATCTCACGGAGGGCGCGCTCTGATACACGGGAATCGCTTTCCTTCCGGTTTGTTTCTTTATTATTGCATGCAAAATGCTTCACTGTAGCCGCAATTCCCCTGGACTGAATCCCATCTACCATGGCTGCCGCCATTTCTCCTGCAAGGAAGGGATCTTCGGAATAATATTCAAAATTCCTTCCGCAGAGAGGACTTCTGTGAATATTTAATGCAGGAGTCAGCCATACGGAAATGTTATTTTCTTTCACTTCTCCTGCGCCCGCATATCCTACGGCTTTTACAAGATCCCTGTTCCAGGTGCAGGCCAGAAGCGTAGCACATGGCCATGCGGTTGTATAAATACCGCATTCCGGAGCGATCCGAAGTCCTGCAGGCCCATCTGCAGTCATCAGATTCGGAACACCGTATTCCGGAAGGTTGCCAAAGCCAAAAGTATTGGCAACACCTGTATTGGGCTGGCCGCCAAGAAGCTCTGTCAGGTCTTCTACAGAAAGCTGGTCCATAAATTCTTCCAGAGTGTTTTTCCCGGATGCAACATCGTCCAGCATGATCCTTTCCACCGGATCGGATGGCCAAAGTTCATAACGCCCGCGGTAGCGCACAGCCGGAGTGATTCCCTCTGTCTCCTCACCGCTCCAGCCAAGACCATTCTCCCTATGGTCATTCGGCGTGCGAGGAGGAAGCAGTTCATAACTTCCGTCTGCAAGGAGACGTTTCTTTAACTTTGACGGGGCACCTTTCTCCTGAAGCTGCTGAGTCACGATATTTTCTTCCGTTGACCAGGTATAATCCAGCAGCCGGCCGTCCCGTACAGAATTTCCAACAAAGAAACGGTATACGCCCTTTTCCAGCACATAAGCGGATTTTGCCACTTTTCCAAGGTCATCATAGGATGCCATGGAAGCTACAGGGAAGGTAAGGGTAAGTACCTGGGATTCACAAGGCTTCAGTTCTTTCGTCTTTTCAAAGGCAATCAGTGATTTTGCAGCCTTTCCGAGAAGTCCCTGTGGTGCACAGACGTAAACCTGGACAACTTCTTTCCCTGCATAAGCGCCTGTATTTCTCACCTGGACACCTACGGAAATCTGTCCGTCTTTTTCGCCTGCCCAAAGAGGGGTCATCTGAAAGTCCGTATAAGACAGACCGAATCCAAAGGGATAGTTTACCTGGCTCTTCCCCTGATTCATGGTTTCAAAGTAGCGATAGCCCACATAGATATCCTCTGTGTAATCCACATAATCCGGAGATTCGTGGAAATTCTCTGTGGATGGATAAGCCTCCAGGCTTTTGGCAAAGGTATCGGAAAGCTTACCGGACGGATTCACTTCCCCAAGAAGCACGTCTGCCATGGCAACTCCGCCTTCCATGCCACCCTGCCATGCCATCAGCACAGAGGAGATTTGGTCATCCTCTGCAAACCAGGTGGTATCTACCATTCCCCCAACATTAAGAACTACAATTACCTTGGCAAAATTTTCTTTTACCGTATCAACCATTGCCTCTTCTTTTGCCGTGAGATAATAATCACTTTTTTCAAAAATCAGGCTGCTCCGCCTGGCCTGCTCTGCTTCGGAAGGGACCTGCCCCTCATAGGCCACACACTGCCGATCCCAGCCCTCTCCTGAAAAACGGCTGATCACGACAACCGCAGTATCCGTAAACTTCTTTGCCTCTTCCAGAAGCTCACCCGGTATCTCCGGCTCCACGATCATCCCCGGTATTGCACCCTCCCGATACTGTTTCTCCACATTTTCCCTATAATACTCTGCCAGCGGCTCAAAAATCCGCGCAGGTTTTTCCCGCATGGTGAGTCCGTCATACAAATTGCGGATATGGGAAACTGTCACATCACCGCTTCCTCCGCCTCCCTTTACATAATCAAACACACCTTTTCCAAATAAAGCAAGACCTGTGTCGGAATTTACAGGCAGGATCCGGTTTCTGTTCTTCAGAAGTACCATTCCCTCCCGTCCGGCCTCCCGCGCCAGAGCCAGATGCTCCGGTGATGCCGTCACCTTGGTTCCATTCTCTCCTAATGGCAGATTTAACTGATATCTTGCCCTTGCCCATTTCTTCATGCTGCTTATCCTCCGAAATTTCTAAATATTTTTATCCCCGGCAGTTCAGCCCATAGTTATCCTGCTGCTTTTATTTTCCTTCCTTATGTATCCGGGTTTCCGCTAATTCTTTGCGTAAATTGTCAACCAACGTCTGCAGTTCCTGAATAGTATTCTGCTGCTCATTGATCGTACCCTGCTGCTCATTGATCGTACCCTGCTGCTCATTGATCGTACCCTGCTGCTCATTGATCGTACCCTGCTGCTCATTGATCGTACCCTGCATTTCATCAATCATTAGCTGAACAGTATTTCTATCTAATTCCCTCAGTTCTTTTGAAAACATCCCCATCACCTTCTCTATATTCTGACAAATATCATAAATATGTGCGTACATGGCTTTAAAATCCGGGTACTGTTTTATAATAAAGGAAATCGTTTCCGGATCATCGCTGTAGAGAAATGCCAGCCATGCATCAAGTTTGTTCCTGATACCTTTATTTTGAAGGCTCTCATAAAATATGTCAAGGGGAATAAAAAGATATTTCTGCAGAAGTTTGCGCCATCGTCTAATTGCACTACAATATCCATAATCACCAATGAGGATTCATCCCCAAGCCTGGAATTATCAGAAGGCAAAACATGAAGAATCCGAACTTTCTTTCCCAAAAGAAGGGAAAGCAGGTCATTTAAACGCTCCGGAACAGTTTCGGGATTCAAAATTTCCCTAAAAAATGAATCATACAAGATTCTAACTCCCCTTGCACCGGTAGTAAAATCTAAAAATTCCTCCTGCTGCTCCTCTGTCCACTCAGAAAACATAGCTGACAATGTATCATTCCCTTGAATCTCCTCCATTATTTCCTTCCTGCTCTTAATTGTAGGAAACAATTGCTGTAATTTATTCCTCATAAATACCCTCCTTATATGATTTCATTGGAATGCTGCTTCGATTGGAAGCAATGAAATGAAAACAGATCTCAGGAACCAGATGTCCCGTTACTAACCCAAGCATAACACAAAACGCAGAATCTGCCAAAGAAAATCGTTCGACAAATTCCGCGCTATCTTTACAATGTTATCTCTTTATACCTGGTAAACGCTGTCTATCTCCCCAGCCAAATCAGGGCATATGCTACCTGCAACGTGCTGCGAAACTTTCCTTAATGCAAATTCCCGCAAACATAAGAATCCCTGCAATGGACAGCATCTTTCCTGCCTGCAGCCCGGGAGCGCGATAGATGATTTCTATACTATGTGCCCCTGCCTTTAATGTCAGACCCAGAAATGCTGTATTCACTTTTTCACAGGAGACTTCCTCTCCATCCGCCAATACCCGGAAATTTTCTTCATAGGGAATCGTAGTGATCAGGAAACCGTCCTTTTTCATATCAATATTTCCCGCGATCCGGTTTCCTTTTGTCAGCGTCTTATCCGGGACAAACTCTGACTGGTAAAGGCTTTGGCTATATTTACGGGATATCTGCTCTGACCAGGGAAATAAACAGCTCTGTATCTCCAGTATTTCATAATCCCCTTTGTTCAGATCCACTGCCGCTTCCTTCTGCCCCGGTTTTAAAAGGACTGCATAGGTAAAGGTCGTGTTTCCATTATAATAGAGATGATTCTCCGCACATAAAGTATTCTTCTCCCTTTCTACCCAGATGCCCACGTCATTTGACGGTTTATGATTTCTTACCTTAAATTGCAGGAATAGTATACAACTTTCTTCCGGTACCTTATCCGTCCCTAAAGAAACGGAAACTCCCTCCCTATTTTTCATTTTAATATGATATCCTGCGTCAGTCTTTTCAATTGTACTGCCCTCTTCCTCCATTTCCGGAAGCATAAAATCTGCCGGATACACCTTTTCCGGCACACTGCTATCCCTATACGCATTTCCGTTCTCTGCAACCGCATGATCCATCAGCGCCAGCTGGTTATATGGAAACTCCAGCCCTTGATAGATCTTCTCTGAAATCACCCTGTCCGTTCCATAAATAACCGGGGAAACATTTTCATTACGATAAATCTCCACATTGCCAGTCCAATCATAAAGCTCATACCCCGGAATCCCCTTCTCAGCATCCTCTCCATCAGCATTTACAATCAGATACTTTACGCCCATAAATTTCTGGAACAACGGATTTCTGGAAACAGGCTGCATCAGGAAATTTCGCAGAGGCTCCTCCGTTTCAAACACATTCTGCCGGAAATCAGCATAATCGGCATGATAGGAAGAAGAATAAACAGATGACACATATTGCCCCATACTCCAGATCCTGTTCAGATTTGCCGTATTTTCCGTCCCAGTCCCCAGCTGCTCCATCCGATAAAATCCCCTGTCTTCTTCCAATACCTTTTCCATCGCTTCCCCGATTTCCGCCTCTGTTATCTCCTCATAAAATTCCTTATCCAGCATCCTGTCTGCCCCGCTGTGATACGCACCTGCAAACACCAGCAGAAAAGCGATAGGAGGAATCACCAAAAAACCAACTTTCTTTTTCCTGTAAAACACCAGAATACACACACTCATAATAGCCCCGTCTGCCAGAATCAGGGACCAATATCTGGAATTTCCTGCACTTTCACGCCCCGGATATAACAAAACAAGCGTCAAAAAGCAGGACAGGATCCCACGCAAAAACGAGATCTCCCCTTTCTCCATCTTATCAAGATAATAAGCAATCATGTAGCATAATAGCGGCAAAAAAGGAATCAAAGCCTTGTCCCGGATATAGAGACCTCCGTTCAGCGCCCAGGAAAACACCGGAAAGATCAAAACGATCACTGTTCCATACGCCAGCACCCTCTCATACAGCTTTTTATAAAAAAGCCCTGAAATCAAAACCGTAATTACCAGTGTAGTCAGCCCGATTCCATACCCTGAGTATACAAAACGCCATATCTCCATTCCCGGGCACAGAAGCTCCGCCAGGTCAGTCCCGCCTCTTGCTCCGCCTCTTCCGCTCAGAGCCAGTGCCGCAGGCACCAGCAGCACCCCGCTCATCATCACAGCCACAAGCAAGTGCATCCCAAAGCAGATTCCATCCTTCAGAAATCCCCGGATTGTTACCCTTGTCCCCCGCAGGCTTTCCACATGAAAATAGCGGTGGAGTCCATACAAGACCAGTACCAGTATCCCGCAAATACTAAAATAAAAACTGGTCATGATCATCAAAAAGGTGCTTACGGTAAACAATACTCCCTTTTTCTTTTCAAAATACCTGTCAATTCCCCAAAGTCCCATACACAAAAAGGGCATATAATTTACAAACATTACATGATTATAAGAATGGAAAATCATAGGCCCTGCCAGCAAAAACATCACTGCAGTTCCGAAAGCGATCTTCCTGGAAAATCTCCTTGCCCTCAGCCAGCAGTACAGCAGGATCACGGCACTCCCAAGCAGCACAACAGACGCTCCCATCAGATAATCACCCATTTTTACAAAAGGAAACAGATACGAGACTAAGATCACAGGACTATCCAAACCGTAATAAGCAAAATTGTAGATATTCTGCCCGCCTCCTAAGTTTGCCGCAAATTCCGGAAACAGCTCCCCCGTATCATAAAATTGCTGCCGGAAATAATCCGCGATCACACTATGCTGACTGATCCAGTCCACTTTCGATCCAAATACCCGGTCAGTTCCGCAAAGCAGCAGACACAATCCAATGGTCAAAATTCCCAGAGCTGCACAGCACAGCACCTCCTTCTGTTCCCAACGACCCTTTTTCCGTGTTCTCACTGCTCCCCCTCCTCACTGGACTCCCGAAGGATAAAAATCGGCCTGTGCTTTGTTTCCAGATAAGTTTTTGATAAATACTGTCCTACGATTCCTGTACAAAACAGCTGGATCCCGCTTACGAGAAAGATGATGCACACCAGCGAAGGCCACCCCGCTACCGGGTCTCCCCAGATCGCAGTTCTCATAATAATCACCAGGATCATAATAAAAGACAGCATGCAAAACAAAACCCCGATCACCGCTGCCAAAGATAAAGGCGCCACAGAAAATCCCGTAATCCCTTCCAGAGAGTACCGAAACAGCTTCCCGACAGACCACTTTGTTTTCCCTGCACTTCGGTCCACATGATCAAATTCCAGCCATTTCGTCCGGAAACCAACCCATTCGAATATCCCTTTGGAAAAGCGGTTATACTCACTCATTTCCAATACCGCATCCACCATTTTCCGCCTCATCAGGCGGTAATCCCTCGCCCCGTCCACAATCTCTGTTCCTGAAATTTTATTGATGAATTTGTAAAAACTCTCAGACAAAAAAGAACGGATTCTCGGTTCACCTGCTCTGTCTGCCCTCTTTGTTGCCACATTGTCAAAATCTTCCTCCTGTAATATCCGGTACATTTTCGGAAGGAGAGCAGGAGGATCCTGCAGATCCACATCCATTACCGCAACATAATCCCCTTTCGCGTTTTTGAGCCCTGCATAAATTGCGGCCTCTTTTCCAAAATTACGGGAAAAGGAAAGATATCTGCACCTTTTATCCTTCTCATGAAGCTTTTTCATAATCGCAAGAGAATGATCCGCAGAACCATCATCCACAAACAACAGTTCAAACTCTGCCTCTTTCATCTCCTCCATGACCTTTTCCATCTCCCAGTAATATATCATCAGCGCATCCTCTTCATTAAAGCAGGGAATCACCACTGTAATCTTTGTCATTTTCCGTACCTCCAATAATTTCTTTATCTATTTACGGATTCTACCCCTCATTTCTTAAGTTATGCCGAAAGAAAATCTAAAGATTTCTTAAGAATTGCCCATTATTATGAAAATACGTTATAATAGGTATAGAAAAACCAATGACAACAAGGGAGAACGCATGACAAATATAGAAACTTCCCATATTTTAGTGGTAGACGACAACCCGGAAATCCGGGAAATCATACAGATTTTATTAACAGGAGAAGGGTTTGTGACAGAGAAAGCCAAAAGCGGCACCGAAGCCCTTCAAAAGCTTGCCGGCCATTGCTTTGACCTCATCATCCTGGATATTATGATGCCCGGTTTAAACGGCTACCAGACCTGCCTGGAAATCCGAAAAATCAGCAATGCCCCCATCCTTTTCTTAAGCGCACGTACGAAGGACAGCGACAAAACCCTGGGATTTTCCAGCGGCGGGGATGATTATCTGGCAAAGCCCTTTTCTTACAGCGAATTGATCAGCCGCTCCAAAGCCCTCATTCGACGTTACCAGGTATATAAAGGAAAAGAAATCGAATCCCCTGCCCCCAAGCCCGGCATCATTCACTTTCACCACCTGGAAATCGATGAAGGAGAAGAACAGGTCCGCACCGGAGGAAAAGTCCTGAACCTTACTGATACAGAATATGCGCTTTTGCTATTGCTGGTCAAAAACCGCAGACAGATTTTTTCTGCGGAACGCCTTTATGAGGCCATCTGGAATGAGCCATATTATTACGGTGCAAACAATACTCTGATGGTCCATATCCGGAATCTCCGCAGAAAAATTGAAAATGATCCCAAAAATCCAGTCCTGATCAAAACCGTCTGGGGAAAGGGGTACCGATGTGATTAAAAAAATAAAAAAATGGAAAATCCGCACAAAGCTTTCCGTACTGCTTGTGCTGACAGGAATTCTCTGCATTGTCCAGTTCTGGTTCCTCTGGTACAACCGGTGGAATGTGTGGAGTCTCTGTTCCGTCTGCTTCCCGGAACTCACGGTTGACCACGATCAATTAGCTGACAGACTTGACCTGGAGGCCGCAAAGCTTGATCTCCCGGAATCCGAAGATGACAAAGAAGCCATTGAAAAGCTGGAGCCCCTCTTCGCGCTTTTGGATGATTATACCAGTATGCATATTTACGGCATAGAAGATGGACTTTACCGTGCAGGCTCCATGCCTGGTTTTGTAGAAAAGTCAAACCCTTTTTACTTCTTTTTTAATTATGGATATGCAGCAACGGGAGGAGACGGGGAAGATCAATGGCCCATTTGTGTACAATTTAAAAACGCCTCGGCAAATGTATATCTCACCTTTTACCACCGCACCCGTATCTCCTATCCCTGGTTTTTGTTTTCCATCATTTCCAGTATCCTGACATTCCTGGTGATCATACTGTTCTTTGTAAACCGAAAAATGAAGCACATTATTTTTCTGAAGAATGAGATTTTATGCATGGCCTCCGGAAATCTGACTCATCCGGTGCCGGTCTACGGGGAAGACGAAATCGGAATCCTCTCCAGAGAACTGGATCACCTCCGTCTCACCCTGGATGAAAACATTCGCCAGGAACAGCAGAGCCGTCAGGCCAACCAGGACCTGATCACAGCCCTCTCCCACGACCTTCGGACTCCCCTCACTATTTTGAACGGGTATCTGGAAGTTCTGCGGCTGAAACGCAATCCGGACATGCAGGAGGAATACTTAAGCCGCTGCCTCCAGAAAACTGCCGAAATTAAAGAAATGACAGACCGCATGTTTGAATATGCCCTGGTCTTTGAGGGTGATGAAACACCGGACATGGGAAAGCTGCCCATAGCTTTTGTCCAAAGCAGCCTTCAGGAAAACAGCGATTATATCTGCCTTGTAGGATTTGACACGCACATTTCTTTTCCGGATGCATCCGCCTGGATCATGGGCGATGAAACCATGCTGAAACGAATCTTCAATAACCTGTTTTCCAACATCCTGAAATACGGCGATAAAAAGGCTCCGGTCACCATTACCGGAGCACACTGTCCAACCACACTCAAAATTGAAATAGCCAACAACATTAAACAGGAACACGCCCAAATAGAAAGCAGCCACATCGGCCTGAAAAGCGTTGAAAAAATGCTGAGGCTCATGGGCGGAGAGATAAAAGTCCTTGAAGAAAACAGCAATTTTACTGTACAGCTTCTATTTCCGCTGCTGTCTCCGGATACGATCTGACTCTCCGCCGATGCAGAGCAACCATGCCCCCGCTACTTCAGATCAGAGCCTCTTTTCCGCCCCTCCCCCAGTGCCAGCAATGTATTGTCATGGAGAACTTCCCTGGCAAATTTATCCTGCTCTACATAGCTGGAATAAATAATATCCAGCATAATCAGAATCGGGAACTGGGGAGAGATCACATTCCCGTGATTCAAATGCCTCAGAGACGGACAAAACACTACTTCATCGCAGAACCGGTCAAAAATCTCAGTGTTTTTTGCGGTCAGGAGCACTGTTTTTGCCCCTCTCTTGTTCGCCTCGCGGAGCAGATACAATACCGGCTCTGTTTCCCCGCTGACGCTGATTCCGAATACCAGGCTCCGCTTGTCCTGGAACACTGCCTGCATTCTCATGAGATCCGAATCCTGTATGGAGTCAATATCCACACCGATTCTCATAAACCGGTGCTCCATCTCCTCTGCCGCAAACCCGGAGCTGCCCTTTCCGCATACAAAAACCCGCTCCGCCTGGTTCAGATACCTGTTAAGCCTTGCAATCTGTGCCTCATCGATCAGGCTGTAAGCCTTATTCAGAAGCTCCTGATATGCGTTCAGGATCATTCTCGTATTGCTGGTCATGGATTCCTCTTTTTCTATAAAGGTCTCCTCATACTGGTAAACAAATTCCCGGTATCCTCTGTAACCGCACTTCTTGGCAAAGCGAGACAGAGAGGCCGCTGAAACATAAAGCCTCTCTGCAATAGCCTTTGCAGAGAAATCCACTTTCTTTCGATTCCGTATAAAAAAATCGGCAATATTTTTCTCTACCGTTGTAAAATTATCATAATTTGATTCGATCATCGGCACTACCGATTTCACATAGTACTCCATCTTCTGTCATTCCTCATCCATACTGAAAAATTACCTGGTATCTTTCTCCTGCTTCTTTCCTTCACGGCACCTGCAGAAATGATAAAAAGCCCCAAGCATCCCCGCGTCATTCCTGTGCTTCGCAAATGCGATCCTTGTCCGGCAGGCAATACTTGGAATCAAGTATTTTTCCACTGCCGTCTCGATCCGCTTCTTCAGAAATTCCTCCTGGGCCATAATACCGCCCCCAAGAACCACTACCTCCGGATTGATCACATAGCAGATATTGGAGATTCCAAGGCCCAGCACATCACACATCTCATCAATTGCCCGGATACAAAGCTCATCGCCCTTTTTCGCTTCCTCAAAAATGTGGTAGCCGTTCCAGACCTCCTCCTGCTCATTCTTCCATTCCGCAACTTTTCTCGTAAGGATACTGGCCGCACCCAAGGTCTGAAAGTCGCTCCCAAGCATATGCATATACCCCACCTCACAGGCACTGCCACTAAAGCCATGGAAAACCTCTCCATCCACAACAATGCTTCCTCCGATACCTGTTCCAATGGTAAGCATGAGAGACACCCTGCTCCCCATGGCAGCCCCGGATACGGCTTCCGCAAGTCCTGCACAGTTTACATCATTTTCCACCTCACAAGGAACATGAAACTTTGCCTCCAGCGTCTTCTTAAAATTAATTCCTGTATAATTGGGAATCAGCGGTGCCGAATGAAATATTTCTCCCTTTTTGGTATCTACCATTCCGGCTGTAGAAATACAAATCCCGCTGATTTCCTCTTTTTTCATAAAAATTTCCGTAATCTCTGATGCTTTTTTCAAAATAGACGGGCCGCCTTTATAGCTTTCCGTCTTTCGCTCACCGCGGCTTAAAATCTCCCCGTTTTCATTTATGATTCCGTACTTAATCGCTGTTCCGCCGATATCTATGCTTACATATTTTTTCATATCTGAACACTCTTCCTCCTGTGATTTCGAAAGAAATCCTCCCGTCCGTTTCTTAATTATAGTATGATTCTCCTTTTTCCGCAATCTCTCCGGCAAATCCAAAAGAGACAAACCGGAATTATAGTTCACCCAGGGCAAACTTTTCATAACCTCTTCCGTTTTGTCTCTTTGGAAATTAACGAATACGTACTTTAAAAATAGCCTTTTTAACCTTCATGGATTCCTTCACTGCAATCGCTGTGCGATGCCCGTCACTTGGATAGCAAATAAGGAAATCGCCTTTATTCAGGATCACGGAGCTGTTTTTCTCCCCATCCACAGGAAGAAAATCCTCCTTCTCCACGAATTCCTTAAGCTCCATATTCTGAATAAAATTCAAGTCGATCTGTTCCGTACCCTCCAGCATTATATGGACATCCAGATAATGCTTATGCGCTTCAAAGAACCGTTCCTCTGCTTTTACTGTCTCATATTCCACAATGTTTACAAACAAACGGTCACCGTCAATCTCATGGCTTCCCGTTTCCAGCTTTGCAAGATCATGCTCCTTCGCATATGCAAAACACGCTTTTACCTTCTCTTCCAAAAAGGGATATTCCTCCAGATGATTCATATTCCCGAATATCATACTGCACTCTCCTTTTTATTAGTTCTTATAAATCGTTGTATTTGCCGCAGGTACAGAGGTATCTCCTTTTACCTTTCTCCAAATGATGCTTGCAGGAATTCCCACCACCAGGGATACCGCAATGGAGATCAGGGAGTAAGACCAGATTGACACCTGCCCTGCCGGTACGCCATATTTGATGTACACCATTACAACAGAAGCAGCTATGAAAGCCAGCGTAGCGCCGAAGGCATTGGCCACTTTCGTAAATGCACCCAGGATAAAGGTTCCGATCAGGATACCAAGCACCAGTCCCATAAATCCGTTAAACCATTCGTAAGCAGATTTTACTCCTCCGTTTGCAAGCACCATGGAAACAATAATGGAAAATACGCCAACAACCAGAGATACATACTGTCCGATCTTTGTCTGTTTTTCAAAGCTTAATTCCTTCTTTGTGAGACGTGCCTGGATATCCAGCGTCCAGCTTGCTGCCACGGAATTCAGGCCTGTGGACAATGTAGACTGGGATGCCGCATAAATGGCCGCCAGAAGAAGTCCTGTAATCCCCACCGGAAGTTCAAATGCAATATAGGATGCAAAAATCTGGTCCTGTGCTGCAGCAGGAGGCAGTGCATTCTGCTGATAAAACACATAGAGCCCTGTACCGATCAGATAGAATACGGTAGCGATAAAAATAGAAAGGGCGCCATTTGTCAGCATCATTTTATTCAGCTTTTTGGTATCCGTTGTTGTGGTGAATCTCTGCACAATATCCTGGCTGGATACATAGGAACCCATGGTGTTAAATCCTGCACCTACAATCATAATGAATACGCTGTCTTTTAAAATATTGACGTCAAAAATCGGCTGGTCCGCTGCCAGGAATTTGTGCTCCTGGGTAAACGCATTGAAGATTCCTCCGATTCCTCCGTCAATGTGTGCCAGGAGAAATCCCAGGGCAAATGTTACACCAATCAGAAGCACGGAACCCTGAATAAAATCCGTCCAAAGCACAGACTTCAGTCCGCCTGTATAAGAATAAATAATTGCGATCACCCCCATAATGATGATCAGTAAATTTACATTAATTCCGGTTAGGCTGCCAAGTACCATGCAGGGCAGATACATGATGATGGACATACGCCCTACCTGATAGATAATGAACATCACTGCCCCCAGCACGCGAAGGCCTTTGCTTTGGAATCTCAGTTCCAGGTAATGATAGGCTGTATCAATATCCAGCTTGCTGTAGATCGGCAGGAAAAACTTGATCGTAAGGGGAATGGCAAGCAGCATGCCAAGCTGTGCAAACCACATGATCCATGTTCCCGCATAGGAATTTCCTGCCAGCGACAAGAATGAGATCGGGCTTAATAAAGTTGCAAATATGGATACGGATGTTACCCACCACGGCACAGTTCCGTCTCCCTTAAAATATTCTTTTCCCTTCATTTCTCTCTTTGCAAAATGAAGGCCGGCAAACAATACTGCTGCCAGATATACAACCAAGATAACCAGGTCAATAACCGTAAATCCCTGCATTCCTCTTTCCTCCTGTATTTTGTACTACTCAAGATACTTTTCCTTTGCGTCACGGATCATCTTTGCTGCCTCTTCTACGATAGGCATATCTGCTTCTATTAAAGAAGGCAGCGGTTTTCTGACTCCTCCAAGCTCCAGATTTTCGTTGATCTTCAGGATTTCCTTGATAACCCCATACATATTTCCATGTGCAGAACACATTTTGTAGATAATCTCATCCACTGCATACTGGATTTCTCTTGCTTTTTCCAGTTCGTTTGCTCTCACATACTCATCCATTTTCAGGAAAAGCTCAGGCATAACACCATATGTGCCGCCGATGGCACCCTCTGCGCCGATCACACGTCCGCTGATGAACTGCTCGTCCGGTCCGTTAAAGATCACATAATCTTCTCCTGCCTCTGCTTTAAACATCTGAATATCCTGTACAGGCATGGAAGAATTCTTCACACCGATCACTCTCGGATTCTTTCTCATTTCTGCAAACAGGCTCATGGTAAGGGCAACTCCTGCAAGCTGAGGAATATTATAAATAACAAAATCCGTATTGGGAGCAGCAGAGCTGATATCATTCCAGTACCGGGCAATTGCATGTTCCGGCAAACGGAAATAGATGGGCGGGATTGCCGCAATGGCATCTACTCCAAGGCTCTCTGCATGACGGGCAAGCTCCATGCTGTCTTTTGTATTATTGCATGCCACATGAGCAATGACTGTCAGTTTTCCTTCCGCAGCCTTCATGACATTTTCCAGAATCAGCTTTTTGTCCTCTACGCTCTGGTAAATACATTCTCCGGAAGAACCGTTTACATATACTCCCTTCACCCCTTTTTCCACGAAATACCTGGTGAGCGCCTGTACTCCTTTTGGGCTTACATTTCCCTCTGCATCGTAGCATGCATAAAATGCCGGAATAACGCCTTTGTATTTTTCAAGATTCCTCATGATAATTCTCCTTTTCTAAAAAAATGGTTGATAGTTCTTTATGTCCGTTTCATTAAGTCCTTAATCTTCCAATGCCTCTGCAAAGGATTTCGTGATCAATTGCGGTCTTGTGATAATGGAACCTACCACAACGCTGAACGCACCGAGCTCGATCACACGTTTTGCCTTTTCCGGTGTGTTGATATTACCCTCTGCAATGACCCTGCTCTTTGCTCCCACAATGATCTTCCTCAGGATTTCAAAATCATTCGCTTCGATCTTGTCTCCTTTGCTCTGTTCTGTATATCCCACCATGGTCGTTCCGATAAAATCAAATCCCAGCTCATCTGCGTGAAGCGCCTCCTCTACAGTGGAGCAGTCTGCCATCCAAAGCTGCTGCGGATACTTTTCTTTTATCTGCCGGAAAAAGTCATCCAATGTTATATCCCCCGGGCGAAGCCGCCCTGTAGCGTCCACTGCGATGATCTCCGGTTTTACTTCCATCAGCTCTTCCACTTCCTTCATGGTAGGCGTAATGTAGACCTCGCTTCCTTCATAGTCTCTTTTCACGATTCCGATCACCGGAAGGTCCACCTGTGTCTGAATTTCTGCAATATCCTCCTTCGTGTTTGCACGAATGCCAACGGCTCCTCCCATCTTTGCAGCAAGCGCCATTCTCCCCATGATAAAAGATGAATGCAGCGGTTCCTGCGGCAATGCCTGGCAGGACACGATCAATTTTCCCTGCAGGCTTTCTACTCTTTTCTGTACCATTTATGTTTCCCTCCTTTTGATGAATCCCATTATATCTTTACTGATTTTAATTTCAATAGTTTTTGTTCTCTTTGAAAGTTCTTTCAGTTTTTTGTAAATGGCTCTGTCACGTCCACAGAACTTTCTCCCATTTTATTAGTAGTTTTGCACAATCCTTTGTTCCTGCTTTCCGACTCTGAAAGTATATTCCGCCTTTTACAAAACAAAAAAACAGGGTACTGCTAAAAAGCATACCCTGTAAACTTTTTTTTATTACAAATTCCAATCCCAAAGGCCTAATTGCCCACACCGTCAAAAATCAGCCTTTACGAAATCTTCCCGCAAATATCAAAGCGGTTATTTTTTTTATACAATACAACTGTGAAAGCCGGAACTATCACACAGATTCCTGCCTTTACATAAATCTTATATGCCTCAGGAACTATTCCGACTGCTGCTGCACATAAAATCGCCAGGAGCATGCCTCCCATTCCTCCGATCATGGCAGAAGCGCTCTGTTTCACAATGCGGACCTCGCTCTCCCATTCCAGCACAGGAAAGTACAGATTGATCGTAATACCGTATACACAGGAAAACAGGATGATCACTGCAGGAATCAGTACCAGCCACAAAAGCTCCCCCGCTCCCGGCTTCAGTGCCAATATAAGCATCAGCTCCGACAGCAGATAAAAGGGCAGGATCAACAGCAGATTCATGAGGATTTTTGCGTCCAGGATATTTTTCGCGGACAGGGGCAGGCTTTTTACGATCCACCAGTTCTTACCCTCCATAGAAATGGAGGTGGCCGTAGTCGTCATTATACAGAACACACCGGCTATCACAAAGGGAAGAAACTGTCCTGCATCAACAGGAAACGGAAATACACTTTGCAGGATCTCCGGCCCGGTAATAAGCAGTGCACCGGAAAGTACGCACCCCATGAGCGGTCCGATGATCGTGTTGGTCACATAAATACTGGAAGAAAAGTACCGCCGGAACTCCCGCCTGCATAAGGAGGACAAGACAGAACTTACTTTCAGTGTGCCCATCTGATAATTATGCTTTGCAGCATTGCTGTAAAGGCCTTCACATATCTTCCTGAAAAAAAATCCAACACCTGCCGCTGCTGCTGCAAATACTGCCAGTGACAGGCCGGCACACAGAAGACTTCCCAATGCATCCCCGCGGACCATGGCTGCGCCTAGCCATACCGCTGGCGGATAGAGCCTTTTTAACAGTGCCATCACAAACCCGGACAGGTTCTTCAGCATTTCCGGGTCAATACTGCCTTCCATAGCCGACAGCCTGGAGGAGCCGTACATGATTCCCACAACCGTCAGGATCGACAGACCTGCGGCAATCAGGCTTTTATGGCGCATACGGGAAGCGATTCCCGTAATCAGTGTTCCGATAAAAACAGAGGCAGTCATAGGAATCAGCGGAACGCTCCATATTCCCAAGATGCCTGCCAAATAAAAATCCATGCCCGGATGAATCTTCCATACATATACCGCGATTCCCGGCAGCAGTACCCAAAGAGTCATGAGCAGATTTTCCACATACATCCTAAGCATACGGCTTACCACCACCGCCCTGCTGGTTACAGGCAGAGCACACAGGATGTCGTATCCTTCCTTCCGGAAAATAACATTCCCCGCTTTCAGCATCCCAAAAACAAAAATCAATACACTGGAAATGGTAATAAGGTATGCCGGAACGGTTTCTTCCAATCCCAGGTATATCAGTCCGTAAGTCAGACTGCTTACATAGAAAACCAGTACGGCAAGAACGACGATCCAAAGAGCCAATAAGCCCAGGGTTTTCTGCCTTGCCTTTTTATTCTTGGTAAAGCGCAGGGTATTCAGCCCATACAGATTGCAAAGTTCCAGTTTCGTCAATATTTTAATCTGTGCCGGCATCTTCTACCACCTCCATAAAAATGGATTCCAGAGACTGCCCCGGCTTCACGACTTTTTCCATATCGCCGGAGGCAACCAGCATCCCGTCCTTGATGATCGCCACTTTGTTGCACAGCTTTTCCGCCACATCCAGCACATGGGTGGAAAAGAAAATCGCACCGCCCTCCGCACAGATTCCCCGCATAATGTCTTTGAGGATTACTGCCGCTTTGGGGTCAAGTCCCACAAAAGGTTCATCCAGGATGAGAAGTTTCGGCCTATGCACCAGGGCGGAAAGCAATGCCAGCTTTTGTTTCATACCGTGGGAATAGGTGGAGATCAGATCCCCCAGGGAGGCGGTGATTTCAAATGCATCTCCATACTTTTGGATTCTCTTCTCCCGCTCCCTTTCTCCAACGCCGAATATATCCGCAATAAAATTCAGATACTGAATACCCGTGAGGTACTCATATAGATCCGGATTATCCGGAATATAGGCAAACTGACGCTTACATGCAAGGGGCTCTTTGCGGATATCCTTCCCGTCTATCAGAATCATTCCTGCATCAAAGTCCTGAATGCCTGCCACACATTTCAGCGTAGTGGTCTTTCCCGCACCGTTATGCCCGATAAAGGCATAAATATCTCCGGGCGCAATGTGCAGGCTTAAGTCTGTAACTCCTTTGCTGCTTCCTTTATAATGTTTGGTCAAATGTTCTATCTTTAACATCATTCGCTCCTTTCTCCCCGGTGCTCCCTGTCAATCTCAAAAAAATCTTCTGAAATTCCTCTTTTTCCTTTATCCTGTCAAAGGCAGGATGCCTTAGGGATTCCTTAATACTCTGCCGTATAAAGCTTTTGTCCCGGGGTGCCATGCTCCCCAGAGGCAAGCGGTCAAGCCATTCATCCAGCCGGTTAAAATAGGCATCTCCGTGAAGCAGCCCCATCTGCCCTGTGGTCAGAAGCCTATCCACACATTGCCCAAAACGCTGGAGGGCCTGAAGTCCTTCCTCTTCCCGCTCATTTTTCATATAAAAAACAGCGGCCTGAAAATAGAACTGGGCGGCAGCATTCGGATGAAGCGTTTCCAAATGATAGAGTTCCATGATTCCTGTTATTCGCCGGATGGTTTCCTCACAGTGCTCCCCATCCTTTTCATTCAGAAAAAGCTCCCGTATAGCATCTGCTGTCAGACTCAGCAAATCCACGTATTGTTTGACCTGCGCGAAGCTTCTTGCCTTTTCCGTTTCTCCTGCCATATGATACGCCTGCACCAGCAAAGATCCGTCTTGCCCTGCAAGGCGACTGGGATCCACGGATGGTTCCAACATTTCAATAGCTTCTTCTGCCTTTCCAAGCTGAATATACAGTCCTGCCTTCAGTACTGCTGCATCGCTGCAGATCCCCACATTACTGCAATTTTCCAGAATCCTGTCACACCATTCCACGGCTTCCTTTAGGATCTGTTTCTGTTCCTCCTCCGTTTCCGCCAGCATATAGTGATTCAAATACAGAATACTAAGCTGGAGCAAAAACGGATAGCAGGAATAATATTTGTGGGCAAACACTCTGACTTTCTTCAAAGCCTCACCAAAAGGAAGAACTGCGAAAGCTTTGGAAAGCTCTGCATACTGGTGCCGGATCTGCTCACCGGAAAGTTGGGCTTCATATCCAATCAGTTCATCGACTGTTACATCAAAATATGCGGCTAACTGGGGCAGGAGCAAAATATCCGGGGTACTGATTCCTTTCTCCCATTTCGAAACAGATGCCTTAGTCACGCCCAGAAAATCCGCCAGTTCCTCCTGTGTCAGCTTTTTCTCATGCCGAAGCCGGATAATATTCTCCGGTAAGTTCAATTTATTCATCCTTTTAGCTCTCCCGGTAATCTCAAACTATGTTTACGATCCTATTGTACAGGAATGACGGAGACAGTTCAATCGACCATTGCGATATTTTAGTATATAAAATCAACCAGCAGGAAACTAAATCATTCAAACTATCCATGCAAAGTTCATATTGATGCGGATCGCCATACATTTCCATTACGTTTCTGACCCGGTATTCTTTCGGCGCATAGATAAAAACCCGCACCAGATTCTTATTGTGCCGCAGGACATAATCTGCAGAACGCCCTACGATCACACATGAGCCTGCTTCCGCAATCTTTTTTATCACCTTGTCCTGCGCTGCGATTGCAGTCATCTCTTTGTAATAGCATGGGATATTCAGCTTTTTGGCAGCCAGCTGTCCGATATATTTTCCCGCTGTTCCATGTTCACGGGCAATCGTGATAATCACACCCGGAGAAGAAGCCTGAATTCCCTGGACATTCACTTCCGGCTTTGTTTTCTTCTTATCCTGTTCCAATGATTTCCACAGCCTTACCATCACAGCACCCGTAATAATGATTGCAATAATATCAGCAATAGGAGCTGCAGCAAAAATACCTGTAACACCGCAGAAAACCGGAACCACAAGAGAGAAGATAATCAGCAGCACATCTCTCAAAACAGACAGCGGTGCGGCGGCTTTCGCATGACCTATGGATTGCAGGAAAATAGCGCAGACTTTTTGTACACAGGTAAAAATGATCAGGGAAAGATAAATCCGTAAGCACAAAACTGCAAATTTCGTATATAATTCTCCGTCTGCACCGAACATCCGAATAAACAGAAGCGGAAATGCTTCAAAGAGAATCGTACATACCGCGCAGACGATTACCGTCCATTTGATAATAAGCTTTAAAAGCTGCTGCACTCTGTCATAATTCCTGGCGCCATAGTTATAGCCTACAATCGGCTGCGCCCCGGCAGCAATACCGATTGCAATATTTAAGACAATCTGAAACAGCTTCATGATTACAACAAACGCAGCCAAAGGAATATCCGCTCCATAAATAGAAGTAGCCCCGTACTTTACCAGAAGTACATTGTTTACAACAGTAATCACCACAATAGACAACTGTGTCAGGAAGCTGGAAGTACCCAAAGCTATCACACGTTTCAGGATATTTGCTCTTGGGATAAAGCTTTTCAGAGATATCTGAAACGTCTTACTTCTTGTCAGATACAGAACACAAATAAGAAAGCTTACAAACTGCCCTAATATAGTTGCATATGCTGCACCTTTAATTCCCAGACCCAATACAAAAATAGCCACAGGGTCGCCTATAATATTGAGCACTGCCCCCACCAACATGGCACACATGGCATAACGGGGGCTTCCGTCTGCACGTATGATAGATGCAAGTGTATTTTGTACCAAAGCCAAAGGCATCATAAAATAAATAATGAATCCATAGTCATGCGCCAAGGAAAGGTTTGCGTCCGTTGCACCGATCAAACGCAGTAAATTATCTCCCAAGAGATAGCTGACAGCTATGATGATCACCCCGCCAAGGAAAGAACAGAGCATACTGTTTCCCACGCTGGAAGGTATGTCCTGTGTTTCATTTTTTCCCAGGGAAACACTCAGATCTGCAGCCGCACCATCCCCGAAAAGCAATGATACACCCCAGCCAATGACCGTGATAGGAAAAATTACTCCTGTTGCGGCATTTCCCAGGTACCCCACACCATTTCCTACAAAAATCTGGTCAACAATGTTGTACAGACAGGAAATGATCAGGGAAAAAATGCATGGTACTGCAAATTTCCTCAGCAATACCCCCACTTTCTCCGTACCCAAATAATTGTTTTGTTCCATACATGAACCTCCTGTTTTTACAGACAAAAAAAGACACATGCTTCCGCATGTGCCGCGTAAACCAAACACCTCCACATGCAGTAGATTTCTGTACCGTAATCAGATTTACGTGCAAAGCACTACATGTGTCGTTGAATGACTGTATTATTTTTTTGACCTTTGTGATTATAGCAAAATCATCTCCCAAAAGTCAAGAAAATCTTTTGGCTGGATTTTTGCATGCATGCCCTTTCCTCCCTCACCTCCCGTGAAATGTAACCAATTTTACGCTTGAATATATGCACAATTAATGGTAATGTTAAGTTTGTACATCAGCAGGGCAGTGTCTACTGCCTGCAATAAACAGAGGTGATTTTATGAAAGAAAAAATATCATCCAAGCAGATGATCGTACAGGCGGCACGCTGTGCTTTTCCTTATACCATTCCTATTTTCGCAGGGTTCTGGTTTTTAGGGCTTACATACGGTATCTACATGAACGTGTCCGGATTCAGTTTCATGTATCCCATGCTTATGAGCCTTACAATTTTCGGCGGCTCTTTGGAATTTCTTGCAGTACAAATGCTGCTCTCTGCGTTTGCACCGCTTCAGACCCTTATCATGACCTTAATGATCCAGGCCAGGCATTTGTTTTATGGAATTTCTATGCTGGACAGATTTAAGGGAATGGGGTGGAAAAAAGTATATCTCATTTTTGGCATGTGCGACGAAACCTTTTCCATCAATTACTCAGCCAGAATCCCCCAAAATATTGATGAAGGCTGGTTTATGTTTTTCGTAACGCTGTTTGATCACTTTTACTGGTTTTCTGGCGCAGCCATCGGCGGGCTTTTAGGCAGCCTTATTACCTTTAACACGGAAGGACTGGACTTTGTTTTGACAGCTATGTTCGTAGTTATCTTTTTGGAGCAATGGCTGAAAGAGAAAAAACACTATACCGCCCTGATCGGACTTCTCGCCTCCGCAGCTTGTCTGCTGATTTTTGATGCGGATTCTTTCATGGTTCCTACAATGGTATGTATTCTCTGTTTCCTTACGATTTTCCGCAAACCTATTGAGAAAGCAGGTGGTCTTGCATGACTCTGACACAACAAATAATTACCATCGGCATATGCGTTTTGGGCACAATGGCTACCCGTTTTTTGCCGTTTCTCATATTTTCTTCTCAAAAGCCAACGCCGAAATATATTCAATATTTAGGAAAGGCTCTCCCATCTGCAATATTTGGGATGTTAGTGGTTTACTGTTTAAAAAATGTCAGTATTATAGGCGGCAGCCACGGTCTGCCGGAGTTCATTGCAATCGCTGTTGTTGTGGCACTGCACCTCTGGAAACGGCAAATGCTTTTGTCCATTGCAGGCGGCACGATCTGTTATATGGTATTGGTACAGTTTGTATTTTAGGGTTTACTTCTGTTTTGCAGCAGCTGCAGGCATCACCCTGTTATATTATGATGCTTTTTCCAGCATGTCATGAATGTAGGTCTTAAGCCCTTCTTCAGTACATATCCCGTACTTTTGGTTTATGGCTACATAATATCTCATGATGCGTTCTTTCTGAAGGATTTCACTGGAAGGGATACTGTCGCCCTGTACTGCTCATCAGATTGTTTTTTGTCAATATCCGATCATCAAAAAGGGCAGAAATTTTTCTCTCCGCTATTCAGCTTTATTCCAGAATCAGTTCCGGTTTAAATTTCAGATAATCACCGGAAACCAGTTTATATTTAATGCCATTCACATATCCTTTAAAGCTGTCATCAAACCTCGCCTTTCCATGACAGTGAGAATAGATTACTTTCGAAGCTCCATACTCCTCTGCCATTTCCGTAAAGGGACTGCTTTGCTCTCCGATGGAAGTGGGCGGATAGTGCAGAAACATAATAAACTTCTGATAACCATCCGCCTTTGCTGCCTCAAAAGATATCCGCAGGCGTTCCACTTCGCGGTCTCTTATTTTCAGAAAATGCTCTATGGAATCTTTTCCTTCATAGCAGTACCCTTTTGTACCGACCAGGGCATAATCTTCATATACAAAATAATTGTTCTGCAAAAATTCCAGCCTTCCCTGAAAATACTCATTCAGCCTGGCTGTTTTCTTTGCATCCCAGAACATATCATGGTTTCCCCTGAGGAGAATCTTTCTCCCGGGAAGTGCTTCTATAAATTCAAAATCTTTTGCACACTCCTCCAGGTTCCGTCCCCAGCTGTGATCTCCTGTGATGACCACCGTATCTGAAGTTTTTACCCGCTTCCGGAAATGTTTCTCTATTTTCTTTTCATGGTTCTTCCAGACCGGATCAAACACCTCCATCGGTTTATCCGTGGAGAAATCCAGATGAAAGTCCCCGATTGCCCAAAGTGCCATTTTCCGCCTTCCCTTCTTTGCAGCAGTCTGCGCAATTGCACAAAGCTACCGCAAATGAGACAATATTTTATTTAAATATTTACCGTAATATAGTCTGCACCCATGCTCCTGAACTTCAGAATCTGAGACTTATTTTCTGCAAGCCAAACGCCGGCTTTCAGTCCTGCCTGATGTACTTTTTTTGCGTTCTGTACAGAAAAAGCAGTATCCCCAAGGGACAAATCAAATCTATATCTTTTACAGGTATCAAGCAGAGATTGGCTCCAGGTCTTGGACACTTTTTGAAGAGATAAATGCGAATCATATTTTCGCAGGCTTACAAGTATCTTTGTCGAAAAAGAAATAACAACCGGAGGTTTCACAGAACCGGATATCGTATTATAAAGTTTTTTGATTCCTTTTTCAGACATAGGGGTCTTTACCTCTATCACCGGAGTACATTTATACTGATTACATACCTTCAGATACTCTTCCAGCGTAGGAATCTTAAGATTCTGATATTTTTCCGCACCATTCCCGCTGATAATCCTGTACCTCCGGATCTGTTTCAGGGTCAGATCGGAAATCTGACGATCCACGCCGCACATGCGCAACAGAGAGGCATCATGGGAAATCACCAGGGCTCCGTCTTTTGTTTCTCTTACATCGCATTCAATTGCTCTGTACCCTTCCCGGGCTGCTAATTGAAAAGACGGAATCGTATTCTCCGGTTCCCGATTCCCGGCACCCCGATGTGCAATGAGAACAGCAGTCTTTGTGCCGCCTGCCGGGACTTTTGTTCCGCTTTTCTTAGTCACAGTAGCTTTGCAGGACAATCTGGAATTCCCAATATAAGCATATATTATACACGTACCTGTCTTCCTGCCGGTAACTTTTCCGGATGACGTCACAGAAGCGATACGGCTATCCGAGCTTTTCCACCTGGAAACGGCCCCGCCGCTTACTTTCAGTTGAAAGCTTTTGTTTACTTCAACGGATTTCGAAGCAGCATTTATTTTGGCTGAAAAAACAACTACTTTGCATTTTTGTGTTTTGCTGCCGATCCTTGCTGTCACATATGCGGTTCCGGGCTTTTTAGCAGTAACTTTTCCGCCAGGAGAAACAGATACAATTGATGAGTTACCGGACTTCCATGTTATTTTATTTTTTGTGTTTACACTTAAAGTGTATGTACTCCTCACATTCAGGCTGAGCGATGTTTTATTCAGCTTATCATCTGCCGCATTTACCGTCAGACTTGTCCCAAGCATGACAGTTAAAAGACAAATAATCAGCAAAATCGCTCTGAATAACTTCTTCTTTTCCATACCTTACCTCCCTCAGACGGAAGCTGCCCTTCCCCGCCCCGCGAAATGTAACATCACACCTTGAAATCTATCATTGAAATTATATCATTTTTTCAGTATAATTGCTATAGAACTCTGTGATTCATAGTGATATGTAATCACACCATTACTTTTCATATGGCACTATCCCGCGAGGTGTTTTGGCATGAATATGCCAAAATCCCGAGACATACAAGCCAAAATTCCATTGCCGAAGGCAATCTGGAATGAATTTTGGCTCGTTACTGGGAACGGAGT
>JAETNR010000093.1 GCA_021772055.1 Blautia sp. | reverse complement strand
AGCCGTTTTATGGACGAAAAAGCATGGTTCTGGATTCATCTATTCCTTCACATTTACGTTCTATCATATGGCGTGAGCAGGAAGTGGCGGAGTATCAACCAAGATTAAGAGAGCTTGGTTTAGTAGCCGCGGTACATTTGAAAGATTTTGTGAAAGGATTTCAGCAGATAAAGAGAGAAGATGCATTTTCTGCAATTGGGTACGGAGTGCTTCCTGTAGAGAAGATTCTGGATATTTCATTAAAACTCAATTTAATTGAACACGGAATTATGATCGATCAGGATAGTGCGACGAAGGGCACAGTTTTGGCGGATGATCTGAAAAAAGGCGCAGAACTGATATTGGAGATTTTAAGAACGCAACCAATATCTTTGGTATAAAACAGGCAATTTCCTCGAAAAAACGAAAAATGTAAGTAGGATAAACGATTGTATCAAAAGCGTAAAAAGTTAAAATTAGAAGTACCAAAAGGAATTAGTGCACTAACAGAAATTTTATAAATGCTTTTTTGAAAGGAGATTAACATACATTGAAAGAATTTAAGTATTGCAGAGGTTGCCATTCGTTTGGTTCGGGCAATTCATAACCTTTCCCCATCATCTTATCGAAAAAAATGTATTGATTAATACATAATTATGATAACAAAATATAACTGAAAAAGAAGGAGAAGAAAAAATGAACGTTTCAAGTTTAGCACACATCGGATTACATGTAACAAATATGGAGGAATCCCTCAGATTTTATGAAGAATGTCTGGGATTACAGAAAATTTTCGAATTAAAGCATGATAATGGTGATGACTGGTTGGTATATCTGAAAGTTTGTGATTACCAGTTTATCGAGCTTTTTTATGGAGCGAAACAGAAACGGGTTATTTTCTGGCCGGTGGAAGGACAGGAATTGACTCCGGAACAGGATGAAATTATTGCACATGAAATTTGTACTCATTTCTGTCTTGAAGTAAAAGATATTTTTGAAATGGCAAAGAGAATTAAAGAATTCGGCTATAAAATTGTTGTGCTTGAGCCGGCGAAAGGCAAAGATAATAACTATGAATGTTTTACACAGGATCCGGATGGAAATTTGATTGAATTAATGCAGTATACAGAAGATGCATTACAGTTAAAGGATTATCCTGTAAAATAATCAAATTTAAAGGAGCATGACATGGCATTCAGAAAAGATTTTGTATGGGGAGCAGCGACAGCTTCTTATCAGGTAGAAGGTGCTGCTTATGAATACGGAAAAGGATTAAATATGCGAAAGGATGATCTGATTGACAGTTCTACTCCAAAGAGAGAAATTGCGAGGTATAAAGAATGAGATTAGGGGCAAGTGTTTTTTACAATGGAACAGACCCGGAACAGTATGCTTTAGCCCATGTGGAAAAGGGGTATGGGGCTGCGATTGTACCAGGATGGGTTTCCATGGAAAAACCGAAGGAATTGCTGGCGTTTAAAAAAGCGATGAAAAAATAGGATATCGTAATTGCGGAAGTGGGAATATGGAACAATCCTCTGCATCCGAATAAAACTGAAGCAGAAAAGAATATCGGATTAATGGTGGAAAGACTTCGATTGGCAGAAGAGCTTGAGGCGTCAACCTGTGTAAATATTCTTGGAGCGAAACAGACAAAAAGCTGGTTTGAACCACATGCAGATGATTATAGCGAAGAATTCTTTAAAGAAGCAGTGGCAGTAAGCCAGTATGTGATTGATGAGGTAAAACCGGAAAAGACAAAATTATCGTTTGAAATGATGCCATATTGTTTCCTGGATTCTCCGGAAGAATATCTGAGATTTTTGAAAACGGTGAACAGAAAGGCAGCAGGTGTTCATCTGGATATTTGTAATAACATGAACAGTCCAAGACGTTTTTATAATAATACTTCCTATATTCAACATACTTTTGAACTGTTAAAAGAAAAAATTGTGACGTTGCATTTGAAGGATATTGCTTTGAAAGCAGATTCACTGATAGTGGAATTTGAAGAAGTGCTTCTTGGAACCGGTGGCATAGATTATGTAACTTTAATGAAGGAAATTTCTAAACTTCCGGTAGATACACCGGCAATATTGGAACATCTGGAAACAGAGGTTCAGTATGATATGGCTGCAAGGTCAGCTGTGGAATTTGCAGAAAAAGCAGGATTGCATAAAGAGGGATTGGTCTGGATGTGATTCGTATGAATACTTGTAAGGGAGGAACAGAGTATATGAAAATTTCCGCTTTTTATGAAAATATTTTGGATGCCATAAATTATGAACATCTGGATACAAAAACGTATCTTGCGCAACTGAAGCAGGATGGAATGGAAAAAGTATATATTTTCTATGAAACATTAAAAAACGATCAGGAAGAATCAATTCTGAAAATGCTTCAGGAATTAGAACTTGGCGTAGAAGGTTTGTACGGATTCATTTTCTTTGACCATTCTCCGCTGGATGAAAGCTATAAGAATATGATTGATCTGGCGGCGAAAGTAAATGCCGGAAATGTATTGTTTGTGCCGGGATTTATAACAGATGAAGATCTCTCAAATGAAAAACAGATCAAAGAAAATATGTGGACAGGATTGAAGAATGCTGTTAAGTATGGGAAAGAAAAAGGTGTGGCTGTTTCCATAGAAGATTTCGACGGACTTACAGCTCCTTATTGCAGAATTTCAGGAGTAGCAGAATTTTTAGAAAATGTACCAGGGCTGCAATTCAGTTTTGATACAGGAAATTTTGTTATGTATCATGATGATGAGCTGGAAGCATTCGAGATGTTCAAAGATAAAATCTGTACTGTTCATTTGAAAGACAGACTTCACGAAAAAGACATTCTTTGCGATGAAAATACTCTTGGCGGAAAAGATGAAAACGTTGATTTTCCGGGGAAAGAGTATTCGTTTGTTATTTGCGCAGATGGAGAAAAAATGGGCGCAGTTCCTGTA
The DNA here is from genome assembly GCA_021772055.1 of Blautia sp. GTDB lineage: Bacteria > Bacillota > Clostridia > Lachnospirales > Lachnospiraceae > Blautia_A. The sequence goes on along the minus strand of JAETNR010000093.1, from coordinate 4,196 downwards.
GGCGATGGTGTTATGCAAATTAAAGAAATTATGTCCAGACTGAAAAGTCAGGGTTACGATGGCGGGCTCATTGCAGAATTGTATGGATATCCATCAGAAATTATGGCTGAAGGAATCAGAAAATCTGTGAGATGGATTAAAGAAACCTGGGCGGAAATCTCGAGGAGGATGACTCCATGAAAGAAATGAAATATGCAAATCATCCATACGTAAATAAGAAAATCTCACGCATTTTTTATGGAACAGCAATGATGCCGTTTCTGGCAGGCGAGAATGGAAATGACCTTTTGGATTCCATGTATGAATTAGGGGTTACAGCATTTGATATTGCACGCGGGTACGGCGGAGCGGAAAGTTCTGTCGGAAAATGGGTGGAAGAACGTGGCCTTCGTGAAAAGGTTGTGTTATTATCCAAGTGTGCACATCCGGATGGACAGGGAAATAAACGTGTGAATGAAAAGGCAATTCGAGAAGATTTCGCAATGTCCAGTGAAGCATTAAGATCAGATTATATTGATATTTATTTGCTTCACAGAGATGATCCGGATGTTCCGGCGGGAGAAGTAATTGAGATTATGAATGCGCTTTATGTAGAAGGCAAAATTCGTGCGTTTGGAGGTTCGAACTGGACACATCAAAGAATCGAAGAAGCAAATGCGTATGCGAAGGAACATAATCTGATTCCATTTACAGTATCCAACCCAAATTTCGGACTTGCTGATCAGATACAGGATCCATGGGGCGGTGGTTGTATTACCATTTCAGGTCCGGCAAATAAAGATGCGAGATTATGGTATAAAGAAAAACAGATGCCGATAATCGCATATTCCAGTCTGGGACGCGGACTTTTTTCCGGACGTGTAAAGAGTGATAAACTTGATCAGGTGACAGAAGTGTTAGACGCAGTTGCAATGAAAGGGTATGGCTATCCGGAAAATTATGAGCGTCTTCGTCGATGTGAGGAGCTTGCTAAAAAGAAATGTTGTACAGTTCCGCAGATCGCTATGGCATGGATTTATCATCAGGAACTGGATACTTTTGCAGTCGTTAGTACATCCAGCGAGAAACGAATGCAGGAGAATATTGAAGCATTACATATCGAATTGACAAAGGAAGAATGTGAATATCTGGATTTGCGATAAGTGTGAGAGTATGAATGAGAAGTTAAGAGAATGATTGTTGATGGAATTAGTTTCTGTTGGAAAATAATATATTTTTCTTTTTCAAATTGTTTTATGTTTATGATGTGAAAACGGCGTTACAGAATGAATAAAGATTGAAAGGAATCTGATATATGAACAAATACTATGGTCTAAAACCAGGAACAATCACGAAGCAGGAACTGGAACATACAGAAATTGTGCGTGATGTTGCAGCAAAAGGCATAGTACTTCTGGAGCATGATGGTACTCTTCCGCTGAAGAGTGGTTCATGTGCGGCTCTGTTTGGATATGGTGCAAGAAATACAATATTCAGCGGTCTTGGTGCAGCAAGCTTTACCAGTCGTGAGGAAGTAAGTATCGAAGAAGGTCTGGAACGTGCAGGGATCACAATCACATCGAAGGATTATCTGAGAAGATATTCCGCAGTTATTCAGGACGAAGAGGATGCTTATTATAGTGTGATGAGAGAAGCCGCGAAAGAGGCATTGATTGATGGTGTTATAAAAATGTATCGAGAACCGCTTGTGCCGTCAGCTCAGCCTATCATCTCAGAGACAGACTTAAAAGAAGCAAAGGCAGATATCGCGATATTTGTAGTTTCACGAATGGCAGGTGAAGATGCAGACAGAAGTTTGATTGAGGGTGATTATTATCTGTCAAAGGAAGAGAAAGAAAATCTTCGGATTTTATCAGAGAATTATGAAAAAGTAATTGTACTTCTGAATGTGGGAGCACCTCTTGACACCTCCTATATTCGTTCCCTGCCAAATCTCAGTGCACTGCTTTTTGTAGGGCAGGCGGCAGGTGTGACAGGTCTTTCTGTTGCAGATATTCTTACCGGAAAAGTAACTCCGGAAGGAAAACTGGTTGATACGTGGGCAGAAAAATACGAGGATTATCCAAATGCGGACAATTTTGCGGCAATGAATGGGAATGTGGATGATGAATATTATACAGAAGGAATTTTTGTAGGCTATCGTTATTTTGATTCCTTTGGAATTGTGCCGACTTATCCGTTTGGATATGGTCTTTCCTATACAGAGTTTTCAATCAATACAGGTAATATTTTAAAAGAAAATGGACAGGTTCTGATTGAAACAGAAGTGAAAAATATTGGAAATGATTATGCTGGAAGAGAAGTTGTTCAGGCTTATGTATCCGCACCAAACACAGAAATTGAAAAAGCATATCAGGATTTGAAGGGATTTGAAAAAACAGATCTTTTGCAGCCCGGTGAGACACAGAGAATACAGGTGGCTTTTGATATCAGAAGTCTTGCACGTTACAGTGAGAAAAAAGCAGCATGGATTCTGGAAGCCGGAGATTATGTAGTACGTGTGGGAAATTCGTCACGAAACACTCGGATTGCTGGGATTATTCGCGTGGAAGAAGAAATTATTTGTGAACAGTGTAAGAATCTGTGTGGATTGGATGAAAACATGGAAGAAATGTCAGCAAAAGAATTAATTAGGAAGATTCGTGCGGAAGAAATCAGAAGCATTGCTGATGCACAGGTTATTTGTATAAAAAAAGAAGATGTCTCTTATATAAAAAATAGTTATAGAGAGCCATTGTGGGAAAAAGAAGTGCAAAATTTACAGAAAACAGAAGAGGAAGAAAGCAGGCTGCTGCGTTTCGAAGAGATTTTGAGTGGAAAAATCAGCCTGGATGCATTTGTCAATTCGCTTACAGCAGAAGAAATGTCTTACCTCTGTGTGGGAAATGCAGGTGAAGGCGAGGCGACATTTGTTACATACGGAAGCGGAAATACGAAAACAGATGCAATCATTCCAATGTCACCGGGAACCTGCGATACAACAAGAAATCTTGTTGAGAGCAGAGGTATTCCGAACATGCATATGTCAGATGGCGGAAGTGGTCTTCGTATGCTGCCGCAGTTTGAGGTAGACAAAGAAGGAAATCTTCTCACAGACGGTATTATTTCTGTTCGAAATGTCGATAAAATTATAGGAAGAGATTATATCACTGACAGAGTGAATCATGATGTTTTTGAACAGTATACGACCGGTCTTCCAATGGCAACTATGCTGGCGCAGACATGGGATAGAGAATGCTGGAAGAAGTGTGGTGAGATTGAAGGAAAAGAAATGCAGTGGGTACACGTGGAACTGTGGCTGGCACCTTCCATGAATATTCACAGAAATCCTCTTTGTGGACGAAACTTCGAATATTATTCAGAAGATCCGGTAATTACAGGAGAATGTGCATCTGCGGTAATAAAGGCAATTCAGAGTTTTCGATATGCGGGTGTCACGATGAAACATTTCGCATGCAATAATCAGGAAGCAAACAGACATGCTACAAACGCACATGTTTCTGAACGTGCTTTGCGGGAAATTTATTTGAAGGGCTATGAAATTGCTGTAAAGAATGCGAATCCGGCTGCAATGATGACATCGTATAATATGATTAACGGAACTCATACAGCCAATCTTTATGAACTACTTACACTGATTGCAAGAGATGAATGGGGATTTGACGGAATGATTATGACGGACTGGGGAACCACATCTCAGAGTGACAACGATAAACGTAAGTATAAAGCATCCACATGTGCCGGCTGTATCCGGGCAGGAAATGATCTGATTATGCCAGGGTCTCATAAGATGGTTACCGCCATATGTGATTCCTGGAAAAGAATTATGTGTGGCGGTTTTTGTTGACTGGATTATCTGGACCGTTCGGTCATCGGTAAGTGCTTCAAAAGATGGCGTAGTGCAAGTTAGCAGTTTTCCTGCTATACTACACACATCATAGTTTGAGGCACTTTTTATTTTGCCGTTTTAGCCTACAGTCCTCTGGCAGTACGGTACCAGTCCTTTTCCTGCCGCGACAGGGGAATCCCCATGGCGAACTTCTGGTACATAACCTGTGCAATCAGGGAAGGCGTAGAAATCGTAGAAATGGAATGGGGCAGCGGAGGGGACGGGACGGCTGCTTTTTGAAAATGACAATTCAGATGGGGGCTCCCTTCCGTTCCGCATTCTTCACATTTTGCTACCTGCTGTACGA
>JAETNR010000092.1 GCA_021772055.1 Blautia sp. | reverse complement strand
TATATGAGACATGAATGTGAACAATCAGCTTTGTAGGGAGCCGGATGCGGGAAAGTCGCACGTCCGGTTCTGAGCAGGGGTACGCCTCGTAAGGGGCGTATCTACTCACCAGGTGCTATAGAAATAGGGGCAAAGTTATTTAGGGTTTTGACCCCAACATCTTTTTATATTACAAATAAGGGATATGGAGTTCTTGTTGACAATGAGGGGGACGCTGCTTATGAAATTGCCAGTGAAAAGGTGGAGCGCGTACAGTTTTCCGTGGAGGGAGAACGTCTGGATTACTATGTGATCAATGGACATACGCCCAAGGGAACGATTCAGAAGTATACCGAGCTCACCGGAAAGCCTGCTCTGCCTCCGGCCTGGTCCTTTGGCGTGTGGCTGACCACTTCCTTTACCACAAACTATGATGAGGAAACAACCTCCAGTTTTATAAATGGCATGGCGGACAGAGACATTCCTCTCCATGTTTTCCACTTTGACTGCTACTGGATGGAAGCTTATGAATGGTGCAATTTTGTCTGGGATCCGAAGACATTCCCGGATCCAAAAGGGATGCTGAAGAGATATCATGACAGAGGGTTAAAAATCTGCGTGTGGATCAATCCCTATATCGGACAGAAGTCCCCTCTTTTCCAAGAAGGGATGAAGCAGGGGTATCTTGTGAAAAAGACCAATGGAGATGTATGGCAGACGGATCTCTGGCAGGCCGGAATGGGACTTGTGGATTTTACCAATCCGGAAGCTGTAAAGTGGTACACAGGGATGCTGAAATCTCTTCTTGACATGGGAGTGGACTGCTTCAAAACGGATTTTGGAGAGAGGATTCCGGTCAAAGATATCGTATATTATGACGGTTCTGATCCGGTGAAAATGCATAACTATTATACTTTCCTGTACAATCAGGCAGTATTTCGGCTTTTGGAGCAGGAGAGAGGAGAAGGAGAGGCGGTTCTTTTTGCAAGATCTGCCACAGTAGGGGGACAGCAATTCCCTGCACACTGGGGCGATTCCCTGCTCGCTGCGCCGGTTTTCAAGGAAAGCGGCGAGGTGGAATATTATCTTCCGGAAGGAAAATGGCAGAAAGAGACGCATGATTACTTTACCATGCCTCTCCTGGTTCGCCCCAATACCATTCTGGCAGTAGGAAGCTGTGATACAAAGCCGGATTATGAATTCTGGGACGGTGTAACCTTATGTCTGTCCGTTTTTGAGGATGGAGCAGAGGCATGCACGGAAATTACAGACATCAGGGGAAAAATCGTCATGACAGCGAAAGCCCTGCGCATAGGGAATACGATCACCCTTCATGTGGAAGGCAGAAAGAACCACTGGAAGTATCAGCTTCTGGGGGAGGAAAATGTTTCTGTAGTTGTTGAATAGCTTTTCCATTAAAATTAAAAAATTTGAATATTTCTCTGTTTATTTGGGACAATACACTGTGTAATGAGAAGAGCAGGTAAATCATCGTATTTTTCTGCAAAATAATCCATTAGGAGGAATTTTCAAATGGCAAAAAATTATGAAAATGAAAACAAAACATCCAACAATAACACAAACAGAACATCTAACAAAACAACCGGCAAAACATCCAACAAAAATGAGATGAATTACGCAGATGTTCAGGACTGTGGCAAGTACAGTTCTAAGAACAGTTCCAAAAACAAAACGACAAACGCGTACAATTCTGAGCAGAATGAATCTTCCGACAGATATTGATCTTCGCGTTAAGGCAGTGCTTCTCCCTTCTTCTATTATGATATAAACAAAAAATGCCCCGGGATACCTGATTGGTATATCGGGGCATTTCCTGTATGATATCAGACTCTTCGCTCACAAATGCCCTCGCACAGGAACCAGTTGCTTCATATGATATATAAAAAAGGAGTATGGTATGTTTCAACTGGAAACCATTTCAGCAAAGATGCTGGATTATTTTGTGGGGCGCTCGGATGCTTTGATCATAGATCTGCGGGAACGGAAAAGTTATGAAGCGGGGCATGTACGGACTGCGGTCAATGTGCCTTATGCAGAATTTGAAGACAGAATTGATTTTCCAAGGTCGAAAACCTTGATATTATACTGCGACAGGGGAGGAGCCAGTATGGTGGCGGCCAGGCAGCTTGCCAGAATGGGATATAAAGCCAGAACCGTGATCGGAGGTTTTGAAGCTTACCGCGGAAGAAATCTTGTAATTTCCGGTGAACCGTGATAAGGTAAAGAGGAAAACTTTGTAAGGAGCATAAAACTGCCAAAGGTTTGTAAAAAAGTCTCTGGCAGAAGGAGAATTTTTATGAAATACATGTTTGCATCAGATATTCACGGCTCTGCATATTACTGCCGTGAGATGTTGAAAGCCTATCAGGAAGAAAAAGCAGAGCGCCTGGTACTGCTGGGCGATCTGCTTTATCATGGCCCTCGCAACGACCTTCCAAGGGAATATGCCCCAAAAGAAGTGATCGCGATGCTGAATGAGAAAAAGAGAGAAATTTACGCGGTAAGGGGAAACTGTGAGGCGGAGGTTGACCAGATGGTGCTGGAGTTTCCCGTACTTGCGGATTATTGTATTTTGTCAGTCTGCGGAAGAACTTTTTTCGCAACCCATGGACATGTATATAACCAGAACCATCTGCCTCCGCTTATGACGGGAGATATTCTGATCCACGGACATACCCATGTGCTAAAAGCAGAGCAGCGTGACGGTTATATTCTTCTGAATCCGGGCTCTGTCTCCATCCCGAAAGAGGGAAATCCGCCCACCTATGGGATTTTGGAGGACGGAGTTTTTAGAATCAAGGATTTTGAAGGCAAAATAAGAAAAGAAATAAAATTGTAAAGTGAGGATACCATGGAAAAATGGGAATTGATTGCCCCCTGCCATTTTGGCCTGGAGGCGGTGCTGAAACGGGAAATTACAGATCTGGGTTATGAGATCACGAAGGTTGAGGACGGAAAGGTGACTTTTCTGGCAGATGCGAAAGGAATCGCAGATGCCAATATATTTCTGCGTACCACAGAGCGGATTTTGCTGAAAGTGGCGGATGTAAAGGCAGAGACCTTTGAAGAGCTTTTTGACAAAACAAAGGCCCTTCCATGGGAGCATTTTATCCCGGTGGATGGTAAATTCTGGGTGGCAAAAGCCAATTCCGTGAAAAGTAAGCTTTTCAGCCCCTCAGATATCCAGTCTATTATGAAAAAAGCCATTGTGGAGCGCTTAAAAAGCGTATACGGCATTTCGTGGTTCCAGGAAGACGGGGCAAGCTTCCCCATCCGTGTTGCTTTCATGAAAGATGTGGCAACCATAGGAATTGATACATCAGGGGTTTCCCTGCATAAAAGGGGCTACCGTCAGATGACGGTAAAAGCGCCCATTACAGAGACGCTGGCTTCTGCACTGATTATGCTGACCCCATGGAATAAAGAAAGGATTCTGGTAGATCCCTTTTGCGGCAGCGGGACCTTTCCTATTGAAGCGGCTATGATGGCGGCGGATATGGCACCGGGGATGAACCGCTCCTTTCTTGCAGAGGAGTGGAAGCATCTGGTACCGAGAAAGTGCTGGTATGATGCCATGGAGGAGGCGAACGAACGTCTGAATCTGAATATAGAGACAGATATTCAGGGATATGACATTGATGATGAGGCGCTGAAAGCTGCCCGGGCTAATGCAAAAATGGCAGGGGTGGACAAGCTGATTCATTTTCAGAAGCGTCCTGTAAAGGAGCTGCGCCACCCAAAGCCTTATGGGTTTATTATCACAAATCCGCCTTATGGGGAACGCCTGGAAGAGAAAGCTGCCCTGCCGGGGCTTTACCGGGAGATCGGGGAGAGTTACCGGATGCTTGACAAGTGGTCCATGTATCTCATCACTTCCTATGAAAAGGCTGAAAATGATATTGGAAGAAAAGCGGATAAAAACCGCAAGATCTACAACGGAATGCTGAAAACCTATTATTATCAGTTCCTGGGTCCGCGCCCGCCGAAGAAAAAGGCTGTGCAGCCTGTGAATTAGAAAGAAGGAATGTTTTATGAAGAAAATCATATTTGCTACTGGAAATCAGGGGAAAATGAAGGAAATCAGAGAGATTCTTGCAGATCTGGACGCAGAGGTTCTTTCACTGAAGGATGCAGGAATTGAGGCGGATATTGTGGAGGATGGAACCTCTTTTGAGGAAAATGCGCAGATCAAGGCAAAAGCAATCTGTGAGCTTACAGGGGAAATTGTCCTTGCGGATGATTCCGGCCTGGAGATTGACTACTTAAATAAAGAGCCCGGAATTTATTCCGCACGCTATATGGGGGAGGATACTTCCTACAGGATCAAAAATGCCAGCCTGATCAAGCGCCTGGAAGGGGTGGCGGATGAACAGCGTACCGCAAGATTTGTCTGTGCTATTGCGGCAGCTTTTCCTGACGGGACTGTCAAAACAGTGCGGGGAGCCATGGAAGGCAGGATCGGCTATGAGGAAAAGGGAGAAAACGGTTTTGGCTATGATCCGATTTTTTATCTCCCGGAATATGGCTGCACTTCCGCAGAGCTTTCCATGGAGGAGAAAAATAAAATCAGCCACAGAGGAAAGGCCCTTCGTGCCATTAAGGATGAATTAAGATGAAAGTACTGGTAGTAAGTGATACGCATGGAAGAGATACGAATCTGGAAAGGGCAGTGAGCATAGAAGCTCCTTTTGATATGCTGATCCACTGCGGCGATGTGGAAGGAAGGGAGTTTTTTGTCCAGGCTCTGGCAGACTGTGAATGTCATATTGTGACAGGAAACAATGACTTTTTTTCTGATCTTCCCAGGGAGGAAGAGTTTTGCCTGTCAGGAAAAAAGGTGCTGGTGACCCACGGGCATTATTATGGAGTCTCCATGGATATACAGGGGGTTGTGGAGGAGGCCAGGGCAAGAGGCTGTAGCGTGGTGTTTTTCGGGCACAGCCATAGGCCTGTGATCGAGGCGCGGGATGGCGTTCTTGCCATCAATCCGGGAAGTCTTTCTTATCCAAGGCAGCAGGGACGCAAGCCAAGCTATGTGGTTCTTTCCACAGATCTTTCCGGAAATATGAATCCGGAGATCAGATATCTGGAGCGGTAAAGGCAGTGTATTTATGATAAAAACGGGAGGTCTCTTATGAAAAAGAAAAAACGGTTTAAAAGACAGAGCGGAAGGCTTAAGCTTTTTTTGCTCATCCTGATCCTGGCAGGGGTGTATTATTATGTGACGATTCCCGCCATTAATATCCATTCCGGCGGTTTTTGGCTGCTGATTCTTATGGTATTGGCGATTTCTCTGCTGGTGTCAGGGGGAAAAACGGTTCTTACGCTCTCTGATCTGGGGGAACTGAAAGAACATATCAAATCAAAAAGAAGCCTGAAGCTGATCTTTTTTGCAATGCTTGCAGTGTGTGCGGTGTATGGAATCGGCTCCATTCTGTCTTCGCCGATTATCAATGCAAATAAGTACCAGAAGCTTCTGGAACCTGAGACAGGGGATTTTGCAGAGGATATTCAGCAGGTAAGCTACAGCCAGATTCCCCTTCTTGATAAGGAGTCCGCAGAGCTTTTGGGCAACAGGAAAATGGGAAGCATGGTAGATATGGTATCTCAGTTTGAGGTCAGCTCCCTCTATTCTCAAATTAATTATAAAGGACGTCCGGTGCGGGTGACTCCTTTGGTTTATGCAAGTCCTGTTAAATGGTTCACCAACCAGAAAAAAGGGATTCCTGCTTATATTACCATTGATATGGCTACGCAGAATACGGAACTGGTGAAAATTCCACAGGGAATTAAATATTCGGAATCCGAGTATTTTAACCGTAATATTTACCGGCATTTGCGTTTCCATTACCCGACTTATATGTTTGACCAGTTAAGCTTCGAGATTGATGAAGAAGGAACTCCTTACTGGATCTGTCCCGTAAAGAAATTTACCATAGGCCTTTTCGGGGGACAGACGATCGGCAGGGTGGTTTTGTGCAATGCGGTTACAGGGGAATGTGAATCCATGGATGTGGAGGATTGCCCGTCCTGGGTGGACAGGGTCTATCCCGCAGACCTGCTGGTGGAATTGTACGATTATCACGGAACTTTGAAAAACGGGTTCATTAACAGTGTTCTCGGACAAAAGGGATGCCTGCAGACTACAGAGGGTTATAATTATCTGGCACAGGACGATGATGTGTGGGTTTATACAGGTGTTACGTCCGTAAGCGGTGACCGTTCCAATGTGGGATTTGTTCTTATGAATCAGAGGACAAAAGAGACCAGATATTATGAGGTGGCAGGTGCAGAAGAGTTTTCTGCCATGGATTCTGCAGAAGGACAGGTCCAGAATCTTGGATACCGGGCAACCTTCCCCCTACTTTTGAATATTTCGGGAGAACCTACTTATTTTATTGCATTAAAGGATAATGCAGGACTTGTAAAAAAATATGCGATGGTGAACATTCAGAAATATCAGAATGTAGCTATTGGAGATACGGTGGCTGCCTGTGAAAAGCTTTATGTGAAAATGCTGCGGGACAGCGGTGATACCACGGTGTCTGAAGGAAGTTTTGAAAAAGCGCAGGGAACGATTCGTCGGATCGCCCAGGGTGTTGTGGATGGGAATACCCATTTTTATATTGTGCTTGATAATAGTGAATTGATTTTTGATGTACCGCTGGTAGAATATATGGAAATTATTAAATATGAAGAGGGGGATTCTGTGTTCTTCACTTATGTGCCGGGAGATCCCGTCTGTACGGTAGTGGCACTGGGAGAGTAGATAAGGGATATCTGACGGAGGAGGGCAGATGCCCTCTTCACCTCCCCCGTTGGATGCAGCCGGGGTAAAAATTTTAAGGGAATTTTTTGAAAAAGGTGTTGACAATTTGAAAAGGCTATAATATAATATGTCTTGCGTCAAGCGCCAGAAGAAAATTGCATAGGAACAGCGGGGTGTGGCTCAGCTTGGCTAGAGCGCCTGGTTTGGGACCAGGAGGCCGCAGGTTCGAATCCTGTCACCCCGACTGCTGTAAACAACATTTACCGTTTCAGCGACTATGCGGGTGTAGTTCAATGGTAGAACACCAGCCTTCCAAGCTGGCGTGGGTCGGGGGTTCGAATCCCTTCAGGCACGCTGTGGTGGGTATAGCGCAGTTGGTTAGCGCGCCAGATTGTGGCTCTGGAGGCCCAGGGTTCGAATCCCTGTATCCACCCTTTGCCTTTGGGCTATCGCCAAGCGGTAAGGCACAGCACTTTGACTGCTGCATTCGCTGGTTCGAATCCAGCTAGCCCAGTCTTGTTTATGGGGTATTAGCTCAGTCGGTAGAGCACTTGACTTTTAATCAAGTTGTCCGGGGTTCGAATCCCCGATGCCTCATTAAAAGTAATCCGTAAATCCAATGAATGGATTTACGGATTTTTTTGATGTTAAAAAATATTTCAGATATCATGCTGGAACTTCTCTATTTACGTCCCCAATATCGCTGCATCAGACTTGCCGCTTTTTCATTGTCAAGGTTAAAGTTTTTCCTGAGCAAATCTGAAGTTACTATTCACAGTCCAATGTCAGTTAGTTAACGATTAAGGTGTTTGACCTTCTTTGGGATAAAGCATTGGTCACGTTCCTGCAACCACTATTCAGGTGAAACTGGAGATTTTCT
>JAETNR010000024.1 GCA_021772055.1 Blautia sp. | reverse complement strand
ATGGCCTGCGAAACCAATATCATTATAGCATAGGAGTTTTTTATACTCCACGCAACGCTACGGCTTTGCCTGTTCCCCCATCTCAGATGGGGGATTAAAAGACTTTTTCATTTACCTTGATGAAGCAAGACAGATTCTTACAGATACCGATAAAAGTATTTCTGCGATCATCGAAGAACTTGGTTTTTCAAACCGCAGCCACTTTTATCGGCTTTTTAAAGCAGACATATGGCGAAACACCTCTTTAAGACTATCGCAAACGAATCCGTGCTTAACATCAGTGAGCAAAGGACAATTGCCCTTTATCCGCTGACACTAACATTCTTCTTTCCCTTTTCTCTCTCTTTCGCTTTTTACAATTCCTCTTCAAGTCGATAAACCTTTGTTTCATAAGGTGCAAGTACAACGGTTCCTTTTACGATTTCCTTTGTATCCATATCCGTAACACTTCTATTCAACCCAATTTCTTGACTCGTTTTTGCAAAATTCAATACAAACAAATATCTTTTTCCATTTTTACTTCTTACCGCAATTTCACATTCTTTTGATGCCTTTATCAAATCAGAAAACGGTTCCAGAACTCCGGTATATTCTAAAAACACTTCCACATTTTTTCTGGTAAAAGTACCTCCAAAATGAAGAACTTTTCCTTCTCCTACTTTTGTTTCAATCAGCGCCGGTCTTCCTACATAATAATTTCCATCATAATTAGCAAGCACCTTCGCCTCCTCACCATTAATGCTCAAAATATCATTAAATACACCGGTCTCTACTTGTTTTCCGCTTCAATTCATAAACACATCATCATCCGGACCGATCAATGTAAATTCTTTCACCTCTGACTGCGTAAGCGGTGCCAAGATTCCCAGCATTTGCTTCATGACACACTGACCATTTCTATCTTTCTGTCCGGTTCGCGCCCCGATGATCAGACATCCGCCTTGATGCACATAATCTTCTAATACCCCGACTGTTTTTTCTGTCAAAATTTCTGCATGTGGATAAATAAGTACTTTATATTTTTTTAGTTCTTCTGCCTGTGTATTTTCTCGTATATAAGCAGAATCCATCGGGGTATGCTTTAACTGAGAAGCCACAAATATCTCCATTTCGCTACTATCCGCTATTCGACCATGCCATATATCCAACTGCGTGTCCAAAATATTATCATAATCCAAAATACCATGCCAATACATTTCTGTGCCCTTTGTTACTGTTCTCCACCGAAAAAAGCTAACGTAATCCGCACCATGCATAATGCTTTGCATTGTCCACAACATCATCTGTCCCGGTTTTGGAGCCGGCGCATCTGATAATGTATTCCATCCATTCGCTCCTGATTGCTGTTCCATAATACCGAAATGTGGACAGATTGAACGAACTTCCATTAAATTCCGACTCCACTTTCTGTCATTTAACGTCCCGTTCTGTCGTGGATTTTCTTTCATACAATATGCAAAATTCGGATAACTATCATACGTATACACATCCAAACAAGTATCCTGCATTTTATGGTTATCTAAATTGGAAAACATGCCATTTGTAGTGATAAAATCGCCTTCCTTTACATACAGTCGAAGAATATCACTTTGCATTCTGCAATATCTGATCGCACTCTCTGAAATAAATCTTATAAAATCCAACTTCAAATGCGGATTTACCATATCATTGATTGTCGTTCTTGGAACAAACACCTGATTCCAGTCATTATAATTCTGATTCCAAAATACTGTTCCCCAAGCTTCATTCAAAGCATCCAATGTTTTGTATTTTTCTATCAGAAATTTACGAAAAGCTAAATTATCACTCTCTGAATAATACTCATCAATTTCGCAATTCAACTCATTATCAATCTGCCAGCCGATAAGATTTCTATCCCAGTGTTCCGGATAGTAACATACTACAAGTGATAAATTATTCCATTTAAAATTCTGTTTCCTATTCATTTTTTCTCCCACCTTAATTATTTTAATACGATTTTAAAAAACACACAGAAGATCCTGCCTTATACAGAATATAAAATTTCCTGCTTATTCCATATCTTATTAACTGATCTTTTAATGGGACAAGATCTTGCACATACAATGCAGCGTTCCACGATCGAAGATATTATTTTATTTATGAAAACTTCTCTGGCAGATTCTATTACCATCAATACACTCACTCGACAATTCGGGATCAGCAGTACACATCTGACCAGAGAATTTCGCAAATACACCGGTTCTTCTCCGAAAGACTATCTCAACCAATTAAGGATCAATGAAGCGAAACGACTTTTGAAGGAAACACATCACCCTGCTGCAATACCGAAAATATTTGGACTTATAAATAACGCTAATCTTCCAATCCATTCTTTTTGATCACATTTTGATACCAATAAAAAGAATCTTTTGGAGTCCGCTCCTGCGTCCGATAGTCCACATAAATCAGCCCAAAACGTGGATCGAATCCTTCTGCCCATTCGAGATTATCCATGATCGACCACGCCGTATATCCTATGATCGGAACTCCGTCTTCCATTGCATGATAAAATTCATGCAAATATTGATCCATATAGTCAATCCGCTGTGGATCGTGCACTTTACCGTCACGCATCACAAAATCAAGATTCGACATACCATTTTCCGTAATCAAGATCGGAAGATGATACCGCTCGTATAAAAATTTCGGTGACCAGTACAGCACTTCCGGTGTGATTGCCCACCCGGTCTGTGTCCGCGGCATTCCTTCCCAGCCATTGTCTGGCTCTTGTCTGTCTGCATTATAATTGCTGGCAAAATACACATTATAACCAAAGAAATCTAACGGTTGGCAAATTACTTTTAAATCCTCTTCTGTAAGCACATCTTCCAGATACTTCGGCGCTTTTCCAAGAATCATCGAATCCGCCCACCAATTCGCCGCCATAAAAGTTCCTTCTTCTATATCAAACATTTTTCTTCTTGCCTCTTCTATTGCAGCTTCCGCCTGATCGCTCGGTATAAAATTCCGTGCATTTAACGCAAATCCAATCTGCGGATCTGACTGTTTTGACCGACTGCGGATAATCCGTACTGCTTCCCCATGACTGAGCAGCACATTTTTACTAATTCGTGCCAAATCACGGAATTTCTGTTCTTTCTCCATACGATTGATCCGAAACGGTGCCTGCCTTCCGTCAAACAATCCAAATCCGATAAAACATGCCGGTTCATTAAATGTCATCCAATAACGCACCCGATCTGAAAGTGCATCTACCACTGCCTGCACATACTCCATAAATTCTTTTACAATCTGTGGATTTTCCCAACCGCCCTCGTTGTAAATCCACATAGGAAGATCCCAGTGATATAATGTGCAGAGCGGCTCTATTCCCGCTTTTAATAATTCATCAACCAAATCTTGATAAAATTGGATTCCTACTCCATTGATCACGCCACGTTTCGGCATTACACGTGGCCAACTGATCGAAAACCGATAAGATTTCAACCCAAGTTCTTTCATCAAAGCCACATCTTCTTTATAACGGTGATAGTGATCGCAAGTTACGTCCCCATTCACATTACGCTTGATATGTCCCGCACTTGTCGCATCCCAGATACTGTCTGTTTTCCCACCTTCATTTCTTGCTCCTTCTACCTGAAAAGATGCGCTTGCCGCTCCCCATAAAAAATCTTTTGGAAATTGCTTCATCATTATTTTTCTCCTTTTCCATTCTCTAATGTACACAAATACACTTCTCCGGATAATCCGACGTGATTCTGCGGCTTCCAGTCTTCCGGTTTATTCTTCGGTGGAATCTGTCGTTCTAAAGTTGTCGCCACTTCGATCGCAATCTGATTTTCTCCGGAATGTAATAACATTCCGATTTCATATCGATACGGAGGTACGATTCGGATTCCGCAATCGCATCCATTTACAAATACTTGCACCGCTTCTCCCGCATCGGTAATTTCCAGAATCGTTTCTGTATTTTTCCAATCTTCTTCCTTCTGAATATTATATTCATAACGCAGCACTCCCGCAAATTCCGGAAGTTCCTTTTCTGCCAAATCCGGCAAAGACACTTCTTCCGCTTCCCCGAATTTTGGATACTCTATCCCGGAACAAACGGAACGTTTCCATCCACTTTTTAACTTAACTCTATCATTACAGGAAAAACTACTTGCCAATCTACAATCTTTTTCATGCAATTCATCTAACACAAGGATCCAACTTTTTCCCGGTTCAATCCGAACGGAAATTTCCAATCCATTTTCCGTACACTGACTGCTAACAGATTCCAAATGATTTTCCCACGCTTCATACCGATAACAAGTTTCCGCCCGCTCTGAAAGATATACTTTTCCTTCATAAGTTGTCGTACCTTCATTGACGAGATACAGTATTTCGGGATCACCGTAATATTGATAACTCCGGATCATTTTGTTTGCCGGAGCGATCTGCAAATTCGGTATCTGTCGCTCTTTCATATGTTTCACAAGGGCAGAAAGAGAAACGATTTCCGCATATTCTTTTACCTTTTCAAGAAGTGTCCGTTCTGCTTCCACATCGATCTTACTGCATATTCCTTTCGGATAATTCTCTAAAAAGACACATGGAAATCCTTTTTCCCCAAGCAACACCACAGCTTTCGCTGTTTCTTCTGTTATGTAATCACATTCCGGAATGATTAAAATCTGATACTTCTGTTTATATACCTTCAACCCTTGCGTCAAATCTGTTTGATATACATCATCCATAAATATGTCAGACGGTACAAAATCAAACCCTATCTGTGCCTCTGTCAACACACGCGCCGGTTCTTGTATATACATACATTTCTTTCCCGTCCACTCTGCTTCTCCATGATATAATATCGCCGCTTCGCTTTCATGTCTTCCACCACTGATCAAGTTGCAGACTCTGTTCATATATTTCATCAGCTCACCAAAATGGCGATACTGCGGATTATGTCCATGCGCATAAAAATGTGGCGGACAATCCGGATCCGGAAACGCTTTTGCCGAAAATGCATGCGGAACGAAATGATTGATTCCGCGTACCATAAAATGATCCGCCAAATATACTTCCAACCGTACGCCCTCTTTCCAACCGTAGTTTCCGAAAATCTCACACATCGACCGATCCTGTTTCCGAGAATCAATCGCCGCGGCGCTGGATGCTAATCGTCCCAATGCAAAATGATAAAATTCTCCATCTCGCTTCGTCCCCAAATGCGAAATATATTCTATGTCTTCTCCCTGTGGGATTACCTGACCGCCAATATCATCGATTCCTGACATATCCTGTCCTGAAAGTCCTCGAAAAAAATGCCCCAGACTGGAACCACACCGCGCATGTTGATTGTTATCTTCAATCAAGTGTCCGATATACTGCACACCATGATCCCGACACCAGTTACCAATCTGTTTTGAAAAATCCATTTCTACACGCCGTGTCACCAGATCCATATATCCATACCGCACCTTCGCAGTCAGATTTTCTTCAAATTCCGCTTCCCATAAAAGCGGCAGATATTTCAAATAATCTTTTCCCCATCGGTTTTCCAGATCATGCTGTAATTCCTGACTCCACGGTTGATCTTCATTTTCATAAATCTTTCGATCCATTTCGTAAAGATGTCCATTTCCGATCTCCGGTTCATCGGAAAAGAAACCGGCAATTGTTGTTCCGAAATCTTTTGCATAATGCTCGTAATGCGGCTCGTACACTGTTTCAATCAATGTTCGGCACGCCTCTTCATCCAACATATTCATATAATTTCTATGTGGTCCCCGATTCCTCGTTAATTGACAAGAATAAATCTTCCACACTCCATCCTCTGAACGAAACGAAAGTTTTCCCCCTTCTGCATTCAAAACAAGAAGGTTATCCACACCACTTCCATTCTTTTTCACCGCCACAGCGCCAAGCCATCGATCATCCGAAAATGTTTCAAATGACATATGAAAATAACTTTCAATCCATGTTGGTTCAAATGGGTTTACGCTCTCATACTCATTTGATGTCCAGACCTCCTCCTGTCCTTCCTGCACTTCCCCCAACACTTTATATGTCAGAAACCATCTTCGACACGCGTCCGGTTTTTCTTCCATACTTCCGTTACAATACCCTGTCGGGAAATGGCTGTCATCCAGAATCCATACTTTCATCCCTCGTGTTCTTGCTTCATCCAAAATAATATCCATATCGCGCCACCATGCCTCTCCGACAAAATCCGGATGTGGACGGCTTTCCACACAGACAGCCCGAATGTTAGAATCATAGATTACTTTCATATACTCCCGTAGCACAGACTCTTCTTCTCCATGCTGCCAGAAAAATGGAAAAATATAATTTTCCATCTGTCCTTTCAATAACTTTTTTATTTTAGAATTCATAATTTTCTTCCTCTTCCTGCTTATAACGCTGACGAAATTCGCTCGGCTTCATTCCTTCCGCTCTGTCAAAAACTTGATTAAAATGGTTCACATCATTGTAACCAACCAATTTACAAACTTCGTAAATCCGAAGATCTGTCTCAACCAGAAGTTTTTTTGCCCGATCGATCCGATAACTGATTAAATAATTTTGATAAGTCATTCCGGTCTTTTTCTTAAACAACTGGCTAAAATAATATGGATTAATAAAAAACTGCTTAGAAATATCATTCAATGTAATATTTTGATTATAATGCTGACGAATATAATCCTTCGCTTCTGCTATAACATCTTTCTTCTTCGGAACACTATCTTTCAGCATTACTTCATTCATACTGCTCACCATGTTGATAATCCAGTTTTCCAACTGCTCGATCGTCTTAAATTTTTCGATGCTCTTCAGCGTAAATAAATTTTTCCCAAAATATTCATTCATTTGTAACTGTGCCGTCGGAATGTTATGAAGACCTAACAAAACGATATTCAAACTTAATTTTTGTAACTCCGGGAGCGATAATTGGTTTTCGGAAAGCACCCGCTTGAAAATTCCTTTTACTGCGATATGAAATCCATCCTGATCAAACCGATCGATCCGCTCTTTTAGTTGTTCCATCTCCTTTTCAGTGATCAGATCAGTACGATTTTCCATATCATATAATTCTTCATACAAAATCACGGTCTTACTTCCCTTTAAGATTCTATAATTTAAGGCAACTCTTGCCTCTTCATACGCATTCGGAAGCTGCGTATATTCCACATAGCTATTTCCAACGCCAAAACTACATGCTTCCGGAAGTACAGACTTTCTTTTCATCTCATCCAATATTTGTTCTGCCAGTTTCCGTTTTTTCTCCACATCAAGATTATCAGCTGCAAGTATCACTGTTATCTGTGTACGCCCGGTTTTCACACCATACAGAAAACAATCTTCTATCCAATACAAACCGTCCGTCTCCGTATTTTCAACTTCCGCCTTTTCAAATACTGCTTCCGTTTCTCCTTCCCATTCCACGACCATACATGTAAACTGCCGGGACTTCTCTAAAACATGTTGTTCTTCCAAATATTCGCGTACTGTATAATGTTGATCCACTCCGCCTGTTAAAAAATCACGCAGCGCATAATTACGCATATCATCATTCATTTTATTCAATGAATCTTCCGAATTTTTTCGATCTGCAATCTCCTTACATACCTTATCCAATGTCGTATTCAGCTCTGATTCATCCACCGGCTTTGTAATAAAGTCTCTAACACCTAATTCAATTGCTTTTTTGGCATAACTAAACTCTGCATAACCACTCAGCACAATAAATTCTGTCTGCAAATTCCGGGCACGCAAAGCGCGTATCATCTCCAAACCATCCATCACCGGCATACGTATATCCGTCAAAATAATATCCGGCTGATACTCCAAAGCCATTTCATACCCTTTTTCTCCGTCATGCGCTAATTTTACAGGAGTACAAAGTGGATTATATTTTTCCACAAGATAGGCAATTCCCTTTGCCTTCTCCTTTTCATCCTCTACGATTAATATTTTATATGTCATCGCGTTTTCCTCTTTCCCTCACCCTGTATACGGAATCCGAATCTCGATTACGGTTCCGTTCTCATCACTGGATAATATATTCAAACTTCCTTCACTTCCATAACGGAGACGAATTCGCTCTGCGATATTTTTCAGCCCAATTCGATGTGAAGTTTTTTGCTGTTCTTTATCTATTTCTTGTTGTTCACTCAACACTCCGCTCTGTTCCCTTAAAAGTTCTTCTCTCACCTCAGCTAATCGTTCTTTGCTCATTCCGACTCCATTATCAGCGATTGTAAAAACCATTTGTTTTTCTTTCTCCATTCTTCCGCAAATCGAAATACGGATCGGCACGCCGCTTTCCCTGCTTCCATATTTAAAACTATTCTCTACAACTGGCTGGAATAAAATCGACATAATTTTTGCCTGATAAATCTCCGGCTCAATCTCTTCCTCCAATGTGATCACATTATCAAAACGGATATTTTGCAATTGAATATAAGAACGGATATTTTCCATCTCATCTTGTACATGATAATTTTTCTTATCGCTTTCCAGTACCGTACGAAACATCTTTGCCAAAATCTTGACCATATCCGCCACGGTATCATCTCCATTTAAAATCGCCTTAATCCGAATTGACTCTAATGTATTAAATAAAAAATGTGGGTTGATCTGAGTTCGCAGAGCTAAAAACTGTGCATTCTTCTGTCGGATTCCTGCAGCATACACCTCTTCGATCAATGACTTCATTTTCACAACCATATGATTATAACTCTGTACAAGGCTTCCAATTTCATCGTTTCCCACAGACTCTTCTATCAAATCATAATTCCCCTCTTCCAGTCGCTTCATACTGCCTTGAAGTTTCCGAATCAATCGCACCATATCCCCACTAAATAAAATGGATACCGCAATGATCACTAAGATCAAAATTACAACAAGGATAACTGTCACCTTCTGGATAAAACTGATTCGCAGAAACATTTTACTTCTCGGAATCACTGTATTCACTTTCATTCCAAGCTTTTCTGTCGTATTTTCTATCACAAGATAATTTTCCGAATTCTTTTGATACATCAGAAGTTCTTCTTGATCGATCTCGTTATAATTTACCCTTCCACTGGAAATATCGGAATCATAGATCAATCCACCTGCTGCATCCGTAATATTGATCTTAATATTATACTGATTTCGTTCCAATAAAAATGCATCACTCAACTTGACCAAACTCGCAGGTGACAGATCAATCAAGATCATTCCTTTATATCGCCCGGTAAAATCATATACTTTTCTTCCGAAAGTCACCATAATCTGATCTTTATTTCTGTCGTAATAGGAACAGTCATGCAATCGTGAAACAAATAATGTTTCTGACTGATCTTTCTGCTCCCGAAGCCACGGCTGTTCCATCAGTTTCTCGTAATCCACAGTTTTTCCGTTACGATCATATTGATAATATTCGCCTTCTTCATTCATGATCGTGACTGATAAAATTTCTTGTTGTAATGTCATCAATTTTGTGATGATCTGCCGATAATATAATTTGTTTTCAATTTGTTCTGAAATCGGAATATCTGTCGCAAGATTTTCCATCAACTCATCATTCACAAGAAGTGAACGTGTCAAAGAATCATAAGCCCCCACAAAAGCATTCATATCTGATGCGATCTGCGAACTAAAAATAGACGTTGTCTCCTCCATCGATGCTTCCAGGCTGTCGACCGAGATCCGATACAGTACAAAACTGCTGATAATCAATGGAATTACACTGACAAGGGAAAACACAAAAATTAATTTTGCCGCCATATTCAATTGATTCCAGATTTTTTTCACCTTTCCCACACACTCATTCCCTTCTATTTTTCAATATAAAGAGAATTCCAGAAACTCTAAATTACCGCTTCCCTGATAAGAAAACAAAAGTGTTCCTATTTTTTCTTCCTTCAAAACTTCAGGTGAAATTTCTGTACAAAATTCTGTCCACTCTTCCGATGCTTTCAATAAAATCCGACAGATTTCGATTTCTTCTGACTTCTCTTTTTCAATCATTTTAACATATAATTCGCCTTCTGCATGTCTGACTTTTACCGAAATTGTATGCAGCTTATGTAAATGAAAATATTTATACCCAACTACTGTTCTGTCTTTGATTTCCATAATATAGGGATACGGAGTATTCTCTCTATTTTCATACCACACCCGAACTTCTTCTTGTGAAAAATCCGGTCTGTCCTGCGTCACATACGGTTGATTTTTTGTTGCCGGTTCGGAAATTCCCGGTTCATCTTTTCCATGTAAAATACAAGCAATCGCCGCTGGAAATGTACCTTTTCCAGCCAATGGTTTTCCATTCATTCCTTGAGATGTCATCTCCGCCTGCTCTATTCTTCCATCCTCCAAAAATGTAATCGGTTCCGCGCATCCTTGTCTGGAAAACTGTGTCTTGTTTGTCGGGCGGTGATAGAACACATACCATTGCCCCTGAATTTTTTCAATCCCTCCATGGTTGTTTCCCCACATGATCTGCATCCGATTCTGCCCTTCACTTTCCATGATCCCTGAATTATCGGATATGACTCCGCCGTATCGATAACCTCGATCCGGACAATCACTCACTGCATAACAAAGTTCTCTGGATTTTACGGAAGAATAAATAAGATAATATTTTCCATTAATTTTCCGGATAGAACTTGCTTCAAAAAATTCATGTCCTTCAAATCCGGTTCCTTCCGCTTCTCCTAAAATCGGAAGTAATTGACGAGGTTCTTCTTTTATTGTCAACATATCATCATGCAATTTCATCACACATGATTTTTTCGGTGTTTTCCCTATGTCCTTTTCTGTCTTCGGACCATTTCCGGAATATAGATAGATTTCACCATCATCATCAATAAATATTCCCGGATCAAACTGCCATATATCCCCTTCTCGTTTTCCAATCTGTTCTCCGTTTTTATCCTGTACGATTCCATAAAATTCATATCTTCCGGCAGGCTTATCACAAACCGCTACTCCGATTTCTTCTCCGTCTCCATTTGGACAATAATATAAATAAAACCTTCCATCCTTTCCCTTCACTACATCCGGAGCCCATAATTCTCTTGTACCGTCTTTCATCCGTGGATCTTGATCTTTTTTATAAATTACTCCTTCATATTGCCACTGACTCAGCTCCAAAACATCTGCTGACCAGCAGACATAATCATTCATACAATATTTTATACCGCCTGCCCGATCATGACTTCCGTAAATATAAATTCTTTCTCCAAACACATGTGGTTCACCATCCGGAATATACTCCCATAGAGGAAGATAAGGATTATAACACTGCGCTTTCATTTTTTATTCCTTTCCTATCTTTGTGTTGAATAAAAATCAGGAGTCCAAAGAATCTATCACTCCCTGAACTCCTGACCACTTTCCTTCAGAGTATTACTCAGGATGTATACTCTGTTTATTTTGTTTTATTAGCATACCATTCTCTAGCCAGTTTTGTTACTTCTTCTCCGCCTGATGCATACCATTTTTCAACAAATTCATCAAACTTATCGATGGAATATTCACCGGTAATGATCTTCGTTGCATACTCTACATAAAGTGTACGGTTTCCAATATCCGGATAATCATTGTAAATAGATTCCGGCATACCGTCTCCGGCAAAAGTTTTCACATATTCTTGATTTTCCTGCACATTCTTGATCGCCTGTGATACAGACCACTCACGTTCTTCTGTCAACTGTGTTGAGAGTACGTCTACCTGGAAATCAATTGTTGCAATGTTGTTATATGGTGCTAAAACAAGATTCTGCTGAGAAGACGGATCATCTGGAAGACGAACTGCTTCGCCGTCTACCATTTCATAATGCATCCCTTCCACACCATTATAGAAGTCCATCCACAAATCTTTGTTTCCGTATGCATCCAATACTTTCATAATTTTATCGATTTTTTCTTCATCATCTGTATTTGCCACTACATATGCTCCGCCATTCATCTGACGTGCTGTGTAGAAACCTTCATATCCCGGTGCGGAAATTGCCGGAAGAATTGCGATTTCCGGTTTTACACCCGTACCATTGTAAATATTTTCTGCATAGTTGTAACATTCCTGTGGAAGATGCTCCCAGATACCAACCACGCCTGAATTGATCTTTCCATCCCATGCCGACTTATCATTCAAAAGTGTTTCCGGATCAACCAAACCTTCTGCATATAATTCAGACATCCATTCAAGACAATCTTTCATATTCTCTGTTACTGCGGAATACGTCAATTCTCCGTCATAAATATCCCACTGCGGATAACCTTCCCACATTGCAATACCATACTGACCAAAAAGTTGTCCCATCCATCTTGCTTCTTCACGTCCTCCGGTTGGAATTTCATCAGCCGCCCCATTTCCATTCGGATCGTCATTCTTAAATGCACGAAGTACCTCTACGAACTCTTCCTGTGTTGTCGGCATTTCTAATCCCAAATTATCCAACCAGTCTTGGCGGATCATCGCGCCATTCCGTCCGTATTCCAACACTTGAGGAATCACATAGATTCTGTTTTCTCCGGTTGGATCATTCGCTCTGACAGCATCCCACACTTCTTCCGGAACACTTTCCCACAAATGAGGCGCCTTTTCCGGAAGAAGATCTGTCAAGTCTAACAGCGCTCCGCTCTCGATCAATTCCGATTCAATTCCATTGTATGGACTGAACATGTCCGGCATGTCCCCTGCCGCGATTCTCAGATTCAACTGTTCCAGATAAGTTTCTCCACCATTCCATTCCACATATGGCTGTACAATTCCGACACCGATTTTTTCTTTGTACAAATTATAAAGTTCGCTTCCCTCTTCTACCGGAAGATAACCTGTATTGGTTCCCCACACTTCGATGTCTTCATCAGATGCAGCCGCCTCTTTTCCGGCTTCTTTTTTCCCTTCATCTCCACCGGATGATCCGCATCCCGACAACATGGAGACAACCATTGCCGTAGCAGCCATAACACTCAGTAGTCTTTTCACATACTTGTTTTTCATAACATGCTCCTCTTTTCTTTTTTATTTGTACTGTTTTTTGATGTTTTTATTCTAACATCGGGATTTTTGATTTTAAATATGGGGATTTTAGGTATTGCCATGACTTTTTTTAGTTTTTTGACGGATACTTAAAATCCCTTTTTCTTTATCAGCCTTTTACAGAACCAAGCATAGCCCCTTTTGCAAAATATTTCTGAAGCCATGGGTACGCGATCAGAATCGGAATAATCGCAAATACAACCGCCACCGCACTCAATGTTGCCGGTGTATAGTTCGCAGTCTGCATCATTGTGATTGCCTGCAATTCACTTCCGCCATCTACGATTGAACGAATCTTCATCTGCAATGGGAACAAATCCATATTCTGAATAAACATCATCGGATGTTCATACTGATTCCACATTGTAACCCCATAGAACAGTCCTACTGTTGCAAGCACTGCTTTAGAAGCCGGAAGCACGATTTGAAATAAAATTCGAAACTTTCCACATCCGTCGATCATCGCAGCTTCTTCCAGTTCTTTCGGAAACTGCTTAAAAAATGTCCTCATAATAATCAAATTATACGCCGTCAAAATATGAGGAAGGATCAGTACCCAGTAGTTATTGTACAGTCCATATGAACGGAGTGTTAAGAAATACGGTACTTTCGGCGCTGCAAATATCATAGTAAATACAACAAACAACATGATATACTTTGAAGCTTTAAATTCCGTTTTTGATAACGGATATGCCATCAATACATTAATTACTAACGCAATCACTACTCCGATCACAGTTGATGACACTGATATAAGAAATGGTTTCCATATTCCGCCGTTTCCAAGAAGGTATTTCCATGAATCCAATGTAAATTCTACCGGAAGTAAATTAATCATATTCATCTGAGATGCCGTTTTGGAACTCAATGAAACAGCAAGCTCAGAAATCAATGGAATCGCTGTAATAACCGCAAACAAAATTAGAATTACTGTTACTATTCCTCCAAAAGCTTTATCTTTCGCAGATTCACGCACATGTGATATATTTTTTTGACTTTTCATTACCACAGCCCTCCATCATCCGAAATTTTATTTGCAATCTTATTAAATGTTACAACCATAATCAATCCGACTACTGACTGGAATAAACCAACCGCTGTTGCAAAACTATACTGTGCCTGCTGAATTCCCACACGGAATACATAGGTATCAAAAATATCCGCTACGGCATATGTCATCGGTGTATACAAGTTATATACCTGATCAAATCCAAGCGTCAGGAAACTTCCTATATTAAGAAGAAGTAATGTCAATACTGTCGGAATCAAAAGTGGAAATGTAATGTAACGCATCTTCTGGAATCGAGATGCTCCATCAATTGCCGCTGATTCATACAAGCTCGGATCTATACTGCTGATCGCTGCTAAATAAACAACCGTTCCCCATCCTGATTCTTTCCATATTGTAGAAAGAACATAAATCGGTCTGAACCAACTCTCCTTCTGCATAACCAAAAGCGGATCCATTCCGAAAAATTCTCTCACATTATTGAATAATCCTCCGACTCCGCAAATATCAAATACCAATCCTCCTACTACAACCCATGAAACAAAGTACGGAATACAAATGATTGTCTGTACAATTTTTTTCACTTTTGCATTTCGAATCTCATTTAACATCAATGCCAAGATTACCGGAATCGGAAATGTCAAAACAGTTTTCAAAATTCCCAAAACAAGTGTATTTTTCAATATCTTATAAAAATCCGGATATTGAAATAATTTCTTGAAATTATCTAATCCACACCATGGACTAGCCCAAATTCCTTGATAAGCCGAATAATCTTTAAATGCGATCACACTTCCCATCATCGGAATATATTTAAACATCACAATGTAAATAATTCCCGGAAGCAACATCACATAATACGGCCAATACTTTTTGAAATGATTCCGCGGACCGGTATGTTTTAAACCTGATCCCTGTTTTTTTACTGCAACCATAGCCCTCAAACCTTTCTATTAAATTTTCCTTTTGTTTTATGATTTTATTTTAGCATTGTGAATTTTTTTTGAAATATGGGGATTTTAGATATTACCATGGGGATTTTTAGAATTTCATATTTTCTATGCAACACAAAAATAGCGGAAACCCTTGCTATACTTGAGTTTCCACTGTTCTTCATTCATGAGCGTGCGGGGATTCGAACCCCGGACAACTTGATTAAAAGTCAAGGGGCTTAGCCCCTGTTTAAACTTGGAAAACCGCGTTTCTTCAATTTTCTTTACGATGAAAATGCGATATGTTCATTTATTGCACAGCTCCAGACTCATTAAATCGATACTCTTTTCCATCGATCACAACGCCTTCATTGGCTGCCATCTTTCCACACTGTTCCAGTGCATATCCTTTCCCTTTCTCACCGCTTTCTACAGAATCGAAAAGCTTCTTGTCCGTTTCTATATAATAGTGCCAGTCTCCGTAAATGGTCTTACTGTTTGCAAGATCGCTTTTCTGACTGCTGTAAATCAAGGAAGAAATCCCAGAAAGCAATGACGCTGTTAATAGAATACTCGCAAAAATTGCAAACGTTTGGCTCTTGTAATACCGCATATATTTCCATGCTAGTTTTAACATACGACATCACCGCCTTTTGCCGGAAACATTCTCTTTCCAGCAACAATCTGACCATCTTCGATATGAATTACTCTGTCGCAAGTCTGTGCAATGGCTTCATTATGCGTTACCATGAGAATCGTCTGATTATAATTGAGACAACTCGCTTTTAATAATCCCATAACCTCAATGGTTGTAGCTGAGTCCAAATTACCTGTCGGTTCATCGCAAAGCAGGATGCTTGGTTTATTTGCCAAAGCTCTGGCGATTGCAACTCTTTACTGCTGACCTCCGGATAATTCGTCTGGATATTTCTTACGTTTTTCCCAAATACCCAGTTCCTGTAACAATTCTTCGATATATTTACGATTGATATGTTTTCCACGGTCAAATGTTACCGGTAATGCTATGTTATCATACACATTCAACACAGGCATTAAGCTATAATTCTGGAATACAAATCCAATATTTCTTCTACGAAAAATCGTCAGTTCTTTTCTTGAAAGAGAACCAATCTCTTTATTCTTTATAAAAATCTGTCCACTTGTCGGATTATCCAGACCACCAATTAAATTAAGACAAGTAGATTTGCCTGAACCAGATGTACCTACAATGGCAACAAACTCGCCTTCTTTTACTTTTAGATTGATATCCCGTAATGCCGTTACCTGATTATCTTTTTCTCCATATATTTTCTCAACATTTTGTAATTCTAAAATACTCATCCGTCATCACTCCTCTTTTCTTAATACATCCAGTATAACTGCTGTATCTTGCAATTTCTTTACAAACAGATGATTAGTTCTTACAGTTTTGTAAGAACACAGAAAAACAACTGCCCTTTCCATACTCGGAATCTACCGTCATATATCCTTTCTCTTTTTCCAAAATCAGATTAGAAAGATACAAGCCAATACCGGAACCTTACATATTCTCAACTTCTGGGCTTCTATAAAATCGTTTTAATATATCTGTCATTTTCTCCTGCCGGATACCATGCCCATTATCTACAATCTGAATTTCTGTATATAAATCATAGTTTTTTACACGAATGGAAATTGTTCCTCCTCTATCTATGTACTTAACAGCATTTTCTAACAAATTTACAAATACTTCTGCTGTGCATTTACGATTATGATACAATAATCTGTCCTCAAATGCTTCCAATGTAAAGTTGATTTCCTTTTTCTCCAGTTTCTCATACATCGTATCTACTGCACCTAAAATAGTCTGCTTTATTCCTATTGCTTTCCCTTCGAAGCCATCAATATTTTGCTCCAACTTTACCATCTTCGATAAAGATTCCACAATCCAGCTCAGTTTGTCAACCTGTCGTTGCACCTTTTCAGAAAACACTGTTTTCCGTTCTTGCGTAATTTCCTCTTTACTTAAAATTTCCGCATAAAGAGAAATATTCGCTAGGGGCGTTTTTAATTGATGAGACATATTGGATACCAAGCTTTTAACCTGTTCTTTTTCTTGTTCCACCCTATTAGCATGCTTGCCAAGCACTTCCTGTATCTGTTTGATTTTACTGACAAGGGCAGAATATTCTCCTTCTTCCAGATCAGAAGATACAATCATTTCCCGGCTTAACACACGATCCAGCAAACGGTCAATCAAGCGATACGTTTTTCTCTTTTGATATATGCTATATACAATCGACAAGCACAAAAGAACTGCTAAAATTATCGTAATCCACATCTTTTTATTCCTTCCAGATATATCCGATTCCATGAACTGTTTGAATCCATTTTGGTTTCGATATATCATCCTCTATCTTTGTACGAAGTCTGCTGATATTCACAGACACCGTATTGTTATCTACATATTTCCCATCACTATCCCATATTTTCTCTAAAATCTGCTCTTTAGAAAGGATATGGTTCTTATTCTCAACCAAATACAATAACAGACGGTATTCCAATTTGCTAAGTGAAATCTCTTCGCCTCGTTTATATACTTTACAGACACTCTGATCTATGCTTGATTCTCCTGAGATAATTTTCGTACTTTCCGTTTTTTCCTGAAAAATCCGCTTCATTCTTGCCTTTAATACTCCAAGAGAAAATGGTTTTAACAAGTAATCATTTACTCCTAATTCCAAAGCCTTTATCTCATCCAGCTCTGTATCACGAGCTGCCAGCATAATAATCGGAATATTGCTGTAACTCCGAACCTCTTTGCAAAATTCAAACCCTGTTCCATCCGGTAAGTTACAGTCAAGAAGAACCAGATCACAGCCACCTTTCTTTCGTTTTGCCTCGCAAACATAACTCTAAACATTGCTACATAAATACATTATTCTTCTGGGCGGGAAAGAAAAACTGCATTACATAATCACCTACCAAATTTATACTCTGACTACTGTGAGTAATATTATTGCAAACTGCCTTTTCACCACTAAATTTTGACTCTGATACCTGTACTCATCCTCAAAATTATCATGATATTTTTTATTTTTTCGTAGGACAAAAGTCTGCGAAACCCTTATATTTACTGGGTTCTTTCTAACTTAACAATATAATAACTCATTCCCCCCATTCCATCAAAAGCGCAGCCGCGCCGCTGACAAAAGGAGCGGCAAAGGAGGTTCCGGTAACAGAGGCGTAATTTCCGCCGGGAACAGGCGCAATAATGTCTACTCCCGGTGCGGCAAGATCCGGTTTCCGGTAAATCAGGTTCACGCTTCCCCTTCCGGAAAAATCCGCATAGGTATTCAGACGGGAGTCATAAGCTCCCACTGTAATTACCCTGGATGCGGTGGATGGAATCGTTAAAGTTCCCTGCGCCTGAGGCAGGAAAAAGCCGGTATTAGGGTTTAAAGCACCCCCGCCGGGAAGCCAGAGATAATATTCCCCTTCCCGGATATTTCTTCCCCGGAGAATCATCTTCCAGACACCGCTGTCCACATAATTTCCGCGAGGGATAAAGTCAAAATAGATTTCCTGTGTGATCTGAAAAGGCCCCGGTTTCCCATAATAAATTAAAAGCTCCGTATTTCCAATACTGTACCGCTGAGGACCAAGTTCTTCATACAGAGGGCCAATTCTCGTCCCTGACGGGTGCTCCAGAAAAATCTCAATCTCATCTGCATAGGCTTTCCAGAGCTGCACATTCAGCACTGACTCGTATGGACTTACTCCCAATTCGATTTCCTTGATCTCCTCTCCCATAACCTGACCTGCTGTATGCAGATTGTCATTCCCGTTATTTCCTGTCCCTGCACAAATGACAAGACGTCCCATATTGGACACCGTATCAATATAGGTTTCCAGAAGAGAGTCTCCTCTATGTGTTCATTATAACTAGGGGAAAGATACTATAAAAAAAAATTGCAGTTTGTAAAGCGGATATTCGCAATCCACTTCGTTACTTGCTCATAACCGAATAGCTGCTCCGCCGCTTATTCGGTTACACTGCCATTTTTTCTACCGGATAAGGTGACTGATATTTAAATACAATATCAATGCTCATATCCCCATTCACTATAATTTTGTCAATCAACTCTGTCACAATTTCTCGTGTTACCTCTGATAACGTTCCGTATTTGATAAATTTTTCTATCCAGTTTTCGTAAGCCCCCTCGGCTTCTCCAAAACTGTCTTTTTCCTGTTCTGCCTGTTGGATTTTCTCTCGAATATCCTGATCCTGTTTTTCATATTCTGCCTTATAGGAGAGATATTCTTCTTTATCCAGAACGCCATCCACATAATTTTCATAAGTTTTCTTTTTATATTTCTGAACCCCTGCCAATTCCGTCTGCAGGCGTTCTATCCGCTGATCCGCTTCTTCACACCTTCTTTGCACCTCCTTCCTGCGATCTGCCACTTTTAGTATTTCATCCTTATCACTTTCTTTCAGTGCCAGTTTCGCTTGTCTTTGAATTTCATTTTTCACAATGGAATCCAGAACTTCTTTCTTAATAAAATGAGAATAACAGATCGTATTTCCCTTTTTATGATAGGAACCACACTCATAACCATCCCGGCAGGTTACTCTCTGGAGATTATATCCACAGTCACCGCAGACAAGAATACCCGCATACGGATTGACTTTTTTCACTTCACTATGAAATCCCGATGCCCGTGTTCGTCTTTTCATTATTTCCTGTGCCTGATCAAAAGTATCCTTGCTGATGATAGAGTCATGCATTCCATCCACAATATACTGTTGTTCTTCTGGAATATAATGATATTTCTCCACTTTGTAGGAAATCTTTTCTGACTTATGCTGTACCATAGCTCCTGTGTAGACCCGGTTTCTTAAAATCACATTGATGGTTGGGTATGCCCAGCCTTTTGCACCTACCTTTTCCTTTGCATTAGAATACTTGAGCCCCTGAACTTTTCTTTTATACTCAGATGGTGTCAGGATTCCTTCTTCATTCAGTTTTTTCGCAATTCCATCTCTGGAATAGCCTTCCAGATACATGTAAAATATTTTCCGTACCACCTTTGCCGCTTCTTCATCCACAAGGAAATGATGTTTATCTTTCGGATCTTTGATATATCCATATGGCGCAAATCCAGACATGAACTGACCTCGTTTTTTCTGTGCGGAAAGCGCACCTCTGATTTTCTTGGATATGTCTCGGCTGTACATATCGTTAAATAAGGTCTTAAACTGTGCCAGTTCTTCATTGCTGTGAGAAACAGAGTCCACCCCATCCAGAATTGCTATATAACGAATACCGAGAGAAGGAAACACTCGCTCTATGTAATTACTGGTTTCAATATGCTCACGCCCAAGACGGGAAATATCTTTTGTAATCACTCCCTGAATTTTTCCTTTGTAAATATCCTCCATCATCCTCTGAAATTCCGGTCTGTTTGCAAAATAAAGCCCAGAATAACCATCGTCAATATAAATCTCTGCAATCTCCAGATCATCCGATTTACTCACATATTCACGGATCAGTTTCATCTGGTTTTCAATACTTTCACTGATTTTATTCTCTCCATCGTCCTTTGAGAGACGACAGTACGCTGCCATTTGATACATCATACCACACCGTCTTTCTGTATTATTTTTTCTACGGAGCCATCCTCAGAAGCGAATTTAAAGTAAATGTCTATTTTCTGATTCGGATACACATAAATCCTGTCTATTAACTCAACAAGAACTTCTCTCGTCAGATGTTTCACCGTCAATTTTCTACGGCTGAAATTCTCCAACCATTTTTCTGTATCCTTTACAGCTGCCATTTGCTCTTGCTCCGTGTTTTTCAGCTTCTGCAGTTCTTTTTGATATTGTTTATTTTCATTTTCATACATCTGTTTTAGTTCCAGATACTCCTCTTTGGAAAGGACATCGTCCATAAACTGTTCATAAGCCTTTTTCCGATATCCTGTATTTCTCTCCATTTTTGCCTCTAAACGAGCAATTTTACTATCCATTTCCGGTTTCTGCTGTTCGAGGTGAGATTCCAGATTTTTCAGGTCACTCCGCATTTGTTTTAACTGCTGATTAATTGCAAATACCACCAGTTCATCCAACTTTTCAAATGTAATATGATTCAGTTCGCAATAATTCTGACCCATCTTTTGATGAAATCCACACATATATCCGTCATACCCATCATGTGAAGCCAGATACCGCTTGCGCATAGCTGTTTTACATTTTCCGCAAAAAAGCATTCCAACATACTTGTGCGGTTCCTTATTTTTATCAAAATAAGGAACCCGGTGTTCTTTTCTAATTTGTTGAGCCTGCTCAAAATCTTCTTTTGAGATAATTGCTTCATGTGCATCCGGTATCAGTTCCAGTTCTTCCAGCGGAATTGCCTTTCGATAACTCAGCTTATACGAAGGCTTATCATATTTTCTGATGACGACCGCACCCGTGTACACCGGATTTTTCAAGATACTTCTTACAGTTGCAGGTGTCCATACGCCTTTTCCCACATCCCATGCGTATCCGCTTTTCAAAACCTCTTTTTTATACTTTGCCGGAGATGGAATGTGATCTTCATTCAGAACTCTGCAAATTACCGTACAGCCGGAACCGTCCAGATACATTCTGTAAATCCTGCCAACAATCTCTGCTGCATAAGTATCGACTTCCAGATGATTACGAATTGTTTTGCTTTTCACATAACCAAATGGCGGCTCTTTGGGAGTGTATTCTCCCATGCTTCTTTTTGCCTGAATCGTGGTCTTGATTTTTTTTGACGTATCTCTCAGATACATATCATTTAACAATGTCTTAATTTCCAGCAGTTCATCATAAGCAGCAACAGAAGAATCATAATGATCCAGAAGTGATACGACCCGAATCCGTTTCTCCGGGAAATATTTGCCCAGATAATAATTGGTATCAATATGTTCTCTTCCCAGCCTCGATACATCTTTCAGAATTACCATATTGATGACACCCAGCTCAATATCTGCAAGCATTCTTCGAAATTCCGTTCTGTCAAAATTACTTCCTGAAGCTCCGTCATCTGCATAGACTTTTACTTCCACAATATCTCCATGATCAGCAATATAATCCCTTGCCATTTGAATCTGAGAGTGAATACTGTTGCTGTATTCACCCTCCTTTTTCTGCTCCTCTATGGAAATGCGACAATAAACACCTGCCTGATACATCCTATCCCTCTTTTCTTTAGTCTTGTATGGTCATTGTCTTTAATTGTCTTTATCTTGCAATAGAAGTTGGATAAAATCAACCTCCAATTCTTCGTTCCACCAGGTTCTGTATACACTGCATTAATGTTTTATTACCATTGAAATGTACACGAACCTGATACCCATCATGCTCATAACTTACCATTTCATTTTGAATCTTGTCAGATTCTTCATAGCTGTTGTCTGCACACCGAGTTTCCATTGATGTTACTGTCTGCTCTGCGGGAACGAATAACGTTTTCATGCTATATGCCTCCTTCAGCATACAGTCCTCTTTACATCCTATGCCGGCAGGATTGTACAACTTTCAGCAAATTTCCTCTGCTGAAAGTTGTAACCTCCGGCGGATCGCAGGCACGTCAAGCAGTAGAGCACTTCGTGCCCAGCCGTGCCGCGGCAAGAACGCCGGAGGCGTTCTTAAAAAGTTCTGTATGAATTGAATTCGGCTTTCGAAAGCCTGACTCGATTCTAACTATTTATTAAACAAAATGCATTGAATGGAAATTGAGAGCAGATTGACTGTTTCCCTGTTACTTTTGTTCACAATATTGAAATACCATTGTGCAGAACATATGTTTGTGCTATGATAAAAGAAATGTAGTACCAGATAAAAGAAGAAATGATACGAAAGGTGGGATTGCAATTGGATCGATGCGATTTTAGCTCTATAATGACATGTTTAAAAAATCATATCAGCGAAAGTAACCAGATGAGCCAGCCTGAATTTTTATATGAAGTATTTGAGGATTTTATGGACAGCCCGGAAAGCAAAGATTTTTCTTTTGATAATGGGCTTGTCTGCCGGTGGATGACAGGACAGGCGAAGATCAGCCCTAAAATCTCTACTTACTATGCCAAACCAAGTAAGCAGGAAAAACTGGCTGAAACAATACAGCAAAATCTTCTGCCACTGATGACCGACTGCAGCAAGGCACTGCAGGATGTCTACACCCTGTTTATGCAGGATCCCACCATCTCTGGAGCGAAAAAGAACAAACTGGCATTACTGTACAAACCTGCGGATCACGGCTCCTGTTTCTGGCAAAGCTGATCTCCTTTGGTATGGAGCGTCAATTTGTTAAAAGGGATACCAGAAATCAGAAACTGATCGCAGGCGGTGCCCTCTCCCCGGTTGTCCTGGATTATATCATGGACAGTGAAGTGCCCAGGCCGTGCCGTCATTTTGTTGGAAGGGAAGAAGAACTGGGAGAGTTACATACAATGTTGGAAGAAAACAGCAAAGTATTTCTCTATGGGATTGCCGGAATCGGAAAGAGTGAGATGGCGAAAGCATATGCGAAACAATACAAAAAATATTATACCAACATCCTTTATGTCGAATATACCGGAGATTTACATCAGTCAGTTACAGATATGGATTTCACTGACGATCTGCCAGAAGACTGCAAAGAAGAACGTTTCCGAAAACACAACCGTTTTCTTCGCTCTCTGAAGGATGATACCCTGCTCATCATAGATAATTTCAATGTGACTGCTACACAGGACAGTTTTCTATCGGTAGTGTTGAAATACCGCTGCCGGGTTCTATTTACGACAAGAAGTAAATTTGATGGACATTGCATTCTGCAGCTAAAAGAAATACAGGAACCCTCCAGTTTGTTTCAGCTGGCATCTTCATTTTATTCGGAAGCAGAAGAACACCGGACACTTGTAGAAGAGATTATACAAACCGTTCACCGCCATACCTTTGCGGTAGAACTGGCAGCAAAACTTCTGGAAAATGGGATTTTACCTCCAAAGCAATTACTGGAAAAACTCCGGGAGGAAAAGGCGTCCCTTGAAAATGAAGACAAAATCAACGCCATCAAGGACGGACAGAACAGCAAGGTAACTTACTATAACCATATTCACACCCTGTTCTCCCTTTATTCCATTTCACAAGAACAACAGGATATTATGCGTGATCTGTGTTTTCTGCCTCCTGCCGGTATTTCCGCCCGTATCTTTGCTGACTGGCTTGGACAAACTACTTTAAATGACATCAATGACCTGATTGAGACAGGTTTTGTGCAGGCAAACACCCGGCATACCATTTCCCTGCACCCAATGATTCAGGAAATCGCCCTTTCTGAAACCAGACCTTCCGTCACAACCTGCCACACTTTATTGGATTCTCTTCAAAAAATATGTTTGATGCACGGCACGGAAGTCAACTATTACAAAAAAATGTTCCAGACAGTGGAAAATATCATTCACCTGATTGAAAAAGATGATATATCCAAATACCTTCTATTTTTAGAGGATGTCTTCCCATATATGGAGAAATACCACTACCAGAAAGGTATGAAAGAAATTATCCGGGAATTGAAACAACTTTTGAAAGGAAATAATCATGGCACCTCTTCTGACCGTGCACTGTTGCTGGATTACCAGGCAACAATGGAAACAAAACCAGAAAAAGCCATCAAGCTGGAAAAAGAAGCACTTGCGCAAATCAAAGAAACCACAGACGGTAATGCCCACCTTGTTTCCAACCTTCATGCCAATCTTGGAGGTCTTTATCGCATAAACGGTCAGACAGAATTTGCAAAAGGACACATGGAAAAGGGTATCTTGCTACTGGAACAGTATAAGCTGCTTTACACCAATGACAGTATCCCGCAGATCAACAATTACGCCGCCTTATTGACAGAAATGCAGGAACCAGAGCGGGCAATGTCGGCTCTCCAGAAACTGGCACAGATTATCAAAGACTATAATTCCGATCACTGTCTGGATTATGCACAGGTGCAGGAAGCCATGGGAAATATCTGCCTGATTACAGCAAATATCTCACAGGCTAAAACCCATTTCAAAAAGGCTATGAAAATCTATGAGGATGTCTGGGCAGATGAGCCGGAATTGATTGAAGAAAAATGTCAGGAAATTTAGGAATTGTACCCACAGATTAGTATCGCACTGGCCAAAGGCATCTTGGCTTCAATAAATAAACAGAAATAAATTTACGGCGGACATCATTATCCGCCGTTGACTATTCTCAGCCTTTTTCCCACTTTTGGGAAAAAATTTCATTTATGATTCTTTTGCCTTGCAAAAATAAAAAGCATGATCAATAAAGTAACCGGGAACAAAAGTCCAACTCCCATACCTGCACGAATATTGTCTCCAGCACTTTGTGTAACACGTCCAACAATCCCCGGACCTATGCTTCCACCCAGATCCCCCGCCATAGCAAGCAAAGCAAACATAGCCGTTCCACCTGCCGGAAATCTTTCTGATGAAATACTGATTGTGCCGGGCCACATAATCCCAACAGAAAAACCACAGATAATACATCCAATCAAACCTGTTATCGGATTCGACGAAACAGAAGCCAGCAGGTAGCATATCACACATAAAATTCCGGATCCGGTCATAAATTTCATCAGATCTATTTTATCACCATATTTTCCGAAAATCACACGACTGATTCCCATTGTAACAGCAAACATGCAGGGACCGGCCAGATCGCCAATTGTCTTTGACAGTCCCAGAGCAGCCTCCGCATAAGCAGATGCCCATTGTGCCATAGCCAGTTCTGATGCACCGGAGCAGATCATTAAGCATATGGAAAGCCAGAAAAGAGGTTTGCGAAACAGTTCCTTTATTCCCATTCCCTGCCCCTCATCTACCAAATGCTCAATCGGGCAGGTTGCAAAATTATAGATATTTATGGCCGGAACAAGTGCCCATAATACAGCCAGCCATTTCCAGCTGTCCACGCCAAACACTGCAAAAAACAGTGTGGAGATCACAATCGTTCCCACTGCTCCCCAACAATAAAAAGAGTGAAGCAGACTCATCGTTGCCTCTTTGTTATCAAATGGACACGCCTCTACGATCGGGCTGCAAAGCACTTCAATCAGACCACTTCCGACTGCATATACAATCACACTCAGGATAATTCCAACAAACGGTTCCGGCAAAAGCTCCGGCAGAAAAGCCAGACCAACCAATCCTGCTGCGGAACATACCTCAGAAGCAACAATACAGATACGATACCCTATTTTGTCCACAAACTTTGCACAAAACAAGTCTACCAACAACTGTGTAAGGAAAAAGCAGGTAGAAATCAATGCGATTTTTCCAAGTGTAATCTGATAATCATTATGAAATTTTAAAAATAACAATGGGGCAAAATTAGCTGCAATTGCCTGTGTAATAAATCCCATATAACAGGCTCTTTTTGTTTTTCGATAATTTGGCATGGTCATCACTCCTCTTTTATTTTCTACAACATATTTTAATCACATTTCCATCCTCACACAGAAAGCATCCTTCATAATTTCCCGATATATAACGAGGCTCATAGTCAACGGTAAATCCTGCCTCTATCAGATCGAGCATTAATTCATTTACTTTACTCGTACTGTCTACATACATAGAAAGACTCTTTCCGTATACGGAATTCTCTATCTTCACTATTGTTCTCATAAAATATCAGGAATCACCATCCTTATTTTACTTTCATGTAACCATTTAAACATCATATCCTTTCACCTCATTTTTTATTGAATTATATAATATAATTCTGTTGTTTTCATTGAATTATTTCTGATATTTATT
Organism: Blautia sp.; assembly: GCA_021772055.1. GTDB lineage: Bacteria > Bacillota > Clostridia > Lachnospirales > Lachnospiraceae > Blautia_A. The sequence continues at coordinate 33,592 of JAETNR010000024.1, read as the reverse complement.
GTATAATATCGTAAAGTATGTTTCAAAGAAGGAAGTTTCTATGAATATAAATACAACCTATACGAAAATCATTACAGATGAAGATTTAATGGAGGCAGTTCAGCACGGAAGCAATCTCTATCCTTTCCAGTTTTATTATGAAGATCTGTCCGTTTTTGATTTCAACTGTATCGAATGGCACTGGCATACAGAATTGGAATTTATTTTTATTGAATCCGGAACCGTTACTTTCTGGATTGGAGAAGACCGATTTGATTTAACCGAAGGAAATGGGATCTTCATTAATACAAAGGTACTCCATCGCTTTTATTCTCCATCAAAAGCCCTCATTCCCAATTTCGTATTTATGCCTTCTTTTATTGCCCCTCGCGACAGCCTGATTTATCAGAAATATATTCTTCCGATTATTTCTTCCCCACTGCCATTTCTCATATTTCATAAAGAAATATGCTGGCAGGCAAAGGTTTTATCTGTCATGCGGCAAATTATTTCTGCACAGGATTCCGTTTCAACCAAAGAACTCCTTACCAGTTCTCTCCTTCAGAATCTCTGGCTGGAGATATCTGAAAATACCGACATTTCATACCCGGAAGAACACCAGGAGCATTCCACTGCTTCTCAAGCCCGTTTACAGCTCATGATGCAATTTATCCACCTGAATTACTCACGGAGTATCTCATTGGATGACATTGCAGAACAGGCAATGGTCAGTAAGAGTACCGCTTTGAATCTGTTTCGGAAATATTTACATATAACGCCGGTTAACTATCTCATTAATTACCGTTTAAAACAGGCCGGTCAGTTGCTTTCAAAAACCGAGAAAAAAGTCAGTCTCATTTCTTCTGAGACAGGATTTCATAACGTTGACTATTTCTGCAGATTATTCAAAAAACGCTACAAGTTAACCCCAACAGAATATCGGAAACAGAAACACTTTCTGTAAACCCGTTTACCATATTTCCCGAAAGAAAAGGCACCTCCACGGTTTTATGGAGACGCCTTTTTGATATGATTCATCTTTCTCATAATATTATTACAAATCAAATTCATACATACTAAAAGATATTTTTCCGGTAGACGGATAGTCCAGTTTGATATCTCCTTTATACTGAAATCCAAAACTTTCATATAGTCTCTTTCCGGGCAGATTCCATGGGAGTGTATCCAGACGAATGGAACTAACATTTTCACTTCTACAGATTTCCACTGCTTTCTCCAACATTTTTCTTCCGATTCCTTTTCCCTGGCATTCTGGAGCGGTCGCCAGAAGATGAAGCACTGCAATCTCTGTGTCACTGCCCTTTATATTCCAGTCTACTAACTGATATCCCTCTCCCTGGATGTGGTTCACAATAAACGCTCCTGCTATGTTACCATCCTCCTCTGCTACATATAATGCCCCCATATTCAAAGCACCAGCAATATCCGACAATACAGGATATACACCCTTTTTCCATCTGAGAGGATACTCTGTATCCTGCATATGATCAATCAATTGACAATAAAATTCTAAAATCGTATGTTCTTCTCCGCATCCTGCTCTTCTTATCTCAATCATGTTATGTCTTGACCTCTCTTTCTGTTACTTAAATTTTCAGACAAAGTATATCATAAAATTTTCTTTCTAAACAGATATGTATAGCCCTTCAAATACAGACACACGTTCATTATCCACAACAACTGCTATCATTATAAATCAATTCAAACTCAATTTCCTCTCAATGCCTTATCTCTCCATTTTTTGTATGCTTTTCCCAAAGCAGACCAGTACCACGCAGGTACGAACTGCCAGGGAAATCAATACAAAAATGGAGGGATTTTTTATGAGAGAAATCAAAAACACAAAAATCATCGCCGTGGATCATGGCTACGGCAACATTAAGACTGCAAACACTGTCATGCCCACCGGAATCACAGCTTACGAAACAGAGCCGATTTTCACCGGGAACATTCTGGAATATAATGGCACCTATTACCGGATCGGCGAAGGACACAAGGAATTTATCCCGGACAAAGCGATGGATGAAGACTATTATCTCCTGACACTGATGGCAGTGGCAAGGGAACTGAACGTCTTTTCTATCCAGGAAGCAGATGTCCATCTGGCTGCCGGGCTTCCCCTGACATGGATCCGAAACCAGCGGGAAGAATTTCGCTCCTATCTGCTTCAAAATTCAGAAGTCAGCTACCGCTTCAACAACAAGGATTACCACATCCGCTTTGTTGGATGCAGCCTTTATCCACAGGGATACCCCGCAATCGTAAACCTTCTGAGTACTCTGAAAGGCACCAATCTCCTTGCAAATATCGGGAACGGCACCATGAACATCCTGTATATCAACAATAAAAAAGCACAGGAAAGCCGTTGCTGGACAGAAAAATTCGGGGTTAACCAGTGCATGATTGCAGCAAAGAATTCCATCCTCGACCGGTTCGGTGTAAAGATCGAAGAAGCCACAGTAGAACAGGTTCTGCGGTTCAAAGCAGCGGATATCTCCACCCCATATCTGGAAACTCGGGAACGGGAAGAACGTTTTGTCGCTCAGATTATAGAAGCCGTGGAAAAGAGCCTGAACCAAACGCTTCCCCTCTTCCTTTCCGGTCTGACAGCAGGGATGGCACAAAGGGAGCCCCAAAGCAGGGTATCCTTAACGCCCCACGAAGAAGCAGCCCCAGAAACAGATGTAGACTGGGATTTCCTCGGAGAATAACCAGGACGCAAAGGAGGTGGACACATGACGGAATTTCTGACAGAAAACACCAGACTGCCGCCCTATATGGTATTCCCCCGGTTTCTTCTGGATATGGAGCTGAATGAAACAACCAAGCTGCTTTATATGGTCCTGCTTGACCGTGCAAGGCTCTCCCTGAAAAACGAAGGCTGGACAGATACATCCGGGCATGTGTTCCTCTACTTTACCATCGAAGCAATGGCTGAGGTTCTCCATAAAAGCCAGATGACAATCAAAACATCCCTGGCCGCACTGGAAAGGCAGGATCTGATCCTTCGGAAACGTCAGGGAGCGGGGCATCCCAACCGGATCTATATAAAATTCCCGGAAAGGGCTTTCTGCCAGACAAACAGGATTCTTTCCCCGAGACAGACAGAAAACTATCCTGCTGACAGACAGGATTCTTTCCCTGAGACAGACAGAAAACTGTCCAGTAATAAGAAAGAGAGAACTAAGAACGATTTATCCAAAAGAGAGAGTCAGGGGAAGCGCTCCCCCTATGGAAAATTTCAAAATGTATTCCTGTCAGAAAAGGAACTGGAAGAAGTCAGGCAGTCGGTTTCAGACTGGCAGGAATATATCGAACGTTTATCCGGCTACATGGCCTCCACCGGAAAGTACTACCAGAACCATGCAGCCACCATCATCAGCTGGGCAAGACAGGACAATCCTCCTTCCCGGCAAAGCATTTACGAAAGTGAGGAGTACGAAACATTATGAGAAAGTTAACAGAAGAACTGACCAATCAGACCCCAACCAGAGAATTGCAGCCGGATGAATATTTTCATGAATCCGACCGCCTGATCTACTGCGCCAAATGCCATACACCCCGGCAGGGCAGGTACACCTTGCAGGGCAGGGTATTCATGCCGCCCATTCGGTGCAAATGCCAGCAGGAACTCTATGACCAGGAAGAAACCAGACGGAAACTGCTGGAGGAACAGGCAGAAATCGAGCGGATGAAAGCCAGCGGATTACAGGATAAGGCACTCTATGATTATACATTTGACAAAGATAACGGCATCAACCCGGAGATGGCATACGCCCACAAATATGTGGAGAACTGGGAAGATATGAAAGCCAGATCCTCCGGCCTTCTCCTCTGGGGAAATGTCGGTACCGGGAAATCCTTCTTTGCTGGCTGTATTGCCAATGCCCTCCTGGAAAAAGGCGTTCCGGTGCTGATGACGAATTTCTCCCAGATCCTGAATACCCTGACCGGAATGCACTTCGAAGACAGGAACCAGTTCATTGACAGTCTGAACCGATACAGCCTGCTAATCATTGATGACCTAGGGATTGAACGCAATTCTGAATTTGCCCTTGAACAGGTATTCAATGTGATCGACAGCCGTTACCGCAGCAAAAAACCGCTGATTGTAACCACCAATCTCACATTGACGGAACTGAATAATGCACCTGACGTGGCACATAGAAGAATTTACGACCGGATTCTTGAACGGTGTGCCCCCATCCGGATCAACAACCGCAACATCCGGCAGGACAATGCCTCTGCCAATCTACAGGAAGCGAAGAAAATACTGCTGTAATGAATCCAGTACTAATTAATTCAGGAAATGTTACCGCATTATTACCACTATTCTCAGGCGGTGATACTGCAATCTCCCTTTCCAGACATGGGAGAAAGTATCACTGCCACTGACTATTCAAAACAGTACCAATTTAAAGAATTGTAAGACCAAAAAGCCCGGATACGGGCATAGAAAAGGAGACGCCAGATATGGCAAATAAAAAAACAATGACATCCGAAGAAAAAGCACTTTTACAGGCAAAACACCGACAGGAGGAAGCCGAAGCAAGGAACCGCAGGAAAGAACGTAACACTAGAACGCACCGATTGATCCAGGAAGGAGCAATTCTGGAAAGCGTTGCTCCACATATCCGGGAAATGGATTTGGATCTCCTGAAGCGGGAACTGATGATCCGGCTACAAGGACTGTAGATAATGATATTTTACTCCCGAAGGGCGCACTTACTCACCACCTCAAAGAGGCGGTGGTATCCTTCCCGTTGGTCAGGCTCGTGCGCTCTGCCGAGGGCTATCCGCTGTTGCAGGCAACACCGGCTATGCAGCCATTACAATCTTCTTCTATCCGATTGTAAGTATTTCGGCTTTTCCGAAACACTCGGCTAAAAACATTTACCGGATATGACTGCCTGATAAAACCTGCCACCGGCAACTTTTATTCAGTTTTGAATAAAACCACAGCCCCATAAAAGACAAATTCAAATCATACACCATCACAGAAAGGAGGTTCATGCCTATGGCAATTTACCATATGGAAGCCAAGGTTGTCAGCCGGGGCTCCGGGCGATCTGCCGTTGCCGCTTCCGCCTATATGAGCTGTAGCCGGATGTACAATGATTATGATGGCATCCAGCATGACTATACCCGAAAACATGGGCTGGTATATCAGGAAGTAATGCTTCCACCAATAGCTCCACCTGAATGGAAGAACCGAGAGCAGCACTGGAATGCTGTGGAGGCTGCTGAAAAAACAAAAGACAGCCGACTGGCGAGAGAATTTGTTGTAGCTCTTCCCATAGAACTGGATACCGACAGCAACATCTCTCTCCTTCGGGATTTTATTCAAAAGAACTTTGTAGATTTGGGAATGTGTGCCGACTTTGCCATCCACGATACCGACGGTTACAACCCCCATGCACACATTCTTCTTACTGTCCGTCCATTGAACGAAAACGGGACATGGCAGTATAAAACAGAAAAAGAATATCTTTGTATAAAGGATGGTAAAGAAAAAGGATTTACTGCCGCGGAATTTAAAGAAGCACAAAAGGAAGGATGGGAGAAGCAATACCGTTATCAGGCAGGCAAGAAGAAAATATATCTGACTCCATCTACAGCACTGGAAAAAGGATACGAGCGTGTAGACAAGCATCCGAAAAGCACCCGATACGGCAGGCAAAATCCCATTTCCGAGAGGTGGAACAGCGAAGAGCAAATCTGTCTCTGGAGAGAAAATTGGGCAGAGGCTGTAAATAAAATGCTTTCTCAAAATCAGATACACGCATCCATCGATCACCGCAGCTTTGCAGATCAGGGAATCACCGAACAGCCTACCATTCATGAGGGCTATATCGCACAGAATATGGAAAAGAAAGGTATAATATCCGACCGTTGTGAAATCAACCGCCAGATTCGTGCCGATAATAAAATGCTCCGGGAATTAAAAGCACAGGTTGCTAAGCTGGCACAGGCAGTGGAAAGATCTATTCCTGTCATTGCAGAAACGATGGAAGCCATCCGAAAGCATATGATATTTACTCAATATCATTTGCTTCACAATGAAATGCAAAAAGAAGTGATCCATGACTGGATACAGCACTTTCATCCCATCCTGAATAAATACAATACCGTTAAGAAAAAGCTCAAAGCCAAAATCGCTGAAAAGAAAGAACTGAATTTACAGAAGGATAAAACCCGTATTCTGAATCCTATCCAGCATATAAAATTGAATCAACAGCTAACCACAGTAACGGAAGAAATAGAAGAACTGAAATCCCGGAAAGAGCAGCTCATATTTCAGGCAGAGTGTTCCACAGATAAAGACATGATCAATCTTTCTAAGAAATATGACCAGATGAACAAGAATCTGGATGTACTGGATTCTCAGGATGTTACGCTCAAAGCACAACTCAAAAAAGATGCAGCGGCTTTCCGTGAGGAATCATTTCTTTCGGAACCAGGGCAATATCTTGAATTATTGGACACCCGAATCCAGATCCGCCCAGATTTCCGGGATAATCTGATTGCCCAACTCAAAGCAACTTTTGGTAAATATTATGACTATCACCGCCGTGACATTGCAGCCGAAGAGGTAGACTATCTTAATGTGGAGGATCCTGATGTTTTTTCTCATCGGGCATGGGAACTTGAATATCAAAAGAAACAGGAAACGCGAAGAAATCAGCCTGTCCGGTCTAAGAGAAAATCACATGATATGGAACTATAGTTCTCATAAAAAGGACTATAACTTAAAGGACTGTTGCTCCATAGATGATACATTTTCTATCAAACAACAGTCCTGTAAAAATTTAATACATATCTGATTTTGTATATTTCTTGATTCTCCCAATCCGTTCCCAGTTCTCTGGGAATCCCATTTTCTCAAGTATTTCTTTATGTATCGGATGCTTTTTGAAGCATACTTTTAAATCATGAAAGAAAACACGGAAATCTTCATCTGATAATAATAATTTTAAAATAATAACCTGTGCATAGAGATCATTCTTACCATATTTGTAACGACCTTTTTCTTTAGGAATCAATAAGCGTTCATAAATATTTCTATCCAACAATGCATCTTTTGTACGAAAATCAAACAGACGATCATTATGAGCACAAACATTTCTGAACTTTGTCATAACCGCCAGCATTTTACCCATCTCATTTACTTTCAGAGGACCAAAGTCCTGGCAGACTTTAATCTGTATACGACCTTTCTGACTGGCATATATTTTTGATAACTGTCCAATCGTAAGAACGTTCATTAACACCCACAATGGAACATATTGGTATGTAGTCATATAATGCCGAATATAAACATAATCGCTGTCATATCGTAACTGCCCAGACATAATCTTTACCATTTTATTTATGACATTTTTCTTCTTGCCAGTATAATCATAATTGTTCACGCTCAGATAGTCTGACTGCAAATCTCCATATTCTTTGCAAAAATGATATGATAACGATGATTTTATATTTCGTTCTGCCATTAGTATGTATTTGAGAAAAATATTTCTTAATTCATTATCAAAGCTATACAACTCATATATATCTTCAAACGTTGTTCCCTTCTGGAACTGATCATTGATCGACTGCTTAAAGACTTCTTTATATCCGTTAATCAGTGGAAAATACCCGATTTTAAGCAATATCTTTTTTGCATATTCTTTGTCAGAAATCATCAGACCTTTCTTTTCTTCCAGAAAAGTAATCTGTTCATCATATGTTAGAAATTGCTTTTTCTCCAAGTCTTCCACCACCTTTCATTAATTCTGCAAATTTATTTCCATAAATAACGAAAGGCTCCCGCAGGAGCCTTCCGGACTATGGGCTTCTCAAGTTTCCATAGTGCGATCACTGGATATATCATAGCCTTTCCAAACAAGTTTGTCAAGGTGAATATATCCTTTTTAGTTTATGTGAATCTATATCAAATAATGCATCTGTTTTCGGTTAAGATTGCCCATCCCAAAGATGTATGGTAGAATAAGGCTATTATATTAAACCGGAGGTGCCACATGGCTATCAGTTCCAACAATGTCCAAGTCTATACTACTCTCTCCAAAGAACTTGTCGCTGAGATTGATAAAGATGCGAAAGAAAACTTCCGTACACGTTCTCAGCAGATCAACATGATTCTGACAGAGTATTATAAGACTAAAATTACAACCAATGATGAAAAAAAGTAAAACACTGAATGTCCGCAAATGCAGGAAACATCAATGTTTTCTTTATTCTTCCCCTAATTACAAGGCTCATGGGAGCCATAATTATTTCCAAAGCTGATGTTGATCACCATCGGCCGTCCAAGAGCAAGGGCCTGCCGCACCAGATAATCAATTCCCTGCATCAGCTCCGTAGTTCTTGGAAAAGAATTTTCCCTGGGAATTCCTAATTTAACGGCAATAATATCGCTTTCATATGCAACGCCTCTGTTCACCCCATCGGAAGCCCTGCCGTTTCCCGCCGCAATTCCAAGAACCGAAGTTCCATGACCGCTGAAATCCCGCTCCGGTACAATCTGATATCCTTCTGATGCAGGCAGTTTAAGGGCAGCGTTGATCATATCCTGCGTATATTCCACCCCCAGTGCATATCCTTTGGGCGGCCTGCGGGGCCACGTCTGCTCCTGCTCCGCCACACCGCTCTGATCCCACAGTTTTAAAATCCGGGTAGTTCCATCTGCATTACAAAAATCCCGGTGCCTGTAATCCACACCGGAATCCACGATTCCAATCAGGATTCCCCGCCCGGAAAGCCCCCCGTCTCCCATTCCCGGCAAGACACTGCCGCTCTGCACAGGTGTAATACAGCTTGCAAAATTCGCCTGGTAATCACTGAAATACAGTCTCTTCGGCTTCTCGATAAATTCAATCTGTGTCCTTTCGGAATATGCCTCCAGTGCACTCTCCGGCAATGTCACCACCGCATATCCACCAAGCAGCGGCACTACTGTGATTCCCTCCCCGGAAAGTCCCTCCTCACCACCGCTGTATTTCACCACCACATCCCACAATTGTAGCGCTTCATCATATCCAACATTCAAATTCCAGGATTTTTCCCGCTCCTGAGGTGTAGAATCCATTGCAAGATTTAAAAGATTATCTATTTTCTGATCAGCCATGGAAGTCTCTCTTTATTTCATTCTCTCTAATTTATGAATGTGATCCGCCCCGTAACACCCAACATCTCTCCAGATGATTAAAAAAAACAACGAGGCTTTTTTTTCATGTACTATTGACAAAAAACCGGCCCTCCGCCCCATACAGGGCAGAAGGCCGATTTTTTATACCATTTATCCTTTTACTCCGCCGGAAGTCAAACCGCCTACCAGATGTTTCTCAATGCATATAAAAAGTGCCACAACCGGTATCGTCGCAAACAGCGAGGATGCAAACAAATACTGCCACTCAATCATATTGTAGCCGTTAAATACGGTTATCCCTACCGTAAGCGGCTTCAGAATATCACTGGAAATCAGGGTCAGCGCCACTGTATATTCATTCCATGCATTGATAAACACAAAGATCAGCGCCGTTACAATTCCGGGAGCCGCCACGGGAAGCAGAACCTTAATCATGGCCTGTACCTGATTACAGCCATCAATGGTTGCCGCCTGCTCCATCTCCGGAGAAATTGACATAAATGTCCCCCGTAAAAGCCAGATCGCAAATGCCTGGTTAAATGCAGCATTGATAAATACCAGTGCCAGGAGGGTATCTGTCAGATGGAACATACTCATAATCTTATAAATTCCCACCAGCAATACAACAGGTGCGAACATCTGCGAAACGATCACCAGCCCAAGGAAAAACTTTTTCCCCCTGAATTTCATACGGGACAGCGCATACGCAGCCGGAATTCCGCAGATAATAGCAATTGCCGTAGCCCCTCCGGAAACCACGATAGAATTCATGAAATAGCGTGCCAGAGGCGCCAGCTTCCAGATATTTGTGAAATTCTCCCACTCCCATTCAATGGGAAGCAGCGTCCCTTTCATGGAGTAAATTTCCGCACGGGATTTCAATGCAGTCGTAAACATCACAAAATACGGGTACAGAGTTACAAGTACCAGCAGAAGCACCGTCACATAAAGCAGGACCCGAAGGGTCTTTTCTTTCGGAGTACTTGCCTTTTTTATATAAATCTTTTCTTTTGACTTACGCATCCTGCTCCTCCTTTCTCAAGGAAATAACCATATAAACCGAAGCACAGACACAAAGGATTATAAATCCGATCACGGAAATAGCTGCAGCCTCTCCGGTCCTTCCTTTATAAAAGGCCTGTTTATACAGATAGGTAACCAGCGTATCTGTTCTGTTGGCCGGGTCACCCTTGGTGATGGTCCAGATGATGGGGAAGGAATTGAATACATAAATAATATTCAGAACTGTACTGACTGTAAGGGAGGATTTTACCAATGGCAAAGTGATATGCAAAAGCTTATCCCAAAAACCTGCCCCGTCCACAGTTGCAGATTCATAATATGACGCATCAATACTCTGCAGCCCCGAAAGCACGCAGAACGTCACAAAAGGTATCGTTACAAAAATACCTACCCAGCATTCCCATGCAAAATAAGCACCGGGAGTAGGCGTCCAGTTCATAGGCTTACTGATCAGCCCCAGCTTCATAAAAAGGGTATTTAAAGTACCATAGTCTGAATCAATGATAAATTTCCACACGCCTGCCTGAATGATCAGGGAAGTTGCCCACGGAAATACCACAATGGCACGGGCAATTTTTCTTCCGCGGAATTCATTATTCAGAACCATGGCAAGTGCAAAGCCGATCAGGGTAGACAGACCCACCACCACAATAGTCCAAATCACCGTATTTTTTAATACCAGACCAAATGTGGATCCCTTAATTACTTTTGTGAAATTGTCTAATCCTGCAAATCCCTTGATAATCCCCGCTCTGCTCACTTCACTTAAGGATGTGCGGAACACTTCAAAAATCGGGAAAAGGATAAAAATCAGCATTAATAATATACTCGGAAGCAGCCAGAGATAAGGAGTGACTGTTTTTAATATTTTCTTCTTTTTCATATTTCACCGCCAATTCAGAGTCATATTTACAGAAATTGTCTTCCAATAAGCTTAAAATGTCAAAAAATCCGCCGGACTGCCTCTCAGATATACCTTGCAACAAAAAGCCGGACCATTTTACAGCCCGGCTCTCTGTTCTCATTTTGTGAAATCAGTCCTGATCATCAGAATCAGCCTGCAATATCAGCCTGCAGTTCATCTAACAAAGTCTGAACATCTTCTCCAAGAAGTGCTCTCTGCTCTGCATCGATCACGCCCTGTTTTACATCTGCCCATTCAGCCTTAGCAGTCGGATAGAATTTGCTGGAGCCTACGATATCGACCCATGCAGCCATGCTTTCATCAGCAGCAGCTACCGCTTCTCCGCCTGCCATTGTTGCAGGAAGGAATCCCTCCATAAGAACCCACTCGGAATAACGTGCATCTTCATAGAAATAATCAAAGAATGTGGTGATCGCTGCCAGTTCCTCATCAGAATAGCCATTGTCAAAGCACATGAAACGATCCATAACGCCTGCTGATACAGATTCTCCCTTATTGCAGGGAATAGAAGCTACGGCATAGTTTACTTCATGTCCGCCCTCTGCAATATAGGTAGGAAGACTGTTCGGTGCAATTACCATGGCAACCTGGCCTGCTCCGAACATATCCTGCAGATCGTAACGCGTATCATTTGCAGGATCACTATTGGTATAACCGGATTTTACAAGATTAATAGCATATTCAATTGCCTCTACGTTTTCTGCACTGTTCAGTGCCCACTCACCGTTCTCGTCCACGAATCCGCCGCCGTTGTTCCAGGTGTAGTAAGCAAATGCCGCCTGGCCTTCATCCGTTGTCATATCAATGCCCCAAGGATAAATGCTGTCATCATATGCTTTAATCGCTTCGCATGCGGCAGTAAGCTCTTCCCATGTGGAAGGAGGCTCCACGCCTGCAGCTTCAAGAATATCTACGTTGTAGTAAAGCGCCCTTGCAGAAGCAAGATCGGGAACCGCCCATACAACATCATCTACCACGGACTGTTCCAGGAAGGACGGATACATCTTTGCATAAGTTTCTTCCGAAACATAATCCTGTGCAGGAAGAAGAAGCCCATCAGCCTGATAATCCGCAAATACATCAATATTAAGGATATCCGGTGCGTTATTTCCCTGGATTCGCGTATTCACAACTGTGTAGATGTCATTCCATGAAACAACTTCTACATTCAGCTTAATTCCAGGGTTGTCTTTGTTGAAATCTTCTACAAAGTTTGCCCACCACTCTGCTGTGTTCTGGCCATACTCTGCAGCGATCACATTCACTTCAGTATCATCTGCATAACAAACGGTAGGAACGGCAGCCACCATTGCGGCAATTGTTGCAACTGCTAAAAATTTCTTGTTCATAGCTATAATCCTCCTTTTAGTTATATCAGGTGACTGCTTCAACGCACGCAGTTCCTGTGTTATGGTCAAATTGTACAACACAGAAAAGAAAAAGTCAATCAAATTAATCAAAATGATGTTATTTTTCATATTGCTATGCGGTACGAATAGTGAATATGACTAAATATGAATCTATTCGATTCTATATATGTCAAAAGGCTGTTGAAGTCATTCTTCAACAGCCTTCTCCATCTTTTTTATTCTTCCCAAAGCTCCTTATAAAGCTTCTCCACATCTTTCTGAGCAATCGCTCTTCTTGTATTCTGAGGGCTTCCGCTTTCCATGGCATCATGTGCCATCTTTTCGATTACCTCAAAGAATGCACCTTTTTCAATTCCATACTCGGCAAGCGTCGGTGTCTCAAGCTCCCTGGTTAAAGCAATGGCAGCTTCCAGGAATTTTTCACTTGCTTCCTTATCGGAATCCTCATTTCCTGCCACGCCCACTGCCCTTCCAAGAGCGGCAAATCTATCATAAGCCCCTGGCAATGCATACTTCAGGCAAACCTTGATCAGCATGGCATTGGACAGGCCATGAGCTACATGGAACAAAGCACCGATAGGACGGCTCATGCCGTGAATCAGGGTAACCGATGCATTATTAAAAGCAATTCCGGCTTCCAGGGCGGCTACAGACATCTGAATCCTGGCTTCCTCATCTGTTCCGTTATGGAATGCAGTAGGAAGATACTGAAAAATACGCTTTACTGCCGATACGGCAAAGGTGTCAGATAAAGTCTGCGCTTTTTTAGAAGTATATGCCTCCACTGCATGGCAAAAAGCGTCCAGGCCTGTTGCTGCAGTAATCTTTGGCGGTGCAGTCATGGTAAACTGAGGATCGATCACCGCAAGATCAGGCATCAGTACTTTTCCCTTTAACAGCATTTTAATATCTTTTTTGGTATCTGTAATAATGGTAAACTGCGTCGCTTCCGATCCGGTTCCTGCGGTAGTTGGAATCGCTGCCATAGGCGGCATGGGTACATCTATGGTCTTTCCCATATAATCGGAAATACACCCGCCGTTTGCAGTAAGGGAGCCTATGGCTTTCATGGAATCTATAGGGCTTCCTCCTCCCAATGCGATGAGAAAATCACAGTTTTCTTCTTTGTACTGTTTCAATCCGTTTTCAATCATTACATCTGTCGGCTCGCCGGTAATTTCAGAGTAAATGGTGTATAGAATTCCCGCATCCTGCAGGATCTTCTCCAATTTTGCACAATTTCCCAGACTGATCATCACTTTATCCGTTACGATCATTGCCTTTTTCCCAAAGCCGGAAAGCACAGGGCTGGCCATTTCAAGAGCTCCGCTTCCTGTGATTATCTGCCCGGGTACGATAAATTCTCTTGCCATAATTATTTTCTCCCTTTTCTAAAACTGTGCATCATGCATCCACACATATCTTTCATCCTCGCAGCGGTCTGTCTGCAGCCAGGGATTTCCATCCAGATGGCGGATCATCCAGCAGGTATACATCTGGAAGCCCGGCGCTGCTGCCTGGGGATGAAGTTCCCCTCCGGGAATAGCGGAAAAACTGTTGTTTACACTTTTAAAAACCTGATCTCCCACAAAGCTTGCGCCAAATCCCTCAGGCCTGTCGAATTTAAAGAAATAAGTTTCCGGCTGGGGATGCCTGTGAGGCAGATAGCCTGACCAGTTTCCTCTGTCATTTAATACCTCTCCCAAAACCATATTGGATTCCGGGCAGATATCATGATCAAAAATCGTATTTACACGGCGGTTTGCCACATTTCCGAATTTTCCTTTGCAGGAATAACCCCAGGGCGCATCCTTGGGTGTATAAAGGCGGGCCGGAAACTTTTTCTCATTTTTCGTACACTGTACCAGGATCTCCGTGTCCTCCTGTGCAGTTACCAGAGTCTCTTCCCCCTGGCAAAGGTGAAGTGCATAAGGCCCTTCTGTAAATACATCTGCTCTGGAGACAGTCTCCTTTTCTTTTCCCCATTCATAAGTCAGCACTCCGGACAGGAGAAGAACTGCCGTCTCTTCCCCCGTGCGTCCGAATTTCCGGGATTCCCCTGCTTTCATCCGGTACACACGAATATCCATCAGCATTTCTTTATATGCATTGTCATAGGTGGTTAAAATCATTTCACCCGTTTCATCAAAATCCGGATATCCAAATAAACTTCCCATCTTTTTCTCCTTATATCTGCCGCCTGCTGCGGCAGATTTCTTTTTCCTAGTAAGCTCTCGCTTCGCTTCGTCCCTTCAATACACCCTCACAGGCTTTTCGTACCTCTTCTTTTGCAGATGTGGTGGCAATTCCCACATCCCACCAGGACTCATAGCCGTCTGTCATGGTCTTAGGGATCACTTTCAGGTCAAAAAGGCAGGCGATTTCCTGCTTCTTGGCATCTTCCAAAGCTGCCTCAAGCTCCTGAATGGTCTTGCATGTATAAGTTTTCAGGCCATAGCCCTCGCCGACTTTTGCATAATCTACAGGAATCAGATCACCACATGGCTTTCTGCCGTCTGTATAACGGAATTCTGTTGCAAGGCTTCCGATTCCGTGGTTCATTTCCAGATTGTTGATGCATCCAAAACCGCAGTTGTCAAAGATCAGAATATTTACTTTCTGGCGCTCCTGCATAATGGTCATGATCTCGCTGTGGAGCATCTGGAAACTGGAGTCTCCTACTACACAATAAACCTCATGATCCGGCTCCGCAAATTTTACCCCAAGTGTTGCAGCCACTTCATATCCCATACAGGAATATCCGTATTCTGCATGATATCCCCCTCTTTTGTCCGTCGTCCACATACGCTGCATGCAGCTTGGAAGGGATCCGCCTGCCGTGATGATCACCGCATCCTGGTCAATAACTCTGCGGATGCAGGCAAGAGCTGCAGTCTGGGTAAGTTTTCCTTCTGTCAGTTTCACAAATTCCGGAATGGTTCTCGGATCTCTTGCCTTGATCAGCGGCTCAAAATCCTCTCCTGTATAAGTAATTCCGGAAAGGCGAACCATTTCCTCATCCCAGGCTTTCTTGGCATCCTCTATTTCAGTGGTATATCCGGAACAGTATCCCATGCTCCGAAGTTTTGCTGCCAGGGCTTCCAAAGCCACTTTTGCATCTCCCACTGCCTTTACGGCATCCATCTTGTATGCATGGTATCTGCAGTTATTGATGGAAACAAACTGTATCGCTTCATTTCTGAATAAATGCTTGGAGCTTGTGGTAAAATCAGACATTCTGGTACCAATGGCAATTACGGCATCTGCGTCCTTTGCGATCAGATTGGAAGCATAGGTACCTGTTACCCCGATTCCCCCAAGGCAGTAGGGATGGCTGGACTTACATGCACTTTTCCCTGCCTGTGTCTCTCCAAAAGGAATCCTGAATTCTTCACAGAATTTTTCCACTGTCTCGCCTGCTTCGCTGTAGCGCACGCCTCCGCCTACAATGATCAGCGGCTTTTTGGCATTTGCAATCACATTAGCAATATCTTCCAGTTCCTCCTCTACCGGAGCAGGTCTTGTAATCCTATGTACCCGTTTTTTAAAGAAATATTCCGGGAAATCATAGGATTCTCCTTCCACATCCTGGCAAAGTCCGATACAGCAGGCACCTGTTTCTGCAGGATCCGTAAGGACTCTCATTGCATTAATCAATGCTGTCATGACCATTTCCGGTCTTGTGATCCTGTCCCAGTATTTGCAGACCGGACGGAAAGCATCGTTGGTGGTGACTGCAAGGCTGCTGCTCTGTTCCAGCTGCTGCAGAACCGGATCCGGCTGCCTGGATGCAAAGGTATCTGCCGGAAATACCAGAAGGGGAATGTTGTTTACCGTGGCAGTAGCGCAGGCGGTTACCATGTTTGCAGCTCCAGGCCCTATGGAAGATGCGCAGGCAATAATTTTTCTGCGGCAGTTCTGCTTAGCAAAAGCAATAGCTGTATGGCACATTCCCTGTTCGTTTCTTCCCTGAAGTACCCGCAGTTCTCCGGGATTTGTGTCCAAAGCCTCCCCTAGTCCTACGGCGATTCCATGTCCGAAGATCGTGAAGAATCCTTCTACAAACTTTGTTTCCTTCCCGTCCATGGACACATACTGATTATCCAAAAATTTCACGATTGCCTGTGCGGCAGTCATTCGAATTGTCTTTGCCATTGATCTATTCCTTTCTTATCTGCTAAACTCTTGCGATCATTTCACCGAACTTTTCTTTTTCTTCTTTAATAAATGCATGGACTTCCTCAGGCCCCGGAAGGGAGTCGGAGCAGTTGTTGCTCTTTACCATCATGGACGCTTCTGCGGAACCGAATTCCAGGCAGTCGATCATTTCCCAGCCCTTGTAAAGACCGTACAGGAACCCGGCAGCGTATCCGTCTCCGCCGCCAAATCCCTTCCTGGCTTCTACAGGGAAAGGTTTTATGCTGAATTTCTGGCCGTCACAAGTATAGGCAGCAGAGCCCTTCATTCCATGTTTGATTACCACGACTTTTGCGTGGTAACTCTGCCAGTATGCAGCACTCTCTTCATCTGTCATTCCCGGACGAATCAGTTTCTCCGTCAGGTCAAACTCTTCTCTGGAGCCCATGATAATGTCTGCCTCTTTGGCAATAATAGAATAGTAGATGGATATTTCATCGCTGTTTTTCCAGTTATAGGCTCTGTAATCAATATCAAAAATAATCCTGGTGCCGTTCTTTTTTGCCAGCATGACTGCTTTGATTGCAGCCTCTCTGGAGGGACTTTCCGCCAGTGCTGTACCGGAAATCAGAAGGGCTTTTGCACTTTTGATATAGTCTTCTTTAATGTCATCCACATGAAGCTGAAGATCTGCAATACGGTTCCGGTACATCAGAATGCTGCTTTCACTGGAAGAAAGCATTTCCGTAAAGGTGAGGCCAAGCTTCTCCCCATTGGTGCATTTGGAAATGCATGAGGTGTCTATTCCCTGTTCCTGAAAATAATCCACCACAAATTCCCCGAACTGGTCATCCGATACTTTTCCGATAAAGCCGGCTTTTAATCCGTGATGGGTAACACCTACTGCAATATTGGCAGGAGAACCTCCTACAAATTTCTCAAAATAATGAACTTTCTTTAATGGTTTGAATTCTTCTTTTACCTGTTCACTGTAGGCAGGGTTAAAATCAATGGCAACCCTTCCTAAGAGAACCAGATCCAATTCTCTTGATTGGTCAAACTGAATATATTTCATGAATTTCTCCTCCGTCCTTCTCCCGGAACCGTTTTCAGCTGCTGCTGATGGGAACCAGCTTCCATGGGATGTTTCGCCCTGCTATCCTCACATGGAAATTTCAGAAATTTTTACAGGTCTGTGCTCTTCCAGAGACTTCTTTGCTGCAAGACCCATCAGTACAGGCCACAGTCCGTCCATAACACCAAGAGGAGTATCGGTATCCTCTTCAATTGCTTTCACAAAGCATTTGATTTCTTTTGCATAAGCCTCCATATAGCGTTCCAGGAAGAAGTACAGCGGCTTCTCCCCTGTAACTCCATCTGCATTGCTGATAACTGCGGAAGATCCGGAATCGTTGGAAACAGCAGCCATTCCCTTAGAACCGAATACTTCTGCTCTCTGGTCATATCCGTAAACTGCTTTTCTGGAATTGTCGATCACTGCAATGGCTCCATTTTCCATTTTCAGAGTGATCACTGCCGTATCGATATCACCGGCTTCCCCAATGGCGGGATCCACCAGCACTGCACCCTGTACATAAACTTCCTCTGCATTACAGCCTGCAAGAAATCTGACCATATCAAAATCATGAATCGTCATATCCAGAAACATACCGCCGGATACTTTCACATATTCTGCACATGGCGGCTCCGGATCTCTGGAGGTAATCTTAATTACATGTACATCTCCCACTTTTCCGTCTGCCACAGCCCGCTGAACGGCTTCAAAATTATGGTCAAATCTGCGGTTAAAGCCTACCTGGTATTTCACAGGATTTTCTTTTAACGCTTCCACTACTTCTTTGATTTTCTCTACATCATGGTCGATTGGTTTTTCACAGAAAACATGCTTTCCTGCTTTAATGGCTTCTACAGAAATAGGGGAATGGGTATCTGTAGAGGAGCAGATTAAAACTGCATCAATTTCCGGGTCTGCCAGAATTTCCTTATAGTCTTTCGTTGTTCCAAGAACGCCCATGCTCTTTGCCCAGGCTGCTGTCTCTTCTGTCATAAAAGGGTCTGCCAAAAGTTTCACTGTAGCATTTGGTACCTGTGTGCAGATGCTCTCTACGTGTACCTTTCCAATTCTTCCTGCGCCGATAATTCCTACGTTAACCATAGCCGAAATCTCCTTTTCTCTTTGAATTATGCTTTCGTTTATAAACCTGTTTTTTCTGAGATAAATGCTCTTGCCTTTTTCGCATATTCCAATGGGTTTGCTTTGGCAGGATCCTGCTCTGCCTCTACCAGCATATATCCCTCATAGGAATTCGCTTCCAGTACCTTAAAGATAGAATCAAAGTCAATACAGCCGTCTCCCGGTACTGTGAAGGTTCCCAGGCGGACACCTTCCAGAAAGCTTAAGTTTTCTTTTTTTACCTTCTCCACGATTTCCGGACGGATGTCTTTCAGGTGTACATGTTTGATTCTGTCTGCATATTTTTCTACCATTTCCAAAGGATCTGCACCGCAGTATGCGAAATGTCCTGTATCATACAGAAGACTTACATATTGCGGATCTGTATTGTCCATCATGCGCTGAACCTCATCCGGGTTCTGGACTACTGTTCCCATATGATGATGGAAGGTAAGGCTGATGCCGTATTCTTCTTTTGCAATTTTTCCAAGGCGGTTCATTCCGTCACAGAAAATCTTCCATTCTTCATCATTCATCACATATTTATGTCCGAAGATCGGGGTATCTTCTTTCCCCTGTACGCTATAGCTCTGTTCGGAAGCTCCTATTACCTTGGCTCCCATTTCTTTCAAAAATGCAAGCTGTGCGCGGAAATCCTTTTCCACTTCTTCAAAAGGTTTGGTAATTAAAAAGGAAGAAAACCACTGATTACAGATTTCCACACCGCGAAGCTCTAAGGCTTTTTTCAGGACCGCAGGATCTTTCGGGTATTTATTTCCCACCTCAGAACCGGTGAATCCTGCAAGTGCCATCTCACTGACACACTGTTCAAATGTATTCTCTTTTCCAAGATCCGGCAGATCGTCGTTTGTCCATGCAATAGGTGCAATGCCAAGTTTTACTTTTTCTTTCTGAAACATGTATTCTCCTTTCCTGGCAGAAACAACGCTCATACTTCTGTACTATTTACCGCAGTATCGCGTTTCTTCTGCATACGCTTGTTGCAGGTGCGTGCTTTTAGCGTGCTTATGTTTTATTTTGTTTGTGCTTTTATATTATCACACGCATAATTTATGTGCAATATTTTTTCCGGAATTATATTTTTTTCTACAGAATGCACATATTTTCCATGTATTTTTTGTGCTATTATCTTGCAAAATTTTCTGAGTATTAAAATCCTGATTTCCTTGTTGTTTTATATAAAAACAACAAAAAGCACGCAATCCTCTGCGTGCTTTTCATTATGGATCAAACCGGAGTTTTTCTTATTTTAAGCTTTTTAGGAAGCCAAAGGGTTCCTCATCCTGCAGAAAGTGCATCAGCATGTAGGCACACATGATCGCCACATTTTCTTCCCGCAGAATCCGTTTCACTTCTTCCCTGTCCGCAATGACTACCTCGATTTCTTCGCTGTCTTCCTGGGCCGCCGTACTGATTTCTCCGCTGGCATAGCCGTAGACTGTGGCACAGGATTCATCCGTCATGCCAATGGTGGTAAAGTACGGCTTTTCATAAGCAGCATCCACCTTGAGAGGGGATAACGTAAGCCCTGTTTCCTCATAAAGCTCCCTTACTGCACCCTCATGGAAATCCTCTCCCGGCTCTACCAGACCTGCAGGAAACTCATAGATATAGTCATCCAATGTATAGCGATACTGCCGTACCAGAACAACCTTGTCCTTTTTCTCCCCGTAGATGCTGTAAATGATCACACCATCCGGTTTATTCTTCTTTGTCTTAAGCTTCATTTCGCCGATGCTTTTCGCCCTGGATGCCACAAAATAAGCTACCGGCGTGTTATGTATACTGGTTGCCTGTACACTATATAAGTTTACGTAACGATTATCGGTCAGTTTTTCCACATGATTGATCTGTCCCATGGTATCCTCCTACTGCTTTAAACAAAATCTATTCTTTTGCCTCTTTAATTATATCCTCATTCGCAGCTGTCCACAACCATGTTTTTGGAAATTCAGGCATCCTCATCCCAGGCGGCAGATTCTGATTCTTTCCACTGCCGCAGCTTCCACCGCTTGCCTTCCTGCCCCCAGATATTTCTTTGGATCTACGCCCTCAGCGGAAAAATTTGCTTTTACGGCTTCCGTAAACGCCTTTCTAAGATCTGTTGCATAATTCACCTTACAGATTCCAAGCTCTATACATTTTTGCACTGTCTCGTAGGGAACGCCGGAAGTTCCGTGAAGAACCAGGGGAATCTCTACTTTGTTCCTGATTTCTTCAAGGCGTTTCAGATTCAGCTTTGGTTCCCCTTTATAGAAACCATGCGCCGTTCCTATAGCCACTGCCAGACTGTCTACGCCGGTTTTTTCTACAAACTCCGCTGCTTCCTCCGCATCTGTATACAGTATTTGGGAACAGCTTGCGGAATCCTCTTTGCCTCCCACTGTGCCAAGCTCCGCTTCTACAGAAACCCCATAGCCTGCCGCTTTTTTTGTTACACTTTTCGTCAATTCCATATTTTCCGCAAAAGGAAGCTTCGAGCCATCAATCATGACGGAGGTGTATCCTGCTGCCATGGCATCTGCTGCCAACTGCAGAGAATCTCCATGATCCAGATGAAGCGCGATTCTGGCAGTGCTTTTTTCTGCTGCGCATTTCACTATCGCAGCAAAGTATTCCACAGAGGCATACCGTACAGTAGAAGGAGTGGTCTGGATAATGACCGGGTACTCCATTTTTTCGGCAGCACTTACCACACCCTGGACAAATTCCATATTCTCCACATTAAAAGCCGGAATTGCCTTATGTTTTCTCTGTGCCTCCAACAATAAACTTTTTCCATCAACCAGCGGCATACTTTTCCCCCACCTCTCTAATCTCTATCTGCTCCAGGTATTTATCAAAGGTCTGCTTCTCGCACAGCTGTGTTCCTTCCCGTATAAGAGATGCAGCCGAAGCCGCCATACCGTATCGCAGCATTTCCCGGATATCCTTCTTTTCTTCCAGTGCGCAGCAGATTCCCGCTACCATAGAGTCCCCGGCGCCCTGATACCCCTTGATATCCAGAGGAATCGCAGGCGCATAATAGGCTGCCTCTTCGCTGCAGATCACAGCCCCTTTCTCTCCCATAGACACACACACCACCTGTACGCCCTGGCGGATGATATCCCTGGCTGCCAGTACTACCTCCCCAATGTCTTTGCATTTTCTTTGAAATGTAGTCTCCAGCTCATACAAATTCGGTTTTATGAGATAGGGTTTTGCCTTCACTCCCTCTTCCAAAAGCTCTTTTTCTGCATCCAGGATGATTCTTTTTCCTTTTCCGGACAGGTCGCTGATAATCTCTCTGTAGATTTCTTTTTCTACTCCGTTTGGCACACTGCCTCCGATCACTACGATCCCGCTGTCTTCCGTCTCCTCCCGGATCATCTTCCGCAGGGAACACACATCTTCTTTCCGGACTTTTCCGCCCTGCTCATTCATTTCTGTCATAACGCTGGAAACTGTATCCAGAATTTTCACATTTATCCGAAGCCTTCCATCCACCTCCACAAAACGGTGGCCGATCTCTTTCTGTTCCAGAACTGCTTTCAATGCATCTCCATTATCTCTGTAATTAAACCCCAGGCACTTTACTTCACGTCCCAGATTTTTCAGGGCAATTCCTACGTTGATTCCTTTTCCGGATGGATCACTTCTGGACTCCAGAACCCTGTTTAATTCTCCATACTGAAATCCCTGCACCTGAATACTTAAGTCAATACATGGATTTAAATTAATCGCTGCAATCATACAATACCCTCTTTAATACTTTCCGTATGTAAGGACCGTCTGCACGAATGCTTCTATATTTTCTACCGGAACATCATACTGTGTATTATGAATCGGTGAAAAGACACAGCCTCCGCCAGGCATGAGGATCTCCAGGCGTTCCTTCACCTGGTTTCGAACCATCTGCGCATCTCCCGAAGGATAAACCGTCTGGCTGTCAACTCCGGCCCCCCAAAATACTAACTGATCTCCAAATTCCTTTTTCAGCTCTCCCGGATCCATTCTGTAAGAATTCGCCTGAATGGGATTCAGAATATCACAGCCCGCCTCTATAAAGTAAGGAATGATATTTCTGATCGAACCGCAGCTGTGGAACATGGTCTTTACATCTGAATTTTTATGTACATACTCGCACATCTTTTTATAATTTGGCATATACAGGTCATGAAAAATTTCCGGGCTGAACAGTTCCCCTGTCTGCGTGCCAAAATCCGTGGTGGAAATCAAAATGGTATCAATATATTTTCCCACTGCCTGAAGATACAGACTGATATTTTCCACTGCCGCATCTGCCGCAGCCTCCAGAAGCTCCCCTGCATACTCCGGTTCCGCAGCCAGGATACACAGCCATTCTGTGAAATAATGTCCAGCAAAGACTCCTGTTGTTCCCAGTTTTCCTTTCAAAGCTCCGCCGTGGATGGAGTAATCCGTTGTCTCATACATCAGTTTTGCCCGCTTTTCCAGTATCTTAAGTTCCTCGTCTAAATAGATCGGAATAGACTTTCTGAATTTTTCAATGTCTGCAAATACAAAATCCGTTGTAAAATCAACTGGCGGATTGGGAAGACGTTCAAAATATCCCCCTGTAGCTGCCATTGTGGCTGCGTGTTTCCCGGATGCGTCTAAAAGCTGAATATTTCCCTCTGCATCGGTTCTGTACGCAAACTGCCCAGGCATGAGGATTTTGTTTCCTGCTGTGTTTTCCCAGATTTTCCAGTCTTGATTTTTGTAACCCCAGGTTTCTGTTAAATTCTCCAGCTGGATCACATCCCCATGAAGCCATCTTCTCACCGGTTCTTCCACATGCGCCAACATCTGAAATTGTTCATAGCACCTTGGAAGCTCTGCGTCAATGCCCAGATATTTCGATATTTTAATATATTCATCAATGTGGATCCCTGTAATTTTGGTTCCCCCGATATCAATAGGTACTCTGTCCGGCTCCTGATGTGAAATAGCTTTTCTCACCCGTTCTCTTGATGTCACAAAACTTCCTCCCTTTTCTCAATAAATTCTGCAATCCCCTCCATTATTATAGCGGCAGAAACTGCTCCAGGATCCGGTAAACCTACGGATCGATTACCGTAAGACTGTGCCCTTCCCTTCTTTGCCTCATATTTTTTGGTAAGCTCCACACCCTGCCAGGCAGCTTTTGCAGCCGCAGCCGTTCCGTCACGGAAACTGCTTTTTTTGCCGGCCATCTCCGACAATGCGCGGACTGCAGGTTCCAGACTATCCACCATCGTCTTATCTCCCAGCTTTGCTTTTCCTCTGATTTTAATGGCCTCCAGGGATTTTTCAAGCATTTCCGCCAGGATGCCAAGATCCAGATAATCCACCTTTTCCACCGCTGTGTAGCCGCTGATAAACAGCGTACCGAAAATCACTCCGGAGGCTCCGCCCATGGCATCCAGTATTGTCATTCCGGTCCATTTGAATAAGTCATTAATGCTCTTTGGCTCCACATCCGGAAGCTGTTCTTTTAATGCTGTAAAACCGATTTTCATTCCGATTCCATGGTCACCGTCCCCTATTTTGGAATCAATCTCTGTCAGCATCGGCTCCTGACTGATGATCTTATCCGCCATAAAGTTCAGCATTTCTTTGGTTTCTTCTATTGTCAGCCGCATAGTACCTCCTAAATTGCCTTATATGAATACATGGGAGTCCAGGAATCCTTGTGATAATACTTTTTCAGCTCCTCATCCAGTTTCATCACTGTGACGCTTACGCCGCCCATCCCGGGCGCGGTAAAGAAGTTTCCTGTCTCTGTGTGAAATACCCGGATTCCCCGCTCATTCAGATTCTTCAGAATACTGTTCGCCAGAATGTTCAGCTCCATGGGGGAGGTAGCTCCCTTTCCGTTTACCACCACCAATACCTCATCACCCTTTTTTGCTTTCACGGAACCAATACAGGAATCCAGAATTTTCTCCGCTAATACATCTGCTGAAGGCATTTCCATCTTTTCTTTTCCAGGCTCTCCGTTAAAACCCATGCCGAACTCGATCATATTCTCTTCCATTTCATACATAGGCATGCCTGTTTCCGGACGGTATCCTGGCCAGAAGGTCACGGAAACGGTTCCGATGGAATCGGCGCCTTTTCCGGCGATCCTTTCCACCTCTTCCAGAGGAAGTCCTTCCCCTGCCGCTCCTGCTGCAAGCTTGATAATATTCATAATACCGCCGATTCCCCGCCGAAGCTCCTTTTGCTCTTCCGGATAGTGGAGAACATCGTCTTTTACAAAAAGTGCTTTTGCCTGAATTCCGTCATAGCTGCATAGTTCGCAGGCCAGCTCATAGTTTAATACATCCCCCACGTAATTCCCGGTTATTAAAAGCACTCCCATCTGCGGATTCAGATAATGAAGGGCACGGTAGATCATGGTTGCCGGCGGAGCGGCAAAAATATTTCCGCTCACCAGCACATCTGCCATTCCAAGTCCCGCATATCCGATATACATCGGTTCACATCCTGCACCTCCGCCTGCCAGCACAAGAACTCTGTTTTTCTTTCCTTTTGTCATGATGGCCCGGGTATCCGGAATCCGCTGGAATAATCCGGGATTGGAGTTCAGATATCCCTCCATCATTTCCTCTACCATTTTTTCCGGCTCATTTTTTATGACAACCATATCTTTTACTCCTACTCTTCCTTCACTTTCAATCGGCCCATAATAGCGGCAAATGCAATAATAACACCCATAGCAACTTTCTGCCAGTAGGAATTTACCTGCATCAGGCTCAGCCCGTTATTGATAATTCCGATAGCGATAATACCGATGATCGTGTTGGAGATCTTTCCGCTTCCGCCTGTAAGGCTGATGCCGCCCATAACAGCCGCTGCAATTGCATTCAGCTCATAACCTTCCGCGGCTCCGGGCTGGCCGGTTCCGATTTTCGCACAAAGACAGATTCCTGCAAATGCAGATAAACCGGCGCTTATCATATATACGGAAGTTTTAATTCCAGCCACATTGATTCCATTCAGCTTCGCCACCTCTTCGCTGCTTCCCACTGCGTAAACATATTTTCCGTACACCGTCTTGCTCAAAATAATGTAAGCAAGTACCAGTACTACCACCGTGAGAATGACAATGAAAGGAATCGGCCCCACATAACCCTGTCCAATCCACACAAGGCTGTCCGGCAGCTCATAAACCGGTTTACTGTTAGTCAGAAGATAGCATACGCCTCTGGCAATATTCAGCATCGCCAGCGTTGCAATAAAAGGAGCCACTTTAAATCTGCAGATGATAATGGAAGTGATTCCCCCTGCCACAACTGCCATCACCACTGACAGAAGAATTCCGATCAAGAGGGTAAATCCCACATTCATGGAAGGCAGTGATTTCATCAAAAGAGCTCCCAGAATTCCGGTCAGCGCACAAATCGGTCCTACAGAAAGATCAATGCCGCCCGTTAAAAGCACAAAGGTCATCCCTGTTGCGATAAAAGCATTGATAGACACCTGTATCAGCACATTAATAAAGTTTGCAACCGTCAGAAATCGCGGTTCCACAATAATGATCACGGCACACATCACGATCAAAAAAAGAATCAACGCATATTTTTTCAAAAAATTCTTTAAGTCAAATCTTGCACCCATTGTCCCACCTCTAATTTTCATTCGTACTTGCCAGACGCATGATTGCAGTCTCTGTCAGGTCTTTGTTATCCAGACATCCCGTTATTTTTCCTTCACACATTACATAGATTCTGTCACAGATTCCAATTAATTCCGGAAGCTCTGAGGAAACTACCAGGATACAGCCTCCCGATCTGGTAAATTCTTCCATAAGCTGATAAATCTCGAATTTCGCTCCCACATCGATTCCCCTTGTAGGCTCATCCAAAAGCAGAATTTTTGTTCCTGCAAGAAGCCATTTTGCAATCACGATCTTCTGCTGGTTTCCTCCACTTAGGTTTCCTGTTTTTGTAGAAATATCAGGCGTTTTTATAGACAGTTTTTCCACATATTCTTTGCTACTGCCTGCCTCCCATGCAAAATCTATAAATCCTTTTTTCGAATTTTCCTTTAAACTTGGAAGTGTAATATTATCTTCTACACTCTTCTTAAGCATCAGGCCCTGACTGCGCCGATCCTCCGGCACCAGCCCGATTCCGGCTTTGATCGCCTGTCTCGGATTGTTCATTCTGACAGTCTCACCATAAAGCTCCATTTTCCCCTCTTCAAAGGGTTCCATACCGAAAATCCCCCGTAAAACTTCTGTTCTTCCCGCTCCTATCAGGCCTGCGATTCCCACGATTTCTCCCTCTTTTACAGAGAGGGAAATATCCTGATACGATTTTTCTCTTGACACCTTTTTTAAGGATAAAACTTCTTTTCGTTCTTTGATTTCTTCCCTTTCCAGAAAGGTTTTGATTTCTCTTCCTACCATCAGGGAAACCAGCTCTTCTTCGTTCGTCTCACTGATATTTAATGTTTTCATATAATGTCCATCCCGCAGAATCGAAACCTTATCTCCGATTTCAAACAGTTCTTTCAGCCTGTGCGAGATATAAATAATTGCGACCTTTTCCTTCTTCAGTTTATGGATCACTTTAAACAATGCTTCTACCTCATAATCCGAAATAGAAGAGGTTGGTTCATCCATAATGACCACCTTTGCATTCTGGGAAACGGCCCTTGCGATCTCTACCATCTGCTTTTGTGCAGTACTTAAAGCACTCATCCTGTCCGTAGGCTTTATTTTCATATCCAGAGATTCCAGAATCTCTCCCACATGGCGGTTCATTTCCTTTTTATCCAGGAACTTTCCATATTTTCTAATTTCACGACCCAGATAAATATTTTCTCCTACAGTCAGATCCGGTACAATACTCAGTTCCCGATGGATCACACTGATTCCTGCCTTCAAAGCCTGCCTCGCATTGGAAAATCTGCATTCTTCCCCCTCAAAGGTCATTTCTCCTCTGTCTTTTTGATATACACCGCTGATAATCTTGATCAGTGTGGATTTTCCGGCACCATTTTCCCCCAAAAGCGCGTGAACTTCTCCCGGATAAAAATCAATACTGACATTTGCCAGTGCCTTTACTCCCGGAAATTCTTTTTCAATATTTTTCATGCTAATGATCGGTTTCATAATAACACCCCGTTAATAAGCAGGAGCTGCTTATTTTAAGCAGCTCCTTATGTATTTAGTCTAAATACTGCTCTACATTTTCTCCATCGATCACATATGGTTCAATATAATTTTCCTTCGGAATTTCTTCGCCCTTCAGCGCCTTTACTGCACATTCGATCATAGCTGCGCCAATTCCTTCCGGATCCTGTGCAATATCTGCTACCCAGTTGCCGCCCTTAGCGATCTCATTGATTGCTTCCGGGTTTCCGTCATAGCCCAATACCTTGATTTCTTTTCCTGCGCCGTTGATGATAGTGTAAGCACTCATTGCAGCAGGATCGCCAACTGCAAAAATCATATCCAGATCCGGGTATTTTAAAAGGAAGTCCTGGGTAATAGCAGACGCTTTTTCTGCATCACCCTGATAATTCTGTTCATCAACCACTTCGATATCCGGGCATTTTTCAGTCAGATATTCTTTACAGCCTTCTGCTCTTAATACACAGTTTTCCACATCATCATAAGTAATGATTGCAAGTTGTCCACCATCCGGAAGTGTTTTTTCGATAAATTCGCCTGCAAGTTTGCCGCCTACATTTTCGTCGGTTCCAAGATGGCAGAGGGACTCTGCATCTGATTTTGTAAAGGCAGTCAGAAGCGGGATTCCTGCTTCATCTGCCAGTTCCAGGCAACGTTTGCTTCCTGCAGTAGAAACCGGACAGATTACAATAGCGTCCACTTCCTGGGTAATAAAATCCTGTACCTGAGATAACTGTTTTTCGCTGTCTGTATCAGCATCCATGAAGATAGCCTCCACTCCCAGTTCATCACATTTCTGCTGCATTGCTTCTTCTACGCGATTATAGAATACATGGGTTCTGGTAAAAATAGAAATGCCAATGGTGATATCAGAAAGGTCTGCTTCCTCTGTATTTTCTGCCGCCATCACTGCGGTGCTGCCGCCAAATCCTGTCAGCATAGCTGCTGCTAATGCAAATGTCATTGCCCCTGATAATACTTTTTTGAATTTCATCCTTCTCCTCCTAGATGTTTGTTTTTGATTAACTGATTGTAATATTTCCGCCTTTTTCGTATATTCTGGCTGCATAGGATTTGTCAATTCCATCATCTGTGATGATCATGTTAAAATCCTTAAACCAGCATATCCGATATAAAGAATTTGTTTTGAATTTACTGCTGTCCACCAACAGGTACTTTTTTCTGGCAGCCTGAAGCATGGTCTGCTTTACCTTGCACTCCTGCATATTGGGTGTTGTCAGTCCGTATTCCACGCTGATATTATTAATCCCAAGAAAAACTCTGTCCGCAATCAGATTACCGAAAATATCCTCTGTAAAAGCCCCCACGCAGGATAAAATATTTTTTCTTAAATATCCCCCTGCAACAATCACTTCTACGTTTGAACTTTCCAGTAATTCATTTGCAATGTTCAGTGCATTGGTAATCACGGTCAGCTTTTTCTCGCCTTTTTTTATAATCTTTGCAAGCTCCTGCGTGGTCGTCCCTGCATCCAGTATGATCGTTTCGGAATCATGAATCTCCTGATATGCCAACTTGGCAATTCTGTGTTTTTCCTGAATTCGCTCCTTCCCCTTGTCCGTCTGATTCTGCTCGAATGCAGTCTCTTTTAGCTTCACTGCTCCCCCATGAGTCCGGATCAGCAGCCCTTCATTTCCCAATTCTTTTAAGTCTTTGCGGATCGTAACTTCGGAAACCTGGAAAATATCACAAAGCTCCCGTACTGTAACTGAAGTGTTCCTCTCAACAAAATTTAAGATTTTTTCTTTTCTTTCTTCAATAAACATGTTTATTTTCCCCTGACAATAAATTGGCCTTTTATTGTCTTTCATTTGTTTTCTTTTAATTTTGTTTAATTGCATATTATTTCATTTTCTTTCGTTTGTCAAGTGATTTTTACTAATTTTTTGTCATTTTTCGTCTGCTATTCTATGCATTATGTCCAATTCGAAACCTTATCACTTTCGTTTTTGAATTTCGAATTAAATTTCATTCTGCAGGAATCTCCGTATTTCTCAGCGTTTTCGTTTACTTTCGTTTTTGTTTTATCCTTTTTTCACTTTCGTTTTGTCAAAATTTTTTTTCATCTTTTGGAGCTTATATTGGATTCCACAATTTCAGATAATTTCCCATGTTAATTTTCGTTGCTTGTCTTCAGAATAGAATATCAGCTATAATGGCGGCGAAAGGATGGTGCAAAAAATGATAAATGAAAATATGAAAAATGCCAGAAAAGCAAAAGGAATCCGTCAGGAAGAAATGGCAGTAAAACTGCATGTGATCAGGCAGACCGTTTCAAAGTGGGAAAAAGGCTTATCCGTTCCGGATGCGGATGTCCTGAATCAGTATTGCTGATTTGTTGGAAGTGCCTGTGAATGAACTGTTGGGGGTTAAGCTTCAAAATAACACCGCTGAAAATCTGGCAAATGAACTGGATTGGCACGCTGAAAATTACAACTGTTTTTAATATCGTAATCCTGCACAGTCCGCTGGTTCCCGGCTGCACGTAT
The DNA here is from genome assembly GCA_021772055.1 of Blautia sp. Taxonomy (GTDB): domain Bacteria; phylum Bacillota; class Clostridia; order Lachnospirales; family Lachnospiraceae; genus Blautia_A. The sequence continues at coordinate 3,140 of JAETNR010000024.1, read as the reverse complement.
CATAGTCTGCAGCCGGAAATATATGGCGTTTCAGCACAAAAAAACCGCAGTGAAAAAGAAGAACCGGCAGTTGTCTTTCACTGTCCGGTTCTTCCGTTCCGCTGCCTTATTTCAATTCATCCAGCAGTGAACTTCCGATGGTTCCCTGTGGCATTTCCACCTGGAAATTATCCGCAATAGTAGCTCCCACAACTGCGAAGGTATCCTGGTCTTTCAGCACCCTGCCCTCCTTCATGGATGGAGAATACATCAAAAGCGGCACCATTTCCTTCGTATGGTCTGTTCCCTTAAAAGTGGGGTCATTTCCATGGTCTGCCGTGACCATGAGAAGATCATCCTCTCTCATGTTGGAAAGGAACACTCCCAGCTTTTCATCGAACTTTTCAAGCTCCCGGGCATATCCCAAAGTATCCCGCCTGTGTCCCCATAGCGCATCAAAATCAACCAGATTGGTAAATACAAGTCCACAGAAATCCTCTTCCTGTCTCTCAATAGTCTGTTCCATGCCATGGACACTGCTTTTGGATTTGTATGCCCTGGTAATTCCCTCTCCGTCAAAAATATCCTTGATTTTTCCTACGCTGACAACTTCATACCCGCCTGCTTTTAAAGCATCCAGGGCTGTTTTTCCATCCGGTTTTAACGCATAGTCGTGACGGTTGGAGGTCCGACGGAACTCCCCACGCTTCTTTCCCACATATGGACGGGCAATGACTCTGCCCACCTTCCATTCGTCCTTCATGGTGATTTCCCTGGCAATTTCGCAGCACCGATACAGTTCCTCAAGGCCGAAGGTCTCCTCATTCCCACAGATCTGCAGTACGGAATCCGCAGAAGTATAGACGATCATATGGCCTGTGGCAATTTCCTCTTCCGCCAGCTCCTCCAGGATTTCCGTCCCGCTGGCACTTTTATTCCCAATAATGGTTCTTCCAGTCCTTCTGGAAAGCTCATCCATCAGTTCTTTCGGAAAACCTGTTTCTGTAAAAGTCTTAAAAGGCTTTGTAATATGAAGTCCCATCAACTCCCAGTGTCCGGTCATGGTATCCTTCCCCACACTTGCCTCCAGAAGCCTTGCCTGATAGCCCAGAATCTCCTCCGCATTCCCTGCATGAGTGAGCGGATGCAGTCTTCCAAGCCCGAGTTTTACAAGATTAGGAATACGAAATTCCGAAACCGCCTGGTCAATATGCCCGCAGGTATCGCACCCTTCATCATCATATTCTGCTGCATTGGGCATAGCACCGATTCCAAATGAATCAATTACAATGGTAAAAATTCTTTTATACTTCATCATATCCCCCATCCTTTTCTTATTCTTACAAACATTTTATTCTTCTTTTTATAGAATAACCCAAAATCACTCATTAAGAAAGGACATATGGCATCTTTTTTATATTTTTCCTGCATTATTCGTTACTGTTCCCTCCCATCTTTCTATATATCTTCTATTTGCCTGCTATCATTTTTCTTGCTTATCCATATTATAAAGCATCTAATTCCAAAATAACAGAAGATTTACAATAATTCATTGATAGGAATCAAGCAGTGTTACATTTCCAGATAGTACAGAAAAGTTTCCCGTATAAAAAAATACGCTCTGCATCATTCCTCAGAATAAAACAGAGCGTATTCTCACAACATATTTAAAATTTTCCTGACAATCAGTCTCCCTTTAATACCACGCGTATTCTCTTATAGATCAGGAACACGATCAGGGAAGTAAGGGTAAATTTAAAAAGGTTAAACGGCAAAATGATCAGTGCTGCAAATCCCAACAGGTTATGGACGGAACTGTGCACTGCAGTTCCCATCTCAATGAATGCTTCCACCGGCATATTGAATGCTTTTCCGTATGCAGGCAAAAGGAAAAATGCATTGATAAAACATGCGACAACAGAAGTCAGCACTGTACCGACTGCCATTCCCACAACGGCATGTTTTCTGCTTTTCACATTATGGAAGCGGTAGATCATCCCTGCCGGAACAACAAAGGCGCATCCGAAGATAAAATTGGCAAGATCACCTACGCCTGCTGTTATTGTCCCTTTGGTTACCAGATGCACCAGGATTTTTACCAGTTCTGTCAGCACGCCGGCCACAGGTCCCATGGCAAAAGAAGCCAGAAGGACCGGAACTTCCGAGAAGTCCAGCTGATAAAAAGACGGTGCCAGGAAGGGAAGGGGAAATTCCAGATTCATCAAAATACCGGCAACCGCTCCAAGCATGGCGATCTGCGTGATCGACCTGGTGCGGCTTCTTTCCATTACATTTCCATTTCTCAATACCTGTTCACTCATACTTTCTCTCTCCTTTTTTAGAAATATTCTTTACGGACTATATCCGCCTGTAAAAGAAAATTCCTGCTTGCAAAAAAGAGCCCCGGAAATTATCTTCCCGGGGCATTGAGCACGTATGAAATAAGCGTGTTCTTCTCTCATCCAGACTATACTGTCGGTTTTGGAATTTCACCAAATCAACCGCCAAAGCGGCTCGCGGACTATACCGCCGGTAGGGAATTCCGACTGTCTTAGCAAGACCTCAGTCACCCTGCCCCGAAGAATTTTCTTTTATTCGTCTGTCATTATAACTCTATAGGATGCTAATTTCAATAGGAGATTGGAAATTTTGCAAAAAGATTATTCTTCTGCCGCCTTCACCAGACATTCTTTTTTATAAAACGCAATTCCATACCGGATTACTTTTTTAAATCCGCTCCGCTCAATCTTTCTTGCATACTGATTTTTTTCAATCTGCTTCAAAGCCCCCAGACATTCTTTCTCCATCGCCGCTTCCGATGCAGCAGTCTTGGCTTCGATCACCACGGCGCGGCGATTCCTGCGATCTTTGATCACAATATCCGACCTGCCCAGCCCGTTCTCATAATTGGATTCCACAATATAACCGGCTCCGGTGAGCAGCCCTGTTACAAATGCATGATAAAAGCTTTCCGCATAATCATGAAAACTAATCGTATCAAATAACAGATCCGATAAGAGTTCTGTCAGCTTTCGATCATTACCGCTCCCTATTTAGTCAAGTCTTTTTCCCTTATTTTTCAAGGATTTTTTAGCTTTATATCTCAGCAGAATGGGCCAAACGGATGGACATTTCTCTGTATCTGGTACGAAAATAGCTGG
>JAETNR010000023.1 GCA_021772055.1 Blautia sp. | reverse complement strand
CAATAAGATTTTTTACTAACCTGTCAAAGTCAGTAATCTTATTTTACACTGAGGTATTTTTTTCTCAACCTTCTTTCTCGGAATTTCCTATATTTAAATTATACAGGAAGCTCCTTGGAATCAAATCTTTTAATCACATAGGCACCCAATATGCAGACTACGAAAATCACCATGGATATAGCACTACCATATCCATAATTTCCTGATTCAAACGCAGTATCATACATTAACTTAGCCAGCGATACTGTTGCCTCGCCCGGGCCGCCTTTTGTAAGTGCTACAATAGACTCAAACACTTTTATGGAACCTGTAAAGCTGAAAACAACGCAGGTAATTATAATCGGTCTTAGAAGTGGGAATAGAATGCTCTTAAATAACTGAATCGGCCTTGCACCATCTATCTGAGCGGCTTCAATAATATCATTTGAAATATCCAGAAGTCCTCCATAAATAATCACTGCATAAAAACCTATGGAGTTCCACAGCCCCATGACAATAAGGCAGATCAGTGCTGTCTTTGGACGGCCAAGCCAGGCTTCAACATATTCTGCCATTCCAATATTGGCTAAAATACTATTAAACAATCCATAATTTGGCTGAATTTCAAATATCTTTCGGAAAAGCTGTCCTACTGCAATAAGGGGCAGCACAATGGGAAAAAACGTAATCGTCCGAACCAGATTATTAAATTTCTTTATCCAAAATCGAAACATCAGCGCCAGCAAAAGCCCCAGCCCTACCTGTCCGAACAATATCATTCCTACATATTTCATTGTAAAAATAAATGCACTTCTTACTTTTGGGTCTAAAAGCAGTTTTCTGCAGTTTGCCAATCCTACAAACTCCCAGTTCAATCCCGGTGTGCCTGAATATAAAGCATAAATGCAGGTGCAGCCTATGGGAATAATTACAAATATGGTATACAAAATGAAACTTGGAAGCACAAAGAGCGCGATCGCTTTTTTATTTCTCAATACGTTTTTCATTTTTTCTCTGTTTCCTTTCTATGAAACATGAGGGTATTAAAAGTATCTGACGCCATTTTCGCCATTGCTTTCAATACCCTCTCTATTATGTCCGACAGTTCATGAATGAAAAAACTTTTACTTTAGTGGTTCAAATCATATGTTTCCTGAATAGAATTGCAGTATCCTGCTCCGTCCATATCACCGCTAAGTACAAGCTGAATGTTATTCATTGCTGTAACCTTGGTTTCCGTATCCATATATGCTTCCCACCATGCAGTAGATGATGTTGCAGAGTTAATTGTGTCTACAACTTCCTGAACGATTGGGCTTAGCTCATCCGACTCTGTGGTATAGGTATATCCCCTCAATGACTGAAAGCCTGACATTGCGTAATTTCCTACATTTGTAATATAATATTGCAGCCAGCCTGCTGTTGCTGCATCATATTTGTCTGCAGATAATACAAACGGATTACCGCAGTTTGTAGGAAGTTCAGTGGCAGCACTTACAGTTTCATCAACAACAGGAACTCCCATAAAGCCAATATTTTCTTCTCCATCCGGATTCATCTCTTCATTCGTAATAGAAGATGTAAACCAGCTTCCGTCGTACAGCATTGCACACTGACCATTCAGCAGCATACTTTCTGCAGTAGTATTGTCAACGGTTACGGAACCTTCACCAAAATATTTCTTTTCTGCCATATCCGCAATCATGGATGCCGCTTTCACAAATCCCTCTTCATCAAATCTCATTTCACCGTAGCTTGCCTTCTTAACTGCATCAGCTCCCATTGTACGATATGCATATGCACTTACAAGGCGCGTTGCCGGCCATCTGTCTGCACCGCCTACTGCAATAGGCTGGATTCCTTTTTCAATGAGCTGATCGCATACCCCTATTAATTCATCCCATGTGTTTGGAACAGACACCCCTGCTCCCTCAAAAACTTTTTTATTGTACCAGAATCCTTCAATATTCATACCATAGGGAAGGCAATACAGCTCTTCTGCATTTGAAAGGGAAAGTAATGAATCTTTTGCAGCATCATTAATGTACTCAGAACATCCAAGTGTCTCAAGCGCTTCCGAAATATTCACTAACTTATTTGCTGAGATCAGATCCTGAATCGGCTGCCCGTACGCATATGCAAATAAATCCGGTAAATCATTAGACGCTACAAGAGTAGATACCTTCGCAATTACATCAGCTGACGGAACATACTCATATTCATACGAAAAATTAGGATTAACCTCTGCAATGTACTGCTCTGTCAAACCGATCAGGATTTTACCTTCTGCACTATCCTCCGGCCAGATGGCAAGAATTTTAAAATTCTTTTCAGAAGTAGTATCCGTAACTGCCTCTTCTGCCAAAACTGACACACTTCCCGATGCCAGAGTTGTCATTGCCATTGCCATACCCAGTGCCAATGCTTTTAACGTGCTTTTTTTCATTTTCAGTTCCTCCTTTTGTACTTTTGTTTGCTTTTGTATGCTTATCTTAACTCCATTTCCTTCAGAATTATAGATAGTAATTTTATTGATAATGTTCACTTTTTTTCGTAAAAAAAATAGACATTATCAAAAAAAATAGAGCCTATGACATTATAGCAAGTATGTTAAAATAGGAAATATACAATATATCTATTTCCATAAATTACATTCATTTAAGGAGGTCTGCCTTATGGAGAAAATCCCCAAATGGGAAGTTTTTGAATTTTCCCGTCCTGTAGAAGGTTTTTTTGAAAATCCGTTTCTTGACGTTCACCTGCAGGCTATTTTTACTACCGCCGGCTCAGAAGTATATAAAATTGACGGATTTTATGATGGCATTGAAAACAGCCGGCATATCTGGCGCATTCGTTTCGCACCAATGCACGAGGGAAAATGGTCATTTGTAACAATTGCAAACCTTTCTGCATTAGACGGCTTAACCGGAGAGTTCCAGTGCACGGAACCTGTTTCCCAGGGCCCTCTGTGCGTTCATCCCGAATTTCCCAACTGGTTCAGCCGTGAAGACGGCAGTGCGCAGCTGATCATCAATGAAGGCTGGCTTCCTCATCCTGCCTGCTCCAGCTCTGATTATGAGGATTTGGATTTCCGGCAGCCAAGCGAAAAGGATTTTGAAAAATATATTGATATACTGTCAGAACATAAAGTAAATATGCTCATCGGAATGAGTGAATTATATGCACGCCAGACCTCGGTAACCGATACTTCCTTTATCTGGCCATGGAAAGTTATAGATTCTGAAAAGAACAAAATAGATAAGGAGCGCTTTAATTTAGATTTCTACAGGCGATGGGAGCGCACCATACAATACGCCAAGAAAAAAGGACTATTCTATGTCTTTGAGCTTCTATACGATAATTCACTGGTTCGGCCCCGTGAATGGAGCAATCACCCTTACAACAAAAAAAACGGGGGATGGCTTGACACTGATTCTGTGGGCGATATCGGCTGGCATAATCTGTTTGATCCTGACAACGAGCTGTCAAAATTGTATCTTGGTCGGTACCTTCGTTATACCCTGGCGCGCCTGGCATGTTACTGGAACATTTGCTGGGAAGTTGGAGCAGAAAATGCCAATCTTGCCGTGCTGCCTCATAATCTTCTTCCCAATGCGCTCCTTCCCGTTGAGAAAATTGCAGCATGGATGAACTACTGGTCAGGCTTCATCCGCACATATGACCCCTATCATCGACTGTGCACTCTTGGTGATACCACCCATCACCCGCTGATGGTGTCTGAAAGAGGAAATGACTTCATCCTTACCCAGGATCCGCGCAACTATCCCAGGGATGATGAAAATCAGTATTACAAAGCAATGAATTTGGAAGGGATACAGCATTGGCAGTATCACCGGCCTATGGTAATCGGTGAGATGGATTGCTCCAACAGAAACAATTACCATTTAGAACGCCGTATGTATTGGGTCGGGCTGACAAGCGGTTACGCCATGTCCCGCTTTGACCGGCATTTTGGTCTTATGAATGGTACAACAATGATTGAAAGTGAGAAATTTAATCTTAATGATATTCCACCCATTTATAAATACTTAAAAATCTTATATGACTATGTAGAAAAAAATGTGGAATTTCGGCGTATGAGTCCTGAAAACTCGTGGGTAAAGAGCAATAAGCTAACATGTACACTGGCTGAGAAGAGTAAAGAATATCTTATTTATTTTCCTTTCGGCGGTGATGCAGAGCTTTCTTTGCCTGCAGCTGTTTATGAGTGGTTTAATCCACGTTCAGGAAATGTTAAAAAAACAGGGCAGTTCAATTCCGGTACCATATTCTTTCAGTCACCGGATGAGGAGGATTGGGTACTGCATATCAAAGTGTTAAATACGAATTAAAAAAGGTGTGCAGCCTTCCGATTGCCAAATGCGATCCAAAAGCTGCACACCTTTTCTTAATTGCCATCCCGGCTCTTTAAAGCGCCCGTTTCCTCCACTTGCCCCTTGCATAAGCAATCCCTGTGACCGCCGTTCCTATAAGCCAGGCAATCAATAATGAAATGAAAATACATTCCTGTCTTCCGTTCGGCAGTTCCGGCGTCCTGGTAAAATAGCACATGCCGTACGCCAGGGGGACACGAATGATTACTGTCTGCAAAATAGAGATCCACATAGGTGTCATCGTGTCGCCTGCGCCCCGCATAACGCCTGACAGGCTCTGCAGAACAGCCATTGCAATATAGCCTACAGCCAGGATCTGCATCATCTGCATACTCAGATCCACCAGCTCCGGTGTATTGGTGAAGATTCCCATAAGTCCCCGGCCGAAAATAAGGATCAGGCCTGTGATCACCGCGGAAACTCCCACTGCCAGGACGGTTCCCTGCTTCGCCCCTTTGCTTACACGGTCATAAGCCCCGGCGCCCACATTCTGCCCGGCGAAGGTCGTCATGGCTGTTCCAAAAGAAAAATTAGGAAGCATGGCAAATCCGTCTACACGCATAACAATAACGTTTGCCGCAATAAACTGTTCTCCAAAACTGTTGGTCAGAGACTGTACCACGATCATGGACATGGACATAATTGCCTGGGTAATCCCGGAAGGAAGCCCGAGGCGTATGATATTCATGGCATATTTCTTATTCCAGCAGATATACTCCTTCTTCAGATCAAAAAGATTCTTCATACGGTAAAGCTTCCATCCGCAAAGAACCGCGGAAATCGCCTGGGCGATCACCGTCGCCAGTGCAACTCCCTGCACTCCCATATGAAAATTCACAACAAACACCAGATCCAGAACAATATTCAATACACTTGCTATCACCAGGTAAACCAGCGCAGAAACGGAATCTCCCAGTCCCCTTAAAACACCGCTTAAGATATTATAAAACGCCACTCCCACACTGCCGATAAATATGGTATGCAGATAAGAGGTACACCAGTCCAGAATACTTTCCGGAGTTTTTAAAAAAACCAGAAGCGGTCTTGCAACGATCACGCCTGCCGCCATTACCATCACAGATGCAATAATGGTAAGCACGATGCAATTTCCGATAGAATGCGATAAAGCCTCCCTGTCCTTCGCCCCAAAATACTGAGAAACCACAATGCTGGCTCCCATACTGATTCCCACAAATAATACGATCAGAAGATTCAGGATCGGTCCCGCACTTCCAACCGCGGCAAGTGCATTATCACCCACATATTTTCCAACTACCACACTATCTACAGTATTGTAAAGCTGCTGAGCAATATTCCCTAACAGCATCGGAACTGTAAACAGCAGTATCTTCTCCCATGGTCTTCCAAAAGTCATGTCCACGGGAGCAAACAGCTTCTTCAATAAATTCATTTCCTCTCCCCCATTATTCAGATTCTAAAAGGCCGTTTATTCGTCAAGACATCATTATACATGATAATGCAAAAATATGCACCCCTTTTTCCAATTTTCTTTCGCTTTCCCTATTTTTCCCCATAAGGCCTGTCATTACTGTTTTCATCGCGAATGTCTCCCATCTTACGTATCCATTTGACTATCTTCTTTCCGTTTACTATAATAATGAGTATCAATTCAAAAGAGGAGAAAACACATGTTTCAGGGAATGGAGTATGTATACGAAGTATATAAAGAAAAAAGCTTTACCAAAGCCGCACAAAACCTGTTTATTTCCCAGCCATCTCTTAGCGCAACCGTAAAGCGCATTGAAAAAAAGATCGGCTATCCCATCTTTGACAGAAGCACCAAACCCCTTGGTCTGACTGAATGCGGCCAAAAATACATCCTGGCTGTGGAATCCATTTTTGCAGCGCAGAATGAATTTGCTGACTTTGTAAACAACTGGGGCGATCTGAAGACCGGAAGCCTGATTCTGGGAGGAAGCAGCCTTTTTTCCTCCTGGATTCTCCCACAGCTTATGGGACGTTTTACCAGAAAGTATCCTCTGGTGAAGCTTGTTCTTGTAGAAGAAAGCACTGCAGAATTAGAAAAGCTGTTACAGAACGGCAGGGTTGATCTTGTCCTGGACAACTGCCTTCTGGATTCTGATATTTTTGACTCCTGTATCTACAAAGAGGAGCATCTTCTTCTTGCAGTTCCCAGATCCTTTGCAGTCAATGAAAAGCTTGAGACATTCCAGCTCTGTGCAGAGGACATAAAAAGCGGGACCTATTTAACAGATGAGGTCCCGGATGTTCCTCTGGAATGTTTCCAAAGGGAACCCTTTATTGTATTGAAGCCGGAAAACGATACAGGCAAAAGAGCCATGGATCTCTGTCATTTACATAACTTTGTCCCGGATGTTCTTTTTGAGCTGGATCAGCAGCAGACTGCCTACAATATTACCTGTCAGGGCCTTGGAATTTCCTTTATAAGCGATACGCTGATCACCAGGACTCCGGACAACCCTCACGTAATATACTATAAGCTTGCAGGAGAAAGCAGCGGCCGGAATCTCTTTTTTTACTGGAAAAAGGGCCGCTGCTTCAGCCGTGCTATGGAAGAATTCCTCAGGCTTGCAAAAGACTAAAGCCTTTCTGCAAGCCCTGTGCGGATTATTTTTCTTCTGTTTTCTTTAACAAAATATCTTTTCCGTAAATTCCCGGCTCTGTCATGCTTACAGGATCCAGGATACGGTCCAGTTCATCATCTGTAAGAAGTTTTTCCTCAAGGATCAGGGAACGAACGGACTCTCCTGTCTTCAAAGCCTTTTTCGCGATATCTGCTGCTTTCTGATATCCCACATGAGGACAAATGGCAGTGATGATACCTACACTGTTTTCTACCAGATAACGACAGCGTGTTTCATTAGCAGTAATACCGGATACACAGTTGTCCACAAAGGTCTGCACTGCATAGGCCAGGGTGTCAATGGACTGGAACATACAGTAAAATACAATAGGCTCAAAAGCATTCAGCTCCAGCTGGCCGGCCTCTGCTGCCATAGTGATGGTCACGTCATTTCCGATAATATTAAAAGCAACCTGGTTTACAACCTCCGGGATAACCGGATTTACTTTGCCCGGCATAATGGAGGAGCCGTTCTGTTTTGCAGGAAGGTTAATCTCCCCAAATCCTGCTCTCGGACCGGAAGACATCAGGCGAAGGTCATTGGCAATCTTGGATAAAGTGACTGCACAGGCCTTGATTGCACCGGAAACAGCCACGAAGGGATCCAGATTCTGGGTTGCATCAATCAGGTCAAATGCCTGTACGAAATCCATGTCCGATACTTCCACCAGGTTCGGCACAATTCTTCTTAAATAAGTTTCATCTGCGTTTACTCCGGTTCCTACTGCAGTACCGCCCATATTCAGGCTGCGCATTTCGTCCATGGCTTTATCCATACGGCGGATGTCACGCATAATGGCAACAGAATATGCATGGAATTCCTGTCCCAGACGGATGGGAACTGCATCCTGCATCTGGGTACGGCCCATTTTAATTACATGGTCAAATTCTTCTGCTTTTGCACAGAGAGCTTTATGTAAACGAAGAAGTTCTTTTTTCAAATTCTTCAGAAGACGAAGAGAAGTCATCTTTCCTGCTGTAGGAATTACGTCGTTGGTAGACTGGCCGCAGTTTACATGGTCATTGGGGTTTACAATGGAGTAATCTCCCTTATGTCCTCCCAGGATCTCAATCGCACGGTTAGCAATAACTTCGTTGGCATTCATATTTAAGGAAGTTCCTGCACCTCCCTGAATCGGGTCTACAATAAAATCCTCGTGGAATTTTCCGGCCAGAATTTCATCACATGCCTGTACGATCGCCTGGGCACGCTTTTTGTCCAGAATCCCGATCTCACAGTTGGTGATGGCTGCTGCTTTCTTGATATATGCAAGGCTGTTGATGATCTCCGGATGCATATTCAGTCCGGTAATGTGAAAGTTTTCTGCTGCACGAAGGGACTGTACCCCATAGTACACATCCTCCGGCACATCCTTGGTACCGATAGAATCCTTTTCCACACGATAATCTGTTTTTGACTTCTCCATTGTAATGATCCTCCATTAATTCGTTCTCTTCGTTCTTTATTGCGGTTCTTTCTGTTTTATCATACCGCCTGCTTTTTAGCTGTTCTCATTATAATGAAGGGTTCTGTTATAATCAAATACATATATTAATATAATTACTATAAATCAGGAGTTATGATTACTCAATGTCTCTCAGAGCTGCTGTAGGTTTCACAAAATCTGCATGCAAAGGAGGGTTCCTCCCCGCCTGCATACAAGTGGGAAATATCGCCTGTACGAAGTCCCCGGAAACAGGCGATTCCCTGTTCCCGCTCCTCTGTTACCACTTCCGTAACTGAAGTAGGCGCCAGGGCAGCGGTATGCCACAGGATAAAGGGAGAAACATTCCACAAATGTGATAGAATAGCACAGGTCACTCCAAAATGGCAGAAAAAGGTCACCGTTTCGCTGCTTTCCTTTTCCACACGATAGTGGCCGCCTTCCCGCACATATCCTGCTTCCGCCAGGAATCCGTCCAGGTTTTTCACAAGGGAATCATAAACACGGGTTACATCACCGCATCTTGCCACCTCCGAATTTCTCCAGCCGTCCACTGTCCAGTATTCCGGATGAGCGGAGAGATAGGAAGGAACCATATCCCAGACGATTCTGCTCTCATATCTGCCGTTTTCTACAGTTGTATCCGGATAAGCCAGGCGCAATTCCTCAGACCGGTTAATATCCACAAAAGCGGGAAACTCTCTGAGCCAGTCTAAAACCCTGGCCGTCTTCCCGGTCTTATTCAGGGAATAGGCTGCCGTATGCTGTGCCCTGCCGAGAGGGGACATATAGCATGTTCCTAAGCCCAGTCTATCGGCAGTTTCAGCCAGCAGAGCGGCCTCTCTGTGTCCTTTTTCTGTTAATGTATCATGTTCATAGTCCGGATCTCCGTGACGAATCATCAGAATTCTCATGTTTTTCTCCCTCTTTTTTTGTATTTTCTTTTATATTGATACATCCTGGAATCTGCTTCCCGGATGATTTCTTCCAGGGTCATTCCACCTGTCTCATCATTAATTTCATAAACGCCATAGCTGAAACTTCTGGGGTATTCCCTGGTATGTTCTTTTCGAAATTCCGCTCTGGCAATTCTCAGTTTCTTTAAAGCCAGCTCCTTTAAGCTTCCCATAAGAATCAGGCAGAACTCATCTCCTCCGATTCTGGCAATCACATCATTTTGTCGGAAATGCTTTTTAATCATTTCTGCAAACTCTTTCAGATAATTGTCACCTTCCAGGTGTCCGTAATGGTCATTGACGTATTTCAAATCATCCACATCCATATAGCACAGAGTCGCTGTCTTTTTTTCTGCAAGGATCCGCTCCATATATTCCTCAAAAAACAAACGATTTCGCACAGAGGTCCCGGGATCAAAATACATTTTATTGGACAGGAGTTCTTCCTCCTGCTTTTCCCGCGTAATGTCAGTCACCACATGAACATAGGCATTCCTGCCCTGCCATTCTGCAGGATAGGAATTGATCCGCAGATACTTTCCGCTTTTTTCCCTTAGCTCCCAGACCTCCTGCACACGGCCTTCCCATTTCAGGATTTCTTCTTTTCCGAGTCTCTTTGTCTCACAGTTTTCACAAAACGCGGAATTGAACAGTTCCCCTGCACATTTGCTCTTATTGCAGTACACCACGTTCCGGGTATCCGCATCTACTACAAAAACCCGTTCTTTCCGTTCGCGGGCTACTTTCATCAGAAGCTTATTGTATGCCTCGATACTGTCTGCCCGCTTCCGAAGTCTTATCGCCTCCTGACGGAGACGTTCTTCCCTTTCCTTCAGCTGCACAGTCATCCTGTTAAATGCCTCTGAAAATTCCCCAAGATACGAAACCTGCTGAGAATAATCCCCTGAGGCCACCTGCTTTGCCTGCCAGGTCAGATGATTGAGATCTGCATGGATATTCTTCAGATTCACACACAAAAAATTATCCCTGAGCGGAATCTCCACGGATAAATTTCCTTTGGATATCTCCGCGGAATAAGACAGCATCTCCTCCACAGCATGCTGCAAAAACTGCATTCCCCGTCCAAGTTTCTGATACGGCTCATCCAGTTTTTCCACATCCAGTTCTTCAATAGCAGAATCAAACAGAATACTCTTCAAATACTCGAAAAGAAGTTCACAGTTTCTATCACTCATCTTTCTGCCGCTGCTCCTTAACCTCTACATGAAACCTGCACACTCTGTCTCCCGTAGCCCAGCAGTCGATCTCAACCGCAGTATAATTTTTTTCTGTATAAGCAGACATAATTCCTGCGATAAAGCCTTCGTCATAACTGCACACCGTTTCGTTCAATACCGGAAGCCCTGAGCAGTCAGCATCCTCGGAAACGGTAAGAACGATCTTTCCCGTTTCCTTATCCAGCTTCTCAATTCTCACCACACCGATTTTCAATTCTGCGGTTTTTGACTGAAGCTGCGCCAGAAACTCATGAAAGGGCAGCGTCAGATCCAGCAGGTGTTCTGCAAAAAATATACCTGCTCTGCGTCCTGCACAGCGCATGATCTCCACCTGGCCTTCTCTGCCAAAGCGCTCGCCCAGCTCTTCCCGTAAAGAATATTCCAGGAGCCGGTATACTGTAATGGGAATTTCTCCCCCCAGATTTCCCCGTCCGCTCGCTTCATAATTCATATAATCTTCCAGACTGTATTTCTTCTGTCTGTCACAAAAAACATTCTCTATCATATCACACTACCTGCATTTGCTGAACTTTTCCACTGCTTTCCTGGTCATTATACCAAAAAATGAAAAAAAATGCATCTTATCTTATATAAAATCTGTACCTGAATTCTATTGTTTTCTTCAAACAAACTGATTATAATAAAAAGAAATCAAGCGCCGCCCGGCAGGAACCAATTTGCAGATTCCTGCCAGACAACGCTTTTCATAAAAATCTAATGTGAAAAGAGGAAAAAATATGAAATTTATCTACCCTGCTGTATTCCGTAAAACAGAAACAGGCACCTATCAGGCTTTTTTCCCTGATCTGGAATGCTGTTACGCAAAAGGCGATACTCTTGATGAAGCCATTGACAAAGCCAATGAAGCTGCCAATGACTGGATATCCCTGGAGCTTTCCGAAGACGGAGAACTGCCCGCTGTTTCTGATGTCAATGACCTTGCTCTTTTGGAAGGCGATATCGTGCGAAATATCTCAGTCAATATCCGGTTTTACGAAGGATGGGATGAATAAATCCAGGCTTGTTCTACAGCAGATAGACCGGCAGTTCTTCCGTAATATGAACAATGCGGTTCTCCTGCCCCTGTTCTTTTGCTTCTGCCGGCTTCCCAGCTGCTGCCTTTCCGGTTCCTTTTGGTTTTCTTGCTGTTGTGGTCTTTTTCGCTTCCGCAGATTTCTTAGATGCAGCCGTCTTTTTCACTGCTGCAGTTTTTTTCGCTGACGCAGGTTTATTGGCCGCTTCCGTTTTCTCTTCTTTTGTTTCCGGAACAGACTCCGGCTCCTTTGTCCCCGGTGCCTTTGTTTCCAAAACCTGCTCCTGTGCAGGTTCTTTCTGTGCTGCTGCTTTTCCTGCGTTTACAGCACGTTTAATACTTGCTTTCCCTACTGCCATGTTCCATTACCTCCTCTGCCAGTGCTGTGTATTCCTTCGCGCTGCGGCTGCTCTTCTTATATTCCACCACAGGGATGCTGTTATCCTGTGCCCATTCAATGGCACTATCCACCCGGATGCAGGTTTCAAATACATAAATGTCCTCCATCTCGCGCAAGGTTTCCATCGTTTGTTTGAAATAGTTCTTGCGGGTATCCACCTTTGTGACTACGATTCCAAGTACCTCAAGTCCCTCCGCAATCTGCTTTACCTGACTTAAAAACTCAAACATATTTGCCAGTCCGAACATTCCCCAGGGGCTGGCTTCCACAGGAATGATCACTCTGTCCGAAGCGCATAGGATATTCATCACCCAGCCGCCGAGAGTAGGCGGGGCATCAATGAGAATATAGTCGTATACGCCGGAATCCTTCACCTTCTGAAGACATTTCTTCAGGATAAACTCCCTCTGCCATTTTGTAAAAAGTTCATACTCAATAGAACTCATAAGCGTAGAGGAAGGAATCAGATCCAGGTTTTCATAGGGTGTAGGAACAATAAAATCGGTCAGATCCTGCTGTTTCCCAATGGCATGGTACAGGTTTTTTTCGCTTGCCGCCATCTCAAGCACCCACTCTTCTGAAAAGAAGGAAAGAGAAAGGTTTAACTGCATATCTCCGTCAATCATAAGGACCTTTTTGCCGGCACGGGCCATCGCAGCTCCAAGATTGGAACAGGTAGTGGATTTTCCGCTGCCGCCCTTATTATTGGTAAAGCATATGGTCATGGTCTTTTTCATGGGATACCCCCTCTCATTCTGTCGAATTACCGCAAATATTGACGATTCTTCTTTGCTATTGTCAATTATACGAGTTTTTCCCTCTGTTTTCAAGGCTAATTTCACGGGAGGCGGAGGGAGGAAAGAGCTCCTGTGAAATATAATAAAACAAATAGAAGCTGGTACTTGACTGCCGTTTCACTTTTTCTTATGATAAGAACAAAGGAACGTGTCGAAATGATTCACGAAGACTCCTTTAAATGTAAAAAAAACAAAGGAAAGGAAAATACAAATGTACATCCGATTTCATGAATCCACCAAAACTTTTCACTTATTTAATGAACATTTCAGCTATATCATGTGCATTCTGGAAAACGGCCATCTCGGACAGATTTACTGCGGAAAACATATCCACGACAAGAAAGACTTTACATACCTTGTAGAAAAAATCCCGAGAGCCATGGCTTCCTATGTGTACGAAGGGGACAGAACCTTTTCCCTGGCCCATCTGAAACAGGAATATCCTGTTTACGGTTCTACGGACTACCGCCATCCTGCTGTGGAAATCCTTCAGGATAACGGAAGCCGCATTTCTGATTTCCGCTATGAATCTCATACCATATCCGGCGGTAAGCCAAAACTTTCCGGGCTTCCTGCCACCTACACGGAATCAGACGAAGAGGCAGCTACCTTATCCATTATTCTCAAAGATCCTGTGACCCAGATCCGTCTGGAACTGCTTTATACTATTTTTGCTTTTGGCAGCATCCTCACCAGAAGCGCACGTTTCATCAATGAGGGTGAGGCTCCTGTTCATCTTCTCACTGCCATGAGCTTAAGCCTGGATCTTCCTGACAAAGATTATGTATGGATGCAGCTTTCCGGTGCATGGTCAAGAGAACGGCACATCAAAAACCGCCCTCTGGAGCAGGGAATTCTGGCCATTGACAGTATGCGCGGACATTCCTCCCACGAGCACAATCCGTTCATGGTGCTGAAACGCCCCTCCGCTACGGAAAATGAAGGAGAAGTCCTGGGCTTCAGCTTTGTCTACAGCGGAAATTACCGTATTCAGGCAGAAGTTGACACCCATGATACCACCCGCATTACCGTAGGGATTCATCCGGACTGTTTTGACTGGAAGCTGGATGTTGGAGAAAGTTTTCAGACTCCGGAAGCTGTAATGGTCTATTCAGCCAATGGCCTGAATGAGATGAGCCAAACCTTCCACCGCCTGTATCAGAAACGTCTTGCAAGAGGTTTCTGGCGTGACCGTCCAAGACCCATCCTTAATAATAACTGGGAAGCTACCTATTTTGACTTTACAGAAGACCGGCTGGTGGAAATTGCCTCCAAAGCAAAAGAATGCGGGGTAGAGCTTTTTGTTCTGGATGACGGATGGTTTGGTGCACGAAGCAGCGACCATGCCGGACTTGGAGACTGGTATGCCAACAAGGAACGTCTTCCCCAGGGAATCTCCGGGCTTTCCAGGCGTATTGAGGCCCTCGGCATGAAATTCGGTCTCTGGTTTGAACCGGAAATGGTCAACAAGGACTCGGACCTTTACCGTGCTCACCCAGACTGGATCCTCCAGGCTCCCGGACGCAGCAATTCCCATGGACGCAACCAGTATGTTCTTGATTTTTCCAGGAAAGAAGTGGTAGACTGCATTTATCAGATGATGGAAACCATTTTGTCCCAGTCCCGGATTTCCTATATTAAATGGGACATGAACCGAAGTATTACAGAATGTTATTCCGCAGCTCTTCCAAGCGATCGGCAGGGAGAAGTGTTCCACAGATATATTCTTGGAGTTTATGACCTGTATGACCGGCTGACCACTGCCTTCCCGGAGGTTCTGTTTGAATCCTGTGCAAGCGGAGGTGCAAGGTTCGATCCGGGAATTTTGTACTATGCACCCCAGGGATGGGCAAGCGATGACTCCGATGCGGTCGAGCGCCTGAAAATTCAGTACGGCACTTCCCTGTGCTATCCCATCAGCAGTATCGGAAGCCATGTTTCCGTATCCCCGAATCACCAGGTACTGCGCAATACCCCGCTGCACACCAGGGCAAATGTAGCGTATTTCGGCACTTTCGGATACGAACTGGATCTGAACAGCCTGACAGAAGAAGAGATCTCAGAAGTCAAAGAGCAGATTGCTTTTATGAAGGAATACAGGGAACTTTTGCAGTTCGGTACTTTCTACAGACTGAAAAGTCCTTTTGAGGGAAACGAAACTGTATGGATGTGTGTAAGCGATGACAAGAAAACGGCCATTGTAGGCTGGTACAGAGTATTAAGCGGCGTAAATTTGCCTTATTCCCGGGTACAGCTACAAGGGCTGGATCCTGATGTAGTTTACAGTAATCCGATGAACGGCACAGTCCACTATGGGGATGAGCTGATGAATGTGGGGCTTCTTACCACAGACGGCACCTCCGGGGAAACTCCCAGGGACATCAGAAATTATGGGGATTTCCAGTCCAGGATTTATGTATTAAAAGCTGCAGAAAAATAAAAAGCACAGCGAAATTTCCGGCAGCGTAACTGCTGCCGGTATTTATCAGAAAGGTGAGGTTGTTCTCTATGAAATTTGGACATGAAATATTAAAATATCGTGAAGAGATTCTGAGAGATCTTGAAAGGTTGGTTGCCATTCCCTCTGTCTGCACAGAGCCGCTGCCCGGGAAGCCATTCGGAGAATCCTCAGCAGACGCTTTGGCCTGTATCCTTGACATTGCCGGGGAGCTGGGCCTGGAAACAGATAATACCGGAAATTATGCAGGAGATGCACATTACGGAACCGGAACGGAGTATATCGATGTGCTCACCCATGTAGATGTGGTTCCCGCAGGAGATGGATGGGACACTCCTCCGTTTTCTCTGACAGAACGGGACGGTTTCCTTTTCGGAAGAGGTGTCGCAGATAATAAAGGCCCTGCCATTATAGCACTCTATTGTCTGAAAGCGCTGAAGGATGCAGGAGTCAAAGGAAACTACGTGCTCCGTACGGTTTTCGGTGCCGGGGAAGAAATCGCAAGTGATGACCTGACACATTATTACAGCGAACACCCTTATCCGGTTATGGGATTTACGCCGGACTGTTCCTATGGAATCTGCCACAGCGAGAAAGGAATTCTCCGTGTTGATTTTCATGATCCAATGATGCCCTCCGGCTGTATCAGGTCTTTCCAGGCAGGTCTTGCTGTCAATGCAGTTCCTGCGAATGCGGAAGCAAAGCTTGTCTGCACGCAGGAACTGCATCAGAAGCTTTTGGATACTGCTGATCAGGAACATTTCACCGTCTCCCGCAAGGATGGCGTCACTACGGTTACAGCCCGCGGACGTGCCGCCCACGGAGCAGAACCGGAGCTTGGCCTTAATGCCGCTTCCCTGCTGCTTCGGCTTCTGTCCCAAATATTTACCAGAGAAGAAACCGGAAATCTCATTGCATTTTTGGCAGACTGTATCTCTATGGAATATAATGGTACGCTTTTGGGGATTGCTATGAAAGATGAACCTTCCGGCCCTCTTACACTGAACCTTGGACTTGTGGATATTCGGGAGGGAAATGCATCTGCCTCCATTGATATCCGTTATCCTGTCACAAAAGAAAAGGATCCTATTATGGATGCTATTTCTGCAAAAGCAGACAGCTATCAGCTGAAAGCCACCATAGCCAATCATGATGCCCCTTTATACATCCCCAAGGATCATCCGCTGATCGGTCTTCTCCAGGAAGCATATCAATCTGTTATGAACGAACCCTGCAATGTCTTTTCCACAGGAGGCGGCACTTATGCAAGGGGAACCAATAATAAAACCGTAGCCTTTGGTCCGGTTTTTCCATTCGAACCGTCCACCAATGCGCATAATTGTAATGAGCACCTGAATCTGGAAAACTTCTTCTTACATGCCCAGATTTGTCTGGAGGCCATGTACCTGATGTTTACCAGGTAAAAGTATGGGAGGAGGGAAAGAAATTGAAGGACCTGAATGCGAAACATGAGGCTAAGCGCTTTGGCTGCGCGATTTTGGCTGCTGTAATCTTTGCGGTCAACATTAAGACTTTTGTGCGGGCAGGAGGATTATTTCCGGGCGGCTTCAGCGGGCTTACACTGCTTTTGCAGAATATTTTTACTGATTTTTGTGGAATCGACGTGCCCTATACATTGATCAATGTGGTTTTAAATCTGTTTCCTGTTTTTATCGGACTGAAATTTATCGGGTTAAAATTTACCATCAGTTCCTGCTGTGTGATTGTTTTGTCCAGTGTTTTGACCGATGTGATCCCGGCCCAGCCGATCACCTATGATACACTGCTTATCAGCATTTTTGGCGGACTGATCAATGGGTTTGCTGTCAGCCTTTGCCTGATTGGCAATACCAGCAGTGGAGGAACAGACTTTATTGCCATCTATTTTTCAGAGAAAAGCGGGCATGATATCTGGAATTATATTCTTTGCGTAAATGCAGGAATCCTTCTGATTGCAGGACTGCTTTTCGGATGGGAAAGGGCGCTTTATTCCATTATCTTCCAGTTCACTTCTACACAGGTGGTGCAGATGCTCCATCAGCGGTATAAGAAGCATACCCTGTTTATCGTTACAAGCGATCCGGATAAGGTTTACCATGAAATTTCCAACCTGACACACCATAGTGCTACGCAGTTTGAGGGAACGGGATGTTATACAGATGAGAAGATGAGTATGCTTTATTCTGTGGTGTCCAGGGAAGAAGCAAAGATCTTAGTGAAAAAAGTGAAAGAAGCGGATCCGACAGCCTTTGTAAATATCATTAAGACGGACTATATTAACGGCAGATTCTATCATAAGACGGATTACTAACAGAAACGTGCGCCGCCAGGCGCACATAAAACAAACGCCTTGCAGGACTGCAAGGCGTTATTCATTGGATGCATTTCATTGTTAAAGTCAAGGACAGAACAAATCGTTCAGAGTCTTTCCCAAAACCTGGCAAATGGAAATACAGAGGTTTATGGTAGGATTATAGTCGCCCTTTTCTATAGCGCTGATCGTCTGGCGGGAAACTCCTACCAGATCTGCCAGTTCCTGTTGAGACAGGTCAAGGGCGGCGCGGGCGGATTTCAGCTTCAAATTTAGAAACATTGCCATGGGGGTGTCGATTATTTTGCCTTTCCACCAGCTATGGTTCCTCCCGGTGTATTCATTCAGGTTTTTGTTTTTCTATGGTCTCTATTGTAATTCTGTCGTGGCATTTTATCAAGTATATTTTACATTTTGTCGTTTATAATAGCTGACGGCATTCTACCGGTCAGCCATTGAAAAATCGTAACTGTGAAGGTACGGAACAGTTACGAAAAATCGTTAATGTACCGTAGCATCGATAAATTCCGGTGCTTCTTTGGAATATAGGATCTTTTGCTTGCTGTATAGTCCGAAGTAGCCGGAAAGCATATAGCTTACGGCTGCAGCCAGAAGAAGCCACTCAATTCCTGCACCGCCGAACAGTTCCAGCCCCAGGCAGATTGCTGTGACCGGGCAGTTGGTTACTCCGCAGAACATGGCAGTCATGCCGATCATGGCTCCAAAAGCAGGCGCAAGTCCCAAAAGGCCTCCGGCCACACACCCAAAGGTTGCCCCGATAAATAGGGTGGGGACAATTTCTCCGCCTTTAAACCCTGCCTCCAGGGTAAGTGCGGTAAAAATCATTTTCAGAAGAAAGGCCTCCGGCCTTGCATGGCCGGAAACCGCCTCCTCGATCACCTGCTCTCCCACGCTTAAGTAATCCCCGGTCTGAAGGAACAGGGCCAGTGTCACCACCAGGCATCCCCCTACAAAAGCCCGGAAGTAATGATTTTTAAAGATGTGTTCATAGCATTCTCCGACTTTGTGCAGAAGAATGCAGAAAAGAATGCTGACCACCGCACAGCCCACTGCCAGAAAGCACACTCTTGCGCCACTGCACAAATTAAATTCTGCCGGAACGGCCGGAACCGTAAAGCCCATGTGCCCTACTTTAAAATAACGTGCAATCGTATCTGCAGTCAAAGCTGCTGCGGTACAGGGAACCAATGCAGAATAATGCATAATCCCCACACTGACCACTTCCATAGAAAATACTGCCGCAGCCACCGGCGTGCCGAATAATGCCGCAAAACAGGCGCTCATCCCGCACATGGTGTACACGTGCATGGCTCTCTCTTCCGCCTTTGCCCACCTTCCAAGCTGCTGGCCGATGCTGCCGCCCATCTGAAGGGCCGCACCTTCACGCCCTGCACTTCCGCCGCAGAGGTGGGTCAGGAGTGTTCCAACGAAAATCGCCGGAGCCATCCGGAAAGGAATTCTGCTCTTCGTCCGCACAGCCAGCAGGATACGGTTCGTTCCCCGATGTCTCCGAAGCCCTGCACGATGATAGATCCACACGATCATCAGGCCTGCAAAGGGCAGCCCGAATAAAAGCCGGGGATACTTTGCCCGCAGCCCGCAGACATATTTCATGGCGTATGCAAAACCAGTACCCCAAAGTCCCACAACCGTGCCGACAAATAAACCAATTGCCAGCCACTGCAGAAAAACCAAAGTATAGTGTTTCACCGCTCTGCCTGTTTCTTTTAGATGTTCCATCTTTCCGGCTCTCCCCTTAAGCTTGAAATTTCTTTTTATTCCTTTTCGTAAGTGCCATTGATGCTCTTTGAATGGCCTACGGTAATATTATCCTGCCCGACAGTCACGGTAATTCCGTTCATGCCCCTTCCGGCAAGCACATAATTATTTCCGCTTTTTTTCGAAAAATATCCGTTCATATAGGACATACCGCCGTCCATATAACGGCAGGATACCTCCACGGTTCCGCATTCCGTCCCCTCCGAAGCCTCTGCCGGAGACTGATCCGCATAAACGGTGAGCTGCACGATGACTTCCTTGCTCTGGGCATAAAGGTGATACTCCCCTGAAAAATCCGTATAGATTTCGGAATTTGTGTTTCCTACACCGCCGGCATCCTTACCATTGTCCATGGCACTGACCAGCTTCCCGATATTCGTTTCTTCAATGCTGCTGAAAACATTTTCATCAAAAGAATCCGCTGCCACGGTTCCAAGATACCAGGCTTTTTCATTAAAGTAATCCTGTACCTCCGGAATTACAAATTTTCTTCCATGCCGGGCATAAATCTCATTGATTGCCATCTGCCTCTGGCTGTCAGACAGGCCTGCCACAGTATCTGCGGAAAGCTCCGTGTCGGAGGAATCCGGCAAAATATAATAGTCCGGTGACCTGTCAAGTCCGTCCACCAGGACCTTGCCGTCTGTAATTGCAGCCTGCACAGCCACAGATCCGGTGCTGTTCCCTAAAGATCCCGTAATCAGCATTCCCGCAGTCATTCCCATTGCCAATACTTTTCTTAGATAGCCTCTTCTCTTCATAGAAACCTCCTGGTCAAAAGTTTTTCTATAATTATACCCTGTCTCCTGAAAAATACTGTATTAGCGCCTTTCCTGTATGTTTTAGCCCGCATAAAAAGCCAATCAGTTCTTCCCTGTTCCTTTCATGGAAAGAGCAATGCGCTTTTTCTTTAAATCCACACTCAGAACCCGTACATCCACCACATCTCCTACACTCACTGCTTCCAGCGGATGTTTGATAAATTTATCACTCATCTGGGAAATATGCACAAGGCCGTCCTGATGCACGCCAATATCCACGAAAGCGCCGAAATCAATGACATTCCGGACAGTTCCCTTCAGGATCATGCCCTCCTTTAAATCCTTCATATCCAGCACATCCGTGCGAAGGATCGGCCTGGGCATTTCCTCTCTCGGGTCACGGGCAGGCTTCTCCAGCTCTTTTACAATATCCCGCAGGGTTATCTCACCGATTCCCAAGTCCGCAGCCATCTTCTTATAGTCTTTCACCTGTCTGGAAATACCGGCCAGTTTCCCTCCGGTAATATCTTCAGGCTGAAAGCCCAGTTTCTCCAGAAGCTTTGTGGCTGCTTCGTAGCTCTCCGGATGAACGCTTGTAGCATCCAGCGGATTCTTTCCGCCCACGATCCGCGTAAATCCGGCGCACTGCTCATAGGCCTTCGGTCCCAGTTTTGCAACCTTCAAAAGATCCCTGCGGCTTAAAAACCTGCCGTTTTCCTCTCTGTATGCCACAATATTTTTGGCAATCACCTTTGTGATTCCGGAAATATACTCCAACAGCGATGCAGATGCGGTATTCAAATCCACACCCACCTTATTTACACAATCCTCAACTACGCCGTTCAAGGCTTCTCCCAGCTTTTTCTGGTTCATATCATGCTGGTACTGCCCTACCCCAATGGCCTTGGGTTCAATTTTCACAAGCTCTGCCAGCGGATCCTGCAGACGCCTTGCAATGGAGGCCGCACTTCTCTGTCCAACATCAAAATTAGGGAACTCTTCTGTAGCCAGCTTACTTGCGGAATAAACGGAAGCACCTGCTTCGTTGGTAATTACATACTGCACTCTTTCCGGAATCTCTTTCAAAAACTCCACGATGATCTGCTCAGATTCCCTGGAAGCCGTGCCATTTCCAACGGAGATCAGGGTAATGCCGTATTTGCGGATCAGCTTTTTTAATGTCTCCTTGGAAGCCTTGATTTTGGCCTCCGTGGTTGGAGCTGTAGGATAGATGACTGTCGTATCCAGTACCTTTCCTGTAGCATCCACAACAGCCAGCTTACAGCCGGTACGGAAAGCCGGGTCCCAGCCAAGAACTACCTGTCCTACGATGGGAGGCTGCATCAAAAGCTGCTCCAGATTTTTGCCGAAAACATGAATTGCACCGTCTTCTGCTTTTTCTGTCAGGTCACTGCGGATCTCACGCTCGATGGCAGGGCCGATCAGACGCTTATAGCTGTCCTCCACCACTTCCCGCAAAACAGGAGCTGTATGGGGATTCTCCCTGGTGATAATCTTGTGCTCCAGGTACCGCAGAATCTCCTCCTCAGGTGCATTTACCTTCACAGTCAGGATTTTCTCCTTTTCGCCTCTGTTCAGCGCCAGAACGCGGTGTCCTGCCAGCTTCTTCACAGGCTCCTCAAATTCATAATACATTTCATAAACAGACTGTTCCTCCGGATTTTTTGCAGCGGAGCTGATACTTCCCTTCTGTGCAGTCAGGTTCCGGATATGGATGCGGTAATCCGCTTCATCAGAAATATGCTCCGCAATAATATCTTTCGCTCCTGCAATGGCATCTTCTACCGTATTTACTTCCTTCTCTTCTGACAAAAAGGCTTCTGCTTCTATTTCCAAAGGTTTGCCTGTCATCTGAAGCATGATAATATTCGCCAGGGGCTCCAGGCCTTTTTCTTTCGCGATGGTAGCGCGGGTGCGGCGTTTTGGGCGATAAGGACGGTACAAGTCCTCCACCACCACCAGGGTCTGTGCTTCTGTGATCTGGCTCATCAGCTCCGGAGTCATTTTGCCCTGTTCCTCAATACTGCTGATCACCTGGGCTTTTTTCTCCTCCAGATTTCGCAGGTAAGTCAGACGTTCATAAAGATTACGAAGCTGCTCATCATTCAGGGTGCCTGTAGCCTCTTTCCTGTATCGGGAAATAAACGGGATGGTATTCCCCTCGTCAATCAGTTTGACAGCAGCCTCCACCTGCCATTTCTTTACATTCAGTTCCTGTGTAATTACTTGAATAATATCCATTGGTTTTTATCTCCTCTGAGAAAATCTTAATCGTAAAGTCTGTAACCCCAGACAGCTTTTGCGAAAAATCCGGCACCAGGCAGGAAAATTTCTTCCCACCCCATGCCGGGTTTTTATGAAATAAAAAAATCAGTATATTTCTTCTTTGCCTAACGGCTCCCCGATCAGGTCCCTGTAAAACTCTGCCGTCGTCATCTCCATATAAGGAATGATCCAGATCATGGCAAGATACAGTGTAAAAACAGAAAGAAACATGATCGGCAGAAAACTTATTTTCAGAAGAAGCAGTTTTCCCATCCTTCCCCTCATGATGCTTACGCTCTTTTTCAACGCAGTAAATCCGTTCATTTCCGGATGATCCGCCAAAAGATAGTAAGTCAGTTCAAAAGGCAGTGTCAGCACTTCATTGAACGCAGACACCAAAAGCATCAGAACAGAGGATATCATCAGCCATTCCAGCTCTGCCTCCAAAGTCGTCCCTACCTCAAGATGGTACAGATAAAAATTTACCGGAAGGGTCAGAAGAAGACTAATCAGAGACAGAATAAGCGTAGCCACGATCACTTTATCCGGATCGTTTTTGAAAAAATGAATCAGGTTTCCCATGGAGTATTCCCTGCCTCTTGCAACATTCAGGTACATGTATCTGACACCTGCATACAAAATACCGAATACCAGTGTCAAAATAAACAGAAATGCCTGACTGAGCGCTATGCTTGCAGGATCCGTTCCCGGAAAAAAGCCGTCCGTCAGCCTGCTGCCTGTAAAACTGACCACCGTATAAATCATCATCGCCATGATCAGTGAACCGGTGTGCCCGGCCATAGCTCTTCTTGCAGATGTTTTCAAGTCGCGTATACTTCTCATGAGATTCTCCTCTTACTATTCCAGCACTTCGTTGCGGAAGGTGATGGTAGTGACTTTATTTTCATCTTCATCATCATAAAATCCGAAGTCAATGCGTGTATCTATTTTACTGTCATCATCTTTATAAATATTCAGATACTTATCGCTTTCTTCAGCCTGATAGCCCTTCGCTTCTGCAGCAGCAAGGATGTCCGCCTTCGCTGCCCCCAGTTCATAGCCGCCGGAAAGGGTCAGGCTTAAGTTCGAAGCATCATAAACAGAAAGTTCCAGTTCTGTTACAAAGCAGTTTTCGTGAAGAACTGCGTTCTGGGTCTTGTTATGTACGGTAAGGTCAATGCTCTGTGCATCTCTTGTCATAGTGATGAAGTCAATTCCTCTGCCTTCCACAAAGTCATCCTCCGAAATCCCGTCCAGCTTCCAGCCATTTGCCTGAAAAGCAGTGATTGGGCAGGGAAGGTTATAAAGATCACCGCAGTATTCCACAACCGGATCCAGCATATCTTCCCCAAGCTCCGCAGGTGCCGCATAGGAAGTGACGATTTCAGGCGTCTCACCGCTTACACTGCCCTTGTCAAAGTTCTCCGGCTCCACCATGTTGCGGAGAGAAACCTCCAGAAGCGTGTTCTGCTCTTTGTAGACATAGAATTCCACCTCTTCATAGATGTCCTTTTCGTATGTCAGTTTCCAGTACAAATCCCCTTCATAGGTGTCCGACGGTTCGCCATAAGCCGCTTTAATGTCATCCACTGTGGAAACACCCATGGTTACTCCTTTCGCCAGCTTGATTCCCAGGCTTGCAATGTCTGCATCAGAATAAACGCCGTCAATTTCAATTCCTGCTGCAAGGCAGTCCGTTACGGGAGCCTCATTTACCATCAGGTTCACCATATCTGCAGATGCAGACAGATCGCCCTTCCGAAAAGTAACAAACCCATAAGTATTGGCTCCTAACATCTCGTTTCCGTCTTCTTCATTTTTCAGTGTCCAGCCCTTCGCCGTAAAATCCGCATAGGTCATAGGAAACTGATAAACTTCTCCCAGAATCTCCATCTGGAAATCAAAGAGATCATCAGAAAGCGCTGACTCTTCAGCAGCAGTTTCTTCCGTTGCCTGAGCGTCTGCCTCCTCTGCCGAAACGCCTGACGGCGCTGCGGCAAGACATCCTGCCAGAAGCATTGCCAATACTGTTTTCTTTTTCATACGTAAAAACCCCTTTCTTTTTATATGATTTTTTTATAAATCATCCATCAGTCCGCCAGGTTGAATGCATCGTGTACTGCATTCATGGCGCGGATCCCGTCTTTTTCATTGATCAGAACCGTCACACGGATTTCTGATGTTGAAATCATGTTAATGTTTACCCCTTCATTATATAGACTTTCAAACATCTTTGCAGCAACACCGGGATTGCTCATCATTCCGGCGCCTACAATGGACAGCTTGGCAATATTCCTCTCCGAATGCAGTTCCTTATACCCCAGCCGTGCATGGTTTTCTTCCAGGGTGGCCACTGCATCCTCCATATCCTTTCCGTCTACAGTAAAAGAGATATCCTTGGTTCCGGCACGTCCGATGGACTGCAGGATAACATCTACATTGATATTTTTCTTAGCCAGCGTGTCAAAGAGCTTAAATGCCATACCCGGTACATCTTTCAGGCCAAGGACTGCGATCCGCACAGCCTCCGTATCCAGCGCAACGCCGCTGATCAACATTCTTTCCACTGAAACTTCCTCCTTTACCACAGTTCCTTCACTATTGTTCAGACTGGAACGCACCACCAGGGGCACGCCGTATTTTTTCGCCATTTCCACAGAACGATTATGCAACACACCTGCCCCAAGAGTTGCCAGATCCAGCATTTCATCATAAGTGATTTCCTTAAGCTTCCTGGCTTTGGGTACCTTCCTCGGGTCTGCCGTATAAACGCCGTCCACATCCGTATAGATTTCACAGGCATCCGCATGAAGGGCTGCCGCAAGGGCCACCGCTGTGGTATCCGAGCCGCCTCGTCCTAAAGTGGTATAGTCATCATATTTATTGATTCCCTGGAAGCCTGTTACGATCACGATCTTGCGGTTTTCCAGTTCTCGTCTGATCCGCTCTGTATCGATCCGCTTCAGGCGGGCATTTCCGTGAATGCTGGTGGTATGCATGGCAACCTGGAACGCATTCAGGGAAATCGCCGGAACTCCCAGTTTATTCATAGCCATTGCCATCAAAGCCACAGACATCTGCTCTCCGATAGTAAAAAGCATATCCATTTCTCTTTTTGGCGGACGCTCATTGATGTCCTGCGCCATAGTGATCAGTTCGTCCGTATATTTTCCCATTGCAGACAAAACAACCACCACATCATTGCCATTCTGATATTCTTCAATACATCTGTTAGCCACATTGAAGATGCGCTCCTTGTTTGCCACAGAAGTACCGCCGAATTTTTTTACAATTAGCATAGTTTCCTCCTGCCTCTATCTGGAAAATAAGTAATTCATCAGGTCCCAGCCATGAGCAACGGTCACACCGCCCCCGGCCGCTTCTTTTTCATTGTAATGCCATGTGTGCTTCCCCGGTGCAGTGCTGTCATATAAGAGATAGGGAACAGGCTCTGCCACATGGGTACGTACCCTGATGGGAGTTGGATGGTCCGGAAGAATCAGCATTCTGTATTCTTCCCCGGAGGCATCCAGGCCTTCTTTCACATGGCGGATGAGACGGTCATCCAGAAATTCGATGGATTTGACCTTTTTTTCAATACTTCCCTGATGCCCCATTTCGTCAGGCGCTTCCACATGGATATAGGCAAAATCATAGCCATCCTCAGTCAGTGCCTTCACAGCAGCGGCAGCTTTGCCTTCATAATTGGTATGAAGGCCTCCGTTTGCCCCCTCCACAATAATGCGGTCCATCATGGCACCTACGGCAATTCCCTTGAGAAGGTCTACAGCCGAGATCATGACGCCTTTTTTATGGTACATCTCTTCAAATGAGGTGAGAGCGGGCTTGGTTCCTGCACCCCAGAACCAGAAACTGTTGGCAGGGTTTAAACCCTTTTCCTTACGTTTCAGATTAACAGGATGATTTTTCAAAATCTCATAACTACGCTTCTGCATATAACGAAGTACCGGATCCGAAGGAAGATACTGACCGATTTTCTGGGTCAGCACATCATGAGGCGGAGTCAGCTCCAGTACCTCTCCGTGATCCCAGATCATACAATGGCGGTAGCTTGTTCCTGTGTAAAAATCATACTTATCCGGTTCATATCCCGTAGGAACCGTTTCTCCGGAATCTTCTTTCAGAGCTTCCAGCACGTCCTTAAGAAGCACATCTGCTTCTTCCGTGCTGATTTCGTCAGAGCTGTGGTCTACAATAGTCTGCTCCTCATAAGGAACGTCCTCTTCTGTCAAAGTGACAATATTACAGCGATACACCACATCGCTGTCCTTCATGTCTGCTCCAATGCTCAGCGCTTCCAGAGGGGAACGGCCTGTATAATATTTTCTGGGATTATACCCCATTACGGAAAGATTAGCCGTGTCGCTTCCCGGAGCCATGCCCTCCGGTATGGTAGGTACCATACCGATTTCCGAAACAGCGGCAAGCGAATCCATCACAGGGGTCTTTGCATAGGAAAGAGGCGTCTGTCCCTTAAGCTCCTCCAAAGGCCAGTCTGCCATCCCGTCGCCTAAAACAACAACATATTTCATAATAATTCTCTCCTCAATTATCTCCTCGGCCCGTTTCACCGGGCAATCGATCCTGGTTAGTCCTTTACCCGGATCATGGTCAGAACGCTGTCACCCAGGGCACTGATCTTATCCATGTATTCTCCCTGTTTCATATGGGAAGTAATAAATGCAAATTCACCGGGAAGCTGCTTCAGATTTACGATTTCCACTTTGCCAAAGACAGCTTCTACCTGATCCACAGTAGTGCCCTTGACCCTTACAAAAAATCTGCCTGCCACTTCCTTCATATCCATCAGGCACAGCGGATGGCTGCTCCAGTTGGTCATAATATTCCGATGGAGATGTTTCGCCTCATCCACCACATCCGCTACCACTGCGCTTGCGGTGGGAAGCTTCCCTGCCCCGCTTCCGTAGAACATGGCGTCGCCCAGTACATTTCCATGTACAAAAACGCCGTTAAATACATCATTTACACTGAAAAGAGGACTATTCTGCCCCAGAAGGAACGGGGCAACCATGGCATAGAAAGAACCGTCCCCTACTCTGCGGCTGGTTGCCAGAAGCTTGATCGTCATGCCAAGTTCTTTTGCATATTCCATATCTTCCGGGGTGATCTTCGCAATTCCCTCTGTATAAATATCTTCATAATTCAGGAACCGGCCATATGCCAGTGAGGAAAGAATGGCGATCTTACGGCATGCATCATAGCCTTCCACATCTGCGGTGGGATCTGCCTCTGCATAACCCTTCGCCTGCGCTTCTTTCAGAACAGTATCAAATTCGCAGCCTTCTGTGCTCATTTTATACAGCATATAGTTGGTGGTTCCGTTCAGAATACCTGTGATCTCATCAATCTCATCTGCAGTCAGAGAAGAATTCAGCGCACGGATGATCGGGATTCCCCCTCCGCAGCTTGCCTCAAACAGGAAATTAATATCCCGCTCTCTGGCGATCTCCATCAGCTCCGGGCCGTGTTTGGCTACCAGGGCCTTGTTGGAGGTGCAGACGCTCTTTCCGGACAGAAGAGCTCTTTTTACAAAAGTATACGCAGGCTCAATGCCGCCCATGACTTCTACCACAATGTCCACTTCCGGGTCATTTGCGATTACCTCATAGTCGTGCACCAGCACATCCTCAACCGGATCTCCCGGGAAATCCCGCAGATCCAGAACATACTTAATATGAATGTCATCCCCTGCCCGTTTGTTAATGCTTTTATGGTTGGTGTTTATTACCTCTACGACACCGCTTCCTACGGTGCCGTATCCTAATACTGCTATGTTTACCATGCCGTTCTCCTCCCGTACCTTTTATTCTCTGCCTAAAATCTTCAGATAGTGAATGCCCTCTGTTCCTTCGATCACATCCACCATTGCCTCAGCATCTCCCTCACCCGGAAGAATGTCCACGCTTAAAGTCAGTGTGGCAACCCCGTTGATGGGAATACTCTGATGAATCGTCAGGATGTTTCCGTGAAAACGGGCAATGGTCTGAAGCACATTGGATAAAATTCCCGGCTCGTCATCCATCTGAATGATAAAGGTGATGGTCTTTCCTTTTGCCTCTTCGTGAAAGGGAAAAATATCATCCTTATATTTGTAAAAGGAACTTCGACTGATTCCGGTCTGTTCGGCAGCCTCCTGCACAGTAGCCACTCTCTTGGTGTCCAGCAGGCGTTTTGCCTCCACGACCTTCAGAAGCACTTCCGGAACTGCATGTTCTCTTACTACAAAGTATTTCGTTTTTTGTGTTGGTTTCTGCATTTCGACCTTCCTATCCGTTTATTCATGTCCGTTTTTAGAAGACATTTGTTTTCCTGCGATGGATATCTTATCACAATCGAAAAAACTCTGCAAGACTTTTTTATTCGGAATCAGCCGGTCTTTTGGACAGGGCGATCCATTTGAGATAGGAATTAATAAAGAGGTCGATCCCTCCGTCCATCACTGCATCCACGTTTCCGGTCTCTTCATTGGTTCTGTGATCCTTGACCATCGTGTAGGGCTGCATGACATAAGAACGGATCTGGTTACCCCAGCCAATATCGGTTACTTCGCCGCGGATACCGGAAAGCTTGGCTTCCGCCTCCTGCTGTTTGAGAAGATACAGCTTCGCCTTCAGCATCTGCATAGCTTTGTCCTTGTTCATGTGCTGGGAACGTTCATTCTGGCACTGTACCACGATTCCTGTGGGGAAGTGAGTGATACGAATGGCAGAAGAGGTTTTGTTAATGTGCTGTCCGCCTGCGCCGCTGCTTCGGTAGGTATCAATACGGATGTCATCATCATTGATCTCCACATCAAGATCCTTTTCAATATCCGGCATAACATCGCAGGATACAAAAGAGGTCTGGCGCTTGCCCGCCGCATTGAACGGAGAAATCCGCACAAGACGGTGGACACCTTTTTCGGATTTTAAATAGCCATAGGCATTCTGTCCGTTCACCTGGAAAGTGACAGATTTAATGCCTGCCTCATCGCCGTCCAGATAATCCAGAACTTCCACTGTAAAGCCTTTGCGGTCCGCCCATCGGGTATACATACGATAAAGCATGCTGCACCAGTCGCAGGCTTCCGTTCCGCCGGCTCCGGCGTTAAGCTTGATAATGGCATTTTCGGTGTCGTATTCTCCGGATAAGAGTGTTTTGATCCGGATGGCGTCAAAATCTTTTTCAAACTGATCCAGCATTTCCTGGATTTCCGGAATGAGTTCCGGATCGTTTTCTTCGTAGCCCATTTCGATCATGGTCTCCATATCTTCCATCTGACTCGTCAGATTCTGGTAGGTTTCCATGTCATCTTTGAGGCTCTTTAATTCTTTCATTTTCATCTGGGATCTTTCTGCATTGTCCCAGAAATCAGGAGCTTCCATCTCCCGCTCTAATTCTTCAACCCGCTTTTCTTTGTTAGCCAGGTCAAAGTGAATCCCTCACTTCCACTAATGGTTCTGTATAGGCTGCAAGGACTGTCTTGAACTGATCTAATTCAACCATAGCTTCACCTTCTTTCTTATATTTGGCGCGTTTTCTGCCGGTTGAGGGGCAGAAAACTGTTACTTAATAGGATAGCACATTGCTTAAAAAAAGGCAATTGGGGATTTGAATGGGGGACGCCCAAGTTCCCCGCCTTCCTGTGTGGGACGCGGGGAGCTTGGGCTGGCGGCTATTCAAAAGGTTCCGTGGGTAAGACCTTCCCTTATTTCAGATTTTCTGATTTCCGGCAGACCATACATGGCTTTCCCTGGCCGTGTTCTGGGTATTCTGGGCCATCACGCCTACCAGCTTATGGGGGATATAACACTCCTCCAGATAGGAGAGTTCCTCCTTCGACAATTCAAGCTCTGCCGCCTTTGCAGCTCCTTCTATATGATGAAGTTTTGTGGCGCCGACTATCGGAGACGTTACCTTTGTCATAAGCCATGCAAGAGAAATTTCTGTCATGGAAACGTCTCTTTTTTCTGCAAGTTCCGCGACTCTGTTGATAATAACACGGTCCTGTGCTGCGGCAGCGTCATATTTCAGTTTTGCATAGCTGTCCTCCTGCATACGCTTTGAGGTTTCGCCGGAATGTTTTGCAAGTCTGCCTCCTGCCAGTGCGCTGTAAGGTGTCATTGCAATATGATCCTCACGGCACAGTTTTGCCATTTCTCTTTCTTCCTCACGGAAAATAAGATTATAATGGTTCTGTACGGATATGAATTTTGTAAAGCCTTCTTTCTCCGCCAGTTCATTTGCCTTGACAAGCTGGTAGGCATAACAGTTGGCAATGCCGATATAGCGGGCTTTTCCGGCCTTCACTACATTGTTCAGTCCTTCCATAATATCATAAAGCGGCGTTTCGTAATCCCACATATGGCAGATGTATAGGTCCACATAATCCATGCCAAGATTGGTGAGGCTTTTATTTAACATCCGTTCAATATGCTGCTGCCCGGTAATGCCTGCTTTGATTTCCTCCTGTGTACGGGGCAGGAATTTTGTGGCAGCAACCACCTCGTCACGTTTTGCATAATCCCGCAATGCCCGGCCAAGATACTGTTCGCTGGTTCCGCTCTGGTAGCTGATGGCTGTATCAAAGAAATTAACGCCCAGTTCCACTCCGCGGCGAATGATCTCGCGGGAATGTTCCTCATCAATTGTCCAGGTATGCTGTCCGTTTCCCGCATCGCCAAAGCCCATACAGCCCATGCAGATACTGGATACATTTAAATCTGAATTTCCAAGCTTTGTATATTTCATTGTCTTTTCACGCTCCTTCTTACAAATTCGCCTGCCTTGTCAGGAACCGTGGTTTCTGCAGCAATCGTCATTTTTGCGTTTTTTTCCACAAAAAATG
Source organism: Blautia sp. (assembly GCA_021772055.1). Classification (GTDB taxonomy): domain Bacteria; phylum Bacillota; class Clostridia; order Lachnospirales; family Lachnospiraceae; genus Blautia_A. The sequence continues at coordinate 29,643 of JAETNR010000023.1, read as the reverse complement.
CAGGTGTTCTCTTGGAACACCTACATTATATCTGATAGAAAAAGGAGTGTCTAATACCTATGGTAAATTATAGGGAATGCCTAAATTGCATCTTTAACAAACTGTATGAAATGTGTAACCGACTCCCCCATCGTCTGATTTTTCTTCCAGACAAGAACAGAACCTGTCTGCAATGCGGGGGCGAGAGGTACAAAACATAAATCGTCATAGTAACTTGCGCCAAGGTCAAAACATAATGCAGCACCAACCCCGCTTTTTACCATGAGCGCTGCATTGACAATCAGGCTGTATGTTGCGGCAATCTGAAGCTGCTCGTAGTAATCCCCGAACCAGCCGGATAATTCATTTCTTACTAATTCCCGCTTCACCATTAAGAGAGGAACGCCTGTCAGGTCTTCCGGGCGGACGCATTCTTTTTCTGCCAGCTTTGAATCCCTGCGGGTCAGGATTCCCCATCGTTCTTTCTGCGGCATACGGATAAATTCATATTTTCCGATATCCACCGGCTCCGTTAAAAGCCCTATGTCTAAAATCCCCTGCTCTATACGTTCCTTAATATCGTCTGCGATGGCACTGTGAATATGAAACTGCACAAGAGGATGTAACTGCCGGAAATCTCTGATCCTATCCGAAATAAAAGACATACTTTTCGTTTCTCCGCAGCCTATGGCAATCTCGCCTGACAGCACGCTTCCTTTGTGGGAAAGTTCCTGAATTGTTTTATCAGACAGAGATACCAGTTCCTGCGCCCGGCGTTTTAACAGCATTCCATCCTCTGTTAAAATAATGCTGTGCTTACTTCTGTAAAATAATTTCACGCCCAGTTCTTCTTCCAGCTGCATAAGCTGCCGGGAAAGGGTAGGCTGTGTAATATGCAAAAGTGCCGCTGCTTTTGTAATGTTTTCTTCTCTGGCAACCATGAGAAAGTATTTCAGGACGCGAAGTTCCATAGCATTCTGCCCCCTTTGCTCTTAAAATTTTTAAACTGCAGATTCCATCACAGGTTTACGGGCTTCGATATATAGGTCAATAATCTTTATTTTACATAATAGAATGAAAAGCATCAATATGTTGTTCCAATTTCCCGTACTATTTTTGCCGTGATAATTACAATTCATGGGGCGGGGAAGGCCGCCCCATGAATTGTAACCCGTGATACCCCAAAAAAGAAGAGCCCCACTTTTACAAGCTGCTCTTCCTTTTCTATCTCTTCATTATGAAAAAAAGCTCTCCGCAATACTTACATCCGCAATATATCCCACGCTTCCGGTCATATAAATGGTGCCGTCTTCCAAGATGTCGATCTGAATCATTCCCCCCGGCTGGTTTACATTTACACGATTTTCCACAAGACCCAGACGGTAGGCGGCAATGGCTGCTGCACAGCTTCCTGTACCGGAGGCTTTTGTGTAGCCGCTTCCGCGCTCCCAGATTTCAATATCCAGATTGCCGGTATCGATCTTGCGGCAGATCTGAAGATTCATCCGCTCCGGAAACTGTTCCGCATTTTCCACATAGGGGCCAAGTTCCCTGGCCAGGTCGGCTGTGACTTTATCCATGAAAATAATGCAATGGGGATTTCCTACAGTCAGGCAGGTGGCCTTATACTCCTTCTCGTGGAATGAAAACGGCTCATTGATCACTTCCCGGATTTCCCCGGTTACAGGAATTTCCTTGGAAATGAAGGATGCCTTTCCCATATTCACCCGAAACTGGGTAGCCCGACTGTTCAGGCATTCCACTTCAATGGAGCCGGAAAGTGTCTCGATGGAGAACTTCTGCTCTTTCACATATTCCTGATCCATGAGGTACTTTGCAAAAATGCGCACTCCGTTGCCGCTGATTGCAGACTCGCTTCCATCGGAATTATAAATATGCACGCCCATCTTTCCGTTGATCTCCACAGGCCCGTAAAGCACGCCGTCCGCCCCAAGACCGATTCCCCGCTGGCACATCAGCGCGATCCTCTTTCCCTGAAGCTGCACACGGTTCTTATTGGGATCCAAAACCAGGTAATCATTTCCCAGGCCCTCATATTTCATCATTGTAATGCAATCATTCATAGCAATTCCCTCTCTTTGTGAAAAAACAGTCACGTTACTCTTTGCTATTATTATACCCATTATTTTTTTCTATGTATATAGAAGAAATTGCTTCATATATTGCAAAAAATGCGGTTTGGTTTTGCAATCACTGCCCTCTGTCTGCAACGATCAGGCGACGAAGCGCACCGATTCCTACCCATACAGCCATATCTATATCATGCGCCTGGGGATTGTCAAGCCCCTTTTGGGCACGCTCCTGATTGGCGACTACAAGAAAAGCGGAACCGCAGCGTACACGAAGATAGCTTGCCACTGTAAATAATGCGGCGGATTCCATCTCCGAGGCCGATGCGCCAAGGCGCAGCCATGCTTCCCATTTATTTAAAAGCTCACATATTTGCTGAATTTTTCAAGCGTTTCCCCGATACGCCTGTTCATGGAACGTCCCGCTGTCAAAAATATCATTTTTATGCACCTGCTTTCACGAACTATACCGTCATTGCTCCTGCCGCGGTACTCCACTTTCTCTCAGCACCTCAATTTTACAGCTATGCTTTTTTGTTTTTTTATCGTAAGCAATCCCCACTCCAAGGATACGGCCAGGATATTTTAGAGTCTCTCCAAGCTTTCCTTCAAATTTTAAAGCATAATGTTTATCTTTTATTTGCTGAAGTGCTTCTTCTGCCGTATGGTCTACCTTCAGTTCCAAAATGATGCCATCTGCATTGCGGTCTAATTCAGGATAAAAAATAAAATCCACATATCCAACTCCCGCTTTATCTTCACGTTCAATCCTATAGGAATCTCTGGCTGCCAGATATACCAGGGTCACAAGAACAGTTAATTCGCTTTCCGAATTGTAACTAAGCAGTGGAGCTTCCGTATCATGGGCAAATTTCATAATCTCAGCAACCTTATCTGCATCGCAGGCCAGCGTTGCCCGCAGCATTTTAGTCGACTCTGCCGCCAATCGGTGTACATAGCCCATGGATGGCTCTTTTATCAGCATTTCGTTAAATTTATCCATCAATTCTTTATTCGGAATACTGACACAGCCATTTCCATAGCTCAAAAATCCATAAACAACCATTGCAGAAAAAATTTCATCCTTTGTAGTCAGATTCATGGAACTTGCCGCATATTCCCGAACTCTGGCAGATACAGGAATTCCCGCCACCATCTGTGCCAGATCATCCCTGATTGCAGCCACATTGTGACTTACATAATAGTATATCTCATCATATGGCCCTGCGCTTGTCCAGTAGTTGCCCAGATTATTATTTGTAAGAGACAGCACTACAGAACGAGGATTATACACACGCTCTCCTGATTTCGTATAATATCCATCATACCATATCCGGAGACCCTCACGGGTAACGAGAGGATTTTTCTGAAGCTTAAGATATCTATCATATAAATCGTCCACCTCTGTCTCCGTAAACCCAAAATATCTGCTGTACATTTCTTCTGAAGCCATGGTATACTCAGCAAACATATTTAGTTCCGAACCGCTTGAATATTTCGCAATCGGCAGGATTCCCGTCATATAAGCCAGCGATACATAGGGCATATCCTTCAGTAAATTACTCAGGAAATCGATATAAGCCGCTTTATCCTGCTCCGAAACAAAATCCCGATGAAAAATAAAATCCCACTCATCCAGTACAAATACAAATCTGCATGAATGATCTGCATTGTATATTTTGGTCAAAGCATCCCAAACTGCATCCTCTCTCTCAATACACACATCAGGATAGGCCGCTATTAAATCCTCAAGCAGCCCATCCTCAATACGGCTGATGTACTGCTCATAACTCCTGCAGCGCCGGGGAAGTCTGTTAAAGGAAATATAGATTACATTATGCTGATTCAAATTTTTTTCCAGATAGTTCTGATCCGGGAGTTCCGATCCTATAACATCTCTTTTCTTTATAATATCCAATTTGGAAAAAAGTGATTTTGCATCACAATTCTTTAAAAAGAAAGATGCAATCATATTCGCCATAACAGATTTCCCAAACCTCCGTGGCCTGGTAATACAAATGTATTTTTCAGCACTTCCCAACACCTTTAAAATATCAGCCAGCATCAACGACTTATCTACAAAATAAGTTCCTTTGGAAAGCTCCTGGTAGGCATCAAACGGTGCCATACTGTTAAGGTAAAATCCCATTTTCCTCACTCCTTCCGTCTCATCATGCTTTTATCCTATCACGGTGGTTTCTTTTTATCAAGGTTCTTTTACATTTCACGGGAAATGTAACCAATCATTGACGCTGTCATCTGTTTATATTATGATAATATATATTTCTTGAAACAGAAAGAAGGCTGCCCCATGGAATACTTCTCGGAACCTACGGAAAAATCCGGTTATCTTAATGAAGAATACCGGCTTTTTCATATCAAAGATCAGACAGAGCGGGAATACCGCCCCCATTATCATGATTTTCACAAGCTCATTGTTTTTCTTTCAGGAAATGTTACCTATCATATTGAAGGAAAGGCCTACCACTTAAAGCCAAGAGACATCCTTCTGGTAAACCAGGGGGCTATCCACAAGCCGGAAATCGATGCCTCTCTTCCCTACGAGCGGATCATCCTCTGGATCCGGGATGATATTCGGGAGCAGGCGCTCACCACCTGTTTCCAGAAAGCCCGTGACCGCAGCTTTAACCTGATTCGCCTGAATTCCAGGGTTCAGGAACGCTTAAAGGATATCCTGGCAGAACTGGAGGGTTCTTTAAACGGCAATGCTTTCTGTGCGGAATTATTAAGCGATGCCCTGTTTTCCCAGCTCATGGTTTATATCAACCGGATTTTTCTGGAGGAAAGTTATATCCTGGATCAGCAGTCCTACACTTTTGATTCCCAGGTGGAAGACCTTGTGCATTATATCAACCGCCATCTTGCCGAAGATCTCTCCATAGACAGCCTTGCCCGGAAATACTACTTAAGCAAATACCATATGATGCGCAAATTCAAGGAAGAAACCGGCTACACCATGCATAACTACATTACCAGCAAACGGCTTCTTCTGGCACGCTCTCTCATCAGTCAGGGCAATCCGGTCATGAAAGCTGCGCAGCAGAGCGGCTTTGGCGACTATACCACCTTTGTTCGTGCATATAAAAAACAATTCGGCGCATCCCCCACGAAAAACTGAGGGATACGCCGATTTTTTCTGCCCCGTACCTGGCGGCAGCCGATATATTTCTATTTCGTATGCAGTCCGTACCGGCTTCTGGGCAATTACCTTATTTCCTATAATCAAACCTTGGCAGCCTTGCGCCCGCAGCACTGTTTGTACTTCTTGCCGCTTCCGCACGGACACGGATCGTTTGGATAAACCTTGATTTCTTTTCTCTGGACAGGCTTTTTAACAGCACTGTCATCCTTATTGGTTCCGGTTACCTTGGCTACCTGCTCACGCTCGATTTTCTGCTCTACATGAACATGATACAGCATACGGAGGGTATCCTCCTGAATCACGCTGGTCATGTTGTTAAACATTTCGTATGCGCTCATCTTGTATTCCACAACCGGATCTCTCTGACCATACGCAGCAAGGCCAATGCCCTGGCGAAGGATTTCCATATCGTCAATGTGATCCATCCACTTACTGTCAATACATTTCAGAAGAACCACACGTTCCAGCTCACGAAGCTGCTCTGCCTCCGGGAACTCGGACTCTTTTGCTTCATAAAGCTTCACTGCTTCTTCCTTGAGGATATGCTTCATCTCATTCCTGCGTTTGCCCTTCACCTTCTCTGCTGTCAGCGGCTCTACAGGGATAATCGGCAGGAATGCTGCATTAAATTCACCTAAATCCCACTCTTCTGAATCCACATCATCAGAGAAGCACATATCCACCGTGCTGTCCACGGTATCTGTGATCATCTTATAGATGGCATCACGCATGTTTTCTCCGTCCAGAACCTGACGGCGCTCTTTGTAGATGATTTCTCTCTGTTCGTTATTTACCTGGTCATAGTCCAACAGGTTCTTACGAATACCAAAGTTGTTAAACTCGATTTTCTCCTGTGCCTTCTCAATCGCATTGGAAAGCATCTTGTGCTCAATCTGTTCATTCTCCGCAACGCCCAGGGAAGTAAATACTTTCATAAGACGTTCCGAGCCAAACAGACGCATCAGATCGTCCTCCAGGGAAATATAGAAACGGGATTCCCCAGGGTCTCCCTGTCGTCCGGAACGACCGCGGAGCTGATTATCAATACGTCTGGACTCATGACGCTCTGTACCGATAATCTTCAGACCGCCGGCTTCCTTCGCCACATCGTCCAGCTTAATATCCGTACCACGGCCTGCCATATTGGTAGCAATGGTAACAGCACCGGCCTGTCCTGCCTGTGCCACGATCTCAGCCTCAAGCTCATGGAATTTCGCATTCAGGACATTGTGCTGAATGCCTTCTCTGCGGAGCATCTTACTGATCAGCTCGGAAGTCTCGATGGTAATGGTACCAACCAGAACCGGCTGCTGCTTTTCATGGGCTTCTTTCACAGCCTGGACAACCGCATTGAACTTCTCTTTCTTGGTCATATAAACAGCATCGTCAAGATCCTTACGCTGAACAGGTCTGTTGGTAGGAATCTCTACAACGTCCATGCCGTAAATATCACGGAATTCTTTTTCTTCTGTGAGAGCTGTACCAGTCATACCGCCCTTTTTGTCATATTTGTTAAAGAAGTTCTGGAAGGTGATGGTAGCAAGGGTCTTGCTCTCACGTTTTACCTTCACATGCTCCTTCGCCTCGATTGCCTGATGAAGTCCGTCAGAATAACGGCGGCCCGGCATGATACGTCCGGTAAACTCATCTACGATCAGGATTTCATCATCCTTTACCACATAATCCTGATCCTTATGCATCAGATTATGGGCACGCAGAGCCAGAATAATGTTATGCTGAATCTCCAGGTTCTCCGGATCAGCCAGGTTCTCAATGCTGAAAAATTTTTCCACCTTATGAACGCCCTGTTCTGTGAGGTTGACAAATTTATCTTTTTCATTAACAATGAAATCCCCTGTCTCAATAACCTCTTCTCCCATGATGGCAGCCATCTTGGTCATCTCATGGCTGGCCTCGCCGCGTTCCAGCTGCTGAGCAAGAATATCACAGACTTCATACAGCTTCGTAGATTTACCGCTCTGTCCCGAAATAATAAGAGGAGTTCTTGCCTCATCGATCAGAACAGAGTCCACCTCGTCGATGATGCAGTAATGCAGGTCTCTCTGTACAAGCTGCTCTTTATAAATTACCATATTATCACGAAGATAATCAAAACCAAGTTCATTATTGGTCACATACGTAATATCGCAGTTATAGGCTGCCCGGCGCTCTTCCGGCTTCATGTCGTTCAGGACCACGCCTACTGTAAGGCCCAGGAACTCATGCACCTTGCCCATCCACTCAGCGTCTCGATTAGCCAGGTAGTCATTGACTGTAACAATATGCACACCCCTGCCCTCCAGCGCATTCAGGTAGGCAGGAAGGGTGGATACAAGTGTCTTTCCTTCACCTGTCTTCATCTCTGCGATACGTCCCTGATGGAGGATGATTCCGCCAATGATCTGTACACGGTAATGCTCCATTCCCAGAACACGTTTGGCTGCTTCACGTACTGTTGCAAAAGCTTCCGGGAGAAGGTCGTCCAAAGTAGCACCTTCCTCCAAGCGTTTCTTATATTCTCTCGTCTTGTCCCGTAACTGCTCGTCTGTCAGTTTCTGCATTTCCGGACGCAGGCTTTCCGTCTTTTCCACCAGAGGCATGATTCTTTTTACCTCTCGCTGGCTGTGCGTTCCGAATACTTTTGAAAAAACATTCATAGGTTTACTCCTGTCGGTTTATTTTGTATTTGTGATAAAACGGGACTGATCTCCCGCCGGTTTGTATAGATTTAGACGTTTTATTTCTAATTGTTATACGATGTCTATTCTAACACTTTCCGTGTCGGAAAACAATAAATTTTTAATGAATAAACTATGTATAACCCGGTAACCGGTTAGATTTCACTGGGTGGGGAAGGGGAAGGGCGTCGCGGCCCACAAGAAAAGTCCCCGGGAACATGGCACGTTCCCGGGGGTACGATTCACACTCAAACTTCTGGTTCAATCAGTCCGTAGGTATTTCCCTTACGCTTATAAACCACATTTACCTGATCTGTCTCCGCATTTACAAATACAAAAAAGTTATGTCCGAGAAGTTCCATCTGTACACAGGCATCTTCCGGATACATCGGCTTAATATCGAATTTCTTGGTCCGGAGGATCTTAACCTCTTCATCTTCTTCATAATCCTTATCCAGATATTCCTGCTGGAAATTACCGGAAGCCTGTTTCCTGTCTACAATCTTGTTTTTGTATTTACGAAGCTGGCGCTCAATGACTTCTTCTACCAGGTCAATGGATACATACATGTCGTTGCTGACCTGTTCAGAACGGATGATGCTTCCCTTCATTGGAATTGTGACTTCAATCTTCTGTCTCTCTTTTTCCACACTTAAAGTTACTACAACTTCGGTGTCAGGAGTGAAATACCTTTCCAGCTTCCCAAGCTTGTCCTCAACGGCTGTACGAAGCCCTTCAGAAACTGTAATATTTTTTCCGCTAATAATAAATTTCATGCTTCCATCCCCTTTGCTGTTTGATGTGTATATTATAACACATTGTACTGGAATTTAACATCATTTTAGGAAATTTTTATATATTCTGCAAAATAAAATTCCTAGCGTTCTCAAAAAAGATCTTGTCTGTAAGTTTCTTTCCAAAGCCTGCTTTCTCCATCATCTCCCGCAGACAGGGAATGGATTCCACACCGGTAAACCCTTTTGGAAAGCGGTTGCTTGTTCCGTCCAGATCGCAGCCTAAGGCAAGGACATCTTCTCCTCCCATATTCAGGATATAGTCCATATGGCGGAGAATATCCGAAAGCTCCGGGTTCTCCCCCACAAACTCGGAGAACAGGTTCATTCCGATCAGCCCTTTTCTTAGGATCAGCTCCTGAATCTGCAGCTTCTTTAGGTTTCGCGGCTTGTGATAAATATCCCGTACATTGGAGTGGGATGCCATCACCGGCCGGTCCGTCATAGAAAAAATATCCTCACTGCCTGCGTCGGAAAGATGGGAAATGTCCATCATGATTCCCTGGGCCAGCAGTTTTTCCACCATGTTTTTTCCAGGATCGGTAAGTCCCCCGGACTGATCTGCCGGGGAACCGGCGCCGTAGATATTTTCATAATTCCAGGTAAGCATAGCAAATCGTATTCCCAGGTCCCCCAGCCTTTCCCCCAGGTCTCCCATGATAGAAAGATCTTCCACAGATAAAAAAGCAGCCGCCTTTCCCTCCTGATGGGCTGCTTCCATCTCTTTTCCGTTCCTGCACCAGACCATTCTTTCTCTTTCATTCTCCAAAAGAGTACAGGCACGCTCATAAAGACGCAGAAACTTCTCTTCCGGATTTTCCGGCATTTCCTTCCGGATGCTCCATAGGGCAAATATCTGCGTATACTTTTTTGTAAATGCATCTGCCCTGTCTAAATCCAGATTACCGTGATTTTTATGTAAAGTGTCCTGCTCCTCATTTAAGCAGGTCAAAGTATCCGCATGACAATCAAAATAATTAAATTTTTTCATCAAATTTTTACCGCCTATTCCATAATTTTTCTAAAAATTAGCATAGTTTTTACAATTTTGTCAAGTATTTATAATTTACATGATGGTTACAACTTTTTTCCATCTTCGTGCTATTATGGAATATGTGATGCATTGATTATATGTTATATGAACCAAGGAGAAATTTTATGACTGATATTTTAGTGATAGATAATGAGAAACCAATTAATGACCTGATCAAGATAACTCTTCAGACTGCAGGCCATCAGATATGGCAGGCTTTCTCAGGGACGGAAGCCCTTGAATTCATCAAGGTGCACAATTTTGACCTTGCTTTTTTGGATATTATGCTGCCGCTGATTGATGGATATCAACTTCTCCCCTATTTTGTAAAAAAGAGAATCCCTGTTATTTATCTCACGAACAAGGATTCCCTCAAAGATTCCGTACAGGCCCTGCAGTCTGAAGGGGATGATTATATTGTCAAGCCTTTCGAGCCGGAAGAGCTGCTTGAGAGAGTAAACACCGTATTGCGCCGTTCCAGCCACGAGCAGGAGATCTTCGAAATCAAAGATATCCGCATTGACTTTTTAAGCAGAAAGGTCTGGAAAAGCGGAAAAGAGATCGACCTCACCTCCCAGGAATTTCTACTCCTTGAAGTTTTGGCCAAAAACTGCAATATCGCCCTTTCCAGGGATCAGATTCTGAAACTGGCATGGGGTTACGAATACGGCGGAGAAACAAGGACCGTGGATATCCATATTCAGCGTCTGCGCAGGAAGCTTGGGATGCACGACATCATTCAGACAGTCTATAAATATGGATACAGGTTAGAGAAACAATAATCCATTTCTAATGTAACCCTTTTAAAACGTCAAAAGGAATCGTTCCCCCAAACAGGTCCAGGGCGCTTCCTACTGTTACGTCCAGCTGCGACTGCCCCGCACTGCGCAGGATCTCAATGTCTTCCATGCTGCCCACACCTCCTGCGTATGTAATAGGGCATTCCTTATATTCTGCCAAAAGGGCAGCCAGTTGGGTTTCAATCCCCCTTGCTTTGCCTTCTACATCCACCGCATGTACCAGGAATTCATCGCAGAAGTTCGAAAGGACTTTTAGAATTTCCGGTGTCACCATTACTTCTGTAAACTTCTGCCATCGGTCTGTAACAATATAGTATTGACCGTCTTTTTTGCGGCAGCTAAGATCCAGTACAAGATGCTCCCGTCCAACAGTTTGTTTCATCTTTTCCAGATTTTCCCAGGAAACCTGTCCGTTTTGAAACACATAGGAAGTGACGATCACATGGCTTGCGCCTGCGTCCATATATTCCTCTGCATTTTCCGGGCACACACCGCCGCCCAGCTGCAGCCCTCCCGGATAGGTACCAAGGGCCAGAAGCGCCTGTTCTTTGGTGGCTTCAAAATAGGGAGAATCACTTCCGTTTAAAAGGATCACATGACCGCCCCTGATTCCCGCATCCCTATATAGCCCGGCATAAAAAGAAGCATCCTGCTCCGACACAAAATTCTCTGCAGCATAATCTCCTGCATCTTTCAGGCTGCCTCCCACAATCTGTTTTACTTTTCCATTATGTATATCAATACATGGCCGAAATCTCATATCTACCTCCGATATCTTTCATGTATTGATCATATCATTAAAATCTGTTTTGCGCAATCCGGCAGGAAACAGATTCTATAAATATATTACTGTTCACACCTGTGTAAACGGGAACCGGAATATTATCTTCCGTCAACAGCGTTGTGCATTGCATCGCCTACATCTTCCACTGCATTCCCTACACCGTTTCCAAGGTCTTTGACTCCGTCACCCAGCGCACCGGATACTGTATCATTATTGTCATTATTGTCATTATTGTCATCATTTCTCACTGCCCTGTTGTTGTCTCCGGCATTATTGTCCGTTGTATTATGACCCGTGCCATTATCGGCAGCATTGTCATTGACTGTGTCATTGCCATCTGCTGCAGTTCCGTCATTGGTAAACGCATTGTTATCCGCAGCAGTTCCGTCATTGGCAGCCGCATTATCATCTGCGGCATTGCCGTTTACATTGTCATTGACAGTGTTGTCTTTTACTGCATTATCATCCACATTGTTGTCCTTCCTATTGTCGCCATTGTCATCTGCTGCAGTTCCGGATTCATCCGCTGCATTATTTCTGTCATTTGTTCCGCAGGCTGTAAGCATGCACAAAGCCAGCACCAGAAGGGCGCCCATCAGAATTGTCTTCATTTTTTTCATTCTGTCATATCTCCTTTTCCATGGATTTATTCCCGCAGGCAGCCATCAGGACAGACAATCTGCATGTCTCTTTAACAGCTGCCGCGCGACTGCTTGTATTGGTAATATGCACAGTTTGCCCGCATCCTATTCTCAAAAAAATAAAAAATAAAAAGGACGCAGCCACGGATACATGGTCGCGTCCCTTTATTTATATTTATTTGTTGATCACATTGCTCATATCATATCTTCCTGCCGGTTTCCCTGCAAGGAATTTCGCAGCTTCAATGGCTCCTTTTCCAAAAACAGCTTTGGAATGGGCGGTGTGCTTAAATTCAATCACCTCATCCGGACCTGCAAAGATCACCTCGTGCTCACCTACGATCGTTCCGCCGCGCACTGCCGATATACCGATCTCTTTGCTGTCACGCTGCTCTCTTCTCTGGCTGCGGTCATAAACATAATGATATTCATGATCCATCGCCTCATTCAGGCTGTCTGCAAGAGCCAGGGCTGTACCGCTGGGCGCATCCAGTTTCAGTTTATGGTGGCGTTCTACGATCTCCATGTCAAATCCTGCTGCTGCTAAAACCTTCGCTGCATCCTGAATCAGCTTCATAAGGGTATTAATGCCAAGAGACATATTTGCTGATTTCAGCACTGCAACCTTGGATGAAGTCTCCTCCAGTTTCGCAAGCTGCGCCTCACTAAGGCCTGTGGTACATACCACTACCGGAATCCGGCGCACAGCACTGTAATCCAGAAGCGCATCCACTGCTTTTGCGGAAGAAAAATCTATGATTGCATCTGCTTCCACCTGACATGCTTGAATGTCTGTAAAGACCGGATAGCTGTTCTTTCCCTGGTCAGCGATGTCGATTCCTGCCACGATCTCCACATCCGGATCCTGGGCTGCAAGGCCTGAAATTACCTGGCCCATATGCCCGTTACAGCCGTGCATGATAATTCTAACCATGTTATTCTCCTCTTTCTTCTGTAGTACCTTATGCAAGCTTAAGGCCGAAATCCTTCATGGCTGCTGCCAGCTTTTCCTTATTGGCTTCTTCCATTTCGCAAAGCGGCATACGAAGAGGTCCCACTTCCATTCCCATGAGATTCATAGCTGTTTTTACAGGAATCGGATTCACTTCGCAGAACAGCGCATTCACCAGAGGAATGGCATCCAGCTGGATCTTCGTTGCACCGGCAATGTCTCCTTCCATGAATTTCATAACCATATCATGGGTTTCCTTCGGTGCCACATTGGACAATACAGAGATTACGCCAAGTCCGCCGAGAGAAAGAATCGGCAGTACCTGATCATCATTACCGGAATATAATTCCAGACATCCGTCAGCCATGGACATCATTTTTGCAATCTGGGACAAATCTCCGCTTGCAGCCTTGATACCTACAATATTCTTTACATTCTTAGCCAGTTCCACTGCTGTTGCAGGCTGAATGTTGCAGCCTGTACGGCTTGGAACATTGTACATGATGATCGGTGTCTCCGGCACAGCATTGGCAATTGCAGTATAATGAGCAATCAGCCCCTTCTGGGTAGCTTTATTATAATAAGGTGTTACAAGCAGCAGGGCATCTGCTCCATAGGATGCAGCCTCTTTTGACATCATGATCGCCGTTTCTGTACAGTTAGAACCTGTTCCTGCAATAACGGGAATCCTCTTTGCCACTTTATCAATTGCAAATTTGATTGTCTTAAGATGCTCTCCATGAGTCAATGTTGAAGATTCACCGGTTGTTCCGCAGATAACGATTGCATCTGTGCTGTTGGCAATCTGGAACTCGATCATCTCTCCAAGTTTATCATAATTTACCTTACCATCGTCATACATCGGGGTCACAATAGCGACACCTGCTCCTTTAAAAATTGCCATTTGCATTCCTCCTTATGTAATATATACTGCCTCCTCCCCTATGGTTCGGCGGCATTGTCTGTTCTACGGTTTCCCGGGACTACAGACTGTCTTTTTCACAATCCGGGGCTTCCATTGACAGAGTAGTTATGCTGTCCACATAATCTCTCAGTTTTTCCGGAATCTCCCGGCCTGTCATAATGATATGCATGGGTTCCCTTTTCAGCTTCAGGATTTCCACCATTGCATCTGCTTCTGCAATCCCGCTGTCCAAAAGCCCGAGTAACTCATCCAGCACCAAAACATCGCATTCCTGAGTAACCACTACTTTCCTGGCAAAATTTAAACCATTCAGAATGTTCTGTTTCTCTTCTGCCTTCTCCTGCTCACTTAATTCTTCATAGCAGGTATCGCGCTTTTCAAACCGGAAGATCTTGATGTCCAGGTTTTCCAGATTCTGCAGGAAATCCATTGCCTGGCTTTCTTTGCCCTTCATGAACTGAATGATAATCACACTCTGTCCCTCAATAGCAGCTTTCAGGCTCTGTCCCATGGCAAGGGTCGTTTTTCCCTTTGCGGTACCGCAGTATACTTCTGTTAATCCTTTTTCCATAACAATTCCTCTTGTTGTTTATACCTTAACATTTTCTGTCGATAATTCATATTACCTCAGTTTGGCAGGAATTGCAAGCCCGCATTCATTGAAGTCTGTTTTTTACTCAATATACTCTAATTTACTTACGGAAACTTCATATGCAGTACGCTTTTCCGTTTCATTTTCTCCGATTTTTTTCATATACTCTCTGCTCTGGATGCGTCCCCACAAAAGGACATGTCCTCCCACACAGAATGCAGATGCATATCGGGCATTTCTTCCCCAGCAGATGCACGGTATGTAATCAGACTTTCCATAAGGGCGGTTTACAGCCAGAAGCAGGTCCGCGATTTCTCTTCCCAGAGGTGTTTTGCGGTATACCGGAGGTTTGCAGATATATCCATCCAGAAAAATCTGATTCACCGTAATGGAGTCATCCTCTTCCTCCACAAACTTCACTTCTCTCGCAAATACAGAAAGCACCAGACGATTTCTTTTTTCCTCATGACGATTGTAGGAGCGGAATTGCCCGTGGATCTCAATATACTCCCCAATGTAATCCTGCGTCACATCCACCAGGCGGTCCGATACCATCACCGGAATTCTGTCCTCTGAATCACTCAGCCGCTTTACCATAAGTTCCATCGTGTAGAATCCCTCTCCAAACACCTGATGGCTGAATGTAAAGCCTGTATCAATTCTCCCCATGATTGATACCTGATTGTTTTCAATAATTTTGTCTGCCATAATACAGTTCTCCTTCCTCTTTGGGTATTTTGTCTATACTATGTTTATGAGGACATGCAGGTAATTATGACTGAAATAAAAAAAATTTTTTCCAATGCCTTGTAATCTGCGAAAAATGTGGTAAACTTGATTGTCGTATCCTGCTATAAAAAAAGCATTAATATAGAAGAAACAGGATACATTACGTAATCAGACAGGCAAACAGTTTATTGAATTTAAGGAATATATACAGAAAGGATTTCGATTTTTATGAAAACCAAACGCGAAGACGTACGCAACGTAGCCATCATTGCCCACGTAGACCATGGCAAAACCACTCTTGTTGACCAGCTTTTGAAGCAGAGCGGTGTTTTCCGTGAGAATCAGGAAGTACAGGAACGTGTCATGGACTCCAATGATATTGAGCGTGAAAGAGGCATCACCATTCTTTCCAAAAACACAGCAGTCCATTATAAAGGGGTGAAGATCAACATCATTGACACACCAGGCCATGCAGATTTCGGCGGCGAAGTAGAACGTGTGCTGAAAATGGTGGACGGCGTTATTCTTCTGGTAGATGCATTTGAGGGCGCAATGCCCCAGACAAAATTCGTGCTGAAAAAGGCCCTGGAGCTGAATCTTCATGTCATTGTCTGCATTAACAAGATCGACCGCCCGGAAGCGCGTCCCGATGAAGTCATTGATGAAGTTCTGGAGCTTCTCATGGATCTGGAAGCATCTGATGACCAGCTTGACTGCCCCTTCCTCTATGCTTCTGCAAAAGCTGGCCATGCGGTCCTGGACCTTAAGGATACACCGGAGAATATGGCTCCTCTTTTTGAGACTATCCTGAAATACATTCCTGCTCCGGAAGGCGACCCGGATGCAGATACCCAAGTACTCATCAGTACCATAGACTATAATGAATATGTGGGACGTATCGGCGTCGGCAAAGTGGAGAACGGCAAAATTGCGGTAAATCAGGAACTGACTCTTCTCAATCATCATGACCTGAATAAACGCCAGAAAGTAAAGATCAGCAAGCTTTATGAGTTTGACGGGCTGAATAAGGTTGAAGTGAAGGAAGCTTCTGTTGGATCCATCGTGGCAATTTCCGGTATTTCCGAGATTCATATCGGGGATACTCTCTGCGGCGGTGAAAATCCGGAATCCATTCCCTTCCAGAAGATTTCCGAGCCCACCATTGCTATGAATTTCCTTGTAAACGACAGCCCCCTGGCAGGTCAGGAAGGCAAATATATTACCTCCCGCCATCTGCGTGACCGTCTTTACAGAGAATTAAATACCGATGTCAGCCTTCGTGTGGAGGATACTGACAGCACCGAATGCTTTAAAGTTTCCGGAAGAGGGGAACTTCATCTTTCCGTCCTTATTGAAAATATGCGCCGCGAGGGCTATGAATTCTCTGTCAGCAAGCCGGAAGTGCTCTATCGCTTTGATGAGCGCGGCAAAAAGCTGGAGCCAATGGAAATCGCCTACGTGGATGTTCCTGAGGAATTTTCCGGAACCGTAATTCAGAAACTCAGCGAACGTAAGGGAGAACTGCAGGGCATGAGCACTGCAAGTGACGGCTCCGTCCGCCTGGAATTCCACATTCCTTCCAGAGGATTGATTGGTTTCCGTGGAGACTTTTTGACCTCAACCAAGGGTACCGGTATTTTAAACACGATCTTTGACGGATATTCGCCTTATAAAGGAGATTTCCAATACAGGAAACAGGGCTCTTTAATTGCCTTTGAAGCAGGCGAATCCGTTACTTACGGACTGTTTTCCGCTCAGGAGCGAGGTACTTTATTTATTGGCCCCGGCGAAAAAGTATACAGCGGCATGGTCATCGGCCAGAACGGAAAAGCAGAAGATATTGAACTGAACGTCTGCAAGACCAAGCATCTCACCAATACCCGTTCCTCTTCTGCTGACGAAGCGCTGAAGCTGACTCCGCCAAAAGTATTGAGCCTGGAACAGGCGATTGAATTCATTGACCGGGATGAACTTCTGGAAGTAACTCCCAAGAGTCTTCGTATCCGCAAGCGTATTCTGGATGCAAGAGACAGAAAGCGAGCTGCTTTCCGCAAAGAATAAAGCGCAAAATCCCCTGTATGGATGGTTTCCCTCCTCTATGCAGGGGATTTTTCTGTAAATTGTCACGAATATCGTCCGATTTCCCACGATTATTTTGTTATTTTTTTATCAATCTTTTGATTGACAATCTATTAACAAAGTTATATAATAGCACCATCAGATTGATAAATAATTAACGTTAATTAAATAACAAAAGATTCATCAGGATTCAGGAAACCCGTTCATCACATCATCAAACAGGAGGATATTCCAATGGCAAAGATAGAAAAACATACTCCGACCATCATTGACAACGCAGACGCTCTGGAAGCTAAAATGGCTGCCATGAAAGAAGCCCAGAAGCTTTTTGCAGCTTATACCCAGGAGCAGGTAGATAAAATCTTTAAGGCCGCTGCCACTGCTGCAGATAAAGCCCGTATCCCGCTTGCAAAAATGGCTGTTCAGGAAACAGGCATGGGAATTGTAGAGGATAAGGTTATCAAAAACCACTATGCTTCCGAATACATCTACAACGCATATAAAAATACCAAAACCTGCGGTGTCATTGAGGAGGATCCGGTTTACGGCATTCAGAAAATTGCGGAGCCCATCGGTCTCATCGCCGCAGTCATCCCCACTACCAATCCTACCTCTACTGCAATCTTTAAGACCCTGATTGCTTTAAAGACAAGAAATGCCATTATCATAAGCCCCCATCCCAGGGCAAAGGCTTCCACCATTGAAGCAGCCAGGATCGTTCTCGAGGCAGCCGTTAAGGCAGGCGCGCCGGAAGAGATCATCGGCTGGATCGATGTTCCAAGCCTGGAGCTTACCAACCTGGTAATGAAGGAAGCAGACATCATCCTTGCAACAGGCGGCCCAGGCATGGTAAAAGCAGCGTATTCCTCCGGAAAACCGGCCCTGGGTGTAGGTGCAGGCAACACTCCTGTGATTATTGACGATACCGCAGATGTACGTCTGGCCGTAAATTCCATCATCCATTCCAAAACCTTTGACAACGGCATGATCTGTGCTTCCGAGCAGTCCGTTACTGTTCTGGAGAGTGTTTACGAAGAGGTAAAGAAAGAATTTCTTTACAGAGGATGCTATTTCCTGAAAGAGGATGAAATTGAAAAAGTAAGAAAAACCATCCTCATCAACGGTGCCCTGAATGCCAAAATCGTAGGACAAAAAGCTGCCGATATCGCAAAAATGGCAGGCGTTTCCGTCCCGGAGGAAACTAAGATTCTCATAGGCGAGGTTACTTCCGTAGATATCAGCGAGGAGTTTGCACACGAAAAGCTTTCCCCTGTACTGGCAATGTACAAAGCAGCAGACTTTGACGAGGCCATTGCTAAGGCTGAGCAGCTTGTAGCAGACGGCGGATACGGCCACACGGCTTCCCTTTACGTCAACACCGGGAGCAAAGACAAAGTGTCCAGATTCGCCGCTGCCATGAAAACCTGCCGTATCCTTATCAATACCCCCTCTTCCCAGGGCGGCATCGGAGATTTGTATAACTTTAAATTAGCTCCTTCTCTCACCCTTGGCTGCGGTTCCTGGGGCGGCAACTCTGTTTCCGAAAATGTAGGAGTGAAGCATCTGCTGAACATCAAGACCGTTGCAGAAAGGAGAGAAAATATGCTCTGGATGAGAACCCCCGAAAAAGTTTATTTCAAAAGAGGCTGTACGCCTGTTGCTCTGGATGAATTGGGAACCGTCATGGGCAAAAAGCGCTGCTTCATCGTAACCGACTCCTTCCTTTACAAAAACGGCTACACAAAAGCCATCGAGGCCAAGCTGGATCAGATGGGGATTGTGCACACCTGCTTCTCCGATGTGGAGCCTGATCCGTCCCTTGCTTCTGCAAAAGCCGGTGCTGCTGGAATGCGGGCCTTTGAGCCGGACTGCATTATCGCTTTGGGCGGCGGATCCGCAATGGATGCAGCAAAGATCATGTGGGTTCTTTACGAAAACCCGGATGCTGACTTTGACGATATGGCAATGGATTTCATGGATATCCGCAAAAGAATTTATACATTCCCTAAAATGGGCAAAAAAGCTTACTTTGTAGCGATTCCCACTTCCTCAGGAACAGGCTCCGAGGTTACTCCTTTTGCCATTATTACAGATAAGGAAACCGGTATCAAATGGCCGCTGGCTGATTATGAATTGATGCCCAACATGGCCATCGTAGACACAGATAACATGATGAGCGCTCCCAAAGGTCTTACCTGCGCTTCCGGAATTGATGTTATGACCCATGCCATAGAGGCTTATGTTTCGATTATGGCTTCTGATTACACAGACAGCCTTGCACTGAAAGCCATCAAGCTGGTATTTGATTATCTGCCCCGGGCATACAGGGACGGAAATGATGTTGAGGCAAGAGATCATATGGCAAACGCCTCCTGCATGGCCGGTATGGCTTTTGCAAATGCTTTCCTCGGGCTGAATCACTCCATGGCGCATAAGCTGGGCGCTTTCCATCACCTGCCTCACGGCATTGCAAATGCAGTGATCCTTACAGATGTTATGCGCTATAATAGTGCAGAAGCCCCCACAAAAATGGGAACCTTTTCCCAGTATCCATATCCCCGCGCACTGGCACGTTATGCGGAGATCGGCCGCTTTGTAGGCCTGACCGGCAAGGATGACCAGGAAGTATTTGACAAGCTGATCGAGAAGCTGGAACAGCTTAAGAAGGATATTGAAATCAAAGACTCCATCAAGGCATACGGCATTGACGAGAACTATTTCCTGGAAACACTGGATGACATGGTAGAGCAGGCATTTAATGACCAGTGTACAGGCGCAAACCCAAGATACCCGTTAATGTCAGAAATGAAAGAGCTTTATCTGAAATCCTACTACGGAAAATAAATAATCCCACCGGACACTGAATGATTTTTAGAAAGGATGCCTACCATGAATTTAAAGGATAAAAAAGTATTGCTCACCCGCCCATATAAGGTTGTTTATAAAGACGGCGACCGTATCATTAAAGTATTTACCAAAGAACACGGAAAAGCCAACGTCTTCAATGAAGCCCTCTGCCAGGCACGTGTGGAAGAAACAGGTCTGGACATTCCTCAGGTTGAGGAGATCAGCCGGATTGACGGAGAATGGGCTCTCGCAATCCAATATGTAGAGGGAAAAAACCTGGAGCAGACTATGCGGGAAGATCCCGCAAACCTCCCAAAATACATGGAACAGTTTGTGGACCTGCAGCTTTCCATGCATGCAAAGACAGCGCCCCGTCTGACCCTTCAGAAGGATAAATTTGCCCGAAAGATTTCCAGCCTGAAAGATACGGTGGATGCCACCACCCGCTATGAGCTGCACACCCGGCTGGACGCCATGCCGAATCACACCAAACTATGCCATGGAGACTTTAATCCCAGCAACGTGATCGTAAGAGCAGACGGCACCATGGCCATCGTGGACTGGGCACATGCCACCCAGGGCAATGCCAGCGGCGATGCGGCGATCACTTACCTGGAATTTGCTTTAAAAGATCAGGAAACAGCGGATCTGTATTTAGACCTTTTCTGTAAGAAAAGCGACACAGCGAAACAGTATGTGCAGAAATGGCTTCCCATCGCTGCTGCTGCCCAGCTTACAAAGGGAGTTGAAGAGGAAAAAGAATTCCTCAGCCGTTGGATTGATATTATCGATTTTCAGTAGGAAAGAATCCTGCTTTTCAGGCAGAAAGTCCCCCTTACTTTGCAAGACTGCGAAAGTAAGGGGGATTTTAAGTTCCAGGAACTCCTTAAATTCATTTTAAACCGAACTTCACCGGAGGCTGTTCCGGCTGATGCTCTCCGATTATTTTTTCCACCCAGATCATATTATACCAGCGTCCGAACTTATAACCGCACTTATGAAATTCTCCGATCTCTTCAAAGCCCAAATGGGCATGGAAATCAGCGCTGTTTCTATTCAGATATTCATCCTCATCCCCTGCGGGACAGCCGATACAGGCATACAGATTCAAAATCCCCATTTTTTTCAATCGGTCTTCAAGGGCCTCATAAATCATTCTCCCTAAACCACATTTCTGTGCTGTATGGTCAAGGTAGACTGTCATCTCGCAGGACCAGCCATAGGCAGCCCGCCCTACAAAAGGCCCTGCGTAGGCATAGCCCTGAATCACCCCGTCTTTTTCTACTACAAGATAGGGATATCTGCTTTTCGTATTCTTCATGCGATTCTGAAATTCAGACAATGCAGGAACATTATATTCAAATGTAATGGCTGTGTTTTCTACGTAATAGGCATAAATTTCCAGGATGCGTTCCGCATCCTCCATATTGGCATCTCTGACTACAACACTCATGATTTTTCCTCCCGCGAATCTCGATCTGTTGTTCTCACATCACTTTTAAGCCTTACACTGCCATAATTATACTTCTGTTCTTACTTTCCTGTAAAGTGAATTTCCTGCATTTGCAATCACTAATTTCAGCATATGCCCCTCCCGTTCTCCTGACAGGATGATTTCACAATCCTCCACATTCCGTTCCAGTCCATAAAAAATAGCGTTTTCCAAAAGCGGCTGAATCACCAGTTTGGGAATCTCAACACTGTCCCACTCCTGTTCTATGCAGTTTTCAAAAATCAGCCTTTCCTCATAGCGGAATTTTTGAATCGTCACATAGGAACTCACAATCTCCATTTCACGGCCTACATTATCATTGACATAATTTTCCTGGATTAGGTCTATAATCGTCCTGCTCATCTCATCAAACTGCCGATTCAGGGTTCCTATCTCATCTTTCCGAGAAGAGTAATCATAATCTGTTTCCGGCACCTTGGTATTATCCAATGCAAACCGCTGCATCCGATCCTTTAAACCGCTGATATGTACTACCAGTTTCCCGATCATTGTAATTGTCAGCCAGGTGATCACCAGTACATCCAGGAGAATGATCCACAGACAGATACTCCGGATCTGTTTTATCTGGCCTGCAATTTGCTTAAACAAAGCAATAATAGCTCCATCCATATTTGGCGATCTGCCCATGGGAAATGAAATACTGCGTGTCGCCAATCTCTTCGATTTTATACACTTCTGCACCGCATATTTTCGATAAGTCCAAACTTTCCAGATCTAAATTACTTGTATGAAACAAAATCTGATTGTCTCTTGCAATAACATAAGCAGACTCCGCCATCCTTTTGGTCTGACTTTTCCAGTATTTACAGTATAATTCCAAGAAGTTTTTCTTTTAAAATGACGTTCCTTCGACGGGAATCACTTTTTGCTCTTCTGCTCACCGCCCACATCTCGCTAACTCTCCATGTTATCCGTCCTTTTTTGCTGCAGATACTCCTCACTGGTCATCACAAGGGTATGCAGCGGCGAAAAGCTCTCGGCGATCTTTCGGATCGCGTTCTCGTTCTGAAGGGATTGTCCGGAAATACAGTCTGTAAGGTAGATCACCTGGCATCCCAGATCAATTGCCTCCATCATTGTCGCCAGCACACAGCACTCGGCAACCACGCCGGAAAGCACGATCCGGTCCGCCTGCCGTGCAAGCTTTGTAAGCTCCGGAATTTTCATGGAAGAATATATTGATTTATTGTACAGCGGATACCTTGGATGATCCCGGGTTTCCTCTTTCGGGGCTTTTCCCTCTGCATCCTCCCTGCTTCCTTCCTGGTTCACATACGGTACAAGCTCTGTTACGATCTCATTCAGCCATAAGTTCTCATTAATTTCTTTGTTTTCAGTATTGTACTGTTTCCAGGTGCCCACTGGCTCCTGCGGCGGCACAAACTGCGTAAATGCCGTATAATCTGCAGCATCTCTATCTAAAATCCGGCAGATATTCCTGATGCTTTCTCCCATAGACGGACAGGACCATTCCTGTCCCGGCAGATATACATTCTGCATATCAATTACTAATAATAAATCTTTCTTCTGAGTCATTCTTTTTTCTCCGTTTTTCATACAAATCCCTGTTATTATTTACAATCGAAGACGCAATTAAACACCACGAATCGTATCTATATTCTATCCCATTATAGACAATTTCACAATCAATAATTGACAGTTTTCGTTTTTATGTGCTACGCTGTTATTACAGTTTTGCCAGGACTTTACATGGACAGTGTCCGCAGCAGTTCGGCCTTAGCATTGCCAATATTCTATTTTTCAGGGGGAATTTATCATGAACTACAGTAATAAGAAACCTCATATCCAGCTTGATTCTTCCATCAGAACAACTGCGGCGATCCTTCCGGGCGATCCGGCACGGGTGGATACAATTGCCTCCTTCCTCTCTGATGTTCGGGAAGAAGCTTTCAACCGTGAATATAAAAGTATCACCGGCACCTATAAGGGCCTCCGGATTCTTGCGATCTCAACCGGCATGGGCGGACCGTCTGCCGCAATTTGTGCGGAAGAGCTGGCAGACCTTGGCATCACTCACATGATCCGAATCGGAAGCTGCGGCGCACTCCAGAGTTCTCTCCGCCTTGGACAGCTTGTTATCTGTGACCGTGCTGTCTGTGATGACGGAACCAGCCAGACCTATACTGAATACCTGCGCTATGCAGCACCGGATATTCCGGCAGCACTAGCTTCTGAGGATGATCTGACATCCAATATGTGCTGTTCCTCCCAAACGCTTCATACCCTTGGTGCTGACAGCATCCAGTACGCTTACGCAAGCCCAAATCTCACCAAGGCCTGTGCAGAAGCCGCAAAATCTCTCGGTTTCCCATACATAGTTGCCCCAACCCGCTCTCATGACGGCCTTTATTTTAAAAGAAAGCCACAATTGGACGAATTTTACTCCCAAAAAGGAATCTATGCATCTGACATGGAAACCGCTGCTCTTTTTGCCGTTGGCACACTGCGCGGGATTCATACTGCCAGTATTCTGAACACGGTTGTTGAATGGAAAAAGGATCTGAAGGAAGGAATCTCCTCTTATAAAAACGGAGAGAAAGATGCTGCTGATGGGGAGCGAAATGAAATTATTCTCGCACTGGAGGCACTCGCCGGGCAGCCTGTACTCATACAATAATTAATTATAGCCGTGACTCCTCAATAAAAGTCACGGCTATAATTCCCGGCCAAACATTATATTTTTACATTTATCACAATCATCCTTTAATTGCTCCCGACAGCATCCCCTTGTGAACTACCCATTGTCTAAAGCCAATGGGCTTCCTGCTTCATCGACCTCGTAACCTACTATCTCCACAGGCGTTGATTCGGGCAGTTCCTGCCCTATGCAGATTCCTTTATGCTATTTGCCTTAATCCCTCTGCTAATATATTTTTTGCAGCATTAACATCTCTGTCATGCTTTGCTCCACAGACCGGACATATCCATTCCCTTACTGACAAATCTTTTGTATCCGTATTTTGATATCCACAAACGGAGCATAACTGACTGCTGGCATAAAACGTATCTATTTTGATATACTCCCTGCCATTCCACTCTGCCTTATACTCTAACTGTCTTGTCAGCTCATACCATGATACATCACTTATTGACTTCGCCAAATGATGATTTTTTACCATTTTTTTTTATCTGCAGATTTTCTGAAACTATCACTTGGTTTTCGCTGATAATCTCATGGGAAATCTTATGCAGATAATCCTTTCTGGCATTTCCTATTTTCTCATGGCATAAGGCTATCCTTTTCTTTATTTTATAGTAATTTTGACTTCTTTTTTCTTTATTTGCCAACTGTCTTTGTAATCTTACCAGTTTCCTCTCATACTTCTTTATTGTCTTTGGATTTTCGTATTTCTTTCCATCTGAAGTAATACACAAATCCTTGATCCCAAAATCCAGGCCTGTGTTCTGCTCTGTGTGGTTCAGTTCCTTGTGTTCTGTTTCTACTAATATTGATACATAATACTTCCCGCTTGGCACCTGCGATACAGTTGCTGATTTTATCCGTCCACTGAATCTTCTATGCAATCTTGCTTTTACTTCTTTTAGTTTAGGCAGCTTTACTTTACCGCTCTTGAAATCTACTGTTATGTTCCCGTTTGTGAAATTTGTTGTATATGCCTTGTGATTATCATGCCTGCTCTTAAATTTAGGATAACCTGCATGCTCCTTAAAGAATTTCTGATATGCAGAATCCATGTTGTAAATCGCATTTGTTAAAGCAAATTTATCCACTTCTTTCAGCCATTCGTATGTTTTCTTTAAGTCCCTGTTACATTAATTGTTGCAGTCTGTTTTACTGATAGATTTCTTTTCCTGCTCATAAAGTTTTTTTCTATAAGTAAGTGTCTGATTATAAACGAAACGGCAACAGCCAAATGTTTTTACTATCTGCACTTTCTGCTCATTATCAGGATATATCCTATATTTATATGCTTTTAACAATTTACTGTCACCGCCTTTCTATCCTTGGTCTTCTATGCATTTTCCCAACATTTCTTCAGAAACATTTCCTACACTGCACGCAAAATATCCGTCTGCCCAAAAAGTATGTTCTTTCCAAAAGTGTTTCCGCAAATATGACGGGAACCGTTCCCATATGTGGTATGTCGTATAACTTTTCATCCGATTTACAATTTTACTGACTGACATTGTTGGCTCTGTTTCTATCATGTAATGGATATGGTCTTTATCCGTTTCCATGTATTTGATGATTACATGATGTTTCTGACATATCTCATAAGAAAACTGTTTTATATCATCTGATATCTGCTTTGATACCAGTAATTTCTTTCTATATTTGCATATGAAAATAATATGGTATTGTAATAAATACTTGTGTCTGTTTTTCGATTTCCATGTTCCCATGAAGCAAGTATATCACAAGCCGACACTTTTGGCTACCTTAACCTACCGTCTAAAGCCAGTGGGATTGCGGTAGCCTTATTTCAAAATACGGCTGAAGATCCAATATATAATCGGCTTCCACATATTCCTTAGTACGGCTGCCGCCATACTCCACAAAAGCATTAGGTACATCCCCTGATGCAAAATCTGTTGTCAATTTTTCCAAGTAATCCGATTCTGTTGATATACTCTCATCTGTCACATGAATCTTTCCCTCATTCTCCTGGTTAAACCGATCAACCATCTCATAATACCATCTTGCCTGTCCATCTATTTCGGAGTCTCTGGTAAAACGAAATGTAACACGAAGCTCAACATTATCGAACTCCATATTATCTACATCATAATTCGCCTCTTCTGCATAAATTCCTGTAACTCCTATCGTTGAAATTGCTGTAAGACCGGCTAAACAAATTGCAGCTGCTTTTTTGTGCAGAAAAACATGGCAGATAGTATGCAAAAGTTCTCAAAAAATAAGATAATCCATTCAAGAAAACGTTCTCGTTATAAAAAATATCCATTTATGGCTGCAGCATTTTCCTCACTTGCCTAGGAGAGAATCCGTAATATTTCTTAAATGCCCTAATAAAATTCCGTACCTCCTGATATCCTACAAAATCAGCTGTTTCTGAAACGCTTTTTCCAGCCATAAGCTCATGAATGGCAAGTTTCATACGGTGGCGTATCAAATATTGATGAGGAGTAATACCCATATGTGCACGAAAGAAACTAATATAATACTGAGAGTGATAACCACAACGATCACTTAAATCCTCCACCGTAATTCTTTCCCGCACATGCTCATTAATATAAGTGACCGTATCTGCCAGATTTTCCGGAACAGACTGCAACATCTTCTCTCTATTCACATACTCCAAAAACGTATTAGAAAGCGCTTGCAAAATCATATCTATATCTCCAAAAGGGTGCTCTTTTATCCACGTCTCCATGGTTTCCAAAAGACAGCTTAAAAATGTACCCTCCTCAACTTCTATTTCCACAAGCTTCGACAAAAGCTTTGGCGAAACATCAATGTGAAGGAATAGACAATTCAAAGGATCTTCCGGATCCTGCACCATCTCATAGGGCAATGTAGATGGAAAAATATATAGACAACCGGCACATAGCTGTTTAGTCGTATATTCATCTCTATAAACCACATTTCCTGCATGCACATAATAAACTCTACAATAAGATGCGGGACAAATTTCTTCTACATGCCACTGCCGTTCCACAGTAAGCAATCCACATAAAAAAAGCATCTGCACTTTCTCCATTCTTTTTTTCTTTATTATACCTATTCCCCCTCTCTGCCACAATCTTAAAATCTTACATTTTGAGAACTTTTGCATATTATCTGCCATTCTTTTATACGCGAAAGCATGTACAATATAAGCATCAAGAATTATTAGGAGGAAGCAAAATGAATTTAAGGAAAGAAGAAATTAGTACACTTCGTACACTTGCAAATGAATATATGGAAATTGCATCACTTCCAATACAAAGGGAAAAAATGGAATTGTGGAAAGCCTTTAACCGCCATGACAACACACGTCCCATGGTGTTAATTAACCAGCTGCCCTGGAATGAACTAAACCAAAGCGGGGAACTGTCCTGTGTAGCAAGTGATCCATTTATTCAAAAAATTGAATTTTTCTTGCGCAGTACCATTTATAAATGGAACCATTTTCCTGTTGATATGGTGGTAGAGCCCATTTTAACAATTCCTTATTCTACTCAAAACAGCGGATGGGGAGTGAATGTTGCGCAGAACATCGTGGCAACTGATAAAAATAATTCCGTAGTTTCTCATTCTTACAATAACCAATTAGCAGAAGAAACAGATTTAGATAAGATTAAAGATATGGAAATCACTTTAAACAAGAGTGAATCTAAGGAATGGCTGGAAGTAGCGAACTACATTTTTGATGGAATACTACCCGTACGCCAAGCCGGAGGGCCTTTTGTCCATTTAGGTATATGGGATGTCCTTGCTGAACGTATGGGAGTAGAAAATATTTACTTTGACTTAATCGACCGTCCTGAATTTATTCATGAGATCATGAAAAGAATGACTCATTCCGCATTAGCTGGTATCCGGCAAATGAATGCTCTGGGGTTAGTGGATACTTCTGCCAATACCTGCCACTGTTCTATCACATATAATGATGAACAGCTTCCGGATTTTGGGGCGGGAGAAGGAAGTGATACACATCATGCCTGGGGATTTGGAATGGCCCAGCTTTTTACTTCCGTTTCTCCTGATGTGACAGAAGAATTTGAGGTTCCCTATATTTCCCAACTTGCAAATGAATATGGCATGATGTATTATGGCTGCTGCGATCGGCTGGACGACCGAATGGATATCGTACAAAAGATTCCTCATGTCCAAAAATTATCCTGCAGTCCTTGGAGCAACCGAGAAATCTTTGCCGAAAAACTTCGTAAAGATATCGTAATGTCTAACAAGCCCTCTCCCTCATTCCTTGCGGAGGAAATAATGGATTGCGAATTAATAGCTGCTGACCTCACAAGAACCTGCAACGCAGCGCGCAAAAATGGCGTAGCACTGGAAATGATTTTAAAGGATATCTCTACAGTACG
Organism: Blautia sp.; assembly: GCA_021772055.1. Lineage (GTDB taxonomy): Bacteria > Bacillota > Clostridia > Lachnospirales > Lachnospiraceae > Blautia_A. The sequence goes on along the minus strand of JAETNR010000023.1, from coordinate 1,015 downwards.
CTATAATCCCGAGCGCCTAACTAAATGGGCAAACTGTGCTATGAAAGTTGTAAATAATTATTAAGTAAAAGTTCCCGCAAGAAGCAGTAACGGTAAATGGAAAAAACAATTGAAAATAAATAAGCCTACCTTGCACTTGGCAGTCAGGTAGGCTTAGACTATTTTACCATGGGCTAACCACTTTGTGGTTGCTGTGTTGTAAAGTGGATTATTCAGTCCTGACCATGTTCCGTCATCCTGAACACTGATGTACAGTTCTCCACCCTCACAGTTTGCCCCAAAAATAAAAACCTTGATTTCTCAAGGTTCTTCAGTGCCGCAGACCGGAATCGAACCGGTACGGGTATCGCTACCCACGGGATTTTAAGTCCCGGGCGTCTGCCAGTTCCGCCACTGCGGCATTTTCATTAAATGGGGCCTATAGGGCTCGAACCTATGACCCTCTGCTTGTAAGGCAGATGCTCTCCCAGCTGAGCTAAGACCCCATATAATAAAACGACCCAGAAGAGACTCGAACTCTCGACCTCCGCCGTGACAGGGCGGCGCTCTAACCAACTGAGCCACTGGGCCAAACAATATAAAAATGGACCTTCGGGGACTCGAACCCAGGACCGACCGGTTATGAGCCGGTTGCTCTAACCAACTGAGCTAAAGGTCCAAAAAGCCGATGATCGGACTCGAACCGATAACCTGCTGATTACAAATCAGCTGCTCTGCCAATTGAGCCACATCGGCATATAACGCTTTCTTTACCTATTATACACCAAATGCTGGAATCAAGCCACATAAAAATCACATTTTTGTTATTATTTTAGTGACTCCAAGGGGATTTGAACCCCTGTTACCGCCGTGAAAGGGCGGTGTCTTAACCGCTTGACCATGGAGCCAAATTCGAAAAACTCCCCCTGTTGGACTCGAACCAACGACACTGCGGTTAACAGCCGCATGCTCTACCGACTGAGCTAAGGAGGATTATAAAGGTTTGCACCTTCAAAACTACATACATGTTGACATT